>DASVVC010000015.1:0-158162 GCA_036386755.1 Telluria sp.
CCTCTGATTAGCAACAAAAAATATATCGAATCAGAGGTCAGACCCCGGTGGTAGGACGATTCGCTGCCGAACTCTTCCGGCTCTACGACGGCCGTCACACTGGCGCCCTGCTTGGCCACGCCATCGTCTGACACCAAAACTCCTACCCCCACTACCGATACCTTTTGGCGTTTTGACGCCTGTTGTAGGAGAGGCGTTGCAAAAGGCAAACAGTGCGTCAGAGCAAGTTGTTCTGCGATAATTTATGCTACTCTTGATTTACTGTTCGTGCATCCGACAACGTTCCGGTGCACCCTGATTCAGCGCCAGCACCCAAACTGACCGTCCATCGCAGCCTTGGACGTCCGTGCAGAGCGAAAACTTCTTTCATCCCGACCGCGCCGCCGTTGCGCGCGCGGTCCTCGTCCAGGAAAATATATGAAAAAGAATCTCTCATGGGTCTTGGCCGCCGCTGCCTTGCTGGGCGTCGCCGGTACTGTCTGCGCCAGCACGATCACCATCGAATCGGCTTCCGCCACGCCGTCCGGCTTGCTTTCCGGCGCGGGCGCCTACCAGAGCGCCGTGAACAGCTCGCTGCAGGGCACGACCTACACGAAAACGACCGTCGATTCGTACAACAACATCACCCACGCCAGCCTGTTCGGCGGGAACAGTAATTTTGCGCTGAAGTCGACCATCCAGTTCGGCGTGACGCAAGCCAATGCCGGCCTCTGGCAGTTCCGCGCTGGGGTCGATTTCGGTTACGGCGGCGCGCTGTTCCTGAATGGTGTGGCGCTCGACGCGAAAAGCCACGATATGTGGTGGGCCGGCCAGTACGACAATGCGTCGCAGTATTTCAACGCGGCGGTCAATGTAGGCGCGGGCAACCACACCCTGACCATCTACGGTTTCGAGGGCTGCTGCGATGGCGGACAGCAGGCGCAGTTCATGGCGCCCGCCGGCACCTTCACCAGCTTCAGCAATACGGATAACCTGGTCAGCGCAGTCCCGGAACCGGAAACCTATGCCATGTTCCTGACCGGCATGGCGATGATGGGCTTCCTCACCCATCGCCGCAATCGCGCGGCAAGCATCGCCGCCTGAAGCACATCCGGGCCGGCGCAGGCAGCACCACGCCGGCCCTCCTGCGTCATTGCACCGTGATCGGCAGGTCGCGTCCGTTCAGCGCTTCGTTGCCGACATAGTCGGCGGCGAAGATGCGGATCAGGTAGTCGCCCGGCGCCAGCGCGGCCGGGTCCCAGCTTCCGGTTTTCGCCACGCCGTCGCGCACGGTGTTGGTCACCACATACAGGAACCGCGTCGTCGCGCTGCCATACACGGTAATGCCGCTGTTGTAGGCATACGCCAGCTTGACGCTTTCCGGGTCCGGCGGCAGCTTGTTAAATTCGATGTTGACCAGCGGCGCGGCGAAGCCGGCCACCGGCGTGCCGTCCGCCCGCAGCACCTGGTAACCCACCTTGTACAGACCGAGCTTGCGCCGCGCGGCGTTGCCGTCGGCCTGGTCGTAGGCGTCGACCACGATCCCCAGCGGCCCGGCGCCGCGCGCCACCAGCACGCGCTTGCCCGGTTTGCGCGCCAGCGCCTTGCCGGCCGCGTCGACCAGCTCGATCTTGTCGATGCGCGGCGCCACCTGGTCGCTGAAACCGGTGAACGGCAGCACCATCGGATTGGCTTCCACCCCGCCCGGCTGGTACACCAGGTGCACGTGAAACATGCGGTTGACCGTGCCCAGCGCGTCGCCGACGTGAAAGCGCGTGCCGCGCCGCACGCGCATGCGCGCCGCCTTGCCTTTCTCGTTATCGAGCATGATGAAGCGCGCCGGATCGAGCGGCGCATCCTTCCCCGTGCGCCCGACCCGCATGTGGATGTAGGCCATGCTGTCGATGCTCATGCCTTCGCCGACCTCGCCGAAAGCCCAGTTCGGTACCGGGCTGCTGACCTTTTCGTCGGCCACCGCCAGCACCGGCACGCCCATGTCGGCCTGCACATCGAGGCCGCTGTGGAAGTGGTGGCGGCTTTCGCCGCCGTAACTGCCGCGCACTTCGCCGATGGTGCCGACCACTTCGTGGCGCTGGTCCTGCGGCTTGAAGGGCCAGGGAAAACGCGCGGCCGTGGCCGCCGCTGCGGGCGCTGCAGCCTGGTAAGCAGGCGCGGCAAGCGGCGCGGCGGCTGGCGATACCGGCGTTGCGGGCGCTGCCGCTGCCTGGGATGCAGGCACGGTAGCCGACGCGGCAACCGGTGCCGCTGCGGCCACCAGCGGCGCCGCCTTGGGCGCCAGCACCGCCGTTGCGCCGTCGCGCCGCGGCGAAACCCGGTGCACGGTGCGCTTGACGGCATCGCTCACGTACAGGCCGCCCGCGCGGTCGAGCGCAATCGCGCTGGGCCGGTGAAAGCGCACCGCCTTGTCGTCGCCCACCTCGATGTCGACGCCGATGCCGGTCAGGCCCTGCAAGAGGCCGTCGGGACTGACCTGCAGGATGCGCCCACGCCAGATGTCGCCCACGTACAGGAAGCCGTCATGCGTGAGCGCCAGGGCGACCGGGCGCCGCAGCAGCGGCTTTTCGGCGTCGTCCGGCGCGATCGCCACCGTGCTCACCTGCCCGTCCGGGGCCAGCTTGCGCACCGCGCCGTTGCTGGTGTCGGCCACGTACAGGTTGCCCTTGGCGTCGGCCACGACCGAGGTGGGCGTGTCGAATTGCGCGGCGGCCAGCGGCCCGTCCACGTAGCCGGGCGCGCCGCCGGCAATCGTCCTGACGGTGCCGTCGGGCGCAATCGCACGGATGCGGTCGTTGTAGGTGTCGGCCACGTACACCACGCCGGCCTTGTCGACCGCCACCCCGACCGGCCCGTTGAACATGGCCACGCCCACCGCGCCGTCCAGGTAGCCGGCCACGCCGCCGCCGGCAATCGTGCTGACCACGCCTTGCGGGGTGACTTTGCGAATGGCGTTGTTGCCGGTGTCAGCCACATACAGGTTGCCGGCGCCGTCGATGGCCATGCCGGACGGCGTGTGAAACTGCGCGGCGGCGCCGCTGCCGTCGGCAAAGCCTTCCTTGCCGCCAGCGAGGGTGGACACCAGTCCCTCGGGCGTGATTTTGCGGATCCGGTTGTTGTCGCCGGCGTCGGCCACGAACAGGTTGCCGGCGCGGTCGACGACAAGGCCGAAGGGGTCGGAAAAGCGGGCCTGCGCCGCGCTGCCATCGGCAAAGCCGGCGCTGCCGTTGCCGGCCACGGTACCGATGCTCACCGGCCAGCCCAGCACGGTCGGACGCGGCTTGATGCCGACCATCGCCGCGACCCTCGCCACCGCCGGCTGCTCGCCGCGCTGCAGCGCGTACCAGGCGCCGCCCGCGCCGATGGTGCCGATCGCCGCCGCAATCAGCAGCGGCTTCTTGTATTGTCCGTTCAAACTTGTCACCTGGCTGAGCATTATCAAAACACGAAGCTTACCTCATCATCAAGTACACTAGGTGCCGGCCGGATGACCGGCGATTTTCCGATCGGAGCTTCATGACGACCTCGACCCGGCTGGCGTGCGCGCTGGCCTTTGCCGCCTTTCTGGCGCACCCCGCAGCAGCAGCGGGCGCGCCCCCGGCTACCCTGGAACGCCTGCACGTGGCCAGCGCCCTGACGGCGCCCCAGTCGTTCACCTTCGGCGTGGAAGGGCCGGCGGTCGATGCCGCCGGTAACGTGTACGCGGTTAATTTCGCGCGTCAGCAAACCATCGGCAAGGTCAAGCCGAACGGCGAGGCCGAGGTGTTCGCGACCCTGCCCGGCACCAGCGTGGGCAACGGCATCCGCTTCGGGCCCGACGGCGCGATGTACGTTGCCGATTACGTCGAACACACGATCTACCGGATCGATCCGGCCAGCGGCGCCATCGCCATCCACGCGCGGGAAAGCGCCATGAGCCAGCCGAACGACCTGGCCATCACGGCCGCCGGGGTCATCTATGCGAGCGATCCGGACTGGAAGAAGAGTAGCGGACGGGTGTGGCGCATCGAGCGCGACGGCACGGTGACGCTTGCGGCCGACCAGCTCGGCACCGCCAACGGCATCGACGTCAGCCCCGACGGGCGCACCTTGTACGTGAACGAGAGCGTGCAGCGCGTGGTGTGGGCGTTCGCGATCGCGCCCGACGGCACGCTCGGCGGCAAGCGCCGCATCGCCAGCTTCGCCGATCACGGGCTCGACGGCATGCGCGTCGATATCGACGGCAACCTGTACGTCACGCGCATCGGCAAGGGCACGGTGGTCAAGCTGTCGCCGCAGGGACGCATCCTGGCCGAAATCGCCCTGCCCGGCAAGAAGCCGAGCAATCTCAGCTTCGGCGGGCCGGACGGGCGCACGGCGTATGTGACCGAGGTGGAAAATGGGCAGCTGCTGCAATTCCGGGTGGCGCGTCCGGGGCTGGAATGGCAGCAGCGCCAGGGCGGCCCGGCCAGGGCGGCGCAGTCAGCGGCGCAGTAACGGGGCTCAGTAGCGGCCGGGCGACGCCAGCCTTGCCCGAGGTCCTAACCGCGCAGTGGCGGCACCTGCTCGGCCTGCGCCTGGATGACGCCGCCGCACTCGCCGTACTTTTGCACGAAGCTCGCGTAGCCCGCGTCCGGCGCCGCGAAGCGCGCCTGGCTGCCCGGGGTGTTGGGCAAACCGGGCCAGAACGAGGCGGCGACCACCAGCGTGGCGTCGATGTCGCCGGCCTGGATCTTGCCCAGCACACCGAGGCCGCGCAGCACTTCAACGGCAATCAGTTCCTGCGTCTCGGCGCAGAAATCGCTCAGGTCCATGCGCGCGCCGACCTCTTGCCACACCTCGCGCGTAATGCGGTACAGGCCGGCGGCGGTACTGGTGCCATTGTGGCCCGGACCGGGATGGGTGGAAAAGTCGGTAAATCGCCACGGATCGTTGCGCCGGCCGCGGATGGCGCCGTCGAGAAAATCGACGCCGCCGCCCAGGCAGTGGCACATCGCACGCAGGAATGCGCGCACATTGGGCTGCTTGAGGTAGATCCGGTTTTCTTCAAGCCGGCAAGCTTTTTCCAGGCGGATGCGCACCGTCTTGGCTTCGGCCTCCTCAGCCGGGGTGGTGTTCAGGCGCGCCCGGTGGTGCAGGACGGCGCCGGACGGCGAAATGAGGGTCGCGCTCATGCTGCGTCCTAGACAAACAGTTCGACCGATTCGGCCATCGCCGTCGTCGACAGCAGGTGGGTATAGCCGTTGCGGTCGGAGGTGCCGAATTCGAGCTGGCCGCTGGCGCGCACCACCGCGTATTCCTTGTGCACCAGCGGGTCGCCCGTTTCTTCGTCGAGCAGCACGAAGCGCTCGTTGAAGCTCGGCCCGCGCTGCTCGCCGCGCGGCGCGCGCGCCGGGGCACTGTCGGAATTGGATAGCGCGCGTCCGGTATCCTTGAGCACCTGGCTGCGCATGATCTGCACCGGCAGCAGCTTGGGCGAAGGCGAACAGCGGCAGGTGCAGAGATCGTTTTCGAGCGCGACGTGCTTGCCGTCGGACATTTCGGGGATGCGCGGTCCGACGCACAGGATGCGCCCGGTCGCCTTGCATGCGGGACAGGCCACCAGGTCGCCCTCCAGTGCGATCGGCACGCCGTTGATGCAGCCGCTGCCGCTGGCCGACACCACGCGCCCGCCGGCGCTGGTGGTGGCGCCCAGAGTGATGGTGTAGCGCCTCATTGCGCCCGGCTCCGCAGGGTGGCAAGGCGGCGGGTTGCTGCGGGAACGACGGGATGGGAGGTCAGTTTCATGGATCTTCCTTTGCGACGACATAAACAAGCTGGCGTTAGCGGCACCGGGGCGCCTGACATATGCCAAGGTTACGTTTCGACGTTGTTGGAGGCTTGATATCGCTCAATCTATCCCTCGCTAGCTAGCAGCTTGAACAGGGTGACAGCTTCTATCCTGCGCTGTCCGCGAGCTTGTTGACGATCGTGCCGGCATGGTCCAGCAGGCGGCCGTCGGCCGCGCGCGGCAGCATCGGCGCCAGCGCCTGTCCATCTTGCCGGTCGACCAGCCGCGAGTGTGCCTCGCCGGCGGCGAACAGCTGCTGCTCACCCCACTGGCGCAGCGCGACGATTACCGGGAACAGGCTCTCGCCTTTGGCGGTGAGGACGTATTCCTGATAGGCCGTGCCGTCCGCCGCCGGCTGCACGGCCAGCACGCCTTGCTCGACCAGCACGCGCAGGCGGTCGGCCAGGATGTTGCGCGCCACCCCCAGGCGGCGCTGGAAATCGCCGAAGCGGCGCACGCCGTCGAAGGCGTCGCGCACCACCAGCAGGCACCAACGCTCGCCGATCGCATCGAGCGCGCGCGCCACCGGGCAGGCGTCGGTTTTCATGCTTTTACGTTTGGCCATCGTCGCGGATTCTCTCTTTTACGGGTTGCATTCTAAAACACTGGTTGCATTTTAAAACCAGACTGCTTACACTTCAACCAGTTTTAATTTGCAACCAGTTCAGGATGAAGACGATGCAAGCTTTCCCAGGCGCCCTGGCGGCGCCGCGCGTGCCGCCCCGGCTGGTCGCGCTGTTCGCGTGCGGCAGCGGCTTGAGCGTCGCCAATGTGTACTACGCGCAGCCGCTGCTCGGTACCCTCGCCCACGACTTCGCGATCAGCCCGGCGGCCATCGGCGGCGTGATCACGGCCACCCAGGCCGGCAGCATCGTGGCGCTGCTGATGCTGGTGCCGCTCGGCGACCGGCTCGACCGGCGCCGCCTGATGCTGGCCCAGGCCCTGCTGCTGGCGCTTGCGCTGGCCTGCGTGGCGATGGCGCGCCAGACGGCGCTGCTGCTGGCCGGCATGCTGGCCGTCGGCCTGCTCGGCACCGCCATGACGCAGGGCTTGATCGCGACCGCCGCCAGCGCGGCCGACGCGTCCGAACGCGGGCGCGTGGTCGGCGCGGCGCAAGGCGGCGTGGTCATCGGCCTGCTGCTGGCGCGCGTGCTGGCCGGGCTGGTGGCCGATGCGGCCGGCTGGCGCTGGGTCTACCTGCTGTCTGCGGGAACCATGCTGGCGCTGGCGGGCCTGCTGTGGACGGCGCTGCCGGCGCAGGCGCACGCGCAGCAACGCAGCACGTTGTCGTACGGCGCCCTGCTGCTGTCGATGCTCAGCTTGCTGCGGCACGAAAAGATGCTGCAAATCCGTGGCGTCATCGCCTTGCTGATGTTCGCGGCGTTCAGCATTTTCTGGAGTGCGCTGGTGTTGCCGCTGAGCGCGGCGCCGCATGCCATGTCGCACAGCGCCATCGGCGCCTTCGGACTGGTGGGCGTGGCCGGGGCGCTGGCGGCCGGCAAGGCGGGCAGCTGGGCCGACCGCGGACTCGGGCAGCGCGCCACCGGGATTGCGCTGGGCTTGCTGGTGCTGGCGTGGCTGCCGCTGGGTTTGCTGCACCGCTCCTTGTGGCTGCTCGGGCTGGGAATCGTGCTGCTCGATATTGGCGCGCAAGCAATCCAGGTGCTTAACCAGAGCATGATTTTCCGCAGCCGCCCGGATGCGCACAGCCGCCTGGTGGGCTGCTACATGCTGTTCTATGCGGTCGGCAGCGGCGCCGGCGCGCTGGCGGCAAGCGCCACCTACGCCGCCGCCGGCTGGACCGGTGTGTGCGTGCTCGGCGCCGGCGTGAGCGCGCTGGCCGGGCTGTTCTGGGTGGTCAGTCTTCGCTGGACGCCGGCGTAATTCCGCAGGCAAGGAAGATGACCTCCTTGCGGGCGTTTAGCGAAGGCTGGCCGCCGTCAAGGCTACTGGCCGTTCGGCCGGGCGTTGCTGGCTGCGCCAGTGCCGGTGCCGGTGCCGGTGCTGGTGCCGGTGCCGGTGCCAGTGGCATCGCCGCCACCCGTGGCACTTGTGCCAGCCGTGCCGCTGGTGCCGCTGCCGGTCGTGCCCGCCGCGCCGCTGGTGCCGGTTGCGCTGTTGCCGCCGCCGGTCGTGCCAGGCGTGGTCGCGGCAGCGCCATCATTGCCTGCCGTGGTCGAGGTCGCCGTGCCGCCAGTGGCGCCGGTCGGGCTGTTACCGGCGCCGCTGCCAGGCACGGTGGTCGATGTCGCCCCACTGTCGGAGCCCGGCCCGGCCCCGTCGTTCTTGCACGCCGCAAGCGACATTGCTGCCAGCAAAATACACGCCACATTCTTTACCAGAGGAAGTTTGTTCATTTCGTTGCTCCTTGCATGGTGGTGGATGGAGGCTGCGCGTGCCCATGACGGCATGCGCGCAGCCAGTGATGGGTATCGTAGCGCCCTGCCCGACACGGGCCCATCGGCGAACTTGCCCAGCGCGTGTAGGAACTGTCCGTCCCTTATCCGATTTGCAGCGCGTTTATTTGTTGGTGACGGCGGGAATCTCGCGCGTGGCACGCGAACTTGCCCTTGAGGTCGCCCACCCCGCTTGCGGCCTGGCCATCCTGGCTGGACCGGCGCGGTCCATGCGCGTGGTGGCGTATGGATCGGGCGCCACTCGCATCGAGGAAGCCTACTGCGGAAAACGCGGATTCGGCGTCCTCAGCATGGTATCCATGATCTCATCGACCTTCGCTTGGGCGAGTTTGATGCTGGTGGCGTCAGTGGGAAATTTGACGGCGCCGTATCCCTTCACGTTGGCTGCCTTGTCGCCAAACTTCTGCGAAATGAGGCTCCATGCGTGGGCATCGACCGGCTTTGCTTCTTCCTGATAACGCAGGGAAAGCAGTGTCGCTGCCCGCACGATTCCCATGGTCGCCGCTTTTTCCAGATATTTATTGCCTTCGGCTTTAGGCGATGCGCCTAGGTCGTAAGCCGGATCGTTTTCCAGCCCTTCGCTTTCGGAATAGAACTGCTCCGCAAGCTGCAAGGTCGCAAAGACGTCCCCGGTGTCCGCCATTTTCTTGAGTGTTTTCAGGTCGAATTTGTAGTACTTTTCCGGCGTAAAAAAACCCAGCTGTTTCATTTTTTCCTGCAACCTGGCCTGGCGTTGTTTTGGATCTTCCGCAGTGGGAGGCTTACCCGTGCCAAAAGGCGACATCGAGCCGGCGCCTGCCACCAACCGTGGGCCTGGCCCGCTGGCCGCATGAGCGCCCGCATCGGACGCCGCGGCGTTGTGCACGCTGCCCGCGCTGTTCACGGCATCGCCGCCCGGGACCAGATAGAGGTAAGAAAAGCCGAGTGCCGCGGCGGCACACGCTGCTACGAGAAGTTTGTTCATGGGTGCGAGGCAGGGAATGAAATTACTGCGTGAAATTACTGCGTGAAATTACTGCGGGAAATCTTCCCGCAGTAATCGGACCATTTATTGGCAGGCGCCGGCATACCCGCCGTTTTGCACCGCATACGAATTGGCTTCAGCAGCGCTGCAGGCTTTCGTCATGGTACTCATGTTGTACGTGCAAACCGGATACAAGGACGGTGCCGCACCGCCGTCGCAACTCAAGACCCAGTTATCCCTGCCCGCACTCCACCAGATTGTCTGTTGAGTCGGCTGGTTCGGATACACCATGCCGGTCGTGCGGATGCGGCCATCGTCCGTCAGCCAGAGCCTGGTATCGGGGTCGAATACCGGGTGCGAAACACCAGTGCTCCAGACCGGCGCATAGTCAGGTCCATAGATGGCGAAACTATGATCCTTCTTCAACAGCGCGTACTTGCCGTTCCTGCCTTGCGATCCAGCACTCCATATGACTTTCATGTCGCTAAGCCGATAGATCACCAGATTGCCGTCCTGCTGAAACAAGGCCCAGTATTTATTGTTGTCGGAGAGCATGCTATCTCCGGGAAACAAGTAAAGATCTTGCGCCGCATTTGTCGAGACACCCGAAATATAGGTAGTTTTGGCAGATGCCGATCCAGCAAATAATGCTGCCATGGAGATGGCGATTGCACTGAGAGCGAGTTTCATTAGGTTCCTTAAGGATGGGCGAGGGTTTTTCCTCAAAGAACATTTTACTTTTTGTAAACGTTAGCTTTCTATCAAATTGTAACAATGTTAACTTTGTTTTGCCCTTGCTCCCAGGTTGAGCGGTGCAGCAGCGGATCGGGGCCAAGCGGCCGGAAGAGCGCGCGGAATACGCGCGTCGGCGCGACATGCGGCTTTGGCGCATCCCTTCAGATTGGGAGGGGCAAAACAGGGAAAAGAAAAGGCCAGCGCAGCGGCTGGCCTCGGCAAGGCAGGTGGAAGGGAGTGCGGGCAGCGAGCGCCGCGCCTCCCCGCAGGTTATCCCTTGGCGACCTTGACCAGTTCGACGCGGCGGTTTTTCGACCGGCCATCTTCGTTGCCGTTGTCGGCAATCGGCTTGGCGGCGCCGTGTCCGGCAGCGCTCAGGCGCACGCCGTCGATACCATCGCTGATCAGGGCTTGCACGACCGCCTGCGCCCGTTCGCGCGACAAGGTCTTGTTGCGCGCCTGGTCGCCGACGTTGTCGGTGTGGCCTTCGACCGACAGGTGCAGCGCGGTTTGCTTCTTCATCAGCGCGGCGATTTCGTCGACCGCCGGCTTGCCGTCCGCACGGATGGCGGCCTTGTCGGTGTCGAAGTTGATGTACAGCGCGATGTGGCCCTTGCTCTCGAGTTCGGACTGCATGACGGCCGAGGTCACGATATTGACTGACGAACCAGTCTGCTTTTCTTCGATGGAGATGATGCGTACGCCGCCGTCGTTGACCATCACCACCAGCCACTTGCGGCCCGTGGGGGTCGGCAAAAAGTACACGTCATAGCTGCTGGAGTTGCCGTGAAACTTCAATTTCTTATCCAGGTTATAGCTGTCGCCGCCATGTGCCGCCACGAAATTGTCGTCGCCCGGCGTGACGGTATTGACCTTGACGCCGCCCATGTCCAACGCCGCTCTGGTGTAGTCGCGCTCGGCCTGGAATTTTGAAATTTTCGCCTGCGACAGATCGAATCCGATCAGGCGGAAGCGTCCCTCGATGGTATGCATCTTGTTACCGACAATCACGTGCAACTGGTCGAAGTCCGATTCCGTGGTTCCCTGAAAAGCCTCACCGACGGTGGTCGGGTAATTGATGAACGGAAAAGGCGGCAGCGGCTTGCTGATGACCGCGATTTTATCGAGATCGGCGCCGGCGGACGTCGCGCCAGGCGCCACCGTTGGCGCAGGCGTTGGCGTCGCCGCCACCGGCGCTTGGGCCGGCGCCACGGGCGCCACCACGGCAGGCGCGCTGGCGACAGGTGCTTCCACCGGCGCTGCCGCGGGTTTCGGCTTGCATCCCGTCAGGGCGAAGGCAAGCGAGATCGACAGGCAAAGGGCGGCGTTGAGTTGTTTGGTCATGGCGGTCAATCGGAACAAAAAAGGTTGGCCTGCGGTGCAGGAAAATATGACGATTACATAAAAGCAAGACAATCATACAATGCGGCTGAGGCATCGCAACCGGTAATCGCGGCGGCGTTTTACCGTTTTACCTTGGCGCTCAGCCTTTGACGACCTTGACCAGCTCGACGCGGCGGTTTTTTGCGCGGCCTTCTTCGCTGCCGTTGTCGGTAAGCGGCTTGTCCGAGCCGTGGCCGGCGGCATTGAGGCGGGCGCCGTCGATGCCGTCGCCCACCAGCGCCTGCACCACCGCCTGGGCACGCTCACGCGACAGGGTGGCGTTGCGGGCCTTGTCGCCCACGTTGTCGGTGTGGCCTTCGACGGACAGGTGCAGCGCCGTTTCTTTCTTCATCAGCGCGGCGATCTCGTCGACCGCCGGCTTGCCGTCGGCACGGATCGCCGCCTTGTCGGTATCGAAGTTAATGTACAGCGCGACGTGGCCCTTGCTGTCGAGTTCGGACTTCATGACGGCGGCGGTCACCATCTTGACCACCGATGCCGTCTGTTTTTCTTCGATCGAGGTGACGCGCACGCTGTTTTCGCTGGCCATGATCAGCATCCATTTGCGGCCGGTCGGCGTTGGGAAAAAGTAGGTGTCGTAGCTGTAGTTTTCGTTCGGGTAATCCAGCGTCTTGGCCATGGCATCGGTGTACACGCCGCTGGCCTTCTCGAACGCGGCGTCCTTCGGCTTGCTGGTGTTGACCTTGACGCCGCCCATGTCCGTTGCCGCCCTGGCGTAATCGCGTTGCGCCTGAAAGCGTGAAATGCCGGCATCGGCCAGGTCGAAGGCCAGCCGCCGGAAACGCCCTTCCACCGCATGGATCCGGTTACCGACGATCAGGTGCAGCTGGTCGAAGTCGGACGTCTTGGTCTGCTGCTTCTCCTTGGCGATATTTTCGGGGTAATCGACGAACGGGAACGGCGGCATCGGCGTGCCGATGACCGCGATGTTGTCGAGGTCGGCGTCGGCCCCGGCGCTGGGGGCGACCGGCGAGGTTGCGCTTGCCGGGGCCGGCACGGCGGCGGCGCTTGGGACGGCCACCGAAGCGGGAGCGCTTGCCACGGGCGCCTGCACGGGCGGCGGCGGCACCGGTTCGTTCGGCTTGCATCCGGAAATGGCAAAGGCGAGCGAGAGCGACAGGCAAAGGGCGGCGTTCAATTGTTTGGTCATGGCGGCAAGTCTGGCAAAAAAGGATTGGCCTGGCGGCGCAGGGAAAAGATTACATAAAGACAAGCCGATCATACACGCGGGCTGATCCATCGCAACCGGTAATAGCGGCGGGGTTTTACCGCTCTGGCTGGTCGCGGCGTCAGGGGCAGGCGGGCGTCCGGCGTGGGTGCCGGTCGATGGTATGATGACGCCCCGAACGCGCGGCCGCCGGCCCGCTCCCACCCTCACACGACAAACATGGATCCGTACAAAGTTCTCGAAGAAGCCCGGCCGATGCTCGATGCAGTGCTGACCCAGACCGGGCTGCAGGCGCCGGGCGAGCCGCTCGACCTGGAGTCGCTGCGCGCGCCGTTCAGCCAGTGGCTGCAAGCGCAGGCGGTCGGACGCGAGGACCTGGGGTTCTTCGTCGGGCTGGTGGGTGCCTTCATTTCGCAGTATCTGCTCGACATGGCCAATGCGTCGGTGCAGGTCGACGGCGAGCGCATCAGCGTGCGCGTGCCGCTGCCGGGCGACAGGGAGCGGCGTTTCGATCCGTACGCGGCCGCCTCCGCGCTCATTTTGCAAAAAGGCAGCGTGGCCGATTTTCTGGCCGGCGTCTGCGCGTAAGCCGGGCCGGACTGGCCGTTACCGGCCGTCGCACCGTTCAAGCGCGGCTTTTCATCAGGTCGTGATGTCGTCATTGAAGTACCCACTCAAATTTTCCGCAATAAAATTGCAATATCGCAATACATCAAAACCAAGCATTGTGTTTAATGATTCTTCGGTGTGTGTTCTGAGGCGCCCCTCTTAATTGGTGCCTTTGTACTTCTACGGAGAGAATAATGGTGGCAATCTTAAATGCAAATTCGCGTCGATTAAGTGGGCCGCATTGGGTCGCCCAATTTTCTGGAAGTAAGGAAATTCGTTCTCTCGATATGCCGTTTCGGCACTACGCGCAGGCGTTCATTGACGCGCTTCGACATGCCGGTGCAAAAGTGACGATTGCCGCCACCCATAGACCCGTTGAAAGAGCTCATCTCATGCATTGGTCGTGGCGTATTGCCAGAGAGAACGTTGATCCGCAAGCGATCCCAGCTCTCGGAGGAGTCGACATCGTATGGGCGCACCAAGATCCCGCTGGAAAGTTTTCGTCGTCCAAAAGCCAAGCTGCCGCCAAGGAGATGTGCATTGCTTTTGGAATGAGCAATCTGGAAACGCGGCCATCGCTTCAGTCCAGGCATACAGCCGGCAGGGGCATCGATATGGCGATCTCGTGGAAGGGCACGTTGTCGATCGTTGATGCCACGGGCGCAGCGGTAGTGATCACTACAAGCCCAAGAAACGGCTTGAACAAAGCACTGCGCGCGGTTGGTGCAACCTACGGCGTCATCAAATACCGAGGTCCTAAACGCGACGATCCACACTGGTCCGACACGGGGTTCTGATCCATGAAAAATGTACTCTTTATTTGCCTGCTCGCTGCCTCGGCAGCCTGCCCGGCACGAGACACGACGCATTTCCCGAAAGACGTCATGACATTCATCGAGCGACGCGACGCATGTGATCACTTCAGGGGCGAGATCGCAAGTGCGGACGAGAAAAAGCGATTAGAAGAAGTCATCAGGAAAGCGAATATTCTTTGCCGCGGCACTGACAAGCAGCTGGCGAAACTGCGCACCAAATATGCGCGACGCGTCGCCATCATTGAGAGCTTGAAGCACTACGAGGATGTGATCAATGCGTCGGCCAAGTGATAGTGGACGAGAGCGCGACATCCTCCGGCCATAATTACGCTCTGTTACGGCTATTGCGAAATGAGGAATGCTTTACCGAATCTGGCTCAGCCATTGTTGTACCAGCATCGGAACAATACTGGTGGCTTTACCAGGCATGAACGTAAATCCGAACGGAACGCGTTTCATGTCAAGGCAATTGACAACCTTTTCCGCGCGCCCGCGTGCCGCCTTGACCAGGGAAGCTGCAGGAAAAACCGACAGTGACGTACCGACAACGAGCACCCTGGCGGCGCTGGCGACGTGCCGGCGGGCCTCGTCCATGTGCTGCACGTCCTCACCGAACCAGACGATATCGGGACGAAGCTGTGTTCCATCTTCGCACAGCTGGCCAAGAGAAACCGGCGCGGCACCGATACGATAGCGCTTGGGTACGGGCGACGTCCCTCGCACCCAGGCAAGTTGACCGTGCAAATGGATCACCGTCCTGGATCCCGCGCGTTCGTGCAAATCGTCCACGTTCTGGGTGATGATGACGACCTCGTAAGCATCATCGAGCGCCGCGATTGCCTCATGCGCCGCGTTGGGTGCGGCCTGGGACGCACTCAAACGCCGCTCGTTGTAAAAAGCGAGAACGGCTTCGGGGTTCGCGTTCCACCCTTGTGGCGTTGCAACGTCCTGCAAGGAGTAATTATTCCAGAGTCCGTTTGAATCCCGAAACGTCGGCAGGCCACTCTCCGCACTGATCCCTGCACCGGACAGGATGACGATCTTGTTTGGCTGGACCTCTGGTTTCATACGCATTCACATAAACACTCCTGGCCGCAGAGTCTAGCAGAAGAATGTCGGGATGTTGCCGCTGCCTCCACCGTCCGTCACCCGCGCTCGGGTCGACAGGATCACCTATCCCGACCACGACCGGGTGTGCCAGCGCGACCGCTCGCTGACTGACGGCATCTCGCTGAACGCTGCGGGAGCACCCGCGTCGAGCCCCTATTGACGATGCCTCCTGCCCGGCGACGGCGTTCCCCGGCAGCCCGCTCGAGCGCCGCCGCGTAACATTCCGTAACTCATCCATGCGCCCTAGCCTGACTGCATACGCTATGATGATAAATTGTTATCAGCAGTCATCGTTCGTGGCTGGCTGGTGTCGACCGATGCGCAGCTTGCGCGGTCGCGCTTTTGGAAGAGGTTTGCATGGCTGTCGTAGTAGAAAAAAAAGCCGGGGCGAAGGCAAGCGCCCCCGCGCAGTTCGGACTCATTAATCTGTTAAAAGTCGTCGCGGCGCAATTGATTGTGCTGCACCACCTGGCCTTCTACGGCCCCATGGCCGACTATGCGCGGCCCCTGATGCCGGACGTCATCGATTGGCTGGGTTCCTTCGCGCGCATCGCGGTGCAGGTTTTCCTGGTGATCGGCGGATTCTTGGTCGCCAAATCCTTGTTCCCGCACGGCCAGCCGGGCTTGATCAATCCGCTCGGAACCGTGTGGCGCCGCTATGCCAAGCTGGTGCCGCCGTTTATGGTGGCGATGCTGTGCGCCGTTGCGGCGTCGGCCCTGGCGAACCGCTGGATGACGCACGATTCCATCTCCGCCCCGCCCGATCTGATGCAACTGGCGGCGCATGCGCTGCTGCTGCAGGGCGTGCTCGGTTACGATTCCTTGTCGGCAGGCGCGTGGTACGTCGCGATCGATTTCCAGTTGTATGCCGTGGTGGCCTTGCTGGTCTGGCTGTGCGGGCGTGTTTCCGGCGGCGGCTTGCGGCGCTGGCTGATGCCTGCCGTGGTTGTCGTCGGGATCAGCACGTCCCTGTTGTACTTCAATCGCGATCCGAACTGGGATGAGTGGGCGCCCTACTTTTTTGGCAGCTATGGACTCGGCATCATGGCCTGGCTGGCGAGCGATCCGAAACGGCGGCCGCGCGCGGTGGCGCTGCTGGTGGCGATGATCCTGGTGCCGACCCTGGTCGCGCTGGCGCTGGACTTTCGCCTGCGTATTGCGGTGGCGCTGACGGTGGCCTGCGTGCTGTTTCTGTTCGGCCGTAAGCGCACCGGATCGTGTTCCTACTGGGGCATGTCGGCGGTCAATCGCCTGGCGCAGATTTCCTATTCGGTCTTTCTGATCCACTTTCCGGTCTGCCTGGTGACGAATGCGGCGTTTGCGCACTTCGTGCCGCCTGAACCGCACTATCAGGCGCTGGGCATGCTGACTGCCTGGGCAGCGAGCCTGATGGCCGGTGCGCTCTTTTACCGCTGCGTGGAAGTGCCGCTGGGACGGGTTTTGCAGGCCGTCACCGAGGCGCGTGCGTCGCGCACCGTCTTCATTTAAACCCAGTTCATTTAAGCGAGCGCATCACGCGGGAGCACGCAGCGCCCGTTCGATCGTGGCGATATCGATCTTTTTCATCGTCATCATCGCATCGAAGGCGCGCTTGGCTGCGGCGCGGTCGGGGCCGAACACGGCCGAGGTAAGAACGCGCGGGCTGATCTGCCAGGACAAGCCCCAGCGGTCCTTGCACCAGCCGCATTCGCTTTCCTGGCCCCCGTTGCTGACGATGGCATGCCACAAGCGGTCGGTTTCTTCCTGGTCGTCGGTGGCGATCTGGAATGAAAAAGCTTCGCTGTGCTTGAAGTGCGGGCCGCCGTTCAGGCCGATGCACGGTATGCCGGCCACGGTGAATTCCACCGTGAGGACATCGCCTTCTTTGCCATCGGGATAATCGCCCGGTGCGCGGTGGATGGCGTGGACTGCGCTGTCGGGGAAGGTGTCTGCATAAAAGTTTGCGGCCTCGACAGCGTCGCCGTCGTACCACAGGCAGATCGTGTTTTTGCTGATCATTGCGTGCCTCCTGAAGAGTTAAAACCCGGCAGCCGTCGCCGCGAAAAACCAAAGCCGCATGGGCCGATGTTGGCCTGTCGGGTGACACTAATGGCATTATCGGATTTCGTCAATCGCGCACACGCGCAGCACCTGCCCACTTGGGCACTGCGGGCAAGACCGGGCAACAGCGATGTGTTTCCGGGTGGGATACTGACAAGGAACAGCCGCACATCCAGCACTCGCCGCAAGCAGGATGACGCACGGCGTTGACAAGTTGACAGATAGGCCTAATGATAGCCCGATGACAGACCTCACCCGCCAGGAAATGGACGCGAAGCTTGCCGGCAGCGAGGCCAAGATGGATGCGCGCCTGGCGAACTTCGATACCAGCATGAAAACCGGCTTCGCGGAGCTGCGGACAGACTTCGCGCAGTTACGTGGCGACATGGCCAGGCAGACAAGCGAGATGCGCGCAGAGATGGAGAAAATGCGCGCCGATATGCATAAGGGAATGGTGGACATCGTCAAGTGGGTGATCGGCGTTGGCCTTGCAAGCATTGGCACCATATTTACCGTGTCCAAGATGACAGAGAAACCTCCCGCTCAGGCTGCGGCGCAGCCGGCACCTATTATCATTACTGTTCCGCAAGCCGCCGCGCCGCCCGCCGCTCCTGTACCCGCGCCGACAAAATAGTATGTCCGCGCCCTACCGTCCCGCCTTCATGTGGGATCATCCGCTCCCTGTCGGATCGGCCGCGGTTCCGGTATCATTCGGCATGAACAAGATTTCTTTCCAACCTTTTATCATCGGTGTCGCTGGCGGAAGCGGCAGTGGCAAGTCAACGGTGTCCCAGCAAGTGCTCGCTTCGTTCGGCGCTGAGATGGTCTCGGTCGTGATGCAGGACGATTACTATTGCGACCAAACCCATCTCACCCCTGAAGCGCGCCGCCAGCAGAACTACGACCATCCGCAGGCTTTCGACTGGCCATTGCTGGTGCAGCACGTGCAAGCCTTGCGCAATGGCGAAACGATCGAGATGCCGGAGTACGACTTTACGATCGATAACCGCTCGAACAGGACCATTCCAGTCAAGCCAGCCCCGGTGATCGTGATCGAAGGCCTGTTTGCCTTGTATGACCCGGATTTGTGCAACATGATGTCGCTCAAGATTTTTGTCGACACCGCCTCCGACATCCGCTTCATCCGCCGTATGCAAAGAGATATTACCGAACGCAGCCGCTCGGTGGAAAGCGTCGTCGGTCAGTATCTGGACACCGTGCGCCCGATGCACAAGCAATTCATCGAGCCGACCAAGCGCTACGCCGATGTCATTATTCCGCACGGCGCAAATGGCCCGGCAGTCGATATGATTACCACCAAGGTGGCGAGCGTGATCGGCCAGTTGAAGCGGTCCTGATTTTATCGGGGCGCGTCCTTGGCAAGGTGCTGTGGTCAAGTAATTTCGGACACCGGGATAGGTTCGCGTGCTGCTATTTTTCATTCGTAGACAGCGTTGATCGCATCCCGCTCCCGGTAGGGCGCAGTGTGGAGCGGTGCCCCATGCCCCGCCACAGCGCCTGAAGTTACCAACGGCGTGACCGTGGCACTGCCGTATTTATCCACGATCATCGTTTATTCACGATCATCGCGCCGCCGCCCTCGCCACTGGCGTACACCACATCCGGCGTCTGGTAGTTCAACGACTGGTGCGGCCGCTCCTCGTTGTAGATAGCGAAGTAGCGCGTCAGCCTAACCGTCAGGTCACCATCGTCGCGTACCCGTTCAGGTACACGTCTTCGTGTTTGACGTTGCGCCACAGGCGCTCGACGAAGATGTTGTCCCGCGCCCGGCCCCGGCCATCCATGCTGATCGCCACGCCTTCCCGCAGCAGCACGCCGGTGAACGCCAGGCTCGTGAACTGCACGCCCTGGTCCGTGTTGAAGATGTCCGGCTTGCCGTGACTGATCAACGCCTATTCCAGGCAGTCCTCGCAGACCTCTTAGCCGTCCGCCCCGCTGGTTAATGCTGCCTCCATGTAGCGCGTGTTTTACAGCACGATTATGTCGAGCACCAGGCCGAGCGCACCGAGCAGCGTACCCCCGATGGGCTTGGTCGAGGGCCAGCACCCAAGCCGGGGACGGTGGCGACGACAGCTCCAGAGGCAAGCCGGTGCGCAGCACCAATGTCGATGTTGCCTCCATGCTTGCTCCCGTTCAGATTGAAACGGCAAGCGTGCGGAACCCGGCAGTCAAGTCACAAAACTGTGGTCTTTGTAACGATTGCCTTAACCGAACGCTACTGATTCTGTAAATACAATTGACGCTCGTCAGGAACCAGAACACTGTCAATGGAGGGCGCAATCATCTGGACGTGGTTTGGATTTGCGCCTGCGAGAGGAGGCCGTCCATAGGTGGCTTTCTGCGGAAATTAAAGGGAGAAAAAATGATCAAGAAATTAGCAACTACGTCCATGTTTGGAATCGCCATGCTACTTGGCGTCTCTTCGGCATGGGCTCAGATGTCACTGGCGGCGGCGCCCAAACTTGGCGCGGCGGCTAAATTCTCCCTTCTGGGAGGCACGAACGTCACCTGTACTGCCGGGTCCGTAGTGACTGGAAACATCGGTGTCTACCCGGGCAGCTTTACAAATACCGGCTGCACAACAGCAGGTGAGATTCCTCCTGCGACCAATGCGACCGCGGCTACGGCACAGGGCGACTTTCTCAGAGCACAATCTTCTCTCCAGTCTACTCCCTGCACGCAAACTATCTCGATCGCTGCTTTCACCGGTAATCTGCCGGTGCTCGGGCCGCTTGCGCCGGGCGTCTACTGTTTCCCCGCCGGTGTGACGTTTACGGACACGACATTGAGGCTCAGTGGGCCAGCGAAAGGAATTTGGATTTTCAAAGTCGGGGCAGCACTGACGGGTACCAATTTCTCGGTAGTCATGACCGATGGCGGGCAACCGTGCAATGTGTTTTGGTCGATCGGCGCCGGGGTGACGTTGACCACGTCGACTTTCAAAGGCAATATCCTCGCGGGCAACCCCATTGACGGGTCCATCACCTTGACCGGGGGATCCATTGCCGGGCGTGCCTTGGCGAAAGTCGCCGTGACCAGCACGGGTACCAGCGTGGTTGGCTGCAATGCGCTCGCAGCGGTGGGCGCTGAATGGATCAACTGATGGCCGGTATTTGAAAAACTTGGAAATGAGGTGGCGCGCTCCTGAACGGTAAATTGAGGAAAAAACTCCTATTAAGGGGCAACGATGGCATTACGATAAGGACTTTTCTAATCGTCCGCGCTGAGGTCCTTGCGTCATCGTGCCACAGCTAATTTCATCCACACGCCGGACAGCAAGCACGACTTGCCTGTCGCCGCCAACGTGCTCAACCGGCAGTTCAATCCGGTGGCACCAAACATGGCATATGTTTCAGACATCACGTACATCCGGACCGGTACCGGATGGCTGTACCTGGCCGTCGTAGTGGACCTGGGCGATAGCGCCGAGCATCCCCAGCCAAGCTGGTCTGTGACGCCGTGACCATGGCGATCTAGCAGCCTGCATCATTTTGTTGTGCTCGGCCCTTTTCAGAGAAACCTTGTTGATGCGGTCGCGATACTTTAATCTCGTTTTGAACTAGAACCTTCGCTTGGGCCTTGCCGATGGCGGCCGTGTGCGCCGCTTGGGCGGTGGCTCACTTCCGAGTAGGCAAATTGATTGAAAGAATAGTGTTTATGGGAATTTTGCGTGCGCTACGCGCGGCGCCTCCGGCGCGCCACCGCGTAGCGGTGGCAGTTGGACGATTCGGAGAGGGCCGGGCGAGTACGCCCAGCCCTTCGAATCCCCGCCGAAGATCCCGCAGGGGATCTTCTTCTCTCCGCCAGGAAACAAAAAAGCCACCCGAGGGTGGCTTTCTTTTGTGTTCCTGGCGGAGAGACGGGGATTCGAACCCCGGATAGGCTATGAACCTGTAACGATGGGGTTTCAGGGTGGTAGAGGGGTGGAGCATCATAGTGATAGTGCCCCTACGCAACCCTACAATCTGGCGCAAATTCCCCGGGAATTTCCCCGACCACTTGCCAGCATGATCCCGCAGGACGGTAGCGCGGCTTTTGTGCGGCTTCGCGAAAGACTTGCGCCGCCATCCATCACAAAGATAGCTTGCATCGCATGACTTAATGTCATATTATAAGGTTAATCATAACGGAGGCTGTATGTCCAAAAAACTTGAAGCCGTGGCCGGCGAGCGTTACGGAAACCTTCTCGTCATAGGAAGTGCTCCGCGCAATGAAATTGGCGGAACAATGGCTTTGTGTTTGTGTGATTGCGGAGTTGAAAAAGCATTTTATCTATCCGGCATGAGGCGAGGCAAAATCAAGAGCTGCGGGTGCATCAATAGAGACCCCGAGAAAATCAAGCGAGGCGCTGACTCTTTGAAAAGAAAATGGGCAAGTGGCACAAGAAAGGCACCCCCTCCCGAGATGTATAAAAAATTGGCCGATAGCCGCAGAGGCAAGCCCAACCCACCGGGGCGATGCTCGAAAGATATTGATAATTGGGCTGCGAAATATTGGTATTTAATCGGCCCAAATATGGTGGTACTTGAAGGTATTAATTTATGCAACCTTGTTCGCGACAACTCCCACCTTTTCCATCCACGTCACTTGCAATGGAAGGACGGCCTGTGCAGGGCAGTCAAGGGACTGTACAGCTTATTCGAAATTGGCCGGGATGGAGAGCCACGGACCAGTAGCTGGATGGGGTGGCGAATAGGTGATCGAATGACTAGAGAGCAATATAATGACGGCCAAAATATCAGCGGAAATGCGGGAAGCGTTACGTCTTGTGACGACAGGGATATCCGGTCGGGAAGCTGCGAAGCAAGCCGGAGTTCGTGAGGAATCGCTCTACCGCAAGCCAGAGTACAAGGCTTGGCGGGATGCGCAGAAGCAAGCGAAAGTTTAATTCTGTGGAAGCGAGCCTAGTTTGCGGCAATATTCCGCGCCACAATTCTGACGCGCCCGCGCGTACCTGATGCGCCTCAACACTACTTCACCACGCTCGCACTACAGTCGCGGCAGGAGGATCTGCCATGACCGATCGACGCCAGGACCAGAAGACCGCCGACCTCATCCGTGAGGCGCTGCGCATGAAGCGAGCATTTGACGAAGGCGCTGGGCTGACGCTGTTGCGCCGGCAGCACGTGCCCGACGAGTTGGCCAAAGCCGCGCTAGCTGGACAGTATGAGCGACGGCAGCATTATGACGGCGGCCGATGAGACTGCTGCGCCACCCCCGGCTGCGGTTCGGTCACGATCTGGACTGACCACTCTTGCAATATCGTCGCTGAGTTCGGATCGCCTTGGGCGCCCTGACGCTCCATCCCTCGAAACAGCATCTTGCTCCCGTGCATCACGACTAGAACCGGGTCAATAAGCACCGGTATCAACGGCTCCGGACGCGCATCAGTCCCCGATGCATACAGCTTCAGCTCGGTCCATCCCTCAACCCGGCACATCGTCAGCTGCCCTGCCGCGCCAGGGTCGGCGAAGATGTCTCGGTCTGGCCGGCGCGCTCCCCGGACTCTCAATCTTTTCACGATACTGTACATGCGTACAGTATATCGCATCCTCGACGCTTTCAGGCCTACGTGAAATCGACCGCGACACGGCCCCGCCCGAACGCCAGGGAACTCCCCAGCGGAACCCCCGTCTAACTGTAATCCCAGCCGAGTAAATCTTTGTAATAGCTAGGGTAAGCAAATTCTATTTGATGTGCTTGCTAGCGCATACTCGCTTCACGCCAAACAAAGAAAGCAATATATACTCGCGCATGTTAACTCGGAAAGCTTCCTCATTGAAATCTAATTGCTGAAAGTTTTTAGTAGGTGAGTGCGATTGACTTTTGATAAACCTTCACTCGACGGGTCATATAAACTTTACCTGTCAATATTCCATTGATAGGCGCTGCGCAAATCAATCGCAGCAGTTTAATAAATTCAATTCTGGGTACAAACATGCGCTTACATCTTTCAGTTATTCCATTAATTTTCGCCGGCATGAATTTTATGCCGATATTTTCCAATGCTGCGGAACTCGCTACTGGGAAGACGCAGCCCGAGATCAAGGCGTTTAAGCCGGCCAAACAGATCGCGTGGAGCGCCGGGCGAGAGATATTGATCTGTGACGAAGGCTCTCGATCCGGTGTAACGTGCCAAACAGCGCTACTTCCAGAAGCGCTAGGCGAGGTTAGCGGTGTAATTCAAGCGAACTTTATTCCGGGGCGCAGTAGTTTTTTGGTTCAATCGCAAAAGGGGTCAACAATTTGCGCCTCGCGCGAAGGCCAGACATCGGTGGTTTGCGAGCCAGTTAAGGCCCGCTTCCCAGTCGGGGTCTCTATAAGCGCCAAGGTTCTCGCGGGGCGAATAGACGTCCTCCAGTTTGTTGGCTCCGACGACGCAAAATCGAAAAATTCCGACGAACTTCATCGTGACGTAGCCCAGTTTTCATCGGCAGTAAGCGCGGCGACGGCGGCGCTGAAAGCTAAGATGAATCGTCCGCCAACGCACTATTCATGGGGCTGCGACTTTGATGACCGTCTGCCTCAGAAAAACGACTGTGGTAGCAACGACGGTGGCGGCGGCGGTTGGGATTGGACGCCTGGAGGTAATGATGGAAGTTATGAATCCAGATATAGCTGCACGGTAGGCCCGATTGTTGTCTGCACCATTACCGAGCGCTGGCCGAATCCGGGCGCATCCCCAAACGATGGCGGTTTGTCGCCAATGGGTCCGGCTACTCCGACGATCTGCGGTATGACGGGGTTTTTCTGCGCCGTCCCTGGAGACGTTCCGCTCCCTCCGCCCGAAACCGTCGAGGAACGAAAGCAAGGGTGCGATCGGAAATTAGACCGGGATATGGACGAGTGCAAAGCGTACTCGCGAGCAATGGATCAACGCTCATTCAGGGCGTGTAGAGAAAGAGCAGCGCAATACCACGCGGATTGCCTTCGCGCTGCCGAGCTTCCATAAGCATCATTAGAACGCCAGGCAAGCTGTCCTACAGTTTGCCTGTTTTAAGGACTAAAAATGAGACTTCCTCGCATCGAGATTTATATAAATGAAAAATCTGACATTTCAGTTGCTCACGTGAAGGATGATCGTGAGACTTTTATTTTCGATTTCTCGCTTGATCAATTTCTAGCAAAAGGCGAAGACAACGCAGCGCTTACCCTGGGCGAATCGGTTCTGACAGTGTTGAAACTATGGCATCCGAATATTCTTAAAGACGTTCCGACGCCCCCGCCTATTTCCAGCGCGGAGGTCAAGGCATCACTAGCTCAAGACTTGATCGGCGTATCGATGTCGGAGCGCACTAACCGGTATATAGACGCCATCGATAACCTATTAAATGAATCGAGCCTCGAACTCGGCACTGAATTTATTCGAAGCTCCTGGCCAGTCTTACGAGCGCGGCTTGAAACGTTCAAGAATACTGGCTAGCTAACTGCCAGCCATCCTCTGCTGCCTGGATCATCTTGGCCGGCCCTCCGCTTTGCGCACATGAGCGTGGTGCCGTGAGCACGTTCTGCGACCGCGGGCGCAGCCTTGAGCGCGATCAGCTCGGCCTCGCAGCGCCGGTAATACGCCAGCAGCTCGGCGCTCACCAGTTGCAGCGGCGAGGTGCTGTCGTCCACCACGGTCATTTCGAACAGCAGCGTGCCGAGTGGGTCATGCTCATCTGTCGGCGTTGGCAACTGCTGCAATTTTTGCAGTTGTTCATTTTGATGGGGTTGCGGGAGGTCGTCGGTCCCGATATGTGAATTCCCATATCGGGTCATAAGCACCCCGCGATCACGGCTTCGAGCTGCGCCTCGTACTTGAGGTGCACGGGCAGGTCGCGCGCCAGGGCCAGGATCTTCTCGCCGTTGCTGGCATCCGGCGCCAGGGTGCGCGTGCCGAACGTCGGCCTGGCCGGAACCTCCGTCACGCAGGAGCGGTACACCGGAATCTTGACCTCTTGCACAAGTGGTGGCGAGCTCGTGCAACCGGGCGTCAATAGCATGAAGATGGCCAGTAGCAGGCCGGGCAAGAGTGAGCATCCATGCGGGTTCTGAGCGTTTTCACCGCCGCCAGCAGGCCAGCGCAGGAATCGGCGAAAAAATTGCGAAAAATCGAAATTTCGAAATTTCGAAAGTTTCATCGGGTAGCCTCCAGGATCAGGTTCACGGTCGGCATGGCCTCGTCGCAGGTGGTCGCGCGCGCGCCGGCGACCTTGGCCAGCGCAGCGTCGAAGCGCCGGCCGGCGGCGGCGGCCACCTGCTGGGCGTCCTGGCCGCGCGCCTCGGCAACCAGCTTGGCGGCGCCGGCTGCTTCCACCACGCTGTTCTGCAACGCGATGCCGGCGCGCAGTTCGGCGTTCGCGCTGCGCTCGGCGACCAGGTCGGCCCGGACGGCGTCACGGTCGCGCGCCGCCAGGAACCAGCCGCCACCGGCCCAGGCGCCCACCACCAGCAGGGCCGCCAGCAGCACCACGGCGATGATCTTCCAGATGCCACCGGTGACGCCGGCGGCAATAGTGTTAAATGCGCTCATGGCGTCGTTTTCTCCACAGATTCGATTTTGGTAATGGTCGTTGTTCCGGCCGACGTCGGCGCCTCGGATTTGTTGAAGACGACCTTGGCCACCAGCGGGATTACCCACATTGAGCCGTACATTGTGAAATAGCCTTCAGTAAGCTTGCCCTTGATGGTCAGGTCGACCACGATCCACGTTGTCACGGCCAGGACGAGCATGAAGGCCAGCGCGATCTTACTGACCTTCCCGTCCTCCATGATCAAGTCGAAGGCGTTGAACGAAATGCCTGATGCCCGGTGCGCGCGCCAGATCGACAGCGCGATCAGCGCAGCCGCGGCGGCCAGGATGACCAGCATCCAATCGATCATCATGCGAGCACCTGTGCAGCGACTGCAAACAGGGCCAGCCGGTCCGCGAGTCCGTTCGTGCCGCCGTTGATCCTCTTCGTTACCTTGACCTGGTCGCCAGCGTCGGCCAGCTCGTTCAGGCCGTGCGACTTCCAGAACCAGGCAGCGGACCTGCAGGCGTTGACCGGCTGCTCGAGCAATTCTGGACTGGCCAGCAGATCCAGCCGGAGCGCCAGCCCGCACGCGCTGTAGTTGGCCCGGCCCGTAATCTGGACCAAGCCGCGCCCCCGGTACCGCCGCCCGTCGCCGGGGTTGGTATTGCCCAGGTCGCGGCGACCCTCGTAGGCTTCGCCGCTGGCGATCTCGCGCACGTAGAGCAACTGGCCAGACTCGTGTCCGATCTGCGAAAGAAACGATGCGCGCCGGGCCGGGCTGCTGATGCCGAATTCTGCCATCGCCGCATTGAGCGGTGCGCAGAACACGTCCGCCCGCTTGCCCGCGCGCGGCATGATCTTCTTGAGTTGTTCCAGTGTCACGCTCATTTTCCACTCCAGAATCCGCCGCCCTTGGCGCCAGTTGCGCCGGTATCGCCCTGCTTTCCTTTGGCGCCAGTGCCTCCGGTTTTTCCTGTATCGCCGTCGGCACCAGCCGGGCCGCGCCGCCCGGGGTCGCCCTTCTCGCCTACGCCGTCGGCGCCGGTTGCGCCAGTAGCGCCCACCGCGCCGGCCGGCCCCGGCGCGCCGCGCAGGATCGGACTCGGGTAGACGATGGCCACCACGACCACGCCGGCCGCGACCATCACGGCGAAGCGCAGCATCCAATAAAACGCAGTATCCAATTTGCCCTTTACCATTTGATGCCTCCTGTAAACAGTTTCGTAAGAATCCAACTCCCCATCAGAAGCACGGCCGCGCCCAGCGTCGATATGCCCCAAATCAGAGCCTTTGTTCGCTCGGCTTCAATTGCAGCGATGCGGGCGGCATTGGCGCGCTCGCCGGCGTCAGCCTTCTCCTGTACGCGCTTGAGGTCGACCTCGGCCTCGCGCTTGTTCTCTTCAATTTCGCGCTGCAAGAGCGCTTGCCCATGGATGAGCAGGGCGATCTGTACTTCGGTGGATGCTTGTGTCATTAGGGTCTCTGGCCGGCCAATAAAAAAACCGCCCGAAGGCGGCTTAGAGGATGTTGCGCGTGATCAGTCGATCGCTGCGGCGGTGATGAACAGTTCGTCGATGTCAGCCGGGCCCAGCCCCAGCACCTGGCGAATGCCCTCGACCAGCCAGTGGTCGCGCCGCACGTTCTGCGCGTATTCGAGGTACGCGCGCGCCTGCTCGCCGTCAACGCCTGGCATCGCGTCGACGAAGACCTTCACTGCAGCCATGTGGCCGGCGGCGATCAAGGCCAGGCGCGCGTTCAGCATCGGCACAGATGCCGGCACCACCGGCACGGCAGCGGCTGCGATATCGAACTCCCGTTGCGTCACTTCATCGCTGGTCATATCCCGCTGTTTTTGGACGCCTTCAGCCACATCCCAATAATCTATTTTCAAGGGTTCCATATTTTCCTTATGCGCTTTTCCAACCGTAGACACGAACGGAGCCACCTGCGGCAAAGTTAGCTCCGGTGGCCCAATACAGTCGGAAGCCAGATATCGCATTGGCGCCGGTGTACAGGCCCCAAAACTGCTGAATCTGGTAACTGACTGCCGGCGACGTGTTGCCAATCGCCCGAATGAAGACTGTTTTCGAACCAGTAACCGAGTTCGCATTGCGGATTTGAATTTCGATATTCCCGGCCTGGACGTCTTGGCCCCTGATACTCGGGCCTGTGATTGTGCCAACAAGCGAGCCGAACCCGGCACCGACAGCGCCCCCAGCATAGAAATTGCCAGTGTCTACGGTGCCGGCATTTGCGACGCGCAAGCACAGTGAATCGCTATTCGCTGCAAACACAGGCTGAATACGATTAAGAATGATGTCGTAATTATCGAAGTTACCCGCACCAGCACTGAATAACGTGAGGAAGTCAACGTACGGTACGGCAGTTGTCGCGAGCGGCCCGGCAACAAGTGCTGAGCCCATATCGCTCGTCAGGGCCATAGTTCCATCTTTATCAGGCAACAGGTAATCACGAATAGTCGCAGCAGTGATTAACGTTGCTTTGAACCGCCCTTGCTTCGTATTGACCGTGGCGTTTTTTACCATCGGATTTGCATCCGAGAAGGCCGCCGTGGTGCCGATGGTGGTGGCGCTTGCTGCAGCTGCTACCGCCCATCCCTGCGTTTGATCCCGATAACCGACCGCCGCATCAGCTGCAAAATTGGCTGTGTCTCGGAAGCCTTGCGCGGCAGTTGCGTAGCCACTGGCTGATCCTTCCTTCGCGTTGACGTTGGTTTCCAGCGCGTTCGCCTGGATGCGCCAAGTGTTAATCTCCGGCACCATCAACTGCTGCTGCGCGACGAAAGCCGCTGCCTTCTCGCTGAACACTGCCGGCGGGTCCGTGGCCGGATTTGGCGCCACTGGCAGTGGGGTGATAACCTGCGTTATTGTCATATCAGTCCTCGTACTTCGATTGGTGCGGCCCGGCCGCTATTTGAGATTGGGACTTCCCACTGGCCAAGATAGCCGTAGGCGATGGTCATGGAGTAGTCCGACGATGCGATGAAGACCATTTCAACGTCCGTGTATTCGGTGAGCAAGCGGAAAGCCTCACTCTCGAACCCCTCCGGGATGCGCACGTCAAAGTTCATCCGCTTTGCGTTCGCCCGCTTCACCATCGTCGTGTTACCAAACGTGTCGGTCGTGGTGGTGGAGTAGCTGAGCACGCCGGCCGTCAGCTCCCATTGGGTGAGGCCGATCGTTCGGGACTTTCCGACGAAGCAGCCACCAATGGCAGCGTCCAGCCCAGCGTTGTCGACCGTGATGGTGATTTCAGCAGCTGCGTAGGGCGGAATGCCGTCGAAAACGACATCGCCAGACCGGATCGGCTCCTCGTAAAAAAAGTCGTACCAGCTCAGCACCTCGTGTCGAACCAGACTCTTGATGAGCGAATAGCCGCTGATCGTTTGCGAGATCGATGCCTGCGCGCCCTCGACGTTCAACAGGGTGATGGTGTTCACCACCACCCCTGGCTTGATCACGACGGTGACGGCGTTCGGCGCCACCGTTTGCGAGTTGATCGCCTTGTCGAACATGTTCCAGCGATTCGTCGCGCTGCGCCGCAACCACTTGGTGGGATTCCCTGCCAGCGATTGACCGACATTGCTCGCGATCTGCGACTCATACAGTTCATGGACGTCGGCACCAACGCTCGATACGAGATCTCCCTTGGCGTACGTCGTCCCGGCCGAGTATGGCGCGTACACCGTGCCCAGCAGCTTCCACCATGTGGGCGAACTGGCGGGAACGTGCCCACCGTTACTCGCTTGCAGGCCTTGATAAACGACCTGCTGTGTGCCAGTTGTAACCCCGACCACAGCGCCGAGAATGTACGTGGTGGCACCTGCGTACTCCTGCACCAGTGCCTCCGGAACGGTACTGCTGATCAATCGCACATCTGTCACTGCGACCGGCCGGATCATGCGGAAATCCGCGCTCATGCTTGCTCCTTCGTGCGCATGGCATTATTCCCATCGGTTACAGTTTCAAAGGCGTCGGCCAAGCGCTTGGTGTTCGTCGCCGTCTTGTCGAGCGCTTCCTGCTGACGCTCGATCGCGACCTGCTGCCGGGCGACAGTCGCCGTCAGCCGGCGAACTTCCTCCAGCAACTCCGGGTTGCCGCCGCTCAGCATCGAGCGGGTCTGTCCAGCGTTGAAAATTCGGGCTGGCCCGGTTGCCTCAAGCTCAGGACCGTTCTCGCCGACCAGGCGCATGCCGCCGCCGAAGTCGCCACCGGTGGCATACCCTGGCACCCCGTGCGAACGAAGGAACTCGGCCCAATTGCCGTTTCGCTTGGCATCGAGCTCAGGCTGAGCATTTTTGATAAAGTCAGCCTTCTCGCCTCCATCAACCGTTTCGCCGTATGCCTTCTTCCAAAAGTCGACGCCCGCCTTTTCGCCGTCGCGGCCGAGAACCTGTTGGTACAGGCCCTCAACCGACAGTCCACTCGGCGCTTCCTTCACACCTTTGATTGCTGCGGCGAACTCCTTGAGGGCGTCAGCCAAGCTCCTCACTGACGTATCCACACCGGTCACGGCATCAAGCTCTTTCTGGCCATTCGTGACGATGGCATCCAGGCGGGCCAGGTCATTGATGTGTTGATCGCTGAGCAGCTTGAGTTGAGCGTTCGACGCTGCATCGATAGTCTTGGACGTAGCTTCGAGCCCTTCGACGGTCAACTGACCGAAATCGAGCTCCTTCTTCGCGTTCAACTGCAGCGCCTCAAGCGAGGCTTTTGCCCGATTCTGGTCCCGGGCGTAGTCCTCGAAGGTCGCGAACATATCCTCGCTCGGCTTCGAAATCGCATCGAGAGCTTCGTCCAGCCCTGCGATATTTCCGGTGCCACCGCCGCGCGTGAAAACGGCAGCCTGCGCCAGAAGATCTTGGGCAGCACGCCGGCGCGCCGCGTCCATCGCGGTCGACTGAATCTCAGTCGATTCAAGCGCAGAAGCAAGCTTGTCGAACACAGACTTAACGGCATCAGTCAGTTTCTTCGCCGCGTCGATCTGGCCTTTGTAGGTGTCCGCTGTCGGTGCTGAATCCTTAATAGCTTTGACCTGCGCGTCGTATTGCTGGTTGAGGATGTCTTTTTGCGAGCCTACCGAGTTCTTCAGCCCGGTAAGGGCCGTGTTTGCCGTGCCGACGGCCAGCGCAGCCGCAGCCGCCTGGTCCTGAAGAGCGTGACCATTTTTGATGAGCGCCGCAGTCGACGCGTCCAGCCCGACCACTTCCTCGGCCCGGGATGCAGCCAAGGCGGCCGATTTGTTCCCCACCAGCTCCATGTTCCGGATCTCAATGCCGCGATTTTTCGTCGCCAAGGCTGCGGCCGTGTTCGCATCCTCCAATGCGTTGCGCCGTTTGACGAGCTCGGCTGTTACCGGATCAAGGCTTTTGATTTCGTCGGCGCGCGTGGCGGCCAAGGCGCCCAACTTATCGCCAGCCAATTCCATGTTCTGAATTTCCAGCCCACGGAGTTTGTTCGCCAACTCCAAGCCGGCTACCTCGTCGTAGACGTCCCAGTTCGACTTGTCGACTTTGTTCCGGCTCTTCGTTGCCAGTTGCTCCGGCGTCATCTTGAGATCGTCGCGTCGGTCAATCAGACTTTCACGCTCGCTCAGCTTCTCGGCTGCCGTCTTCGTTTTTTCGAGCGATGGCACCACGGCAGCAAAAGCACCTTCGATCGCCATGAGGCCGCTGAACAGTTCAGCACCCGCCGCGGTGGCGAGCTGGCCGCCTTCAGAAAGGCCCAGCACTGCGGCCTTGAAGTCGTCGCGGGTTTTGATGCCGGCCCGACCAAGGCGCGCAAGCTCCTCGTTCACATACTTCTGTACCGGTGCCAGACGTTCGGCCTCGGTCAGGAAGTTGTCGGCGAAGCTGCTGGTCTGCTCGGCGAATTTATCAATGCCACCCGCAGCGGCGATCAAATCCTCGCGCGCACGCAGGCTGCTGATACCCGTAGCGCCGAATGTCACACCGATCGAGGTCAGCGCGTTATCCAGAGTGGCGTAGTTCGAGGCCAGGCGGACGATGGTTTCGGTGTAGCCCTCGCCGACCTGACGGAAGGCGTCCATCTCCGGAAACACTGCGGCCGACATGTCGTCCATCGTCTTCGACAGCACAGCGTTGAGCGCTGCCGTCAACTCATCACCCTTCAGTCCCTTGAGGGAAATCTTGGTGACGTCGATGGTCAGATCATCGAGCGACTTCTTGACGTGGTCAGCGCCAACGCCGAGCACTGCTGCCGCCTCCGTCAGGGCGCCTTCCACGCCCTTGAACACGAGACCGAATTGCGCTGGAAGTTCCCCTTCCAGCCCGGCCGTTTGCACAGCGTTGCTCGTCTTCTTGCTCAGGCCGAAGAAACTCGACTTCGTGGTGTCCACGCTGGCGTACTGGTCATAGCCCTTCCCGCCTTGCAGATCCCGCACGCTGCCGCCGAACTGGATGCCGCTGTCCACGATCGACTGCTTTGTCTTGCCCCACAGGTTGTTGACGAAGCTCGCGATCTTGTCGCCAAGGCCAGGGCCAAACAGCCCTTTTGTAACCTCGGTCATGACGGTAGAAATCCCGTCGACCGGCTTGCCGATGTTGAGCTGGCCAGTCTTTATCCCGAGGTTGCTGCCTTCGGTGATGCCCGGCGCGCGCACGATGAGGTTCGTCAGCCCCTTCATCGACGCCTCGATCGAACGCAACGCGGCGAGCATGCCCCGATTGATCGGGATCAAGCTACCGCTGTGGTCCTCCAAGATTGCCAGCGAGCGGCTGATCGATTCTGACTGCTGTGCATACAGGGTCGAACCGTCTGCCTGCTTCGTTCCGATATCGCCAAACACGCCACCGGTGCCCTGCGACTTCTGCACATCAGCAGCGCTCTTGCCGCCACTGCTGCCACCGCCGAGTCCGCCACTGAGAGCAACACCGAGCCCGGTGACAATTGCAGCCATGGCGGCCATGCGGGCAAATGCCGAGTATTGGTCTCCCCCACCCTGCGTTAGCACCGCGTTGACGCCCTTGACCAGGCTTAGCGCCACTTCGGCCGCGCGCATAACGCCGACCGCAGCGGTCATGGCTTGGTAGCCACGGGAATTTTCATTGAAATAGGTCTTCGCGGCTTCGCCCATGTCCGCGTAGGATTTAAGCTGTGCCTGAGCCCCGGAGAGCTGGGCGCTCTGTATTGCCTGAATCTTCTCCGGGTTGTCGTCGGTTAGCTTTTTAGCTGCTGCCAGTTCTTTCTCGGCACGCAACTGTCCAGCCACACCGGTCGAGTAAGCCTTGAACATTCCCCCAATGGCCTTACCGCCTTTGCCAAAAGCATTCGAGAGGCTATCCGCGATCGAATTCCCGGCGCGCTCCCAGTCTTGAATAGCGCGATCGGCTGCTTTCTTGTGATACTGGTCAGTATCCTTCTGTTCCAGCCCGACCGCGATCCGCTCACGCTTCGCACGCAGGTCTTCCAGGTATTTAAGGGTGGCGGGCGCCTGCGCCAATTCCTCGGCAGTTGCCCCGCCGAGCGCTTGCTCAGCCATGAATTGCTGCTGGTACGCGATGGCGAGGTTCAAGCGTGCAACCTCCTCGCGCTCCACTGAAGCTAGAGAGACCTCGCGCCCAGCATTGGCGGCTTCCAGCTTCTCGGCCTCGCGGTCCAAGCCCGAGAGATATGCATTCATCGCATTATCGGATGCAGATTCGACGGCAGCCTGTCGAAGGATTTCTTCTTGAGCCAACTCGTTCCGCTCGTATTGCGCCGCCAGTTCGGCTTTGCTCCGTTTACCGAGAAGGTCGTTGATCTCCTTGGTGTGCTTTGCCTCCTCTGCCTTTGTCGCGCTATGGTGCTCGCGCAGAATTGCGATTTTTGAGCTGTAGCCGGCAATCTCATCCGCTGCGTTGGCCTCGGCGTATGCCCTCTTGTTCTGGTAGAACTCCGCCTCGCTCATGAGGCCGGCCTTGTGTCGCATGTCATCGATTTTAGACAGGTGTTGCGACAATAACTTTTCCGCATCGACCGCATCCTGGATGCGAGCCATGCGATCGGTCATTTCGGTATTCTCCGCGCGATCTACCTTGGGCTTCGGCTCCCGGCCTTCGGTGTCACGGTAGGTCGGAGTGCCCTCGTAGATCGTGCGGTGCATTTCCACAACTTTTTTGCGGGCTGCTTCCTGTGCTACGGCACCCCCGTCCTTGGCCTTCATAAGCACTTCGGTGGCCGCTTTGGCGTAATCCGCATCCATCTTCAGACGGGCGTCTAACTCAGCTTTGTCCTTCGCCCGATTTGATGCGCGGCGCTCGCCTAGAGCTGCGTCGAAACGATTCAGCTGCCCTGATAGTTGGGCAATAGTCTCCTCATATGCCTTTTCAGTCTCCGAATTCCCCTGCGCGGTACTTGCGCCGAACAGTGAGAACCATTTTTTGCTAAGGCTCTTACCAAGCGAATCATCGGGAGACGGCGCGGCGAAACCTTTCCCTCCGCCTGCACCCACGGCGTGTGCTGCCTCGACAGCAGCGAGCTTAGTCATGACGATGACGTTGCTGATGGAGTTGGCGATGCCAACAAAAACATCGGTCAGATTCTCGCCCCAGCGCTTCAGATCTCCATTCTCGGACATGCCCTTCATTTCAGAGTTGGCGTCCTTGAAGCCTTTACCTACAGCCATTACCGATACCGTCAGCAATTCCAGGCCGACTTCACCAACGACCGTTTTCAAGTCGGTGATATAGCGCTGCATCGACGTAATCTGCTTGCTGGCGGTGCCCATTGCGGCCTCGTAGGTACCGGCGATATCTGCACCACGCCCCAGCACCGCATTCAGACGAGCTTGCACACGCTCGTTTTCTGTCAGCTCCTTGGTCGACTTTCCAAGCTCTTCGGCCATCTGCCGGTACGCACTTTGAAGATTGACGTTGATACCGATATTCCGCAAAATCAGTACGTTGCCTCGAGCGATACCGTTCACCAAACGATCGAAGGCATCGCTGGAATTCATGTGACCGATAACGGCCGCGTCCTGTGCGATGCGCGCCAGCGCGGTCGCATGCTTCAGGTCCACGTGAGCCTGTACCAGCTTTACAGCCGACTCACGCGATTCGACCATCGTGATACCCTGCGCGGCAATCGCCTGGGTCGCCGTCATCATTTGGGTTTTGGTGTAGCCGGCATTCCGACCAACCACTTCCATCACCACCCCGAGGGTTTCGTAGCGGGCCGCGAGCAGAGCTGACTCCTTCACATACTCGCCGATCTTCAGGGCGCCATACGCAGCTGATAGCAAGCCCAGTGCACCGGTCAGCGAGATTGCGGACTTCTCCTGCTGCCCCTTCGCAGCCGCAGCCGCCTTACTGGCCTCAGTCGCGGCTTTCGTGGCGTCTTCGAACTGCTTCATCCTGTTGATGAGATCTTGCGTTTGCGTGGTAACGCCTAGCTGAGCGGCTTGATACTGCATCAGCTGCGTGCGGCTCATTCCCAGCACAGCGACTTGCTCGCGCATCCTGTCGATAAATGCGCTTTGACCTACTGTCAGCCGGTCCGTCGACTGCCCCAAAGCCGCATTCGCCTGGGCGGTCTGACGCGCTTGGTCGGCCTGAGCCTGCATGATCTTGGCCGTGTCGTTCATCTGACCATTACTGACGGCCGTGCGCTGCCCTGTTCGCTGACTGGCCTCACCTAACGAATCGATGCTCTTGGTCGCCTCTGTGCCACGGCGCCATACATTGATGCTTGACGTGCTCAGTTCATCAACCGCCTTAGTTACGCCGACCACCCTCGGCTCCACTTTGACTGAAGCCTCGCCAAGCGCATCAACGACTTTTGTCGCGTCAACCCCGGTGCGCCCAACTTTCGAACTGGCGTCACTCAGACCATCCACCGCCTTTGTGGTGTTAATGACCTTAGGCTCAACCCGAACCGCGGCATCGCCCATTGCGTCCATCGCTTTCGCACCCTCATTCATGGGTGCGCTGTTGACGACAATTCCCAGTTCAACGAGGTCGGTCATTTAGTCTTCTTTCTTGTGGTGGTGGTACAGGAACAGATCGTCCAGGCGGTCAATGACTTCCTGCTCGAACGGGTCCATCGCGATCTGGTGCCGGGCTTGCCAAGCCAGAATCTCCTGGCTCGACAGCGGATTGACGTCCATGCCGTTCTGACGCCTCTTGTTCAAGCGCGTGAACCAGGTCCAGATGTATTCGAGCTCAGGCGGCAGCTGCGGCACCGGTGGCGCGGCGGCTGCCTTGTAGAACGGATTGGCGCGCGCGGCGTCGAGGTGATCGCCTTTGGCGCTGCCGTCCCCTGCCTTCTTTAGTCGGCCGAACTGGTGGCCGGCGTAGGCAAGGAGGCTTGCGACGAGACTTTCAAAAAATTGGCGTCGTCCTCCATGGCGATCTGCACGCGCTCCTGCCAGGTTGGGTATTTATTGAAAGCCGCCTCGACCAGCGCCTTGTTGAAAGGAGCTGGCGCGCCTGCGCTGGTGAAGCCATACCAACCGACCACCACAGCAACGGCCAGGCGCTTGTTGTTGCTATCGATGAGGCTGACCAGCTTTTCGGCGCCCTCGATCTTCGTTTCGTCGATCGCAGTGCGACGATTGGCCGAGCGTTGACGGCCTTCTGCGCGCACGGCAGCCCATTCGTTGCGGTGCTCGTCGCTGTTCTTGCCGACGATGATGAAGCCGTGGGTGGGCTCGCCGTCGTCGTCGAACATGACTGGCACCTTGAAGGTGACTTGGGCGGCGGGCGCGGTGAAGTTCGAGATGTCGAAGCCGACCGAAGCGATGGTTTGAGCGGTGTTCAGTGCAGTGTTTTGTGCGCTAGTCATGGTTTTGAGCTTTCTGTTTTGGGAATAAAAAAGGCCCACGTCTGAGGTGGGCCAAGCACAGGGCGCGTAGCCCTGATCGGTTACACGTACGACCAGAGAAAGCCGTACGCCTGTTTCAATTTGCCGTTGGCCGCGCTGGAAATGTTGCCGCCCTTGTTCTTGTTGCCAAGTGCTAATGCAGCGGCGGCGGTTGACTCGTACTCGACCTGCTCCCCAGTCTCAATTGACTTGGAGAGGATGCGCATACGTCGGCTGACCAGTCCTATGTCGATGGCGTGAGCCACATTCTCTTTTCGGGTCATCCATTCAAGATTTGTAGCCGCATTGCAGGCCTTGTCGCCATTGATGTGGTTCACGTCGTTACAACCTGTCCGGGTAGCACAGAATGCAAAGGCAACGATCCTGTGCACATTGATCGCCTCGCGGCGGCCGTCCCCGCAGATGTAGACAACGGCATAGCCGTTACAGTCAAACCAAGTCCTCAAGACGCGCCCACGCTGCAGCCGCTTCATTGGCGTCCTGGTCTTGCTGAACGTGCTCACCATCCGATCCAGCGATCGGACGGCGCCCAAGCTGCTGACTTCGTAGGCACCCTCGGCACCTCCGACAGACTTCCATTCCTCGATCATGGTCAGAGGGTGGAGTCTTGAATACTTAACGTACTGCCTTCGTGTTGTGCATCAGCCCCCACATACCTGAGTACATCGAACGAACACGTGATGATCTTGTTCGTCTCGCCGTCCGAGACCTTTGCCGAGGTGATCTTGATGCGGCCCATCGCCAGGGTCATGACGTTGGCCAGCGGCGAGCTGTCGGACGCCATGCCGTAGGCCACGGACACTTCGGTCTCGGCCTTGAAGTAGTCGATATACACTGCGTCTTGCATCAGCACCGTGAACTGGCCGGTACCCATCACCTTCCCGCGCGAGGCGGCAGTCGCGTACTTATTGCCGATGACCGGATCGATCTTTACCTGACCGTCGATCGAGAGCGACATGCCCGTGCAGATCTGCGACGGAATGCCGTTGACGGACAGCAGAGCGGTGGCGCCGGAGAACTTGCCGTTTGTTGGCGCGGCGGCCGGGGTGGTGAAGTACGCGGCCGGCGTGGTTGGCCCTTCGAGCTTGCCCATGAACGAGATGTCGCAGCTGGTCATGCCGTTCGGCTGAACCGCCATATCCATTTTGCTGACCATGAGGTCGATGAAGGCGCGGTTGACCGAGATCGTCGGGTCTTGCACTTCGACGGTGAACCAGTCTTTCGTGTGGCCCAGGAGCGGCGTGAACGTGCGCTTACCTGGCGCGGTGACGGTGACCGTGTCGCCAGCGGCCTTGACCGTCATTGCCGAGGCGTCCATGAACTGGCCCGTCAGCACCAGGGCGGTGACTCCGGTGACGAAAAAGTTCTTGCCGTTGTTTGCGGCGCCAGTGGTGGCAAAGCCAGTGATGCGCACGACGGTACCGGCGCGGTGCCCATCCGCCAGCCAGGAGCCGGCCGAACGGGTCAGGCCGCCTGCAGCCGACGAGATGGTGATCTGCGCGGTGGTGACGCCGCCGACGGTGAAGTCGCGGCGCAGTAGCGCGGCCATCAGCAACGAATAGGCGCCGCAGGATGCTTCGCCCTTGATGTCGCCGCTGACGCGAAAATTGCCCAGCCTGGTGTCCGTCATTTGCTGCGACGGATCGATCTCGTTCGAGCTGTACTTGTCGGCGTCGGTATCGAAGGTGCCGGTCACGCGCGGGTAGAAGCGTCCGTTGGGAGCCAGGGCCTTGACGCCCTCGGCCGACTGTTTGCCGATGACGACTAAGGTGTCGATGCCGTTTGCGGTTGTTGCCATGATGGGATTGCCTTTCTTTGGTCGAAAAAAAAGACCGCCGAGGCGATCTGTGTTGGGTGGTTCTTGTTACAGGTTGCAGAAGTACCGGATGCGTACGGGCAGCATCCAGCGCCCGTTGTCCTCGCGGCCCTCACCAATCTCTGGCGTGCGTTCGACCTGGACCGTGATGCCATCCTTCGTGAAGCTGGCGCCGCGGTGAAATAGGGCCCGGATCGTTTCGGCGCGCGCGCCGGCGGCGGTCGGCCCCTGCCCTGTTGGGTATTGCAGGCTGATCTGGAAGATGCCGCGCTCTTGCCGCGACGCGTCGCCCATGGCCCAGTTGTTCGGCTGCGCAGGCAGCAGGTAGACGGCCTGATACGGCTGCCCGGTCACCGGCGTGTAAGGGAAGTTCTGATTCGCGGTGTCGATGGGCGGCACGATGCTGGCCAGCGCCGTTTCCAGCGCGGCCCGGATTTTTATCTGGCTCATGAGTAGGTCGAGAATCCTTGTGAGAAGTCCTGGGCGCTTGTGCCGGCGCGCACGCCGTTCACCGCGTCATCCACGATCGTGCGGAACTCCACCACGGTCAAGGCTACCAAGCCGACGGGCGCCTGGCGGGACCAGCCCTCCTCGATTCGCTTGGCGTACGGGAGGTTGTTCACCAGGTAGAAGACTTGGCCAGCCTTGGCGGTGCCGATGGTGCCGGCGTGCGCAGCCAAGGTCGCGCTGCCGGTCTTGTCCACCAGGTCGACCGGTCCGGACGCTGGCGATCCGATGGATAGTTGCCAGTTGCCACGAAAACGGCCACCGGTGTAGCCCTTCGGTGGCGCGTGCTGCCAATAGGTGGCGTCACCCACCGGCGAGCGCTGGACCAGCCGGCCGTCGATCTTCATCAGGATGGCGCGCACTGCCAGGTCCTGATTCGCTTTGGTCTTCGCGATGAACGCCGCGATCTGGAGCGAGAACGATTTGCCGGCCATCAAACACCTCGCAGCTGCAGCGTGAACAGCACAGGCACGTCAGTCGGCTCGACCTCACCGTTTGATTCAATGGTGTAGGTCTTCGGTCCGATCAGCATTAGGTCCGAGGTCGAGGGCTTTGGCATCGGCATTCCGTTACGCTGGAGCGGAGACAGCAAAAGCTGCTGATCGCCGGCCTTGATCAGCGTGCCATCGATATCCTCAGCCTTGTAGCCGAACTTAACGCCGGTGCCGTCGTAGTCGATGGTGCTGGCGTCGGTGCCGGTACCGGTGCTCGGATCGTAAGTCCCAGCCAGCACCCGGCGCAGCACCACGGTGCCGCCCTTGCGGCGCAGCGACTGGTCAGCGCGCGCGGCGGTCTTGGTGTAGTCGGTCATTTCCAGATCCCCATGCCATAGCCGAAGCCAATGATTTGCTTGTGTAGTACGCCGATCGCATAGCACAACACCTCTTCACCATCCATCGTCGACAAGTTGGCCTTGCAAAGGCGGGCCCACGCCATTCCAGCGTGCCCGCATTCGTGCGCAATGATTTCATTCGCGTTATGGCGCAGATCGGAGGCATTCAGGAACATATCGGCAACAACGTGCCGCGGGCGCACAACGTAACGCCCGGTCACCTTGCTCATGTAGTGCCGCACCATCCCATGAAAATCTTCCGGATCTGGAAAGCCGGTGATGAACTCGGCGGCTTTTTGCATGTGGCGCCTGGTCGGCGAAATGTAGACGCGTACCTTAAATGGCAGGCCAATGACCGGGTAGGCGGTAAAGTGTCGAGCAATTGCAGATCGTGTGGGCGCATACTCACGCTTCGTGCGAACCCGGCGCACGGGCTTGCGCAATGGATGTTTCATCCCCGTACCAGCTTGATTGAGTTCGAACCGCTGGCCGTGCCCAGGTACGGCGCCAGGAGCGCGTCGACGGCGACGAAGCGCTCGCGCACATCCGTGGTGTTCTGGAAGTACTCTGTTTCCAGAGGTCCGGTTTTGTCCTTCTTGATCACGTTCGAGCCCAGGTCGAGGTCAGGCATCAGATCCTCGCCGGCGCTAGAGCGCGCGGCCAAATCAATGCATGCCTTCACGACGTCGACCGGCACTACGGTACTGAGCACCGGGAAGCCGTCGACCACCACGCCGTAGCGCGGCCAGTCCAGCGCCTGGTGCTGATACATCCGGCGGCCGGCCCAGCGCGTGCGATAGATTCCCAAGAAGATCGCCGCCTTCCGCAGCGCGATCTCCTTGTTCGCCACCGTCAGCGCTACCCAGTCAGCGTTACCGAGGCCACCGAGCCGCGCATCCGCTGCGACAACGCTGGCATACGACTCAGCGCCGGCCAGGCCGGTACCGTCTTCAACGATCAAGCTCATGTGCGTCTTTCGAATTTCGATGTTGATTAGGCGTACACCGGCGCGGCGCACTTCTCGAAGCGGAACTTGCGGATTCCCACCTTGCCCGTGCCTGCGCTCGCGCCGGCGGCACCCGCTCGCACCCGCATGGCGAAGGAGGTCACCCCTGGAAGAATCTCCATCGGCTCCGACCGATGGTGCAGAACCGGCGCTTCCGTGGTGAAGTTTGCGACGTTCTGGGACGTCTGCAGCAGATACGCCGACTGAAGATTTCCATTGGTAACCGCGTACACGTTGAAGATATTGAGCCCAGCCCCGGACGTGGTCAGCACCACCGTCTCGCAAGCAAACTGCACGTAATCGCCTACGGCGACGCCGGCAGGCAACGGCACGCTCTGCGAAAGCTCGTTGTAATCGCCTGCGGTCGCGCCAGATACATCCATCGTCCAGAAATCGATGCCGCCGTCAGCCGCCGCAACAAATGCGGTGGTGCACAGCTGCGTTGACCCGGCGCGATTGAGCGACCAGCTATCGGGCGCTGTGCCGGTGATGCCGGTGCCCGGAACTGCGCCGGCAGTGCCACGCAGGGTCGGGTTCAAATTCAGCGAGCCCAGCTGCAGCGTCGAATCCCACGTGGCCACCGTACCCCGGTCGCCAGGCTCGATTGCATAATCCTTTGCGATGGCGTCGGCGATCCCCTTTCCTGCCCAATACGCGCCGAATGGCTTGAGGTGCAGGTTGTCGGCTTGGTACGCACCCGGCCTGCCACCCGCGCCGCTACCGATAACATATGCATTGGGCGCGATCAGCTTGTCGAACGAGCTGACGAACCGGACGTTTTTCTTCGTTGCGCAGTATTTTTTGATCGCCTCCGACACCAAGGCCAGATTGCGAACAATGGCCGGCGTGGCAAGGATGTCCGGGAAAATTTCGTTTACATAGACGAAGCGCGCTTTGCTGGCCGCGAAATCGATGATGCTCTTGAGGTTGGCGATCGTTGCGACACATGCTGCGCTCGTTGTCGGCAGATCGTTCACGCCAGCAGTGATGACGGCGACCTCCGTGCCCAGCTGGAACGCCTGGGGCAAAAACTTAAGAATATCCCCTGTAGTCGCGCCGGCAATTGCGCATGCTTCGTAGCTGCTGAACGTATCGCCCAGCATGCCAGCGATGTATGCGGCAAAACCGGTCAGATTGTAGTCGTTGATCACAGGCGTTCCAGCCGTCTGCACGGCGCTGCTGGCGTTGAGCACTGGCGCCGTAGCGCCTCGCACAACAACAGTGATGCCGTGGCGTGTCAGCGTCCCGCTCTCTAGGTAGAACCACCCACCGGTGCTCACATCGACAGCTGGCCCTGCGGTATCGCCTGCAAACGCCCATGAAAGACGTCCTTGTGCATCACTCGCCAGCGTGCCTGCGTTCGCGAGGGCGACCCCACCGTTGGCCCGGCCATCAACCATTCCGTAGGCGATCCAGGTCAGGCCGCCGAAATTCGCAGGCGTCGTGACCGTGGTTGTAGCGAATTGGAACTGGGCATTCCGGTCACAGCGCCCCGGCTGTCCATGAAGGCTGAGCGAATCCCCGCATACTACGAGGCGCCCACGCGGGATTATCCTACCCAGAGTCAAGGGCGTGAATAGCGGGCCCGACGCATCATAGGTGACAGCAGCCGGGGCATCCACAGTGGCCAGGATTGCCCCTACAGAGCAAGTGATCAAGAATTTTTCCGAGTTCGGGAATGGGCCAATTGGCTCACTCGGACTAGAACTGATCTGATACGACTGGACCGAGTTCGTGCCCCCCAGAATTTGATTCAAGCGATATGCCACGCCGCTGGCGCCAACCATCCCGACAATGGAAATTACTTGCCCCTTTGGTACTAAAATCGTGCTCTGCTGGCCGGCGGCGATTGTGGTCATGTTTTACCTTGTATGGACGTAAAAAAGCCCGCGCACGGCGGGCAGGTACTGGTGCTGACGTGAATCGTGTTACTCGTGTTTGCTGGCCTTCATCCTCATTGGGGCGGCGCCTTCGGCCTGCTTTGCGGCTTCAGCGCGCAGGCGCTGTGCTTCGATTTCCTGGGCTGCGGCCTGCTTATCCAGGTTGGCGGCTTTGGCATCGAGGTCGGCTTGCAGCTTCTGGATGTGAGTCAACTGATCCGCCGCATTGCGCGCATCGGTAGCGGCACGGCGTTCCAGCTCTTCGTGCGCCGCCAGCAGTTCTTCCTTGGTGGGGACGCGCTCGCCCAGCGCTGCTTGGTCGTTGTCGTCGCCGTACAGCTCATGCACTTGCGGATTGAAGTCGGCACGGTTGATCACGACGAACGGGCCTTGGCTGCGCGGGTCGGTCGATTTGATTTTGAAGGTCATGGTGTTCTCGTGGTATAGCCCGGGCACGCCGAAGCGCGCGCCGGGCCGGGTTCAGTTCGATTAGCCCAGCAGGATGCCGATGTGCTCGTCTTTCGCAGCGCCGACGCCCCAGACCAGCGCGACTTCGAGCTGCACCTGGCGGTACTGCATGTACATGCTGATCTCGAACGACAGGCCCGAGACCGGGTCAGTCACGATGGTGCGGTCGACCGCCGAATCGCCTTGCGCCGGCAGCGCCGGTACACGGGTCGCCAGCACGATGGACGAGCGAGCGAAGAACATGTTGCGGTTGCCGACGTTCGCCACGGCGATGGCGGTAGCTGCGGCCGGGATGGCTTGCATCAGGCCAGGTGCCGCGATGGTAATGGTGCCGGCATCAGCCGTGCTGGCATCGCCGCTCGACACCACGTACTGGTTGGTGTCGCCTGCGAACGTGATGACATCGCCAGCGATCAGCGAACCGGTACCGGCTGCAGCCAGGGTGATTACCGTTGCACCGAAGGCGTAGCCCGCCGCGTTGGTGGTCGCGCCGGCCGCAGTGCCTTTCGCTGGGCGCTTGATCTGTCCGGACTGGCGCAGCGCGAAGTTCTGCAGGCGATCGGTGATGCCGTTGCGCAGCATGTCTTCACGGCCGGACTCGTTCACCTTGAACAGGCCCGACTGCTTGCCGCGCATGTTCTGCATCGCGGCGCTGCCCAGAACCAACTGGAAGTCCAGGCCGGCGGCGCCGTTGTCTTCGAGGATGCGCAATGCGCCAGCGGTGTCGCTCAGGTCGTTTGCGGTGCCGAACGGCGCGGTGCCGGGCGTACCGTAAGCGCGCGATGCTTTGACGTGCAGGCCAGCCAGGTCGGACTCGACTTCGTTGCACAGCGTGCGCATCGCTTGGGCGATCTGGTCGCGCAGGATGACGTTGTAGCTGGCGCCATTGTTGTCGAGGGCGAGCTTTTCTTCGCCGTTCCAGCGGATCGGAACGCGGCGCGCCTTGGTGATCGTCACCGACTTGTTGCCGATGTTCTGGTCGCCATCATTCGGCGGCGTCACGGCTGGGGTAATGTCCGAGGCGGTTGCTGCTGGCGCGACTGGCGACGTCACGACCTGGCCGACGGCCGCACGGGCGAAAGTCATGTCGGAAGTCACCGCCGGGATCATGCCAACCTGCTCGCGCGACACGACGTCCATCGCGTTGTAGATCGAGGTGATCAGGCCGGTCAGGGTGTTCGCGCCCAGCGCCATGCCGGTGCTGACCGAATAGCTCCACAGGTGGGCGAGCACGAAATCCGCCGCGCTACGGGTGACGTGCTCGGCTTTGCAGGCCACGGCGGTCGCCGCTTGGACTGCCGAGCTGGTAGCCATGGCGGCGAGTGCCAGGACGATCATGAAAATCTTTTTCATTTGGGTATTGCCTTTTAAGTGAGTGATTTGAGTTTTCGAACAGACAGGCCATCCAGCCCAAAGCACCACTTCCCATCCAGGTTGCGGCTATTGCGATACGGTGAAACGGATACAAAAAAGCCCGCACGCGGCGGGCTTCATACGGTGTTGCAGGTAATCAGTCGACGAGTACGGCGCCGCCGCTCATCAGTCCGGCGCGCGCGGAAGGGTCGGCCGCATCGAACTGGGCGCGAGTGACTTGCTTGGTGCCAGCAGCACCGCCGCTACCGCCCTGGGCGCCGCCGCCGGAAGCGCCGGAGCTCGCCAGGATCTTTTCCTTGAATGGGCAAGCGGCTACCAACTGCGCCAAACCCTCGTCGAAGTCAGCGATCTCGCCTGGGCGGGTAGGCGAAAAGATTTTGTTGCCGGCCGCATCATACGGAACCATCTTGCCGTCCTCGACCTTGAAGTTGTTGCCGAAGTACGCGCGCGCCATTTCCGGTGGGATCGCCAAGCGGCTTGGGTGCTTAGCTTCTTCGGAGAACAGTTTCGAACTCGTGAAGCCTCCGCCGATCATGTGGTTGTTCAGTTCCTGCGTGCGCTTTTCCAGCTGGGCGGTCAGATCCTGCAGTTGGGTCGCACTGGTCTTCGCTTGCGCGGCAACCTGGTCCTGGGCAGTCTTCGCCGCAGCATCCTGGATTTCCTTGACCTGAGCGGCGGTCTTGAGCTCGCCCGAGCTGAGGCTCTTCACGGTGTTCAACGCCGCCAGCGCAGCGACGCCATCATCAATGCCTTCGAAGGTCTTCAGCTTTGCTTCGGCAGCCTCCTTACCTTCGCGGTGCGTCTTCGCCTCGCCGTTCAGCCGTGTGATCGTGCCCAGCGTGGTATCTGCGTCAAATGGCGCTTCAGTACCGTTGGGGTGGATGAAAATCGGCAACTTCTTATCGGCGTCGATTGCGATGGTTCCGTCTGCATTGAATTTGAATGGCATGGTCTGGACTTTCTGGGCATCCGCCCGTTTAAATGGCCTTCCGGCCGTGCGCCGCGTCGCGTCCGCTAGCGGCAATGAAAAAGGCCACCTAGTCGCCCGGGTGTCCTCGTGAAATTGTTGCCCGGCGTGCCGGGTCAGGGATATAGGTTGCGCAGGCGCTCGGCCCGCTCGATGTCCAGCCGGTGGGCCGACATCTTGTCGAGTGCCGAGGCCAGGGCCGGCGCATGCCCACCGCGCGCGGCGTAGTCGTCTGCCTCGAACTCCAGCCGGCGGTGACGTGCGACGCTGATCGACACGAAGCAGCAGGTCAGCGCCAGGTTGGTCCAGATATGCAGGTGGCGCCGGTGTCCGCGCTCATGTTCGAGCACTGCGACGACTTCTGCCGGCGTCAGCACTTGGCCCAGCCAGGCCGGCATCACTATCTTGAAGCCGTTGAAGCACGGTTGGTTCGGGCGTACAAGCAGTGCAGCCAGGATCAAGGCGGCCAAGTTGGCGCCCGCCCAGGCGGCCCACGCAACGGCGAGTATGGTCAGCACATAGGGCATTCAGCTACTCCGGGCGTAAAAAAAGCCCGCCGAAGCGAGCTAGAATAATTTTGGGAATAATTTGTCGTCTATTTATGCGTTACGACAAAATGCGCCGGCACCTCGCCATGTGCCACCAGATCAACCACAGTTACCGCCCGCCCGTCAGGCAGCGCAACCAGCGCGCCACCCATGCCGATCGCTGATATCTGCGCCAGCTTGGCTGCCAGGTCGTCGATGGTCATGGGTTTAGGTGGCGCCAGCGGCGTCGGCGATTTCAGCAGGGATTTCGGATCGAAGGTCATTCGCCGATTCTACCCTACTGCGAATACATCTCCTTGAGGGCAGACAGCTTCAGCGGCCGACCGTCCATGTTGACCAGGTCGCGCGGCGTCAGCTTGCCCTCGCGGAACAGCGCAGCGCGGCCCGGGCCAAGCACCTCGTTCTGGTAGTCGGCGCCCTTCATGGTCAGGTACTCGGCAAACGTCGTCTTGGCTGAAATCGGCCCGCTTGACGATGCACGCGTGCCCTCTGCCGGCTCGTCCAGGTCGATGCCCATCTCGCGGAACGTCTTCATCACCGCGATTTCGGTCGACCTGCAGTTGAAGTGCCGGGGCACGCCACCGTTGTACGGAAGATCGTTCTCGCCCATCGGCTCGTAGTCCAGATCCCACTGCGCGCCGCTGTAGGCGATGCACATCGGGCTGGTGTGCCCGTCCATCGTCGATACCTGCTCAATGCCCGTCATCAGGTCTGCATTCAGCTGGAACGTGGCGCGGCGCGCCTCGGCGGCCACGGTCTGCATGCTGGTCTGGACGATCGCCGCTACGTTCGCGCGGGCTTTGGATATCACGCCGGGGAACTCGTCGGTGCCGATCACGCGCGCAACGATCTGCGCGTTCGTTTCGCCCTGCGCGGCACCGATGCGTATCTGGGTCGCCAACTTGAACGCGGTGTCCTGCTGCTGGCGCAACCACCAAGCCTTCGCCGGCGAGCCCTGCACCAGGGTGTCGCTGACCAGCGTGCGCAAGTAGCCCTCGGTCGGCATGCCCACGCCAAGACGGCCTTCGATCACGGTCGACAGCGCGGACCGCACGCCAAGCGCCTCGACCTCGGCAACCGCGCCCAGGTCGACCACCAGCTGGGCCCGGCCGTAGTAGTCAGCGATCAACACATTTGATTCGCGCAGCAAGGCATTCTTGCCCGCCTTGCCCAGCTCGGACAGCGCTGGCGCATTGGCCAGCACGCCGACCACGTCCTTCTGCAGCAGGATCAGCAGCGCGAGCACCTTGGCCTTGATTCGAGCCTCGGCGCGCAGCATCAGGACGTTGTGCTCGATGAGCAAGTCCATCAACCACTGCTCAAGCGCGCTCATGCTGGCGGTACCGGATTAGGCTTGGTGCCCGGCTTCGTCGGCGCGGCTGGCATCAGGACATCGAACTCTGGCTTGTCGGCCTTCGCCTTGTCCTCCTCGATGCGCTTCTGCTCCTCGTCCCAGTCAAGATCGGGGGAGATGATGCCGCGGCGCTGCAGTTCGTTGAAATAGCTTTCGGCGGACAGCTTGCCCGACGTCGCACTCTTGAACAGCAGCTCTGCGCTGGCCTCAGCAAGGGTGGCGGCGCCGAAGTCTTTATAGATCGTGATGTGCCCGCCCTGGGCTTCGCTCCCCAACTCCGCCACGTGCTGCAAGGCACGATCGCCGCTGTCCTCGATGTTCTGGGCGACCTTCTGCAGCGCGCACGCGCCTTGCTCGTTGTCGGCCAGGGTCTGCGATTCGGTCGTATTGCCAGGCTTGATCACCAGCAATTCGGCGCCGGCTTGGCGCATGCGATCTTCCAAGTCGAGGATGGATACCCGACCGGCCTCGATGGCCGCGCCGCTGTGCTCAACGAATTTCATATCGCCATCGGGACATTCCGACTTGACAGCGCTGCCGGCCCCGACAGTGATGGGGCTCTCGCCCAGCATCTTCGCAAACAAGATCGGCACCCGCGCGACGTGCAGGATGTTCTGCTGATCCGACTTCGATTGCCAATGCTCGACGTTGGCATATGCCAGTTCGAGCAGCGCCGGTCGCGCCCGCATGAAGCCGAGACGATTGCCATAGACAGGCGTGAATGGGATTTCGGCCAGGGTGATAAGACCCTTTGCAAACGACACCCATTCTTTTTTCCCGCCGGCCTCGCGCTGGCGCCAGGTCTCCCAGCCGCCCCGACGCAGCACACGCACCTGCTCGACATCCTTTTTGGCGAACTCGCCATCCGGCACAGAGACCGACTCCAGCAACCGCAGCTGCGTCAGGCCCGCAGCGTCGCTGAGCCAGCCGAGGATATTGCGCGGGTGAATATGCACCATGTACGGCCGCACGCCGGCTTTATCTTCGTCCGCCTTGGTCACATAGAGTGGACGCCCCTCTTCGTCGCGCGTCGGCGGATAGTCCACCAAGATGCCACTGAAGCCGTAGCCCAGCGCCTCCTGCCCTACCTCAGCCAGGAAGGAATGCAGGTTGCGGCCCGCGCGGTCGATGTCCTCGCACCAGAGTTTCACACGCGCTGGAACGTCCTCGCCCAAGGTGACAGGCTTCGAGAATGGCTTGGCGCCCAGCACTTCGACGGTGCGAGCATAGGCAGGGAACAGCGTGGCCACAGCGAGGCGCAGCCTGTAGCTCTCATCATCCTCGTTGGGCCACTGAGGCATATAAGTCTTGCCGGCTGCCCGCATAGCGCAGGTGCCGCCCAGGAGTGCATCAATCAGGTCGCAATGCTGGTGCAGCGCAGCCGCCTCGTCAGAAATCTTGCGTACGGCGTCGGTCATGGAAATCCTCGTTATTACATGCGCAGCGGCGCTACTGTGGCGGCAGTCTTCGCCGACGGCCATTCGACATCGATGCAATAGCCGATCGCAGTGGTGATGTGCTGATACTTATTGGTTTGGTCTTCTTGAAAAGTCGAGCCCTTTTGCAGTTGGACGGTGGCTAAGCCCTTGTCGCACCATTTGGCGGTGGAAGGGTTCACGAACAGGGTTCGCGTGCCGTCGGCGGTGCAAACCTTGGCGCGCACCGCGTTCTGGCGGTCCTTGATGGCGGGAGCCGCGTGCTTCACCTTGCGAGTAAAGGCCCATCCGCTCGCCTTGAGCACGCCCTCGATGTCGGTATAGTCCGATGCGTGCGCGTGCTTCTCGCCGGCTCGACCAGCGGGATCGCCGTAGATCAGGACATGCTTGTTTTTGTGTTCCTTGTACTTCTCGACAAACTCCATTGCCGACTGCTTCGATACCGCGCTGGTCAGCACGATCTCGTCCAGCAGGTAGAGGTCATGCAACACGGCGGCGCCGATCGCGCGCTCTTGCTGCGTCTGCTCGCGCACGCGCCGCACTGCAATCGCCGACGACAGTGGCGTAAAGTTCTGATCGTGCATCCACATCAGCTGCTCGTGCGGCTCAATCGTCGCGTTCGTGTGATTGTTGAGGTCGTAGTCCTCGTAAATTCGCCCGGTGGCGCCCTCGAAGCTAGCCTCGTATTCCTGTTTGTACTGCTTGGCCGACATTTGGCGCTTCGCCGCGGCAATGGTCGACGCCGGCAGGATTTCCGAACTCTTCCAGTGGAAAACCTGCCAATCCGGGTCGTTTGCCGACTCGGCGTATTTGGCCATGTCGTAATAGTGGTTCAGACCATCCGGCACGCCGATCAGCCAGCACCATGCGCGATAATCTGGCCGGGTCGGGTTGAACGTGTCCAGGGCCGGCCTGATGTTCGCCTCCCATGCTTCAGCCTTGATGTCGGCGATCTCGTCGATCACGCCACCCGACCAGAACACGCCCTCGATGCGTTGCGGCCGGTCCAGTCCGATCAAGTGGATCTCGGTGCCGTTGTCCATGAAGATGATCAGATCGGTCTCGGACGGCGCCTTGCTCTGCAAGCTGCACAGGCAAAGCTGCTTCATGTCCGCCCAATACATCTTCTTGACCTGGGTGTGCGTCGGTGCCGCAATGAAGTACCGCTCGGAGGCGTTCTTCATGGCCATCTTGGCGACAAAGCGCTTGGCGCGCTCAGTCTTGCCTGATCGACGCCCGGCAGGCACCACCGGGAAGCGCACCCCATTAGCGACAGCGGCGACCAATGCGAGCTGCACCGGATGATCGACCAACTTATACCAGCGGGCCAACTCTCGCTGAGTTTGCAGACTGAGCGCCATCAGTCTGGCAGGCAGGATGCAATTTCCCGCAGCAGCGACGCGCTGTCCGTATCCGATGGCTTCATGACCTCACCTATGTTGTAGGCCTCGCGCTCAAGCCCGATCAGCGTTTTCAGCGTCTCAGCGAGCTTCTTCATGCTGTCGACGCGGGATGCGCCGGTGATCACCTTGCGGTAGATGTCGTTGCGCTTGTCCTGCCCCTTGTCGTCCTCGCTGCGCAGTAACTCGCCCAGCTCCTCGAACAGGTCCAGGCTTTCGGTCTCAATCTCGATCTCGCGCAGCAGGCTTCGCGCCAGTCGACGGAAGCGTGCAATGTCTCCTCGGTGCGAGATACGCACAGCGGCGATTGCCTCAGCGTTCGCCTCTACGACAAAGGCATCGGTATCGGCGCGCTCGATGCGTACCGCATTGCGTACTGCTTCCTTGCGTACCAGATCATCGGACTTCGATTTGATCTTGGCCGCGAGGTCGCGCGTCCATGCGTCGCGCTTTGCTCTCTTGCGGACCGCCCCCTCGGTGATGCCTTGGGGTGCGGCGATTTCCCGGACGGACAGCAGCCCGGCCCGGTAATCAGACTCAATGCGCTCCCAGTCCGGCGTAGCCTTGTCGGTCTGCGCCATTGGTGCCTTAGTTAATTTGTATTTCTGTCAGTTGCCAACGCACAGCGCTACAGGCGGCATCGAGTGCCCAATCACCCACAACGCGACAGCTTCGCCGGCATTCAGCGCGACCAACTCTTCGGCGGTCGGGCGCCAGTACGACACGATGGCGGGCTGTCCTTCGCACTCAGTGCGGGTGATCGGCAAGGCGCTACACGGAAGCTCTGCCTGGTTCCAACCGGCTGGTGCGCCGAGGACGCCGTTGTTTGATGGGTGCTGCATTTTGTTCATCATGCCCTTCCTTCTATCCCCGCCCGCGCCACACCGGGACCGCGGTGAGCTGCGGCAGGAGCCTTGTGGCTTTGGTTCGTCGGGGACTGCGCCCGCTTCCTGTCTCCTGCCGCTGGAGTGCGCTGGCAGGCCGCCTGAACCACAGGCGGAGCGAATTACTTTTGGGTCTTGGCGCGCCGGGCTTGCGGCGTCTCAGGCACGTGGCCTGCGAAATACTGGCGCGCAAGTTGCGACGGGCCCCCGAGGCGATCATCGCGAATCAAATACTCCACCATGGCGCTAAGGTAAATTCGCCGGAAGTGCAGAACAGCAGCCCCCGCATAGAGCGATTGCAACGTCTCGATCATGGCTGGTAAGCCTGACCACCGGCGCTGTGCTGCGCCATGTAAGCGGCGTGGGCCGAATCGGTGCGAGTGCGCATCCAGGCGTCGAAGTCTTGGTTTGCTTCGGTGCGCTTGGCTCGCGTCATGATCTCGACATTGCCAAAATTATCAATCGCTCGCGGCACTAATTCGTATCCCGCGAACACGGCACCCAGTGCAGCAATGCGACCATCGTCAGCGACAGGATGGTACTTGCAGTCAACAGTTACAATGCCGCCAGCGCGTACGTGAAGGTCGAATGCGATCACATGATCGGGCAGGCCGAGCAGCTTTTGCAGCGCCGGGTACAGCGCGTCCGCAGTTTGAATCTTCATGACATTCCTTTGCGTTGCGCACTAGGCGCGGGTGAGGTTTGACTTACCGGCGCACCGAGATATCGAGCACGACCGACTGGATGCGGCCGACCTGGCGCGTGGCGTCGACCGTCTCACTGCGCAGCATGTTCACGGTCAGCGCGTCGACCGCCATGCCCGTCGCATCAATGAATGCACCGAGCTCGGTGTTGATCATCGCTTGCAGGCGCCGCTCAAGGTCGCGGCGCATCTTGGCGATCTCGCTGACCGCGCGCTTGGTCTCGCTCACCGCCGGCCCTGTGCCGCTGGCCGGGGCTTGCAGATCGAGCGCGGTTGCGTACGTCATATCGACCCATGGCAAAGCGTCGAGGTTCTGGATGCCGTTCATTCGCGCCCCATCATGTGCGGCACCTGGGCGGCGACTGCTGCAATGCCCTGCCCCAATGTGCCGTATCCCTTAGCGTGCAGGATCTCGTTGGCCTTCGCGCACTCGGACAGGTGCTGGGCCAGGGAGTTGATCGTCGTCTCGTCCTTGGCCTCTACGGCGCGGACAATCAGGCTGTACCAGTGGCGGGGAATCATGGAGTTTCCTTGATGGTGGTCGATAGTGCGTGCGCCATGTGCCGCGCGTAAGTTGATACAGCACGCCAATACGCCGCCATCGGACCTTTCCTGCGGCGCCATGCGTTCTCTGCTTCGGTGTTGGCCTGGTCACGCAGGTCGCGCATTACTGCCTCAACTCTCTTACGGTCTTCGGCGGGAAGCTGTAGCAGCGCGCGCCCAGCAGGTAAATTCAGTAGCGGATTTAGGTAGCCCATAATTCCTTCGTCAGTGGCCGTCGTTGAAATGGGTGCGCAGAAGCAGTGACGAACTGCCCTTCGGGTTGCAACCCTATCTGCGCGTTGAAACGAAAAAGCCCCGGCCGGCTAGGGTCGAGGCTTCGAATAAGAAGAGCCGCAGTCGCGTATGCGCAGCGGCGAAGAGCGCTGGGAAGCGCCCTGAGGGAGATTGGTGCCGGCGATGATCCCGGCTTGACCTAAACTATCAGGCCATGGCGCGGCCCGAAGCGGGTCCGGTGCCCGCTGCCTTCCAGCCCGATGGCTGGTGTTCTTTATCCGGTGTCGATTTCTCGCGGGTCACCCCGCTGCCTTCGTCGCGCATCATCACTGCGCATTTGTTGATGGCCGGCGCGACCCGGCTGTGATATTGGCTTTCGCCTTGGGGCAGGCCCATCCAACGAGCCGGGAACCAGCACTGACCTATGCGCATTCTCGGTCAGCACATCCTCGTCGAGTCGCATCACGACAGACTAGCTTTGCGTCGCGCCAGCTAGGCGCATTCATCAACACGGATGACGATTGCTCGGGTTATTAGTCCGGTGCTGGTGCGCATTTAAGCGCGGCTTTGCAATCATCATGCGTGTTGCCCCTCGTTTCGTGAGGGAGTCGGCTGCTTCGTCGCGCGCGCGTCCGCGAGCTCGGTCAGCAGCACCTGGGTGGTTGCTCAACCCGGCGCGCGTCGCTATCGGCGCGGCGGGTACGAAAGTGGCGGAAGATGGGTAGATTCGAACTCCCGAGGCTGTTACACCTGCTGGTTTTCAAGACCAGTGCCTTCGACCACTCGGCCAATCTTCCTTGAACTGGCGGTAGCACCAGGATTCGAACCTGGGCGGCCTTTCGACCGTGCGGCTTAGCAAGCCGTTGCTTTCGGCCTCTCAGCCATGCTACCTAAAACTGGTGCCGGTTACAGCGTCCGGCGTCGTGGAACGCAACAACCCATATGGGGCGCATTCCGGGGCAGCGCCGCTGTCAGGCGGACGCTCGACTGTTTCCTGCGTATAAACTTCGACGTTGGTCGGCCTGATCGATGACGGGTCGCATCTGGCGGCCTATTTTGCCCGTACTACAGCAACCGGAGATCAACCCGACTGGCCTCTTGCGAGGGCTTCATTGCGGTGGAACGTGGAGCTACGTCATGGCGCACCTCCTTCGCCAGCTAATCGACGCGGTATGTGCACGCGGTCGCTTCGCCAGCATTTCATTATGCGTTCAGATCAACGCGTCCGGACCGGGCGCGCTTGGCGTAGAACTCATCCAGCAACCACTCTTGCACGGCGCTCAGCATGTACCCGAGCTTGCGCTTAGCATCGATCCAGCAATCCGCATCGATATCCCGAATGACGCGATCGCCTTGCACATCGGCGCGTGCAACAAGATCGGCGCAGATAATCGTGCGCCCATCGAAAACCTGTTCGTAGAAGCGCATAAAATCCTTGCTAAATGCAAAAAGCCACCTCAAGGGTGGCTTCCGGGTTCGTCCCCGCTATCTGCGGGGTACTACGTGCGACGGCAACTCGTAAATTTCAGTGCGAGCGAAACCGTTGGTAGGCTTGCACTATATGTGTCTCAGGGGTCGTTGTCGCTTTCGCGTCTGGCACAAGCCTGAGAGAAATTTACGTTACGTCGAGAACTTCAATTCTACACGAAATACTGTTCGTATACACAGTTCATGCGATTTCTTCCGCCGTCAGGTCGCGCTTACGCAACAGTGCGCTTGCGATGGCTGCGTGCGTCGATTCGATGGCGCCCAGCTCAGACACCATGTCGAGCACCAGCTTTGCCTCGTAGCCGCTCAGGCCGGTCAATTCGATCTGCCCTGAGCCCTTGCAAGGAATGCACGCGCGCTTGCTCTCGGCGACGCCGGTGCCGTGGCACTGCACGCATTTGCCGTCCAAGAAGTGAGCCAGGGAGGCGTTGGCCACGCGGCGAAACGTGATCGGGGCGATTGCAATGTCCTCGGGCTTGACCCAGCGGCGCGCGGTGCCCTTCTCCGTCACGATGGCGAGCCATTCGCGCAACAGGGCGGCCAAGTTCTGGGCATTGCCCTCGAACTGCTTGCCGAGCGTCCCGTCTGCGTACTTGACGCGCGAAAGCAGCGACCCGATGTTGCGCGCAGACTTGTCGGCACGCGCAGCCGCTTGCAGCGCATCGGTTTGATGATGGAAGCAGTCATCCATGAGATTGGATGAGCCGAGCGATTGAAGGTGTTTTTCAGCGAATCCCATAGTTTCCCCACAAGAAGACCTTCCCACCTTACCATATTGCTGCAAGTTTACAAGAGTCCAATGGGAACTATTTTTCTTCGCTGCAATGCCCAAATCGCTTGACGAACTCGCCCATTCATACTCGCAAGCACCCCAGTCGGTCGAACTCCGCCAGGGCGGCTGCCGAAGCGCGCGATATCTCGACGTTCGGCACCGTCCGTAGGTAGTCCATAGTCCGACCGACGCCTTCACGCAGCACGGCCAATTCGCCCGCAGTGCATTCGGTTTTTTCCGTCTCCTGCGCGCGGTGCTGGATCTCGGCTATGGCCAGAACCATGGCCTTTGCGATCGGCAGGATGGGATGTCCGTCCGGGGCGATCCGGCGCGTCAAGTCGGCGTTGCTCAACAGGTCGTAGACGTGCCGCTCGCAGAAGTGCGGCAGGCCGAGCGCCAAGGAGGCAACATAGCCCGGCATTTCCATCATCAAGGCTTGGCGCATCCCGAGCGGCTTCACGCATGGCTTGGGATGGTAGGCCTTCGTGCGCTTGGGCTTAGGGCGGCTCATGCCGAGACCTTTTCGCTTTCAGTGATGATCACGATGGCGCATGGCGAATCTGCGTAGACCTTGGCCAAGCCAATCCGCACGACCTGAGCATCGTCCCGCCACACAATTCCGTTGCACCCGTCCTTGATTCCCTTCAGCACGTTGTCGGCGTCTGGCTTCTTCGTTGGCAAAACCTCCCCCAACACCGCCAGCGCGCGGCGTTTGGCCGACCAGCTTGCGGGAATTTGCATGCGCAGCTCGATGCTCATGTATATCGGAGCGCCGCTCGGGGCCAGGCCTCCCATCGCCTCAGTCGCCGCCATCTTGACCAAGTTCTCATAGCTGGCGGTCTTCTCCGGCGTGTAGGCGACGACATGGGCGCCACGGCGCGCGAACTTCGGGCGGCCCTTGGCAACCGGCTGGCCGGGGATAGTGAAGGTGATCATTTTCCAGCCTCCATGCGCGCGGCAACGGCTTGTGCCATGCTGTGCAATTTGGCGTTAAACCATCGTCGGATGCAGTACGATCGCACAACGCTGATGATTGTGTAGAGCATGCCCAGGACGAAGTTTGCGCCCGGCGTAATGTGAAATCCGAAAAGCGGGAAAATGAACATATTGGCTGTGAAGTTGATCCCGAAGCCGATGCAAGTATTGATGACCGCTTCGATCAATGATCCGAGTCGCGTCTGATTCATGGCTGCAACTCCTTGGTTGGACGGTCGTCGCCCTGTTGATAGTTGGACGCGTACAACGTGAGCATGCGTAAATTGCACATCGCGTGGGCCAAGTGCGGCAGCCCGGACTCTGGGTCGCATTCTTCCCCGCGCTGCCACGCTGCCATGTGCCGCATTGCGCAGGCGAATGGAACGGACCAGGGCATGCCCTTGGTCCAGTTCCAGGCGGCGTACTTCGCCTTCCCATACATCCAGACGCGCGCCTCATCTTCGAGCGTGGACATCGGTATCAGCGAAAAATCCGGCTTCCCTCCGTTGAAGCGCGCGCCGCTGCCCTTCTCCTTGCTGTTGACATCGCCAATACTTTCGATTGCGCCAAATGTCAGCATTTCGTGTTCGCCCATCATGTTTGCCCTTCCAGTTGTTGTTCCGCCAGGCGCTGCTGCACCTGGTCATTCGTTACGCGCTTGAACTCCTCGTCCGCCAAGCGCACGCGCTCCACCTCCGCCAGGCGCTTGCGTTCGCGCTCTTCGGCGCCGTCCTTGATCATCTGCTTCACCTTGGCCAGCTGCGCGCGGGCTTCGGCATCGGGCGTTGGGTCGCCGGCCGGTCCTTCGAGAAGCGCCGCGGCTGCAGGCGCAGGCAGGCGCCCGGCGTTGACAGCGCCCTTGATTACCGTCGTGTGCTGCCGCTTGTCCCAGCCGATCGACGCGACCCATTCCGCCGGTCGGTGTGCAGCGCGCGCCTCGGCAACCAGCCGGGTGTACGCCTCAAGGAACGACTTCCGCGCGCTGATCGCACCGCTCGAGTCGAGCACCGGGCGGCAGATGAACAGCGCAGCTGCAGTCTCCGCCGTCCATACCACTGTCGATTCTTCATCCCGCCCCGTCAACGCAATCGCCCAAGCCTCCTCGGCACCCGGGCGGCCGTCGCCTTCCGCCATCAGCGCAATTTGCTCATTGATGTGCGCCGGCTGCGGAACGAACTTCCCGTCCTTGCCCATGATGTGAGCGTGCAGCGCGGCGCGGAACACTTCCAACGGATACTTGGCGACGGCGCGGAAGAACATCGCCCTGGCATCGGCGCTGAGCACCTTAGTGCCGCAGCTGATCATGTCGTAGGCGTCGTCCAGCAGCTTCGCGAAGGCGTCGTAGTCACCTTGGCGCATCCAGGCCTCCGAACTCGTCATAGCCCCCAAACAGCCGGCGCTTGGCCTCGTCGTTCAGTGACTGGCGCCCCGCGCCGCCGCGCTTGGAAGCCCAGGGCAGCAAGAAATGCTCGTCGGGTCCGAAGAACGTCGCCGGCTGCTTGATAAAGCGGTCCTCGGTGCGCTCGCTCTTCACGTAGTCGGCGTAGCGATTCACGCCGGCCAGAATTTCCGCTGGCTTGGCACCACCCTTGACGCGCGCGCCCCAGGCTTTGAATGAACTGACCTTGTTCGCGCCGGAGCGCTGCGGATAGGCTGCCCAGACCTCCTCAAACTCGTCCGGGTAATCGTTCTTCTTTGCCGGCTTGACCTTGGCCAGCGCGCGTAGTGCGATGACCTCGGCGCGCAACACCTCCACCTCGTCAAGCAATTCTTCGTATGTCGGATTCATGCGGCACCTCCAAGAATGTTCAGCCAGGTATTCGGTGTCTTAGCCACCCTGTCAGCCGTAGTTCGAGCGCGACGCCGAGCGTTGTAAATCTCGCAGTTCTCAGGGTGCTTCTTCCTGCTGCGCGCGCTGTAGCAGGCACCTCCCATCGGCTTGAGATTGCAAGGCGCATCCGGCCCAGGCCCGTAGGAATAGACGCGCTTGATTGGGCCATTCCCGCCCGTGCGCTTCCATCCACTGACGTGGCATACGTTCTCGTCGCGCATGATTCGGAGCCAGCGGATCACGGACGATTTCGTGAGGCCTGATTTTTCTATTAACTCGGACAGTGCGCCTGGTAGAGCTGCGATTACGACATGGCGGAATCCTGGGGCGGGCATTATGCGACCTCCGCTGCAAACATATCCAACTGTGGGGCTGGGGTGGCAGCCAACTCAGCTGCCGCGGTCGCCTTTGCGAGCTCGTGCTCGATGCGCGCCCTGGCGATCGGCAGGTATTCCGCCGTCATGTCGATGCCGACGAACCGGAATCCCTCACGCATGCACGCCTTGCCCGTGCTTCCGCTGCCCATGAACGGATCCAGCACCAGGCCGCCCGGCGGCGTGACCAGGCGCACCAGGTAGGCCATGAGGTCGGTCGGTTTCACGGTCGGGTGATGGTTCCCGTTGCGTTCAGGCCAGTCAGCGTTCTCGCGCTCGCGCATGGTCGCTTCGGTGGCCACAGCCGGCGCGGCGCCGCTTGGCAGCCCGGCATTGCGGTCGGCGCGGCTGGCCTTAGCGCAGTAGAAGAAGCGGGCGGCGCTGCCGGCGCTCGCCTCAATCGCCGGGCCGCCGTCGCCTTTGGCGTTGCTGCCAAACCCGATGCCCTTGCGCACGCCAGCCACGCGCGATCCGCTTGTCGATTCAGGAAATAGCGCCACCACCTCGGCGCTGCCGTCGTGGATGATGTTGGCGGGCCACCGCCCAGCGGCGTCACCCCCACGCGGGCCTGGCAGCATGGCGAACCTAGCATCGCCGCCGACGCTGTACCGGCGCTCTACGCTGCCCTCGCCATCGCGCGCCGAGCTCTCGTTTCCAGGCACCCGGCACGCATCGATATTGATCGCGCCGGTGCCGTGCGCCAGCACATTGGCCGCCACGGTCGCGCCCTTAGCCAGCGGCTTGCGCGCCATGCAGCACGGCTCGTGCGCCGGCTTGAGGGCGGTGCCCCAGCCTTCCCATTGGCGGGCGGCGTCGGTAACCGCCCCCGCGTCAAACTTCTGTGTGGCACCGTCGGCATGCCCGCCGAAAGCGACACCGTTGTGCCCGATCCCGGACGCTGGCCGCTCGCTCAGAATTTCGCGCTCGTTTCCTGGCGTGCCTTTGCGGCCGTTGAGCCGCCACACTTCGGCGTCCATTTCGTCGCCAAAACCGATAAAGGCCTTGAGCTGTAGCCATTGGTCCCATTTCGGCACCTTGCCCAACGTTTCCCAGTTCGCAACGCAGCCGGTAAGCCCGCCAGTAACCGAAGGCCACAGTGCAGCAACATCTTTTTGCTTGAGCCCGCGCCCTTCGCGCTGATCCTTAAGCCACGCGCCTACAGCCCTCCCTTCAGTGCTGTCGTCACGCGCCTTGTCGATCGCCTTGCTCACGTTCATACTTTTCGGAAAGCCCGACCCGTAAATCCAGGGGATGCTGTCCCTGATCTCGAACCCTGCGTCCTCGATCGCGCACACCATGCGATGCGACGTGCGCGTTCCACTGAAGGCCAGCAGATGGCCGCCCGGCTTGAGCACGCGCAGGGCTTCGGTCGCCCATGCCTCGCACCACTCTTGGAACAGCCGACCAGCACGATATTCCGGCGCCTTCTTCGACATGCGGCCGAACGTGTTGTCGCGGCCAGCATCGGCAGCGTTCAGCGATCGGCGGAACCCGTCGGCGCCGTCCCACTCCTTGCCCATAAATTCGAGGCCGTACGGCGGATCGCAGACGATCGCGTCGACGCTGTTCTCCGGCAGCTTGGCCATCTCGGTGATGCAGTCGCCGTGAATGAGGGTGTAGGGCTTCATGATTCCACCCACGTGCTAACATTCGTTTTAGTCAAGATAGTGCCCCTAGGTATTGTTTGATCAGAGTCCGTGCCGGCTGCAACCGATGCGGACTCGCTTTTCTTGCTTGATAAAAGGTGCTGGCACAGCGCCATCAATTCGACCTGGCTGCCGTAGCGCGCCTCGAACCTGGCTTTCCACGGGTGCACGGCGATCGCGCCCGAGCCGTCGTCCTGGTGGTGCGGTCCGCACAGCGGGAGCACAAGCTTGTGGCATCCCGGCTTCGTCCGGCCGTCGACGTGATGGATGCTGACGTGCGGGTTGTAGTGCCCGTCCTTCATGCATGCCACGCAGCCCAGCTGGGCTAGCCGATCCCACATCAGCTTTTCGTCGGCGCTCACGGCGCGCTGCTTCGACTTCATCGCCGCTTTTCTGGCCGGGGCCTTGCGCTCCGCCGCGGCGACGCGCAGGGTCCCGGTGCTGGTCGACGGCGCCTTCTGCTTGAACGCCGTGCGCTTCAGGCCTACCCCTTGTTTCATCGGTGCGCGGCGCATCATGGTAGGATTCCATTTCGATAATTTATGGAGCGGTCATGAACCTTCCGACTTTTGCGCACCGCGGGTACATTGCCGTTGGTCACCCGCACGTCTTGCCAAGCGGTAAATTTAACGGTGCCTATTCCATTCACGAAGAGACCCCTTTCGGTCGAATGGTCTACCGAACTGATGGCCCGCTCGAATTTGGAACCGTCGAACTCGCCATCGAAAACATGAATTCGTCTGCCAAAGCTTTGATTGATACCAAAGTGGACGAGCGATAGAGTCACGGCGCCACCCCAGCGAACATGTCGATGGTCTTGGTGTCACGAACTACCTCGGGCGGCGCTAGGTCGAGCCATTGACCAATCGTGTGCTGAACCTTGGTCCCGTATGGCAAACATTCCTCATCCCAACCAGGAGGCAAGTCGGCGGCATTTTTAACCTCGCAGTCGGTCCAAACGTCGCCGCTGTAGTCGCTGAGAATTTCGCTCTGCGCGCTTCTGAATGCACTCTCAGCGCTGCGCTCACTCGTCGCGAGAATTACCGCGGTGACCGTCACCGTGACCGAATAGAGCTTTTGGATTTCTTTTGTCGTGCTCATGTCAAGCCCCGATAGGATGGTTGCGGCTAGCCTGGCGCTCGACCATCGGCCATTCGTAGTCGAAGAGGTAGTTGTGTGCGTTGCCAATGAGGTTGTATTGATGGCGCGACACGGAAACCTTCACGAAGGTACGGTAGCCTTCGCTCACCGGCTGAGCGGCACGGTGAACAATCGTGCTATCGAGTTGCAGTAGAGAGCCCGGCGCATACGTGCGAAAGTTCTCTGGCGACGCTTGCTGCGCCATCTGAGCCAAGGAAATGTCGTGGTCGTCGGACAGATCGAATCGCTGCCCAACACAGAACTCAGTGGGGAGCGTATCGGACCAGATGTAGTTGATGTCGTCGGTGCCGAAGCCGTCTGTGTGCCACCCAGGCCGATTGCCAAGGCAGTGCGGCCCGACGAAAAGGCGTTTGGCCGTCAGGTAGATGTACTGCTCATCCGAAGCGCGGCATTCCGCTTGCTCTATCAATCCTGCAAAACACCACAGGTTTTTCGGGATTCGAAGTTCAGTTCCGGGCATAGCGATCGGCATGTACTGCACGAACATAAGTTCGGGGCAATCGATGACAAATCGACCCAAAAACAAGGGTTCGCGGCTAAACATTTGCATCCTCCCATACGTACATCATCAATTCCATCTGGACGAAGATTCCCCCGCAGCCCAGGTAGCAGTGCGTTTGCAAAATGTCGGCCGGCATTGACGCACCAGTTTTGAACAGCAGAAAGTCCCGCTTGATCATTGGTGCATCGGTGTCGACTACCGCCCAGAGCCAAAGGAAGCCATCGATGCCATCAACGCGGATCACAACAGCGCCCTCTGGCATCATCACGCTCGCTTGCTCGGCCATGCCCAGTTGATATTTGTGTATCGCTTTCATGTCAAATCCCTCCCCTTCTCCAGCCTGCTGGCTGTGGATTGCACTTCACACACACGTCCTGACCTACTGGGAACTGGCCAATCGACTTGAAATTTTTACAGCACGAGCACGTCATGCGCTTCGATGTGCTCACCGGGATAATCTGCTGCGTCGCCGCGCGGTAGCGGTCGTTAGGGGCGTGGCCTAGTGACATGGTAGGATTCCTGTTTGATAAGGGCTGATATGCAAATTCGCCGAAGCATCCAATACTCGTTGGTTGCAGCAGTGCTGATAGCCACGAGCAATACCGGATTGATGTTTGGTTTGAACGCTGGCGAGTGGGCCAGCTGGGTTCAGGCGATCGGCTCCATGGCTGCCATTGGTGGGGCGTTTGCGATTGCGAATGGACAGCATGTGAACGAACGCAATGCAGAAAACGCTAGGCGTGCGGCGGACGAGCGGCAGCGCTTCAAGATCGTTCTTGCGATTCTCACCAAAACCGAAACGACGATCAGCAATTTGGCCGCAGCGCGTGCCAACAATGTCTTTCAAATGCCTCCCGAGAATTTCGAGACACTGCTGAACGACTGCGAAAAATTGCTCGGCTCGGTAGCCCCTGTTGACATGCCCCACGAAGATCTGGTCCTGATTTGCCATGGGCTTCAGCAAGAAATTCCGACAATCTCCTTGGGATATGGCCTGTGGCGGCAACAGATTGAAGCCCCCAGGCAAAATATTGATACCCGCAGCGCTGCAACCAATACGGCCGTTGACGACGCGCTGAAGCTTGCGAAAGATGGCTCTGACCTTTGCATTGCGCAAATAGCAAGTAGATGCTGATTTCATACGCCCTCCATCACGGCTTCGATCCAGACGCGAGCCGCTTCAGCATTGATAGCGTTTCCGTAGGCGCGCAGTCGTCCCACGCGGCTGGCAGCCCCATGAGCCAGCGGGAATGTGCCGGGTTCAACTGGCCGCCACTTTCCATCTGTGCATGCGAGCCAGTCAGCATCTCGCCAGAGGCCGTTAGTCGGACCGGCCCGCTCAGTTCGTAGAACGCCAGTTTCGTCGCGGCCGACAGGTCCATCGTTATCTTCGAGCCGTCCGGCATGCGCCCAGTCATCGATACCCCTGGCCGGAAACCCTTGCCCCCGTTCCCGTCGCTCGCACTCGGCGTCGGCCACCCGGCCAGGTAGAACGCTACGTCCGCCAGCCCGATCTGCGGGTCCGTTGGCTTTCGGCTCCCAATGATCGGTGGTTGTGGCTTGTGATCCACTAACGCCGCCCCCGGCGTAGGCCAGCCCGCCAGCGCTGCCACCCCGTTCAACGTCACCTGCGACTTGGTCCCGTCCGGTCGCCGTCCGGTCGCCGAGCAATGCCCCATTGTTTGCCCGCCGTCCCCGTTTGCCTTCGACGGCGTCGGCCATGGTGCCCGCCCAGTACAGCCGGTCTCGGATGTGCGGCGCACCGATGCCCGCAGACGGGAACGGGATTGCCCCGAAGGTGTAACCCATGCCTTCCAGGTCAGCGTGTACAAGGTCGATCCAAGCGTCGACGTGGCTGCTCGCAACCTGCTCTCCAAGGACCGCTGAAGGGCGCAGCTCTTTGGTGAGGTGGTGGAAGGCAGGCCACAGGTGCCGCTCGTCAGCAAACCCAGCGCCTTCGCCTGCCTGGCTGAAAGGTTGGCAAGGACAGGAACCGGTCCAAACAGGTCGATCATCACCCCACCCCGTGGCGCGGAGGGCATGCGACCAAACGCCGACGCCGGCAAAGAAATGGCACTGGGTGAACTCTCGCAGGTCGTCGGGCTGTACATCTTCAATGCTCCTGGTGTCGACCACGCCGTCAGCGATGTGCCCGGCGGTGATCAGGTTGCGCAGCCATTGGGCGGCGTACGGGTCGATTTCGTTGTAGTAGGCGGTCACGGCAGCACCTCATCAGGCAGCACGAGCTGGCGCGGGTCGGTACTGAAACCGCCAGCCCCGGCGAAAAGGTCGATTGCTTTCATTGCTCACCCCACTGCGCCACCGCGGCGCGGATAACATCCAGCGCCTCGGCATTCAAAAGAACCTCGGTATGAGTCGTGGCGACGCGCACGATCCGCATGTCGCTCCGGCTCTCGGCCGAGATGCGCGATACGATCCGGTCCTCGGTTGCGACAATCTGCGTCCACGGGCAGCGCAATTTGATCGCGCGGCCCCGGCTGATAGGCAGGCTGCGCGGGTGGATGTCGCGCATCAGCTGCGGGTGGTAGAGCGGCGCGAGGAACGGCAGGATTGCCGCCGCCGCGCTTCCGCCGAACGGGCTGCACATCGACACCGCGCCGCGAACTCGATCGCCCAGCCGGTCTGCCAGGGCCAGCGCCAGGTTGCCGCCCTGGCTGTGGGCGATAAGCCCGATCGGCCCGTCGACCGCAGCAAGCTCGGACGTGAGGCGCGTAGTGATGGCGTCGAAGCCTTCAGCAACGTCATAGCTAAGGTCGATTGTTTCGCCCAGGTGCGGGCGGATTGCGTTCCAGCTGTCGCGGGTGGCGTGGGCGCCGTGGAGGGTAACGGCGATCATGCGCATACCTCGCTGGCCAGCTGGAAACGGACGGTAGCCAGGGCCGCGAAGCCGGTCGGCTTGGCCGGCGCGCGCTCGATGCGCTCGGCGGGCGGCGCGAGATCGGCCGATGGCTTGAAGAACTTGGCCGGCAGGGCTAGCGGGTCGATCTTCGTGGTTTCTACGCGCGGCGTCGCGGCTCGCGCCTCCCGACGGACCCGGTCAGCGATCAGCCGCGCCTGACGAACAGCTGGCTTCTCCGGAACATCGAGGCTGGCGAGATACCACCGGATCTTTTGCTCGTTGGGCACAAGCACGTAGGCCGTGCGCTTGTACCCTCCCCGATTCATGACGTCCGCGCCAGCGAAAGCCGCAATACCATCGCGCTTCAGTTCGCACAGGTATTTGCCTGCGTTCTCCGGCGAGACTTTCATCATTTCCGCAGCTTCGTACCGATTCATTCGCCCGTGGCGCAAAGCGGCAATCAAACGCTTCATGTTCTCGCTACGTGATGGGCGAGGGATTGCTAATTTTGGCGCGGTCATGGGTGCCCCTTTGCGATCAGGGAATCAGCAACCTCGCGCAGCGCATAGCGCGCATCGGGCTCGTCATCGACCAGATCCTGGAACTTGGTGCCCGGCGCTTTCTCGATCTTGGCCAGGTCCGCCAAGCGCCATGCGATCAGCTTCTTGTCCCGCCCGGAGTGCTCTTGCGCAAACGCGTGAGAAATCTCGCGGATGAGTACCTTGCCCTGGTGATGGATGCATGGGTTCGTCATACATTCCCCACTTTCCGGCAGGCGTTTTCCAGGCGGCGCTTAATGTTGTAGGCCTTGCGCTTAGCCTCAAGCAGCGCGGCGAACTGGAGTTGCGTGTAGTTGCGGATTGCCTTGTACTTCGGGTCGACCGGGTCAATCCTGCCTTCGACATGCCCGTAAATCTCTTCGAACTTGCGAATGCGGGCGTAGTAGCGGCCCTTCGCCGATTGGATCGCGGCGACCGCATAGTGCGCGTCTACGGCAAGCGCGCCGACCTTGATTAAGGGACCGCCTTTCTTGTCAACGGCGCCTGGCATAACCAGATCGATAGGGACAAATCCAGTGCTGCTGGTGCAATACCAACCAACGGGAAGGATTGGCCCGTTAGGGGACTTTCCGCCAGAGTGGAAGAAAACAGTTGTTCGGGCGGCAGTCATGATTCAATCCTTTCAACTTCGGCCATCAGGCCGGCAGAGTGGCGCAGCACGTACAGCTTGTGCAGTTCGGTCTTGCGTTGTTCGAAGTCGTAGCCCAGGTCGATCATCGTGGCGTTGGCGCGCTGGAGGTGCTCGATGCAACGGATCTCCATCGGGGTCAGGTGATCGCGGATTGCCTCTGTTGACGTCATGCTGTGCGCTTCGCGGTAGGCCTTCGCCGACTTGCCCAGCGCGACCCGGTTGATCAGGTCGAACTCATTGGAAAAGTGGTAGTGCGCGGTCGGCTTGCCCAGCACCTTGCGGCGATGCTTGATGGCGTCAGTGAGATATGGCGCCTCCAGCCGGGCCGCTTGCCGGGACTGCGCGCGGATCTGGTCGTCCATGAACTTCTGCAGCGTTCCATTCGCGGCGGCCTGGAAGGTCTGGTACACCTGGACTTCGAACGCGGGATCGATCCAAGCGGCGTAACGCATGACGATCAATTCGACGCCGTAACTACCTTGACGTGTGCCGCCCTTGATTGTCTCGACCGGTGCTACATTCGTAGCATCGCTTAAAACTTGAGCAAACTTCACAACATCCGCCGTTTTTAGGAAGTTGCCGGGTCGATGTGATTCGGTCGCCTTCTTAGCTAGCATCGCCGCCTTGTGCAAATCGTTCAGGCAGTAGCGCCCCGCCTGATCCTGCGCAATAGCGACGCCGGCGACGTCAATATGCTTGTGGTGTACAATCTCGTTCATGCCTACTCCATAGGTAAGTTTCAAACTAAGCCCGGTTACAGCCGGGCTTTTTCATTTCCGACTACTTCGCGCATCACCTTCCGGCGCTCCTCGCAGAACCGCGCATAGTCCGGCATGCGGACCTGCAGGTGGTCCGGCGTTATCAAAACGAGCTGGTGATAGCCCTCTGCCGCGTCGAAGCCGCAGTACTCGCAGCAGGCGTTGTTGTCGAGCGAGTGCGGCAGCGTGCGCTCGCGGCTCAGGGCGAAAGCTGGGGCGCCGATCATTGCGCCCGCCCGATCACGGCCGCAAGCCGCACAATGGCGTGCGCATCGTCGTCGCCGGCAGCATCCGAACCCCAGAACTCTTGGAGAATGCCGGTAGGTGTGCGCTTCCAGACGCGGCAGTCAGCGAACTCGATGTTCAGGCCGAGCGTGCGCGCTAGGCGGTAGCGGTCGCCGGCATCAGTGAGTGGATTCCACAACACTCTCCCGTTGGCCAGCAAAAAGCCGTAGTGCTTACCATAGGCGCGCCATGCGTCACCTTGCGGCCACAGTGCGACGCCACCCGCCTTGGCGGCCTGCTCCAGCAGCTTGCGGTCGGTTGGCGCGCTCATGCCGACACCGGATTGATGTAGTAATTGCAAACCGCCGTCTTCTTGACCGCAAAGCCGCCGAGCCCACAACGAGCGTTCTTCTCGACCGCGTCGTTCTCCAGCGTGTAAAGCGGCGCTGACCACCGCGCCTTTACACTGTTGGACTTGATCATCCATTCAGGCAGGACGAAATCGGACTTGAAGTGCCCGCACGTGGCGCACCGATTCGGCTCTGGCTTCGGGTCATAGCCCTGCGCGGCCTTGGCTTTGGATTGGGCGCTCATGCGTGAACTCCTTCGGCATCGACTTCATCAATTGAATAGCCGTCATCACTGGTCCACTCGCACCACTCGCCGTCGTCGAAGACTTCCAGGCCGGCCGCGTTGCAGTAATCCGGTTTGATGTTGTTCGCCAACTGGAACAGGTCATAGTCGGCGAGCGCACTCAGCACCAGCTTTGCGTCGCCGATGCTGGCGACGCGAACATGGAACGGCTTCCCAGGAACTTGCGGGGCGTGCCAGACACGCAGGTCGCCGGTCACTGGTTGGGCGCTCATGCGACACCTCGCGGCTGCTTCATGGCGATAAGGGCCGCCAGCTTCGCTTCGGCCTGCTTCAGTGCAGTGGCGGCATCGTCACGCTTTTCCTCCGCGTTGGCTCGCAAATACTCCCGAGCGTCGGACCAGCTATCGTGGTATTGCGCAAATTCAGCGCGCTTCGCTTCGCGACGCTCAACCTTTTTCCCGCGACCAGCCAGGTACACGCACTTGTCGGTCTCGCGGGTGCACTCAACCTTTTCGATCGCATCACCGAGCCAGCCGGTGCGGTACTTGATCAGCGGCGCGGTCATGACTTCACCACGCAATTCCGCGCAAGCGCAGCGTCGTAGATAGCGCCGCGCGTCCATCCGTCAGATGCGCCGACGACATCGATCTCACGGCTAGCTTCAACTTGCGCAGCCTCGCGCTGAGCCGCAGTGCACGCGTATTCGACTTTCGGGATATGCGGCTGACAGGCGCTGCACAGCGCGGCAGCAAGGCCGATGGTGATGGCGGTCGTCATGCGGCACCCACGTACGGCGAAGGCACGAACGCGCGAACTTCCGCCAGCGTCATCTTGCCAATCTCCTGGCAGCGCACGACGAACGAATCGCCCAGCGGCAGGGTGTGGTGCCTCATCTTGCTAATTACTGGCGGCGCGACGTCGATGAAGCGCGCCAGGGCGGCGTCGTTCTTGAGCCCGTGCCTGCTGATCAGGGCGTTAAGCAGGCCGTTCGGGTCGTACTTGACTTCTTCTTTTGCTGACATTTCTCAACTCCCTCGTTGTGGTGCATCAGTCCTGCGGATTTCCTGCGGGTTATCGTGTATCTGTGGGAGGCGTTTTGACTGTCGCCCTGGGCAAAGCTCTAACTGCCTTGTCCAGGGCGCGCTCCTTTTCGTGCTTGGCGTCCCTGGCTGCGTCCTTCTGGCTTGGTGCTGCGCGCTTGTGAGCGTCACGCGCTCCAATGAATTCGATTGCGTAGTGGACGATCTGCTCTTCCGGCGTTGCGCCCACGTTGGTTTTCTGCATAAAGCCCCCCTCATTTCTCCGTCTGTTCTTACTGGCCCAGCACGCGGAAGCCTTTAAACCGACATCCGGGGCATCGGCGCGCCGCCTCGGTGCCTGCGCGAGTCCGTGGCGCGGCGGGCCCGGACTGGGACCAGAGTGGCCCTATCGTGGCGACCTGGCAGCCGGGTAATATGCGGTTCTCGCATCCACTGGTGCGCGGCCTGGTTGAGCGCCTGGCTCTGCGAGATGCCGAGCGCTGCGCATTTGTTGCGGTGCGCCTCGAATGAATCTGCTGTGGCGTACCACTTGACGGGGATGTTTTTAGCTGGTTGCGACATTGGTATTGCTCCTATATATCGGACTACACGGAAAAGGTGGCGGGACTACGGTTTCAAAATGGGCGGGCATTGCCAAACGTGTTACTTTGTTAATTCCAAAAAAACAATCAACACGAAAGGCAACCCCCATGACTTGCAAACAAACGCTCCATCTAAAGTTCGGCGATATGACCGAATTCGAGGCGACATACGATTTCGGCTGGATCAACATAAAAGTCGACGTAAAAATCCCAATCGAGAATCGCGACCCTCTCACTGCAAAGCAGTTGCGACAGACACCGATTAAGACGGCGATCAAGCAACTTCAGGATTTGCTTGCGGAGGAAGAATCACCCCAAGAACAGGGTCATAAACCCCTACTTCCTGGCGCTTCTGGCGCTCCCGACGCGGCATAGGCGAGGCAGTGCGGTTAGGCGCAAACCTCATCGCACCGTCAGCCAGAGTCGCGGCGTCATCCTGATGACGGCAAAGCGTGGTCAGCAGATCGGTGTGCTTGCGCAGCTCGGCCAGAATTGCGAGGCTGAGAGCCTTTTTCGAGAGTGCTGCGTCTTGCGAAGTGGTGTTCATGGCGAGTCCTGGGTTAGCGTGCTTTGAGATTGGTCAACGAGCCGGGGCGGCGATGTGTCAGGGTGGTGGGCTTGCGCGACTTCGAGGCGGCTTGGCGGCGACGACAAGGCGCAGATACTCCCAGTCGACATCCGGGCGCATTTGCTCGCAGCGGACGCCTCGGGCAGTAAGCCGCTCGATTGCTGGGCAGTGCTCCGCAGGGATGCGGCGGCCTTCTTGCTTCCACTGGCTGATGGCCCCCTTGGTTACACCGAGGTGATCTGCCATGTTCTGCACGGTTCCAACGTAGGAAACTGCTTTATCAAGGGCTTCTTCGGGGGTCATTTTTAGGCCGTAATTTGTTGAACTTGCCTAAGTATAGGAACTCTATACATAGATGTCAAGTTTTTCTACCCCAATTTTGTTCAGATTGGCTATACGATCCGGCTATGAAGCTAAAAGAAAAAATTGCGAAGTGGATCAGGGAGGCCCGAACGGAGGCCGACCTCTCCGGTGCCGAGCTGGGTACGAAGCTCGCGCTGGAGTTAGGGGAGTCGCGTGGCAACAGCAGAGCCAACATTTCCCATTGGGAAACCGAAAAGCACGAGCCGAGCCTTCAGCAGATTGTTGGAATTGTCAAAATAACAGGCAAGGGCTTGCCGGATGACGTGCTTGCTGATCTCGCTGGGAGGGGCGGACAAGCGGCGAAAGTGGAACTGGCTCCCTCAGGCTTAAACGAGGCGGCGAAAGTGGCGCCATCTCCTCCGCGCTTAACCATGACCATCAAAAGTCCGGAAGCTGAAGTCGACGCTGAGCAGCACATTGGCGCAAGGCACGCTTTGACTTGGCTTGACCGCCTAGATGAGACTGAAGCTACTCTTATCGCGATATACCGAGAATCAGAAGGCGCTGACCGTGCCACCCTAATCGATCAAGCGAACCTACTTCCTGCCGCCCAAAACATTGGAAGCCTTCTATTTCGAAGGAACAAGCTGTAGCCGGGGCGACTCCACGGGGTAGTTGCGGCGATAGCTTCGTGACATGTCAATAAACATCTCACGCTTGTCCGCCCTGATGTGGCGATAGTTCTCGACCAAAATCCGCTCACTTGCTGTGAGCGCTTCCATCTTTTCTGAGCTATGCATTAAATTTCTTCCGAGCATTGATTGGGCGCGAGTAGACTGAAAACTTCTAGTTATCCTACCCGCAACACATCTGGCGGTTTGAAATTTGACATCTCGGAGCGGGTGCTAGGGTCCGAGAGTGTCAGCGACATGGCTTGGGGCGCAACTTAAGATTAAGCCCACCATGTAGATGACGCAAGGCAATTTTTGTTATCTAATTTTCTAATTCTAGCAGCCTTTTTTTGATCTTGCCAGTACCAAAAATATAGTGTATATCCGTGAGTTTTCATTCTGCGAAGCGGGCGTGCGCTGAGCAATATTGCCGAATCTCACGCATACCATCAGTAGTTCTGGGATGATTTTCATTTCAGAATTTTATTCTGCCTGAAATTACGAAAGATTGCCCTTACGAAAAGACATGTATGGCTTGTAGTGCCTCCATTGGTGAAGGCGGTTACAACTACAGCGTTTAAGCCTGTGAAAAAATGGGGCGATGACGACACCGCCCTTCAAAAAAACAACACAAGCCGAGTTCATCAAGACAGCTTTGCGTCTGCCGCCTGACCTTCACGCTGAGATTCGAGCCGAAGCCGAGCGCAATGGACACTCCATGAATACGGAAATTCTTGTCCGGCTACGAGCTGGAGCGCCCGACCATGTGCCGGCCGAACTCAGCGAGATCAAAGCAATGCTGCAAACGGTGCTTGATTCACTTGCCTAGTTACAATTTGAGAGTCTTCTAGCGATCACGCTCTGTATGATTCGACTTCACGGCCCCGCGAACTATCGAAGCAGTGCCATATGAGCGTGGCGGGGCGCACCGAGCGTAATTCGACGCGTGCATGCTTCATGCATGTGAATAAATTGCAATTTCAACTAGCTTCTAACGCAGAAATCCAATGCTAAAATTCTTTTTGCCTTTCGTAGCACTTGTTGTCTGCGCGCAAACTCATGCGTCAGATATTGATCTGATCAAAGAGGCATGCGTAGCGATGAAGGCGGTCCCGAAACGCACTCAATGCTTGAGTGCCCTTGATCGCCTCACATCCTCACCGCCCCCTGCATCCCCTCAACCCGCGCAGCAAAAACCGGTCACGCTTAATCTCCGCGCCTTCATGTGCAAGCCTCACGAGTTTGCCGAACTTAACTCCATGAACCAGCACGAGTTAGCCTCCGCATCGTGCAGCTATCAAGTGGGGCTCAAATCCTATCAAGATATTTCTGAAAAATCGATTGTTGACGAGCGCAATTCGCGTACGAAATTGATATTAATGCAGCGCCAGGTGAGTGAGATGGAAAAGTGCGGAGCCGCCATGATGATGGCGATGGATGTCCAGAAGCGAAAATTCCCGGAGTCAAAGGCCGATTGCACGCCCTTGCAAAAGAAAGTACCGGCGACCGAGTCTGCTAACACCGAACAGTAATTTGCGCCGAATCAAAATCCCTGGAGAGGGATCGTTGACCATTGCATAGCTTGGTTGACAACCTTTTCGGGAGCGTAGAAGATGGACCACATGGAAGCCCGCGTCGTTAAACTGGAAGCTGATCTCTCTGCCATCAAGGTCGATGTTGCGGTGATCAAGGCCAATGGCGCCACCAGGGCAGATATCGCTGAGTGCAAGGCGGCCATTGCAGACGTCAAGGCGTCGGTAGCCGAGGCGAAATCGTCAATTCTCATGTGGGTCGTTACGGCCGTTTTCCTGGCCCAGCTTCTGCCGCTGATCAAGTCCTACTTCCCCTGATCCGTCCGCGCCATGTAAAGCCCGCAGCGTGCGGGCTCTACCGTCTCAGCTCCGCGCCCTGGGCTACTCAGATCGAAAATCCGCCGTTTGATTCGACTTGCCGTGATTGCATGCATCGCAAAGTATCTGGAGGTTTTCGAGGTCGAGCGCTAACTCCGGAAACCGTCGGCGAGATTTAATGTGATCCACATGCATCACCGCACCAGACGCTGGAGTAGCACCGCAGCACTGGCACTTGCGCCCATACCGCTGTAGTGTTGCAAAGCGAGCCTGGCGCCATTCGAATGACTCTAGAAACGCGTCGGCGTTCACGATCGCGTGCGTCAGCTTCTCGCTGCTGACCTTGATGCGGCGCGCAGGCCTCGGACGCCCGCCTTGATCCAACGCTTTCGGCCTGGCGAACACTGGCTTTTCTGTGGTGCGCCATAGCACCCTGCCCGACCGAATGATCACCCTCCCACCATCCTGGCTCTCTGCATCAAAGGCGGCTCGCATTGCATCCGCCTCGACCTCAAGATATCGATACTTCTTCAACCACTTACGCCCCATGTCTGGCACGCCAGAAACGGCGAACTCGGCAGCAGTAAGTGTCGCTGGCCAGCGCTTAAAATCGCGCAAATATTCTTGCAAATTCATTGTTTAGCATCCCTGTTTTGTGGTATTCGCACGCGTAGTAGCTAAAGCTATGTGTCTATATAAGGCGGCTCGTTCTTTAGCTAATCAATCACACTGTCTACTTCACGTTCACTACGTTCACTACAGCGACCTTCGGTCTTGTGGTGTGAGTTTCCCTTCGGTATTTCTTCTTCTTTCTTCTATACAACCACTGCAACGCTTACCACGCAGTACTGCACGTCAACTCTGACCACATAGCGCGACCGCGAAAAACTTCTCCGACAGAAGCATTCTACCCGGTTCCGAAAAAAATGTATAGTTTCTCTTTACATTGAATGTATAGTTGTCCTATACTTCATCCATAGACAGCAGCAACCCACCAGGAGCGCGTCATGACACCGGTCACTCACCCCTCGCCGCAGCAAGTCAGGGAATGGATGAAGCAGAGGCAAGCGGAGAACACCCCGCCGCCAACACCAGAGGTGATCAGACGAGAACTTGGGTGGCAGCTGGTCCGGGACAACAAAAGCGCCGAGTGCGCACGATAGGAGAGCGAAATGGGTAAAGCAGAATTGGACGCAATCGCAGCGGTCGGCAACGCGCACAACGGTGCCTTGCCTTGGATCTTCGCCAAGTACGTCGCCCCAGCCCCTACCAAGCTGGCCTCGTACGAGCACGCCGGCTTGACGCTCGACCTGCACGGCTCCCTGACAGAAGGCGGCTACAAGGTCACGGATGCCACGGTCCCCGGCACCACGATCAGCGTGCGTGCAGATGCCGATCTGCTGCTGTCGATGTCCTGCTGGTGTGACGACGTGCTGCCGACCAGCAAAGAACTGCGCCGGGAATCTGCTGACGCTGCCCGCGCCGAGCACGCCGCACACGACCGGGCAATGGCATGAGCGCCGGCGCTTGGTGCAATGGCGACGACGCCCTGGCCTCCTTCATGGAATACGTCAACGAGATTTCGCCTGCTGACGAGTATCGCTTCGGCTACCTAAAAGGCGCGCTGGCGACGATCAGGATTTTCCTCAGGCCGTCGCCGGGACCGCTCGCCGAAGCTGAAGCGGCACTTGAGCGCCTGCCGCGCGTCGACTGAAATGCTCCCAATCCTAATTACCGCTTGCCGATGCCTATACCGGATTTCTCCGGTGCTGTGTGCCGACAGCCATGACGATATGGCGGCAGCGTTTAACCGACCAACCCAGCTTGAATACGGCTAGCTGCTGCGCTTCTCGGGCGGCAACCCTGATTAGCGCGAAGTTGACTAGAACGCCACTGCCACCCGCGAGGTGGCTTTGGCGGTGCAAGGGCCGAAAGCCTTGAATCCGATTAACCAACTTAAGGAGAGCGGGCATGCGAAGTCGAAACCCAATCAAGAGCACGTTGAAGTGATACCTGGGCATCGGCCGCGCTAGATAGCGCAGGCCTCACGCACGTCAGTCGTGCCGCCTCACCGGCGCAACTCTTGCCGGTGAGGCTTGTACCAAATTTGAGGCGACAAATGGATATCGAAAAAATCAAGCCGCGACTGTCTTACGACCCGATAACAGGCGCTTTTACCTGGATCAAGCCACGCGCTGGGATTCGGGTTGGGGCCCATGCAGGTCACGTTAGTCAGGAGGGGTATGTGCACCTCGGGATCGCCGGAAAGACGATCAAGGCGCATCGGCTTGCATGGCTTCTGACGCATGGGGGACTGCCGGAGATTATTGACCATATTAATGGAAACCGTGCGGATAACCGAATAGCAAATCTCAGAGCCGTGACAGCTTCGCAGAATCGAATGAATGCAGCGCCACGCAGTGACAGCAAATCCAGAACCAAGGGAGTGAGCTGGGCAGCGCGCGAGGGCAAGTGGAATGCGCAAATTCACGTTGACGGAAAAAAGAAGTTCCTTGGCTACTTTGTCGAATTTGAGGCAGCAAAAGTAGCTTATGAAAAAGCATCAAAGCAGTACCACGGCGAATTTGCTAGGGCTGGGTAATCCAGCCACCACACGGCTGCTGATTGGCCCGACGAATGGCATCCGACGAGCGTCGGGATTATTCAGTCGGCAGCCGTGTGGTGAATGCACCGCCCACCAATAACCGCGCCGCCTGGCGCACTTACTGAAAGCTGATCATGGCAAGCGAAATGGCGAAGGCAATACAAGCGAGCCGCGATGCAGAAAACATCGCCAACCACCGGGAGCGCATTGAGTGGCTGAGTGCCAAGCAACCTTGCTGGGCATGCGGCGAACCAGTAGATGCGCACATGCGCAACACGCTGATGGCGCAAAGCCGTACTGCGCTCGGCACTCAAACGAAATAACCACAGGGAATCACGATGAACGAACAGAAAAAGATGACGATCGACGAAGCGCGCGAATACCTCGTTTCGTTTATGGAGGCAAACTTCACGGACCGCACCTATCACAGCTACATCCGGGGCGACTTTGGCCGCAACGCTCTCGCTGGAGACTTCGCGTGGCAAATGGCTACATCGCTGCGCAAGCTCGCCACCGCACCCCACGCCCCCGCCTGGAGCGCAGCCATCGCCCCCGGCCCTGACGGCTACCAGCGCACGGTCGCGGTGCCGGGCATGCCGAGCGCGGCAAGGGATGCGGCACTGGAGGAAGCGGCTGCCGTAGCAGACTCGACCAGCAAAGAGTACTTGCCTTTGCGTCAAGGCGGCTTATGTCGAATCATCGGCAAGCGCATTCGCGCCCTCAAGTCCATCGCCGCGCCTGTGGTGGTGGGAATGGGCGGCTTGCCAGCGCCTACCGAACTGACCGCCGAGCTGATAAACCTGCTGAACGCCATTCGTCCGAACTTCGGCGACGTTGGAACCCGTGATATCGATGTGGCGGCGCAACGCACTCGCATCGACAGGGCAATCGTCCAATTGGGCCTGATCATGGCTCATGACGGGCAGGAGCATCCAACGCCTCGCCCTACTACCGCCCCCGCCCCGGTGCAGCAGGCAGCGCCGAGCGAGCTACGCGCGATTGCAGCCTTTGAGGCTACAGTTCGCAACTGTCCCGTTCGCGGCTTGATGCCCGACCTTTTCCTGAAAAAGCTGATTTCGCACGATGACGCCAATCCCGAGTTCTTGGACAAGATGGTGGACCACGATTGGCAGGTATTCCGTAATGGCTGGCTCGCCGCGCCCGTCCAGCCGGCCGGCCCGAGCGAGCAGGACAAGCTCGATGCGGCGCGGTATCGCTGGCTGCGTGTGTGCGGTCCGCAATTCGACCAGTTTCCGATCCTTGATGCGTGCGGCAACATCGTCGCCGACGAACTCGACAAGGCCATCGACGCCGCCATTCTCGCAGCCAAGGCCGCGCCATGAGCGCCGCTGATTTCTGGAATGAGGTAGTCAGCGAGGCGCTGGATGAGGCTGGCATCGAAGCCACAAGCGAGCAGATTGCCACCATCGCCGCGAACGTCGAGAGCGCCCACGAAAACTACGGCATGGCCTTTTACCAGCCTGAGAACCCGCTGATCGGCGAGCTGTCAGAAACCAAGGCTGCTCTGAAGGCCGAGCGCGAGCTTGTCCACTGCAACACATGCAGCGGCCGTGGACGCATCTACTCTCAGGGGCCTTACCACGGCAGCGACAGCCAATGCTGGAAGTGTTACGGCAACGGAAAGCACAAGCCATGAGCCGCTACACAACGAAGCACCCGGCCCGGAACGCCATCGCTGCCCTGCTGCTGATCTCCATGGCGCAAGCCTTGTCCGACTTTGTCGCCTGGATGCTGCCATGAGAAGGCTGCGCGAGTTCTACCTGATCCGGCGCTTTGGTCGCCTGGCGACCGACATGGCGATCGTGCTGCTGGTCATTGCAGCCTACAGCCTGGCGCACAACGACGAGCCCGACACGACGCCGGCGACGACCGAAACGAAATGAAGCTGCTGCGGAAGTACCAGCAGTGGCGCAGCTGGGGATTCCGGCGCGACGACGCGCTGATCCTGGCGATCAAATACATCAACCTGTAACGGAGAACGCAATGAATCAAGTAGCAGTTAGCCCGGCCAAGCGCCTCAACGATTTCATGGAGCAGTACAAGGGCCAGATCGCCCTCGCTCTGCCAAAGCACATCACGGCCGACCGTATGGTGCGCTTGACCATGACGTCATTCAGCCAGAACGCGGCGCTTCAAAAGTGCGACATGCACAGCATTTTCGCCTCAGTGGTCATCGCTGCGCAGCTGGGCCTGGAGATCGGTGTGGGCGGACAGGGCTACCTGGTCCCGTACAAGGGCAAGGCGACGTTCGTGCCCGGCTGGCAAGGCTTGGTCGATCTGGTATCCCGCGCCGGCCGTGCCACTGTCTGGACCGGCGCTGTCTACCGCGGCGATAAGTTTGACTGGGCGCTGGGCGATAACCCGTTCGTGAAGCACCAGCCAGAAAGCGACGCAGACGACTGGCAAAGCATTACCCACGTGTACGCCATCGGTCGCGTTCAAGGCAGCCAGTACCCGGTCATCGAGGTCTGGACGATGGACCGCGCGGTGCGCCACCTGAACAAATACAACAAGGTCGGCGGTAGCCACTACGCGCTCACCAACAACGGCCAGAACATGGAAATGTACGCCCGCAAGGTTGTGCTGCTGCAGGTGCTCAAGTACATGCCGAAATCGATCGAGGTGATCCGCGCGATGGAGGTGGCCCAGGCCGTCGACGCCGGCAAAGACTTCACCTTCGACGGCGAGGTCGTGATCGTCACCGAGCAGGAAGACGGCAGCGAAGTACTCGAAAAAGGCCAGCAAGGCAGCCAAGCCGGCGGTCGCCAGCAGTTGCAAGTGCTGTCCGACGAAGCCTTCGCGGCAAAGAAGGCTGGGTGGCGCAATTTGATCCTGTCTGGGAAGAGCCCCGACGAGGTGATTGCCATGATTCAGACGCGGGACCAACTCACCGAAGATCAGCGCTTAACAATCCACTCTTGGACTCGTGAGAGCGATTGATGAGTACAGATTGGAATGCGTTTTTGCGCTACGACGAAATCACAGGGGTTTTGTCATGGAAGGTGAAACGGCCAGGGCCAAAAACAGCGGTGGGCCAAGAAGTCGGATCAGTAAAACACGACGGACGCTACAGGTCATTCGTCTTGTTCCACAAGCGGCACTACACGCACCGAGTCATTTGGGAGATGGTCAACGGCGCCATCCCTGATGGCATGTGTATCGATCACCTTGATGGAGACGGACTTAATAACCGGTTAGCGAATCTACGGATAACGACGCTTTCCGGCAATCAAAGAAACCGCCGCATCGCAAAAAACAATCGAACAGGAGTTGCCGGGGTCACCAATCATAAAAATGGTTATTCCGTCAGCTGCGCAAGCCTCTACGTCGGACATTTTAAAACGTTTGATGCGGCAGTGGCGGCTCGGAAAGAGGCTGAAGTGAAGCATGGCTATCTCGAAAACAACAGGGGCAAATAATATGGAAATTCATCAATTAGTTCAGGGCACTAACGCTTGGCATCAGTTTCGCCTCGATCACAACGGCGCCAGTGAGGCGGCAGCAATGCTGGGTCTGTCGAAGACGGTTAGCCGAAATGAGTTGCTGGCGATGAAATCGACCGGCTTGGCAAAAGAATTTTCTGATTGGGTTCAGTTCAACGTCTTGGACTACGGTCACGAGGTCGAGGCAGCCGCGCGTCCGCTTATTGAAGCCATCATTCAGGACGACCTCTATCCCGTAACCTGTTCGGACGGCCGCCTGTCCGCCTCATGCGACGGGCTGACGCTAAGCCAATTAATTGCTTTTGAACACAAGCAGTGGGCAGCGGCGCTGGCGGCCAGCGTGAGTGCTGAGACTTTGCCGGAAGAGCATATGCCACAGTGCCAGCAGATCCTAATGGTGACCGGCGCCGAGAAACTGCTGTTCGTCGTATCCGACGGCACCGCCGAGAACATGGTCTACATGTGGGTGTATCCGGACACAGTATGGTTCGAGCGGATACGTGCTGGCTGGGAGCAGTTCGCGAAGGACATGGCCGAGTACGTCCCGCGCCAGCTGGCGGAGAAGCCGCAGGCCGACGCAATCATGGCCCTCCCTGCTCTGGTCGTTCATATTCGCGGCGAGGTAGCGAATAGCAACCTGCCGACGTTCAAAGCGGCGGCCGAGCGCTTCATCGCCAACATCAAGATCGATCTGCAAAGCGATGAGGACTTCGCCAACGCCGAGGCGACCGTCAAGTTCTGCGCTGCTGCCGAAAACAACCTGGAAGCGACCAAGTCGGCCGCCATTGCGCAGACCGCCAGCATTGACGACCTGATGCGCACGATCGACTTGGTCAAGGACCAGCTGCGCGCCAAGCGCCTGATGCTGGAAAAGCTGGTCACGAAGCGCAAGACCGAGATCAAGGAAACGATCCTAGCCGAAGCCAAGCTGGCCTATTCCGAGCACGTCGCAGTGCTGGAAGCCGAGATCCGCCCGATCCGCCTGTTCGCTGCCGCCCCGGACTTCGCCGGCGCCATGAAGAACAAGCGGACACTGGCCAGCCTGCACGATGCGGTTGACACATTGCTGGCCGGCGCCAAGATCGCCACCAACACCACGGCCGCCGACTACCGGGCGAAGCAAGCTTGGTGCGCGGAGCACGCCGGCGCTCACAAGTTCCTCCTGATGGACCTGCAGCAGATCATCGCCAAGCCCATGGACGACTTCCAGCTGGTGGTGACGACCCGCATCGCCGATCACCAGCGTGCCGAAGCGCAGAAGGCTGAAGAGCTGCGTGCGCGCATCGCCGCCGAAGAGCGTGCCAAGGCCGAGACGGCAGCCGCTAAAGCCGAGGTTGAGCGCCAGAAGGCCGCCGCGGCAGCCGAGCAAGCCCGCATTGCCGCCGCCCAGGCTGCCTTGGCAAGTGCCGAGCCGGTCCAGCAGGTGGAGCCCGAGCCTGCCCCGCGCGCCACCGTGCCGAAGGTCCGATTGACCCCGGCCGCAGCTTGGCCGCCAGCACCGCGCCCGGCGACCGAAATTATTGACGCCGTGGTCGACACCGGCATGACCGATGACGACATCGTGGCGTTTGGCGCCGAGCACGACATGGAAGTCGGCGAGTTGATTCCCCGGCTCGAGCGCTTCATCGCGGACGCGCGTGCCGGCGCACTGGCCTGCGCTGCATAACCCCTACCCCACCACCTGGAGAAACCCATGAGCATCGTCGCGCAAGCACCACGCATCACCCTGACGCCTGTCACCTCGTCGCAGATCGCGGCTATCGGTTTTTGCACCGAAACGAACACGTTAGCCGTGCAATTCTTCCACAAGGGCGCGCCGGGCAACGTGTACCAGTACGCGAATTTTTCGGCTGACGACTACGCTGCGTTTGCCGGTGCTGAATCAGTCGGCAAGCACTTCTACAAGCACATCAAGCCGTTCGGCGACAAATACCCGTGCAAGAACATGGGCGTGCTTAAGTCATCGCCGGCGGTAGACGGGAATGCGGCATGAGCCACGAATGCACCCAGGAGCGCTTCCTGCGCGACGTCGCCCAGCACACGATGACCGTGATCCGCGACGACGGTGTGAATCGTCACATCCGCTTTAAGCAGCCAGGCACAGGCAACATGCACTTCGACTTGATCACCTGGCCGGGCGTTCTCTGCTACACCGGCGACATGGGCACTTACGTGTTCCAACGCACGACGGACATGTTCGAGTTCTTCCGCACCGATCGGGAATACAACCGTCAGTGTGGCCGGCGCCTCGCCATCAATCCCGGGTATTGGACCGAGAAGCTTATTGCGGTGGACGGTGGCCGTGATGGCGGCAAGGCAATGGAATACGACGAAGCCGAGTTCCGCCGCGTGATCAACCAGTACCGCGTCCGCTGGATGCGCAGCGCCAAATTGGAAGACTCACTGGACGCCGACGGCCGCCGCGCCCTTTGGGAGGCAGTTGATGATGAAGTTTTCGGTGCGCTGGAGGATGGCGGTGTTGAGCGCGCACTATGGGCCGCTCACGAGTTCAGCTATCGGGATCGCGACAGCAGCGGGTCGCGCGACAGCTGGCACTTTGAAGACCTGTGGGAGCACCGCATGAAGGACTACACCTTCAGCATGGTCTGGTGCATGTACGCGCTGGCCTGGGGCATCGAGCAGTACGACGCCGCCCGTGTCGAGCGCGACCACGCCGAGGCGCTGGTCATGAACGCGTTGCTGGCTGCCGAGGCGGTACCTGCATGAGCGACGTCATCACTTTCAATAACCAGGGGGAGTTCGCGGCATCGCGCGCCGCAGAAGAATGGCTGCGCGAGCGCGGGTTTTCCTTTGGCCCAAGCCAGGCGGATGGTCCGCAGGCTATCTGGCACGGCGACTGCTACGTCTCCAAGTGGCGCAATCTGAACGCCAAAGATAAGCGCGAAATGCATGCCGTGATGGATGGCGACGGACGAAATGGCCCAATAAAGATTCGTCTGTTGCCAGGCGCGTCGAAGGAGGCGATCAATGCGTTCAATCGGCCAGCCGGGGCGCCGCCATGACGCGCCCCAAGTTCGAAGTGCGCAAGGTGCTCCTGCGTAAAGCGGAGCAGGTGGAGCGCGCGATAGCGGTGCTGCGCAACGCGCCGCTGGATGAAAAGAAGCCGTTGGAGTTCCGCCTGGGCGAAGAGGTAAAGACCCGGAAGCTGGACCAGAACGCCCTACTTTGGGTCGGGCCGCTCAAAGACATCGCAGAGCAGGTATGGGTTGGGCAGCGGCAGTACAGCGCCGAGGTGTGGCATGAGCACTTCAAGAAGGAATTTTTGCCAGATGAGTATGACCCGGAGCTGTGCCGGCGCGAAGACTACCGCAAATGGGACTTCGGCCCGGACGGCAGCCGCATCTTAGTCGGCAGCACCACCGATCTGACGATCAAGGGCTTTGCCCAGCACTTGGACCAGGTACACGCATTCGGCGGCCAGCATGGCGTCGAGTTTCACGAACCGCCGCCGCGCGGCACGAAGTCTTGAGGATGAACGATATGAAACCAGAACACACTCGCCCTTTCAGCATCGAGCACGCACGTGCCGGCGCTCCCTTCTGCTGCGTCAACGGCGAGACAGTCGAAATTCTGACGTGGGATCGCAAGCACGTCCTTTCAATCATCGGCATCATTGGCAACAGCACACAGGAAGTGATGGGCTGGAATGCCGGCGGCACCAATGGTGCGCACGACGACACACATCTTGTCATGACCCCGCTCGACATCATCGACGGCAAGCCGGTGTTCGTGGGCGATACGCTAGTCACGCCGACCGGCATGGAGTGGGTGGCGACATCGATGTGCCGCAGCGAAACCTCGCTCTATGACTGTTACTGGCCATCGCCAGCGCCGGTTTATCCGGAATCGCAGATGGATTGGGGCGAAGCGATGGCCGCCATCGATGCATCTGGCCGGCGTGGTTGCCTGACTATTACCGAAACCCAAGTGAAAGCCGTTGCCGATGCGGCGCTGCGCCACGCAATCGACGTCGGCCAGGTAGTGCGCAAGGACGACCATCTCATTGCGATTGCGGACGCGCACCGCGCAGGCCATGAGGCATATCGCACCGAATACGCGGTTGCCGCGCGCGAGCTCGCCATCGCCGAGGCTGTGCACCGCGCACACGTGAACGGGTATTACTCGATCCCAGGTGCTTCGGACCTGGATCTCGTCGCCCTGATCGCCACGGTGAAATGATGAAAGGGTTCGTCGCCGTCCATCGTTGGCTGGGCCAGGATGCCGCGCCGCTCGACCCTGTAGCAAAGCAGTTCCGGGCGAAGCTGGCGGCCGTCGGCGCCGGCGACTGCGCGGGCTGCATGTTTCGCGGCCAGGCAACCAAAATCTGCGAGGCCGCCGCGCACGCCGCAGTGCTGGCCGGGATGAATGACTGCGACGAGCGCGACACCGAAACGGGCCGCACCTTCGTCTACACCCTGGCGTCAACGGACCCGCGCCAGCTTCCAATCACAGCAGGAGATCAACTATGAAGCCAAATGCTATTTTGGCAGTTCTCGGCGCGGTCATGTTCACCAGCTTTGTGCTGACGTTCGCTGACCAGGCCATGGGCATCCGCCGCGACAAATACCTGATCGATCACAAGTGCCGCTTGATCGAAGCGTCGGGCGCGCCGGCTGACCAGATTTACGAATGCGACACCGGGTTGACCCGCCTGAGGGACATCGGATGAGCCAGTTGCCGCCGCCGAACTTCTCCCGCTCGGAGCTGCCCGAGCACAAGCACCAACGGATCCTGCTGGCCGCGCTGCAAAACGGCCACCCGGTCGAGGTCGCGGGAAAGGTCGAGCACATTCACACGGTCAGCGCGCAACGGGCCGGCGGTCGCATCGACATGGTCGTGTACCTGTCCGGCGACCCGACACCGATCGACGCACCGCTGGTATCGCTGCAAAAGCAGCCTGAATAACGAAACGAGGAATATATGGATACGACAGAATTGAAGCGGCTTGCGGAAGCGGCCACGCCAGGGCCGTGGATAGCGAAGTTTGAGCGTTGGGTTATTCCTGCCGGCCATGCCGACCGGAATATCGGCGGGAGCACAAATCCCATGCGAGATTTTGAGGACTACGCTCACCAGATTTGCGCTACCAGCTGCAAATATCTGCCGGTCCGCGACAACGCCGCTTACATCGCCGCCGCCAACCCGACCGTCGTGCTTGCGCTGATCGCGCGCGTCGCGGAGCTGGAGGCGTCAGCCGGTGCGAACGACCTGCGCAGCATTATCTTGGCATCACGTGCCGAGGGCCGGGCGGAGGCGGTGCAGATCATCATTGGGATGGACGCCGAGGACGCGTTGGGCGACTTGACAGGATGGAGTTCGCCAGTCTCGCCTGACGATGAGGGCAGCGCCTACTGGGACATGGATAAGCTGCGCGAAGTGTTCAGCACCGACGACAAGCTGTACGACGCCTTCGCGAAAGCCGAGGAGATGTACTGGGATTATCGCGGTATCGCGATGGAAATGCAGTGGGAGGCGGAGCAGCGGCTCGCTATCGCCTCGGTCGCCCCGCCAGACCCAGAATACGAGGTCGACCCGATGGATGTGGTCCGCGCGCTGGTCCGCACCGCAGATCAGATGGCCGAGCTTCCAGACAACGAGCGCGCCTTGCACCCATCGCCCACGGCCAAGGAGTCGCCGCTGATGATCGCTGCCAGGAACGCGTGCGTCGAGCGCGGCTTTACCGCCGGCGGCCTGGAGATCGACGCGCCCAACAAGGGCGGCGCTGTATGAGCACCGTCAACGTGCTTATGCTCGGCGGACCACTTGACGGACAGGTGTGCACCGTCAGCACTCGCCGCACCTACATTCGCTGGGAAGGCGTTCCGGCGCATTCTGGGAGCGGCGAACTTATGACGCCGCGTGCCTACATCTACAAAATTCACGAGCTGCGCGGGCACGGCGGCACACAGTACTTCGTCGGCACGCTCGGCGAGGACTGCGCTATCAAGCGCTTGGTTGAAGGCTATTCGCCAAAGGAGAGTTCCACATGACCACCCCCATTCAAGACGCTATCGACGACCTCACTACTATCAAGGACTACCCGGGTGATGCCGGTGAGGAATTGGCAATCCGCAGCATGAAATTTCTTGCTAAAAGAGCGCTGACTGCCCTCGCCACCATCCCGGTCACGTCTGTGGCGGCGGACGAACCAGGCGGCGCGCTGGCAGATGCACTGAACCGCTGCTGCGCGGAGCTGCCCGAGGGCTACGTGATCACGATCGGCGTGGAGCGTGATAGTGGCTGGGTGGCATTCAGCGATCCGAACGGAGCCGATTTTGACATCGCTGGCGAAGGTCATCTGTCGGACGACGTGATCGAGGCATTCGATGCGTGCGTGGCCGACGCCCTGGCTATCGCGGGACACATCGAGGGGGTGTCGAAATGAACGTCGTCATCATGCTGTACCTCGTAGCAGCCACGGCCTGGACGCCCACCGTTCGCATCGAGTTCCCCATGAAGAGCATGGCGGAATGCATCGAGATCGTAGGACTTTCAAAACCCGCCACTGGCGTAACCCTCACTTGCGCGTACAAGGACAAAAATAAATGAGCAAATCCCCTATTCAAGCCGCCATCGATGCGCTAACCGACACCCTGGCGATGATAAATCATTTCACCATGCGTATTCAGCAGCATGTCGCGACGATGCAGAAGTGCCGCGACACTCTCGCCGCCCTTCAGGTCGCACCATCGCCGGGCAGCAGCATGCCGGATGAGCGCACCTCCCTCGCCACGCCCGCCCCGACGGTCGCGCCCGTCTCGGTCATTGGCATGCCAAGTGCGCCGAACGCCACGGATTCGGATGACATCACCGCACGACAGGATCGGGAAGTGCGTAGTTTCTTGGACTGGTGCATCAGGCGCAAAGGTATGCAGGTAAGCGGCGACGATGTCGCTTTCCATGCGCGACGCGCGCTCGGCGTTTTGGACGCGCTACCCGGATGCCATTGTGCCACCTGTCACCCACACGAACTTTTCCCCAATCGCATGATTCTGTGCGCCATGTGCGGGAATAAACGCTGCCCACACGCAGCCAACCACCGGAACGACTGCACGGGCAGTAACGAACCAGGACAAATCGGGAGCTACACACATGAGTAAGAATTCCATTCAAGCCGCCATCGACGCGCTGACCCGCCACGCGCCTGTCCAAGGCGAACTTGTCCAACACAAGGGCGGGAATTGGCTGTGGCGCCCAGACGTGCTCGCCGCCATCCAAGCCGCGCCAGCGCAGGGCAGCATTGATACGGCGTTGCCAAAGACATGGCGTGAGCGGGCGTTCGCCGAATTGGGGCATCGTTATACCGGCTACAAACATGATAGCTTCATGGAAGCCGAAATTGCAGACCTGCGCGCCTACATCGCCCAGCGTGCGGCCCCGGAAGACGGCGAGCGTAAGCGCATCAACGCCTATGAAACTCTGGTCAAGGCGTTGCGCAGCCAATTGAACGAAGTTCAAAAGCAAGTGGAAACGAATCTCGGTGCGGCGGGCATGCTGGCATCCGAGCGGGCAGCAAACGCGCAACTAACCGCCGAGCTTGAGATCGCCCAGCGTGCGGCCAGCGCTGATGCCTTCCCCGAAGGCGACCAAGGGGCCCCTCTCGGCTATCTCGATGACCGCCCCGTTTTCGTCGGAGCTGAGTTAGAGCAACGCGTGCGCGATGGATGGGTGCGGCACAATGCGCAAGAGTCCTGGCGCGGGCTTCAAATCGATTGGAAGAACGATATGCGCTGGGCTGCCCCCGCGCCCAGCGCTGATGAGGTGCCGGACGACACCGTGGCATGGCTTATTACGCTGCCCGATGGCGAGCTTGAGTTGGGGACCGCCTATTTCGACAAGGACGAAGCGGACGACTACATCGAGAACGACGCCAAAGAAGGCTGCTACCTGACCGAACTAATCGTGCGCCCGCCTGCACCGAATGCCAGCGCGCCATCCCGCGACGATCAATGCCAAGTATGCGGCGCTTGGTTTTGTGAATGCTCATCCGTGAGAAAGGCCAGCGCGCCAGATGCGCCAGCGATGAAGCGTGCGGATGCCCCTACTGTAATCGCGAATGTGAGGGCGAAGTTGGAAGCGGCCGGGTTTCTTCCGGTTGGCGCCGGAGCTGCGCCAGATGCGCCAGCGGGGGATTTGCCGCCGCTGCCTGAAACGCGGTACAACGGATGCGGCGACGGCAGCGAGCCGCTTTACACGCCGGACATGATGCACGCCTACGTCCTCGCTGACCGCGCCGCTGTTGCGCCAGCAGGGCATGCGGAGCCGGCACGCGCGCCCTTCCAGCATCGCGTGCAGCCCTGGATGATGGCGTGCTTCGGGCCGATGATCGCCGGCGACGCCGAGGAGCGCAATCACCGGTTCTTTGAGGAAGCGACCGAGCTTGTGCAGGCATGCGGCATGACCGCCGCCGAGGCGCACGAGCTGGTCGATTACACCTTTGGCCGCCCTGTCGGCGAGAAGCACCAAGAGGTCGGCGGCGTGATGGTAACGCTGGCAGCGCTTTGCCTGGCGCAGGGCTTGGATATGCATGACGCCGCAGAGGTCGAGCTTGCGCGCATCTGGACGAAAGTCGACGCGATCCGCGCCAAGCAGGCGGCGAAACCGAAGTTCGGACCACTGCCCGCCGCCCCTGTAGCAACAGAGCTATCGCCGGGAGAAAAACAATGAGCATTCTCAAAATGGTAACGGACGACAACGGGGCGGTTTATTTCGACGGCCATGCAAGACTTGCTACAGCCCTGGAAGTGCGTATCGAGTACGCGGAGGGAGGTGTAAGAGCCTTTCTTTCGCACAAGCAAGCGCAGAATCTCTACGATTTCCTCAGTGTTTATCTGAGTGACCCGGCGACGAAATTGCGGATAGCAGGCATCAAGCCAGAGGGCGGACAGCCAAGCAAGCCGCGTTTGTTTTGGGAGGGAGGCAGCTATGAGTAAGCGCAGCGCACGCCGGCCGGGCAAGACCTCGGATGACGCCTGGGAGAAGATCTTCGAAGCGCCAATCGAGCCGGCCATGCCGGTGCTCGTGGACCAGGACGACGATGATGATGGTGATGACGTGTCGGAAGCGCTGATCGATCCAGAGGACGATGGTGACGAAGTGGGAATGCCGGCGGCTTGGCTTGAGTTGGATACTGATAACGAACAGGAGAACGACAAGTGACGGATATTTCTATTCAGTTTCAATTGCAGTGGGTGTTGATCCCCATGTTTTGTTCGCTGACCGGCTACACCGATAAGGCGGTCCGGCGAAAAATGGAAGATGGCGTTTGGCTCGAAGGTAAGCACTACAAAAAAGCGCCAGACGGCCGTATCACAATGAATGTCCAGGAGTATTACAAATGGGTGGAACAGGCGGCATAGAACTGCGGGAAAGCAGCATTCGCGTGCGATTTACGTACAGGGGGCGCTCGTGCAAGGAAACGCTTTATCTCAATGATGAGCCGATGCAGCCGACGCCGGCGAACGCAAAGTACGCGACCAGGATCGCAGCGGAAATCAGGCGCAAAATTGTAGAGGGCACGTTCAGCTATCAGGACTATTTCCCGCATTCCCCGCGCGCGAACGAAGCAGGCAAATGCGTGCCGATGCTGTTCGATGTAATGGATAAATGGATTAGGCTGCATGAAATAAAGGCATCAACGAAGGATCAGTATCGCAGGCGCCTTGAAAATTTCTGGAAGAAGAAATTGACGAATAAGCCGATCGCCGAGGTAGGCTATTCGGACATTCTAGAGGCGCTCAAGGCTGGCACCTGGAAGAGCGGGAAAAGCCGGAACAACGAACTGTCGCTGATTAAGGGCGTGTTCGAATTCGCGAAGCGTGACAAGCTGATAACCGAAAACCCGTGCGAAGAAGTAGCGCGCGCCGGTTACCAACGACCAGGCCCGGACCCGTTCGACCTCGCGGAGGCGCACCAAATTCTGGATCACCTTCGGGCGCATCGAGACGAGCAAATCTTAAACTTCGTGCAACTGATGTTCTTTTCCGGACTGCGGACCTCCGAAGGTATCGCGCTGAAATGGGGGGATATCGATTTCCAGAAGAAGGAAATGCTGATCGACGGGGCGAATGTGTACGATGAGGAAGCGGACTCGACGAAAACTTATGAGGCGCGGGTAGTGAAGCTGACGAAGCTGGCTATGGAGGCGCTGCAGCGGCAGAAGGTGTACACGCAGCTCGTCGGCGCGCGCGTGGAGGGTGGCGGGCATGTTTTCCACGACCCAAAAACTAGCAAGCCTTGGGGGTACGCAAAAATTACGGACGTTCGAAGTTTTTGGGAGATCACCTTGAAGCAGCTTGGCATCCGGTATCGCCGCCCGTACAACATGCGCCACACCTTTGCAACAATCGGACTCATGAGCGGCGCCAAGCCGGGGTACTTGGCCAAGCAGTTGGGCCATAGTCTTCGCATGTTCTTCACGGTCTACGCCAAATGGATCAGCAGCGACGACGATGATCGGGAAATGGAGAAGATGGAGGCCGCACTGGCTAAAAATTCCCTGGACATTCCCGGAGCCAGAAACGTCAAGGAATGAAAACGGGCTGGGCAATAGAAAAAGCCCCTAAAATCAGGGGCTTAGTGTTCCTGGCGGAGAGACGGGGATTCGAACCCCGGATAGGCTATGAACCTATACACGCTTTCCAGGCGTGCGACTTCAACCACTCATCCATCTCTCCTGCTTTACATCTCCGCCTTCGCGAAGCCGCAGATTATAGCAAAGATTCTGCCAAGTATGAAGAAATTTGCATTCCCCCCTACGACGCTTCCTTCAACTGCTCCAGGATCGCCGGATTTTCCAGGGTCGACACGTCCTGCGTAATCGTCTCGCCCTTGGCCAGCACGCGCAGCAAACGCCGCATGATCTTGCCCGAGCGTGTCTTGGGCAGGTTGTCTCCGAAGCGAATTTCCTTCGGCTTGGCGATCGGGCCGATTTCCTTGGCTACCCAGTTGCGCAGCTCCAGCGCCAGCTTCTTGGCTTCTTCCCCGGTCGGGCGCGCCTGCTTGAGCACCACGAACGCGCAGATCGACTCGCCCGTGGTGTCGTCCGGCTTGCCCACCACCGCCGCCTCGGCCACCATCGGATTGGCCACCAGCGCCGATTCGATTTCCATGGTGCCCATGCGGTGGCCCGACACGTTGAGCACGTCGTCGATGCGCCCGGTGATCGTGAAGTAGCCGGTCTCCTTGTTGCGGATCGCCCCGTCGCCGGCCAGGTACATCTTGCCGCCAAGCTCATCCGGGAAGTAGCTGCTCTTGAAGCGCTCCGGATTGCCCCAGATGGTGCGGATCATCGATGGCCACGGCCGCTTGACCACCAGGATGCCGCCCTGCCCGTTCGGCACGTCCGCGCCGGCTTCGTCGACAATCGCGGTCATGATGCCCGGCAGCGGCAAGGTGCACGAACCGGGCACCATGGGCGTCGCACCCGGCAGCGGCGTGATCATGTGGCCGCCCGTTTCGGTCTGCCAGAAGGTATCGACCACCGGGCAGCGCTCGCCGCCCACGTTCTTGTAGTACCACATCCAGGCTTCCGGATTGATCGGCTCGCCTACCGAACCGAGCAGGCGCAGGCTGCTCAAATCGTACTTGGAAGGATGCACGCTCGGGTCGACATCGGCCGCCTTGATCAGCGAACGGATCGCCGTCGGCGCCGTGTAAAAAATGCTGACCTTGTGCTTGGCGATGTTGTCCCAGAAGCGTCCGGCGTTCGGGTAGGTCGGAATGCCTTCGAACACGACCTGCGTCGCGCCCACCGCCAGCGGGCCGTAGGCGATGTAGCTGTGGCCGGTAACCCAGCCGATATCGGCGGTGCACCAGAACACGTCCTGCGGCTTGATGTCGAAGCTCCACTTCATGGTCAGCGCGGCCCACAGCAGGTAGCCGCCGCTGGCATGCTGCACGCCTTTCGGGGTGCCGGTCGAGCCGGAGGTGTACAGGATGAACAGCGGATGCTCGGCGCCCACCCATTCCGGCTCGCACTCGGCGGCCTGGCTGGCCACCAGTTCGTGCAGCCACAGGTCGCGCCCTTCGGTGAAGGCAACGTTGCCGCCGGTGCGCTGGTAGACGATGACGTTCTTGATGCTGTCGCAGCCGCCCAGCGCCAGCGCTTCGTCGACGATGCTTTTCAAGGGCAGGTGCTTGCCGCCGCGCAGTTGTTCGTCGGCCGTGATGACCGCCACCGCGCCGGCATCGATAATGCGCTCCTGCAGCGATTTGGCCGAAAAGCCGCCGAACACCACCGAGTGGGTGGCGCCGATGCGCGCGCACGCCTGCATGGCGGCCACGCCTTCGATCGACATCGACATATAAATAATGACGCGGTCGCCCTTCTTGATGCCGCGCGACTTGAGGCCGTTGGCGAACTTGCAGACGCGCTCGTACAGCTCCTGGTAGGTGGCGCGCGTGACGCTGCCGTCGTCGGCTTCGAAGATGATGGCGGTCTTGTCGGCGTTGCCGTTCTGGAGGTTGCGGTCGAGGCAGTTGTACGAGACGTTCAGCTCGCCGTCATCGAACCATTTGTAAAACGGCGCGTCGGTCTCGTCCAGGGTCGAGGTGAACGGCTTGTGCCAGTCGAGATTCTCGCGCGCCAGGCGCGCCCAGAACCCTTCGTAATCGGAGGCCGCTTCGGCGCACAGCGCATTGTAGGCATCCATGCCGGAGATGGCGGCCTTGGCCACGAAGTCGGCTGGCGGTGCAAACACGCGGCTTTCCTGCAAGCCCTGATTTTCCTGCTGGGGGGAATCTGTTGCTGCCATGCTGAGTCTCCATGAGTGGTGTTATTTGCTAAAACCTTAGTCCCGCTCGCTTACTGCGCCCTTACGTTGCAAAACAGCGAAGAAGGTCAACAAGGCATTAAAGCATGGATCACCCATCTAAGCGGTATGGTCACTTGCATTAACGATAAGATCAATCCCTCGCCAAAGCGGAACGCCTGTGGTTTGCGCGAGATCAATACGCCGACTGACCGAGCAGGCTATCTGCAGCAAGCCCAAGCGCTGGTAAAATGACGCAGCGAAAATTTTTGCCTTACTCAGGAGCCAAGCATTCATGTCTGAACCGATTTTACCCAACGAGCGGCGCAAGCTGACCCCGTTAAACAATCTCATTTTCATGAGCCGCTGGCTGCAGTTGCCGCTGTACCTGGGCCTGATCCTGGCGCAATGCGTGTATGTCTTCCATTTTTGGGTGGAACTGAAGGATCTGATCGGCGCCGCGATGGGCAACGCCGCTTCATTGCAGCACATCCTGGACGCGGTCACCGTGCCAGGCATGAAGCCGGCCACCAAGCTGACCGAAACCATCATCATGCTGGTGGTGCTGGGCCTGATCGATGTGGTGATGATTTCCAACCTCTTGATCATGGTCATCGTGGGCGGCTACGAAACCTTTGTCTCGCGCATGCATCTGGAAGGCCATCCGGACCAGCCGGAGTGGCTCTCGCACGTCAACGCCTCCGTGCTCAAGACCAAGCTGGCCATGGCGATCATCGGCATTTCGTCGATTCATCTGCTCAAGACGTTCATTAATGCCGCCGCGTACACACCCCAGGTGCTGATTGCCCAGACCGTGATCCACATCGTGTTCCTGCTCTCGGCGCTGGCGATTGCCTACACCGACCGCATCATGATCGGCACCCAGAACATGTCCAAGACCCCTCACTAAGCCAACGAGAAATATAGCCATGACTATCATCAAGCAGGAAGACCTGATCGAATCGGTCGCCGCCGCCCTCCAGTACATCAGCTACTACCATCCGGCCGATTATATTCAACACCTGGCGCGCGCCTACGAGTCCGAAAAGAGCGACGCCGCCAAGGATGCGATCGCCCAGATCCTGACCAACTCGCGCATGTGCGCCGAAGGCAAGCGCCCGATCTGCCAGGACACCGGCATCGTCAACGTGTTCCTCAAGATCGGCATGGGCGTGCGCTTCGAAGGCTTTTCCGGCACCGTGACCGACGCGGTCAACGAAGGCGTGCGCCGCGCGTACAACTTCGACGACAACAAGCTGCGCGCCTCGATCGTGGCCGATCCGCAGTTCGAACGCAAGAACACCAAGGACAACACGCCGGCCGTGGTCCACATGGAACTGGTCGAAGGCAACACCGTCGACGTCAAGGTCGCGGCCAAGGGCGGCGGCTCCGAGAACAAATCCAAGTTCGTCATGCTCAACCCGTCCGACTCGCTGGTCGACTGGGTCATGAAGACCGTGCCGACCATGGGCGCCGGCTGGTGTCCACCGGGCATGCTGGGGATCGGCATCGGCGGCACTGCCGAAAAAGCCATGCTGATGGCCAAGGAAGTGCTGATGGACGACATCGACATGTACGAACTCAAGCTGCGCGGCCCGCAGAACAAGACCGAGGAACTGCGCATCGAGCTGTGCGACAAGATCAATGCGCTGGGCATCGGCGCGCAGGGCCTGGGCGGCCTGACGACCGTGCTCGACGTCAAGATCATGATGTACCCGACCCATGCGGCCTCGAAGCCCGTGGCGATGATCCCGAACTGCGCCGCCACCCGTCACGCGCACTTCGTGCTGGACGGCTCGGGCGCGAGCTACATCGAGCCGCCGGCGCTGTCGAGCTGGCCTGATGTGCACTGGACGCCGGACACCGAGAAATCGCGCCGCGTCGACCTGAACACCCTCACCAAAGAAGAAGTCGCTTCGTGGACTCCGGGCCAGACCCTGCTCTTGAACGGCAAGATGCTGACCGGGCGCGACGCCGCGCACAAGCGCATCCAGGACATGCTGGCCAAGGGCGAGGAATTGCCCGTGGACTTCAGGAACCGCGTGATCTACTACGTCGGCCCGGTCGATCCAGTGCGCGACGAAGCGGTCGGCCCGGCCGGTCCGACGACCGCCACCCGCATGGACAAGTTCACCGACATGATGCTCGAAAAAACCGGCCTGATCGCCATGATCGGCAAGGCCGAGCGCGGTCCGGCGGCGATCGAGTCGATCCAGAAGCACAAGTCGGCCTACCTGATGGCGGTCGGCGGCGCGGCGTACCTGGTCTCGAAAGCGATCAAGAGCGCCAAGGTGCTTGGCTTTCACGACATGGGCATGGAAGCGATCTACGAATTCGACGTCGTCGACATGCCGGTAACGGTGGCGGTCGATTCCAACGGAACTTCGGTGCACAACACCGGTCCTAAGGAATGGGCGGCAAAGATCGAGTCCTTGTCGAGCGTCGGCAAGATTCCGGTCAGCGTGGCCTGAGACGCACGAGTGAAGAGCGAGTGAAACCCGCGAGCGTCCCCATGGCGGCCACGGCGTCGGCCACGGCGTCGGCTACCGCGTCGGCTACCGCGTCGGCTACCGCGCCGGCTACCGCGCCGATCGGCGTGTTCGATTCCGGCGTCGGTGGCTTGTCGGTGCTGCGCCATATCCGCGCGCAGCTGCCGCATGAGCATTTGCTGTACTTCGCCGATTCCGGTTTTGCGCCGTATGGCGACAAGCCGGAAAGCGTGGTGGCCGAACGCTCGCTGGCGGTAGCGGCCTTCCTGGTCGCCAACGGCGCCAAGGCGCTGGTGGTGGCGTGCAATACGGCGACGGTGGCCGCCATCAAGGTATTGCGCGCGCACTATCCCGACATGCCCATCGTCGGGGTGGAGCCTGGCCTCAAGCCGGCCGCGGCGGCCACGCGCAACGGCAAGGTGGGCGTGCTGGCGACCAGCGTGACCATCGCCGGCGCCAAGTTCCTGCTGCTGCGCGACCAGATCAGTGCAAGCAGCCATGCGCAGTTTTTGCTGCAGGGCTGCCCCGGGCTGGTGGACCAGATCGAGCTGGGCGAGCTCGGTTCCCCCGTGATCAGGACGCTGCTGGAGCGCTATGCGGCGCCGCTGCTGGACCAGGGCGCCGATACGCTGGTGCTCGGCTGCACGCACTATCCGTTCGTGCTGGCCACGCTGAACGAGGTCATCGCAAAGGCGACCTCGCGCGAGGTCGTGCTGATCGACACCGGCGACGCGGTGGCGCGGCAACTGGCGCGCCTGCTGGGAGCGGCCGGGATGCTCAATGCGGGCAATGGCGCCGCGGCTGGACCGGGCGCTGCGGATGCGCCGGCGTTCGCCCATGTGCTCAAAACGGGTGGGGATGGGCCGGCCTGCACCCATGCGCTCAAGGCAGAAGTGGCGCCTGCGTCCAGCGCCGCCTTGCAAGGCTTTACCACGGCCAGCGAAACGGCGTTGTCGCTGGCGTTCGCCAACCTGTTGGGCATCGATGTGCCGGTGCGCGAAGTAGTAATTTGAAAATATTTGCGTTCAACGCATTTTGATTTGCCAGTTCGCTCAGATGTTTGTATAATCTCGTTCTGTTCAGGAAGCATCTGAACAAAATGCAGATTCGATGGTGGCTGTAGCTCAGTTGGTAGAGTCCAGGATTGTGATTCCTGTTGTCGTGGGTTCGAGCCCCATCAGCCACCCCATCGTCTAGCATGTCAAACTAAGCCGCCTTGAGCGGCTTTTTTGTTTTGCGGCCTCGCTTTGTATGTCACAAGGCCGCTTATAAACAATATCTTGCCACGGCATACGCCACGCGCCATATCCAGCTCGGCACTCCCTTCGTAGCTTTTGTATTTCAGAATGCTCATTTCCAGCTCCTCAATGAAACCGACTTGCCTGGGATAGTCGACCAGGTCGCACACACATGGATTGTCCACGCCGTGAGAGGGTAAAAAATTTCGGTCAACACATCGAAAAAACCGATCTATCAATTAGCATTAATCGAGTTTTTCTTTATATCGTGCGCCCCTATACTTTTTCTGTGGACATTTTCCACGCACCTTATTCACCAATGGAGTAGCCCGATGCGTCGTTACGAAACAGACAGCCCGCAAGCAGCAGGCCGTGTTCTTGCCTTGGCAATGGTGGTCGATGGCAATCTGGCGCAGAGCGAACTTGCCGCCCTCGACAGCAGCAAGATCCTGCAACATATCGACCTTGACCAGGATGCCTTCCAGGTCTTGCTGCAAGAGCTTTGCCAGGACTTGCTGACCTCGGCGTCCCACGGCGAAGTGCGGATCGATGGCGCCGTGCTCGACGGCTTGCTTGACGAAATCCGCCATCCGGACCTGCGCCGCCAGCTGATGCAGGCAATGTGGCGCATCGCCGATGCCGACGGCTGGCTGGCCGATGCCGAAGCGGTGCTGCTGGCGCGCGCCGCTACCTTATGGTGCGCGGAGACCAACTTCAGCGGGCGGGTGCCGGCCGATGCCTGACCCGGCGGGCCGGCGCTACAGCGCGGCCGCGTCGATCAGGCGGCGGTAGCCGGCGATGCCCTCCTCCACAGCATAGCCCGCCTTGATCGATGCCACCGCCCGTGCCCGCAAGGGCGCGAAGCGCTCGGGCTCGCGCAAGGCGCGCCCGACGGTGGCGGCAATCGCCGCGGTATCGAAAAAATCGACCAGCAAGCCATTCTCGCCATCGCGGATCACTTCCGTCACCGGGGTCGTGTCCGAGCCGATCACCAGGCAGCCGCAGGCCATCGCTTCGAGCATCGACCACGACAGCACGAACGGGTACGTCAGGTACACATGCGCGGCCGACACCTGCAGCAGGTCGCGGTAGCGCGCATACGGAATGCGGTCGAGGAAGTGCACGCGGCTCGCATCGATGGCGACCTCGGCCAGCATTTTTTCGCGCCAGCTCTGGCCGCCGGCCGGGCGCGCGCCGTAGCTCACGCTGTCGCCGCCGGCGAGCACGATGTCGCAGCCGGGATTGTCGGCCAAAATGGCCGGCAGCGCGCGCATGAAGGTATGAAAGCCGCGGTACGGTTCCAGGTTGCGCGACACATAGGTCAGCACCGGGTCGCCCGAGCGCAGTACTTTGCCGTTGGGCAGGGTGAAGGAGGCATCCGGATTGGGGCACAGGTAAGCGGTGTCGATGCCCTCGTGAATCAGCGCGATCTTGTCCTGGTAGGGCTCGGGGTGCAGGCTTTTTTGCCAGCGCGTGGGCGCGACCGCGATGTCGCACGCTTCCAGGTTAAGCAGTTGCAGCGCATTCTTGGCGCGCACCCGCGCCCGGTCGTCGATCGTGCTGGGGAACTCCGGGTCGAAGCCGACGTCGGCGTGGTCGGTGTGATAGTAGAACTCGGAAAAGTGCACCAGCCGCGCATCCGGAAACGCTTCGCGCACGAACATGGTATCGCCCCAGCCCGGGTGGGCGATGATGACGTCCGGCACAAACCCCTTTTCCTTCAGCGCCAGCAGCACGCGCAGGCAGGCCTGGCCGTGCAGGATGCCGGCCTCGAACGGGCGCGCATAGTGGTGCGTGTCCTTGGACTGGGTCCGGTGCAGCTTGTAGGTCAGGGTGCGCACATCCGGCAGGCCGGGACAGCCTTCCTTGCCGATCGCCAGCACGTCGTAGGCGGGGTCGCGCGCCAGGTGCGAGGCAATCCGCTTGAACTGGCCGGGAAAATTTTGATGGACGAACAGAACGCGCCGCGCGCGGGTTGGCTGAGCTGGTGTGGATGTCATTGTCGCGTCCTGCGGCACGGTTGATGCGCAGTGACCGGGTTGCTAGGGAGCGAACATCTTACCAGAATGGCAAGGTGGAAAATGCTCAAATTCTCACGCTTGCACTAGAATAGCGCCAGCGCACCCCACCCCGATAAAGGCACACAGCATGAGTTACGACCTGATGGTTTTCGCAGTAGAAGCCGCTCCAAAAAAACGCGAACCCTTCCTCGCGTGGCATGAAGAACAAACCGAGCTGGGCGAAGACCATTCGTACGCCGACCCCGCCGTCACCACCCCGGCATTGCAGGCGTTCTACGCCGACATCGTCCAGACCTTCCCGGCCATGCCGCTCGACGAGCGCGAGGACGCGGACGAGGATGATGAAGAAGACGATGAAGACGAGGACGACAATGGCACCGACACCGACTACACCATCGGCACGGCGTTCATCTACATGAGTTTTCCGTGGAACCAGATCGACGACGCGCACGCCACCGTGACCCGCCTGGCCGGCCGGCACGGGGTGGGCTTTTTCGATGTCAGTTCCGATATCGCCGAAACCTGGCTGCCGGACGGCAAAGGCGGACTGTACCTGGCCCATGCCGACTGATGTCGCGGCAGGTTGCCGGCATTTGCTGGCCGCATGAGGCCACGGTCGGCCACATCGCGGTCGCAAGCGGCCGAATCGCCGGCCATTTTCCGGCCGAGCGGGGTAGCGACGCCGTCGTGGACTGCGTGCTGGTGGCAGCCGGCAAATACCGCAACGGCGCCGCGCGCCACTGGTGCCGCACGCACCAGACCTACTGGGGCGTCAAGGCCGACCTGGCCGCGCTGGCCGCCAGCGGCGAGCGGCGTTGCGCACGCCACGCCGACAAGATGGGCTACGCCCTGCATCCGCCCGTGATCGACCTGGATGCCTGCGCCAGCGTGAGCATCGCCAGCGCGCCCGACGGCGCTATCGACGTGGCCAGCGTGCCGGCCGGGGCGACATCGCCCGTGGCCGCCCGCTGCGCGGCAGTGGCGCTGTGCACCAGCGCCACGCACGCGCTGTTTCCCGGCACCGACATCGTGCAGGTCAACATCACCCCACCCGCCCTGCTGGCGTACACCGAGGCACGCGCGGCCGGCGGGGCGCTCGGCTGCGTCTGCTGTGCGCGCTGCGGCCATCCGCACCTGGACCTGGGCAGTTTTGCGCAAACGCCACACCGGCGCCACTACTGCGGCAACTGCGGCACCGACAGCACGCAGAGCGCGGCGTCCATGATTTCTTCTCCTATCCATGCACTCAGTGTCAAGTTCGACGCCATCCTGACGATAATGTAAGTACCCGCGTTCGGTACGCGCATATTCAGCATGCATTTTCTCTGCGTGTTATAAATGCAATACAGTAACCAGGAGAACAACATGGACGATGCAGACCGCCGTCACGAAGAACGTCGCCAAGACCTTGAAACCGCAGCACAGCTGCACGAAGCGATTGCCCTGCAACGCGCTTTCGGCAGCGACGCCGCCCAGCGCTTTCTCAAGCTGCGCGGCATTGGTGACGAAATATCCCAAAACGCGCTGATCGAAAGCTATGACCGCCGCCAGGCCGCCCGCCGCTTGCGCGCGGCCACGGTCAGCTAGCCTGCTCCGCAGGCGAACAGCAAACCAGTACCCTGCAAGTCCGCCCGGCTGCTGTTGCCAGCACGCCGGGACCTGCCTGACCGGAGGCGGGCCAGCCCGGCACTGGCCCCGCGCTGCCACCGCGGCAGCGCCAGCCTGCACCGGTTACCAACAGGCACGTGTGTGATGTTATTATTCCTTCAACATCCATTCCTCGCCCTCCCATGAAAATCATTCTCGGCATCGCTGTCGCCCTCCTCCTGTCCGCCTGTGGGCAAAAGCTGGAGAAAGTCGGCGCCGCACCGGCAATCGCGGCTGCAGCAGGCAAGGCTGCAGATGCGCCCGCAGCGCAGCAAACCCGGCGCTACATCGCCACGCGCCACAAGCTGATGCTCGAAGCACCCGAAGCCGAGCTGCACAAGCACTTCGACGCCATCCAGGCGGCCTGCGTCAAGCTCGCCTGCGTCGTGCTCAACGCCGATCAGTCGCAGGCGCGCAGGTACACGCCCGCCAGTGCCACCTTGACCGCGCGCATTCCTCCGCAAGCGTTCGACAGCTTTCTCAAGACCATGCTGGAGCACGGCAAACTGCTGCAGCATGAGCGCGACAGCGAAGACCTGACCGCCGCCGTGATCGATGTCGACGCCAGGATCGCCAACCTGACGGCGCTCAAGGCGCGCATCCTCGACCTTCTGGCCAGGCGCACGGGCAACCTGAAGGAAGTCCTGGAAGCCGAGAAGCAGCTGTCGGAAACCCAGGCCGAGCTCGACAGCATTATCGGCAAGCGCAAGGACCTGGCCAGCCAGACCGAGATGACACGGGTCGAACTGAAGCTGGTGGCAGAATCGCTGCATGCCGAACAAAGCTGGGCCGCGCCGGTGGCGGACGCGGCCAAGGAATCCGGGCACGTGCTCATGTCGAGCCTGGGCGTGCTGATTACTGTGATCGTGGCCGTGTTGCCGTGGTTGTCGGTATTCATCCCCCTGTTCCTGTGGCTGCGCAAGCTCTACCGCGCACGCAAGGCCCGCCGCGCTCAAGCGGCAATATAAAAACCCCGGTCCGAGCGCACCCCGAGGCGCTCGAGCACCTGGGCCGGCGCGATGCCCTGCTCGGCAAAACGCTGCTGCACGATCTCCTGGGCTACCGCCATCGCACCAGCCGTCTTCCATTCGACCATGGTCACCACATTAAATTCCCCGGTGCCGCCAAATTGGGTCAACAAATGCTTCTGGCGCCAGCCGGGCAGGCGCTCGAACATTTCCTGGATCTCGCGCATCTGCTCGACGAACGCCGCCAGCGAGGCGGCCGGCACGACGAATTTATCGATGCGAAATACCCCGTCGGACGGGTTCCTGACCGTGTTCCTTGCCATGTGAAATTCTCCTTTAGAATGGTTGCCGAACCAGCGCAAACCAGTCTAAAACATCAAGTTAAGTTGAGGTCAAGGAGTCTTCAGTGGCAAACGAATGTCCAGCGTGCGAACCCCATCCGACCTTGTCGGTCGGCGATGTCGCGCGGCGCAGCGGGGTCTCCGTGTCCACCCTGCATTTCTATGAAACCCGCGGCCTGATCGCCAGCACCCGCAACGGCGGCAACCAGCGCCGCTACACGCGCGACGTGCTGCGCCGCATCGCCGTCATCCGCGTGGCCCAGCGTGTGGGCGTGAGCCTGGCCGGAATCGAGGCCGCGCTGGCCACCCTCGGCAGCGGCGCACCCAGCCGCGAGGACTGGGCGCGCCTGTCGGCCGCCTGGCGCCACGACCTCGACCAGCGCATGGCGCAGCTGAAAAAACTGCGCGACACGCTCGACGATTGCATCGGCTGCGGCTGCCTGTCGCTGGAGCGCTGCCGGCTGCGCAATCCGCAAGATAAGCTGGCCGGCAAGGGGCCGGGCCCGCACCGCATCTGGATCGGCAAGCCGGCACGCGAAGACGCCGAAGACGGGTAAAAATCCAAGGCGCGGCAGCCCGGATTTGACGCGCCTCAAACTGCCGGCGCGACGGTAAAACGGCGCTGCGGCGGCACGGTCGAATGGTAGAGATTAATGCAATCAACAATGTTTTTATGCATATTGCATTGAACTAAAAACAACCTTACTGAGCACATCCACTATAATGTGCGCGGTGTCGGTATTGTTTTTTACTCAACCATTTTCTCCGGAGGCTGTCATTCCACCCACTACGCATACCGCGCACGCCGGTGCGCTTGCCTACCGGCCTGACATCGATGGCATGCGCGCGCTGGCGGTCATCGCCGTGATCGCGTTCCACGCCTGGCCGACCTGGTTCGCCGGCGGCTTCGTGGGCGTGGATATCTTCTTCGTCATCTCGGGTTTCCTGATCACCTCGATCCTGCTGTCCCAGCTGGAAAAAGGCACGTTCAGCATCGCCGACTTTTACGTGCGCCGCATCCGCCGCATTTTCCCGGCCCTGACCGTCGTCATGCTCGCCACCCTCGCCTTCGGCTGGATGACCCTGCTGCAAGGCGAATTCCAGCAGATCGGCAAGCACGCCGTGGCCGGCACCACCTTCGTGTCGAACCTGGTGCTGTGGAACGAGGCCGGCTACTTCGACAACGACGGCATCACCAAGCCCTTCCTGCACCTGTGGTCGCTCGGGGTCGAGGAACAGTTCTACATCCTGTGGCCGCTGATCCTGTGGCTGGTGTTCTCGCGCAAGCTGCGCTTTTTGTGGGTGGCCGGCGTGATCTTCGCGATCTCGATGAGCGCCAACGTGCTGCTGGTGGCCGACCATCCGGTGGCGGCCTTCTTTTCGCCCCTCACGCGCTTCTGGGAACTGATGGCCGGCGGCGTCGTCGCCTGGCTGCACCTGCACCATGCGCAGCGCTTCACGCGGCACGGCACGGCGCTGTCGCTGGGCGGCGCGGTGCTGCTGGGACTGGCTTTCTGGCTGACCAACGAGCAGTCGCAGTTCCCCGGCTGGTGGGCCATGCTGCCGGTCGGCGGCGCCTGCCTGCTGATCCTGGCCGGCAAGGATGCCGTGCTCAACCGCCTGGTGCTGAGTCGGCGCCTGCCCGTCGCGATCGGGCTGATCAGCTATCCCCTGTATCTGTGGCACTGGCCGCTGCTGTCCTACGGCCACATCATCTACGGCCAGAAGCCGCCGATGCTGGTCAAGCTGGCGCTGGTCGGCGCCGGCTTCGTGCTCGCTTACCTCACCTACCGCCTGGTCGAAATCCCGCTGCGCGAACGGCGCGACCGCAGCCGCGTGACCTGGTCGCTCAGCCTGGGCATGGTCGCCATCGCCGTGTTCGGCCTGGCGATCGGCACCAGCGTGCTGCGCGAACGGATCGACACCCATGGCGCCGAGCCCTACCTGGCGGCCTTGAACGACAGCCAGTATCCCGGTCCGACCCTGGCCCCGCTGCGTTACGACGGCGTGGTGTTCCAGAAGGCGGCCAGCCGCGGCCCCGGCCTGACCGTGTTCCTGGGCGACTCCGTGGTGCAGCAGTACGGCCCGCGCATCGAACACGCGGTGGCCAGCGATCCGGCCCGCTTCAGCACGGTGATTTTCGCCACCGCCGGCGGCTGTCCGCCGATCGAGCACACGGTGCGCCTGCCACAGATCCGCTTTCCGCTGTGCCCCAAGACGGTCAAGGCGGCCTACGCGCTGGCCAACAGTCCGCAAGTCGATACCGTGGTGGTGGGGGCGGCCTGGTACGGCTACTTCAACGCCGGCCAGCGTGAACTGCTGGTCGAAAAAGACGGAGTTCAAAAAGCCTTCCCGGCGGCCGACGCGCAGGAACTGGCGTACGACTCGCTGCGCCAGAGCCTGGCCACCTTGCGCAAGAACGGCAAGCGCGTGTTCCTGGTGCTGCAGCCGCCGGCCGGCGCCGCCTACGATCCGCAATCGATGTACACCGGTTCGCGTTTCGGCGCGATCGCCCCGGTGCCGAAGGTGCCCGCGTTCGACCTGGCCGACTACCGCCAGCGCAACGCGGCGCCGCTCGCGCGCCTGACCGCGATTGCCGCCGACACGGGCGCCATCGTCATCGAACCGGCCCGGTCGATGTGCAAGGACACCCTATGCCCGGTGCTCGACGAGAGCGGCGCGCCGCTGTACACCGACACCATCCACATGCGCCCGGCCTACAGCCGGCGCGCCGCCAGCTTCCTCGATCCGACCATGCTGCCAGGGCCGGCGGCGGCCGATCCGCAACCGACGGCACTGGTCGCCACGCCGCCGGCGCTGTGACGCCGAGGGCGCGGGGCAACACGCCTGTGCCCTTGCCTTACGCTTCGGCGGGCGCCTTCGATCCGGCCGGGCCGGCCATCTGCACGCGCCAGCCCAGCAGGCGCCAGGCGGCCCAGGCCGACAACAGCGCGCCCAGCAGCAGGATCAGGCGCGTATCGACCAGGGTCAGCACCGATCCGGCCAGGGCCATGACGATATTGGCCAGGCAGAACGTGGTCGACAGCAAGCCCATCACCGCACCCTGCCCCAGCGCGCCGAAGCGCTCCGCGCACCAGCCCGGCACGATGGCGTTATAGAACGCATTCGGAATCCCGAACAGCACGATCGCCGTCAGTCCCAGCCCCACGTGTCCGACCGCCACCGCCGCAATCGCCGTAGCGCAGGCGAACGCGCTCCACGCCGCGCGTTGCAAGGGCGCGAAGCGGCTCGGCCGGCCGGCGAACACGGCGGTAAAAGTCATCACCGCGCACAGGGCGGCCGTGACCCAGGCGATGCCGGGCGCGCCGTAGCCGGGATACTCCACCAGCCACAAGGGATAGAACTCGTAGAAGGCGGTCACGCCGCAGGTGTAGGCGAACTGGACGATGAACAGCTTGCGCAGGTCGGCGTGGCGCAACAGGTGAAAGGCGTGCTGGTGGCGCGCCACGTACCACCACGAGGTGGTGGCCAGCGAGGGCGTCTCGCGCGGCAGCGCCACCGCCACCAGCAAGCTGGTCATGACGAGCGCGCCGGCGGCGATCCAGAACGGCACCGTGATGCCCCACACCACGGTGGCGCCGGCCAGCAGCGGCCCGGCCAGCCAGCCCAGGTAAAAGGCGCCGTTCAGCCACGACAGCGCGCGCACGCGCTGGTCGCCTTCGAGGCGGTCGGCCAGCATGGCGCGCACCACGGCGCCATTGCCTTCAAGCAGGCCGGTGCCGAAGCGCGCCACGATAAACAGCGGATACGATTCGAGCAGCAGCGCGGCGGCCGTGAGCGCATGGCCGAGGGCGGCGCCGACGGTCGTGATCATCAGTACCGGGCGGCGGCCGTAGCGGTCCGACAGCGGGCCGAGCAAGGTGTTGCCGATCAACAGGCCGAGCGGATTGATGGTCAGCGCCAGGCCGAACAGCATCTTGGGCGGCAGTCCGAGGAAGGAGTTCAGGCCGTTGGCCACGCCCGAGGCGAACAGCGGCGGCAGGATCGGATACGGCAAGGACGCGCCGATGGTCGAGAACAGGCCCAGCAGGCAAGCCGCGGCAATGAGGAGTTTGATGTGCATGCGCGGGAACATACATGCGCACTAGCAATAGGTCAACAGCTGGTGTCAGGTCTGGTAAACGGACACGAGCTCTGCCATGCGTTTGATGCATGGTGAACCGCTACGCCTCTGGAATGCCGAGGCCGTGTCCGAATGTCAAACCCGACACCGGGGTGGACAAACGCTTAGTCGAGTTTCCAGGCGTAGTCGACCTTGGTCCAGGTCTGGGCCGGGGCGCCATCCTTGGTGCCCGGCTTGAACTTGCAGGCGCTGATCGTCTTGATGGCGGCCTTGTCGAGATTCTTGAAGCCGCTGGTTTTTTCCAGCTTCGATTCGACCACCGAGCCGTCCGGACCGACCAGGAAGGACATCGACACCGTGCCCTGTTCCTCGTTCATCAGCGACGCCTTGGGATACTCGGCCTTGCACTTGCCGGCATCGAAACTGGCCGGCACTTCGGCCGCCACGGCGGCGCCGCAGACCAGCAAGCCAGCGAACACACTGGTAAAACGCGTAGAGGTCAACATACAATTTCCCTAATGTAACGTTCAATCGCGCGTCCCTGTTACGTCGACGCTAACGCTGCGGCTGGCAACCGCACTGCCCGCCCCGTCCTTACCGGCCCGGGGTGCGGATCAGAATTCTTCCCATTCATCGCTGCCGGCGGTTGCGGCAGCCTTTTTCGGCTTGGCGGAGGCCGCGGCCGGCGCCGGACGCTTCAGGACCGGCTTGGCCACGCGCAGCGGCGCGGCCTTGGCCGGACGGGCCGGTGCCGCCACGGCCATGACGGACGGCGCGGCAACGTGGGCTTCTTCCCCTTCGACCAGCTTGAAGATGCTGACCACGTGCGCCAGTTCGCTGGCCTGGTCTTGCAGGCTCTGCGCGGCGGCGGCGGCTTGCTCGACCAGCGCGGCGTTTTGCTGGGTCATGCTGTCCATCTCGATGATCGACATGTTCACCTGCTAGATGCCGGCGCTCTGCTCCTGGCTGGCGTTGGCGATCTCGCCCATGATGTCGGTGACGCGCTTGACGCTGGCGACGACTTCATCCATCGTCACGCCGGCCTGGCCGACCAGCTTGCTGCCGCGTTCGACCTTCTCGACCGAATCGCCGATCAGGGTCTTGATTTCTTTCGCCGCCGCCGCCGAACGCTGCGCCAGGTTGCGCACTTCCGAGGCCACGACCGCGAAACCGCGGCCCTGTTCGCCGGCACGGGCCGCTTCCACCGCCGCGTTCAGCGCCAGGATGTTGGTCTGGAAGGCGATCCCATCGATCACGCCGATGATGTCGACAATCTTGTTGGCCGAGGCGTTGATCGAACCCATCGTGTCGACCACTTGCGAGACCACCTCGCCACCCTTGCGCGCCACGTCCGAGGCGCTGGCCGCGAGCTGGTTGGCTTCGCGGGCATTGTCGGCGTTCTGTTTCACGGTCGAGGTCAGCTCTTCCATGGCCGAGGCGGTTTTTTCCAGCGCGCTGGCCTGCATTTCGGTGCGCGAGGACAGGTCGATATTGCCGGCCGCGATTTCACGCGAGGCGGTGCCGATGGTTTCCGTGCCGCCGCGCACCTGGCCGACGATGTCTTTCAGGCTGTTGCGCATTTCGCGCACTTCCATCAGCAGGCTGCCCTTGTCGGCATTGGTGGTGTCGATGTGGACCGACAGGTCGCCGTGGGCGATGCTGCTGGCGATCTTGGCGGTGTAGTCCGGTTCGCCGCCGAGCTGCTTGAGCAGGCCGCGGGTGATGAAGACGGCAGCGATGCCGCCCAGCAGGATCGCCACGCCGCCCAGGATCAACATGGTCAGGCGGGCGGCTTCGAAGCCGCTTTCGGCGTCTTTCTGGGCTGCGGTGTTGAGTTTATCTTCGAGGGCTGCGAGTTGTTCGAGCGCATCCATCCATTTTTTCTGGACCGGGCGGATTTCCTTGATCATGACGCGGGTGGCGTCTTCAGCCTTGTCGGCCAACCACAGTTCGGACGCCTTGGCCACGGCCGGCATCGCCAGCGCTTCGTGTTCCTTGATCTGGGCCAGCAAGCTCTTTTCCTCGGGCGAGGCGGACTTGGCGAACTTGTCGCTCAGCTTTTTCTGCGCTTCGTCGTAGCGCGCGGTCTGTTCCTTGATGCGCTTCATTTCCGGTTCCATATCGGCCGAATCGGTCATCAGGGTCAGGATGCGCAAGGACACGATGCGCTCGCTGACATTGGTGCGCATATCGATCACCAGGCGCGTGACCACATTGTTGACACCAACCACGTTGTCCAGGCGCGTCTGGATCTGGGCCATGCTGATGATGCCGACGATCGTGACGGCGACCAGAAACGACAGGACCAGGACAAATCCGAGACCTAAACGGGTGCCGACCTTCATGTTGGATAAATTCATTTCGCGTCTTTTCTATGGAACTATTGATCGAATTAGCTGGGGTAACCGCGGGTACTGTGGGGCTGTCTCTGAAGAAACACGTGACTATCTGCGTTTCATTTAGGATAAATCAAAACAGTGACTGCGCATGCAAAAAAGTTGATTTGGGAACGAATTGTTTCAGTACAACAACACCGCAGATGGCGCTGGCGCTGCTTGGAATTCAGGCAAGAGATGCACCGATTATAGAGGCTTATTTTGCTTTAAAGCAAGCAAATGCATTGCGCAATTGAAATATAGTTTCCTGCTTGTAACTACAATGTGCGCAGAAAGATGGGCGTGCATGCCAAGTCAAGGCCAGTCACGCGGGCGGGAAATGCGAGGGGAAGACGGCGCACGATAGGCGCCGCCGGACTGGGCACAGCAGCATTGGCGGCAGGCCAGGATGGTACAAGGTCGCTTGCCGCATTGGCGGCGCTGGCGGCGCTGGCGCAGTCTGGGCGGTTGAAGCAGTCAACCGTGCCACGCTCTCCGGCGCGGCGCTATCCGGTGCGGCGCTCTCCGGTGCGGCGCTATCCGGCGCGGCGCATCCCCGCTGCCGCTTCCAGCAGCAGGTGCGGGTCGGCCGCAGCCAGCCGTTTCGGGTCGGACATCACCTGGCGGAAACTGCGTGCACCGCCCAGCCCGGCCATCAGGCCCAGCATGTGGCGCGTGATGCTGTTCAGTTTCAAGCCGCGCGCCGCGTGCAGGTCCAGCTGCGCCTGTATATAAGGGATCATCGCCGCCAGCACTTGCTCGCGCGTCTTGACCGGTGCATCGTCGCCGTAAAAGCGCGCGTCGTACTCGGCCATGACGTAGGGATTATGGTAAGCCTCGCGCCCCAGCATCACGCCATCGACGTGTTCCAGGTGCAGCGCAATCTCGTCGGACGTCTTGATGCCGCCGTTGATGATGATTTCCAGGTCCGGGAACTCGCGCTTGAGCTGGTACGCCACCTCGTACTTGAGCGGCGGAATCTCGCGGTTTTCCTTGGGCGACAAACCCTTAAGGATCGCGTTGCGCGCATGCACGATGAACGTGTTGCAGCCGGCCTCGGCGATGGTGCCGACGAAATCGCGCACGAAGCCGTATTCCTCGTTGCGGTCGATGCCGATGCGGTGCTTGACCGTGACGTCGATGCTGACGGCGTCGCGCATGGCTTTCACGCAGTCGGCCACCAGTTGCGGTTCGGCCATCAGGCAGGCGCCGAACGCGCCCTTTTGCACGCGCTCGGACGGGCAGCCGCAGTTCAGGTTGATTTCGTCGTAGCCCCATTGCTGGCCCAGCTTGGCGCTGGTGGCCAGGTCGGCCGGGTCGCTGCCGCCCAGCTGCAGGGCCACCGGATGCTCTTCGTCATTAAAGCGCAGGTGGCGCTCGACGTCGCCGTACACCAGCGCGCCGGTGGTCACCATCTCGGTGTACAGCCAGGTATGACGCGTGATTTCGCGATGGAACTTGCGGCAATGGCGGTCGGTCCAGTCCATCATCGGGGCCACAGAGAGCTTCCTGCCCCGGTAATTCGTTGATTTCAAGTGGTTTTACCTGTGATGTCAGCCGTGCTGCGGCGCGGCTGTGCAAATGTCAATGGTGTCGGTCATGCCAGTGGGCGGCAGGGGCACGCCCGCGCGGGGAACAAGGATGCGCAAGAGCGCACGATCGCACCGGAAAGACGCATCATAGCAAAGAAGGCGGCGCCGTCACAGCGCCGGCGCCGGTCCCGCTTCCTGCCCGCTCCCCTGCCCGCCCCCTGCCGCCCCTGCCCGCTGCGGGCGCTGCCGACGCGCCCGCAGCGCCTGCAGCACCCGGGCAGCGCGGCCAGCGCCTGTCATTCATGCCGGCTGGCGCAGCGCCAGGCAGCGGCCCGCTTCGCCGCGCAGGGCGCGCGCATCGTCCGCGGCGCCGGGGTAGTCCGGCAACCGCCCGAGCACGCCTGCGAACGCCTCCAGCGCCGTGCCTGCGCGCTCAAGCAAGGCGGCCGGGTCGCCCTGCGCGCCTTGCGCAAGGAAGCCGGCCACGGCGTCATCGAGCTGGCCGACGACCTGGAGCGCCGCACGATACTCATCGAGCAGCGCCGCCTGCTCCGGGCGCGCCTCGAAGTAGGCCAGCGCCGCCGCTTCGCAGTCCGGCAACGAGACCGCCCCGCCCTCCCAGGCGGACATCGCCCCGTTCGCCATCCATGCGGACACGACGTGGGCAATGCCTTTGAGGCGCTGAACCGAAAAAATCGCACGGTGAATGCGTTCAAACGCATCCGAAGAGATCGACATCATGGTCTGTCCTCATCTGTTCAAGGTTAGCGGGGATACGTCGCCATGCACTCTTTCCAGAGTTCGTCGAACAGCTTGTGATTCTGCGCCATGCAGATGGTCCGGTCGTGCACCATCGGGCACACCTGGTCGCGCATGATCTCGAAGGTCGACGTCGCCGCCGCCAGGCAACTCATGCGGGTCGGCAGATTGGTCGGGTAAGGAGCGTAATTGCCGCCATCCCAGCCGCCGCCCCAGGATGGGCCGCCCTCGTCCGCGGTCCAGCCGCCACCGCCGAACGGGCCGCGCCCGCCATCGCCACCGCACAGCGTCTGCTCCATGGGCGAGTAACCGCAATCCCAGCTGTTTTTTTCCCAACCGGCGACGGCGATCAGGAGCTTGTTGAGGGCATCGGCCGGCGCCGGCGCCGCCCTTGCCGGCGCGACGGGGACAGCGGCCGAGGCCTGCGGCGCCTGCCTGCCGACGACTGCCGACACCGTGTTGCCGGCAGCGCTCGTTGGCGGCGCGACATGCAGGCGCTGGCCGGCCTCGTTCCCGATCGATGCCAGCGCGCCCCCCTGGTACACCGCGCGCTGCACCTGGCCGTCCGATAACTCGATGCGCTCGAGCCGCTTGTCGTCGTCGTAGTAATAGGCGGCAAAGCGGCCATCCGAATAGTGAATAGTGTCCAGCATGCCTTCTTTATAGAAGTAATGCGTGCTGTACCCGTCCGCCAGCCGCGCAACGAGGCGCTCGCCTTTCATCACCAGGGTGGCCCCGTCGACCGGGACCGCGCGAAGGGCCTTGGCGGCCTGCGGCGCCGGCTGTGGCGGCTGGGCGACGGCGGACCCGATCACGCCACCGAGGGTGGTCAACAAGACGGTGGCAAGCAAGACGGATAGTTTCGGTAAAGCGCAGCGCATGATGACTCCCGGTGGATGAAAAGAATCCCATCTTGCGCGTGCGCGGCAGCGCGGGTTTGTCGTCCCTCAAGCGCGTTGCGCATTCGCTAAGTCATTAATTACAAAGGAAAATAACGTATTTTTGTGATTATCTTCCCGGCCCCGGCCAGGGCCCGTCACGCCGCCTGGACGGCACACCGGACAGCCCGGATAAAAATAATTCAAATTATTTCCATACGGCACTTAATGACTTCACAGAAACGGTCGTCTTGTACTTGGGAGAGCGCGACGCAACGCGACTCCGAAGTCCCCACCCCTACACTGGAGTTTGATCATGCTGAGCCTTCACACCAACAACGCCGCACTGTCCGCACAAAATTCGATCAACCGCACCCAGGGCTCGCTGTCGACCTCGATGACGCGCCTGTCGACCGGCTACCGCATCAATTCGTCGATGGACGACGCCGCCGGCCTGCAGATCGCCACCCGCCTGAAAGCACAAACGAGCGGCATGGCCGTTGCGATGCGCAACACCCAGAACTCGACCTCGATGCTGCAAACGGCTGAAGGTGCGCTCGACGAAGTGAGCAACATGCTGGTGCGTATGAAGGACCTGGCCACGCAATCGGCCGATGCCTCCTCGACCGCCGCCGACAAAACCGCGATGCAGTCGGAATACGACGCACTGGGTACCGAACTGAACAACGTTCTGACCAACACCTCCTTCGGTGGCGCCAAGCTGCTCGTCGGCGGCACCATCGCTTCGGCCATGACGTTCCAGATCGGTTCGAGCACCAGCGAAAAAATGACGGTCGATATGTCCACCAGCATGGGCACCCTGGTCACCGACGTGACCGCCACCACCGCCAACTACGGCGCACCGAACACGGTCGGCACCGAACTGACCGGCGTGGGTACTGCCTCGACCACGATCGACAAACTGTCGACCGCGATCGCCTCGATCGGCACCGTACGTTCGTCCCTGGGCGCCTCGGCCAACCGCCTGGAACACGTCTACAACAACCTGTCGAACATCAGCACCAACAGCAAGGCTGCAACCGGCCGCATCATGGACGTCGACTTCGCCAGCGAAAGCTCGAAAATGACCACCAGCCAGATGCTGCTGCAAGCCGGCACCGCCATGCTGAAACAAAGCAACAGCATGTCCTCGATGGTCATGTCGCTGCTGCAATAATTTGCAATCAGCACCGGCCCGGCCGCAAGCCGGGTCCGCCGAAAGCCAGCCGTCCACCCGGCTGGCTTTTTTTTCGTCCGCGCACGCCGTGCCGTGATGCGTTTGACAATTGCCAAAATTATTTCCCGGAAGCATTTAATGATCTAGATCAATGTGTCGCCTTGTCGTGATAAGAGCGGCACGAGAGCGGCTCCAAACAGTTTTTACCCCCAACACCCAGGAGTTTGATCATGCTGAGCCTTCACACCAACAACGCCGCACTGTCCGCACAAAATTCGATCAACCGTACCCAGGGTTCGCTGTCGACCTCGATGACGCGCCTGTCGACCGGCTACCGCATCAATTCGTCGATGGACGACGCCGCCGGCCTGCAGATCGCCACCCGCCTGAAAGCACAGACGAGCGGCATGGCCGTGGCGATGCGCAATACCCAGAATTCGACCTCGATGCTGCAAACGGCTGAAGGTGCGCTCGACGAAGTGAGCAACATGCTGGTGCGCATGAAAGACCTGGCCACGCAATCGGCCGATGCCTCCTCGACCAGCGCCGACAAGACCGCGATGCAGTCGGAATACGACGCACTGGGTACCGAACTGAACAACGTTCTGACCAACACCTCCTTCGGCGGCGCCAAGCTGCTCGTCGGCGGCACCATCGCTTCGGCCATGACGTTCCAGATCGGTTCGAGCACCACCGAGAAAATGACGGTCGACATGTCGGCCAGCATGACTACCCTGGTTGCCGACGTCACCGCCACCACCGCCAACTACGTCACCCCGAACACGGTCGGCACCGAACTGACCGCCGGCGGTTCCGCTTCGACCACGATCGACAAGCTCTCGACCGCGATCGCCTCGATCGGCACGGTGCGCTCGTCCCTGGGCGCCTCGGCCAACCGCCTGGAACACGTCTACAACAACCTGTCGAACATCAGCACCAACAGCAAGGCCGCCACCGGCCGCATCATGGACGTCGATTTCGCCAGCGAAAGCTCGAAAATGACCACCAGCCAGATGCTGCTGCAAGCCGGCACCGCCATGCTCAAGCAGAGCAACAGCATGTCCTCGATGGTCATGTCGCTGCTGCAGTAATCGTCAAGATGCCCGGCGCAAGCCGGGTCCCCGAAAGCCAGCCGTCCACCCGGCTGGTTTTTTTTCGCCGGTGCGCGCCGCCGCGTGCGTGAATTGATCATGATCAACAGGGGCTGATATCCATTTAGCGAGCGGGAGGCATGTGTCGCCTTGTCCTGATGAGAGCGCGGTACCAGCGCGACTCAGACCAACCTCCTACCCACCCTACCAGGACTTCGACCATGCTGAGCCTTCACACCAACAACGCCGCACTGTCCGCACAAAATTCGATCAACCGCACCCAGGGTTCGCTGTCGACCTCGATGACACGCCTGTCGACCGGCTACCGCATCAATTCGTCGATGGACGACGCCGCCGGCCTGCAGATCGCCACCCGCCTGAAAGCCCAGACCAGCGGCATGGCCGTCGCCATGCGCAACACCCAGAACTCGACCTCGATGCTGCAGACCGCGGAAGGCGCGCTCGATGAAGTGAGCAACATGGTGGTGCGCATGAAGGATCTGGCCACGCAAGCGGCCGATGCGTCCTCGACCGCCGCCGACAAGACCGCGATGCAGTCGGAATACGACGCGCTGGGCAAGGAACTGAGCAACGTGATGAACAACACCACCTTCGGCGGCGCCAAGCTGCTCGTCGGCGGCACCATCGCCTCGGCCATGACGTTCCAGATCGGTTCGAGCACCAGCGAACAAATGACGGTCAACCTCGCGACCGACGTCACCGCCCTCGATACCGCCATCACCGCCACCAGCGGCACCTACACCGTGCCAGGCACCCCGGGCACCGAACTGACCACCACCGCCAACGCCACCATCGACCTGCTCGCGACCGCGCTGGCCTCGATCGGCACCGTGCGCTCGGCCCTGGGCGCCTCGGCCAACCGCCTGGAACACGTCTACAACAACCTGTCGAACATCAGCACCAACAGCAAGGCTGCCACCGGGCGCATCATGGACGTCGACTTCGCCAGCGAAAGCTCGAAGATGACCACCAGCCAGATGCTGCTGCAAGCCGGTACCGCCATGCTGAAACAAAGCAACAGCATGTCGTCGATGGTCATGTCGCTGCTGCAGTAATCGTCAACACGCCCGGCTAGCCACCCGGGTTCCCGACAGGCCAGCCGTTCACCCGGCTGGCTTTTTTTTTGGGTGCGCCCGCTAGGTGCCGTGATCGGACTGGCAACACTAAAATATATTTCCATGTGGCACTTAATGATCCAGATCAAAGCGTCGCCTTGTAGGTGTGAGAGCGCGAAACGAGCGGCTCCGAACAGTTTCCACCCCAACACCCAGGAGTTTGACCATGCTGAGCCTTCACACCAACAACGCCGCCCTGTCCGCGCAAAATTCGATCAACCGCACCCAGGGTTCGCTGTCGACCTCGATGACGCGCCTGTCGACCGGCTACCGCATCAATTCGTCGATGGACGACGCCGCCGGCCTGCAGATCGCCACCCGCCTCAAGGCACAAACGAGCGGCATGGCCGTGGCCATGCGCAACACCCAGAATTCGACCTCGATGCTGCAAACGGCCGAAGGCGCGCTCGATGAAGTGAGCAACATGGTGGTGCGCATGAAAGACCTGGCCACCCAGGCATCCGATGCTTCCTCGACCACGGCCGACAAGGCCGCCATGCAGTCGGAATACGACGCGCTCGGCAAGGAATTGAGCAACGTGATGACCAACACCAGCTTCGGCGGCGCCAAGCTGCTCGTCGGCGGCACCATCGCTTCGGCCATGACGTTCCAGATCGGTTCGAGCACCAGCGAAAAAATGACGGTCAACCTGGCTACCGACATGACCGCCCTGAACACCGCCATCGGCGCCACCAGCGGCACCTACACCACCCCGGGCACCCCGGGCACCGAACTGACCGCCACCGCCAACGCCACCATCGACCTGCTCTCGACCGCGCTGGCCTCGATCGGCACCGTGCGCTCGGCACTGGGCGCGTCGGCCAACCGCCTCGAACACGTCTACAACAACCTGTCGAACATCAGCACCAACAGCAAGGCCGCCACCGGCCGCATCATGGACGTCGACTTCGCCAGCGAAAGCTCGAAGATGACCACCAGCCAGATGCTGCTGCAGGCCGGCACCGCCATGCTCAAGCAGAGCAACAGCATGTCCTCGATGGTCATGTCGCTGCTGCAATAATCTTCACCTTGTCAGCAAGGATGCCCGGCTCCCGCAGCCGGGCGCCGTTCCAGCCAGCCTTCATCGGCTGGCTTTTTTTATGTCAAAAAAATAGTTCGATTAATTTCCATGAAGCACTTAACGCGCTCGGCGAAACGGTCGTCTTGTACTGGTAAGAGCGCGGGACATTGCGGCTCCGAAAGCCCCCACCCCCTACACCAGGAGTCTGATCATGTTGAGCCTTCACACCAACAACGCCGCACTGTCCGCACAAAACTCGATCAACCGCACCCAGGGTTCGCTGTCGACCTCGATGACGCGCCTGTCGACCGGCTACCGCATCAATTCGTCGATGGACGACGCCGCCGGCCTGCAGATCGCCACCCGCCTCAAAGCCCAGACCAGCGGCATGGCCGTGGCCATGCGCAACACCCAGAATTCGACCTCGATGCTGCAAACGGCTGAAGGCGCGCTCGACGAAGTAAGCAACATGCTGGTGCGCATGAAAGACCTGGCCACGCAATCGGCCGATGCCTCCTCGACCAGCGCCGACAAGACCGCGATGCAGTCGGAATACGATGCACTGGGTACCGAGCTGAACAACGTGTTGAACAACACCTCCTTCGGCGGCGCCAAGCTGCTCGTCGGCGGCACCATCGCCTCGGCCATGACGTTCCAGATCGGTTCGAGCACCAGCGAAAAAATGACCGTCGACATGTCGGCCAGCATGACAACCCTGGGCACCGACGTCGGCGCCACCACCGCCAACTACGCCGCGCCGAACACGGTCGGCACCGAACTGACCGGCGTGGGCACTGCCTCGACCACGATCGACAAGCTCTCGACCGCGATCGCCTCGATCGGCACCGTGCGCTCGGCCCTGGGCGCCTCGGCCAACCGCCTGGAACACGTCTACAACAACCTGTCGAACATCAGCACCAACAGCAAGGCCGCCACCGGCCGCATCATGGACGTCGACTTCGCCAGCGAAAGCTCGAAAATGACCACCAGCCAGATGCTGCTGCAAGCCGGCACCGCCATGCTTAAGCAGAGCAACAGCATGTCCTCGATGGTCATGTCGCTGCTGCAATAATCAACGGCTGGGCCGCCGGCGTTCGCGCCGGACACCGACCGAGCCAGCCGGCCCCCCCGGCTGGCTCTTTTTTTATCCTGACCTTGCGTGAACGCCATGTCTACCCTCTCTTCGCAGCCGCTGGGTTCGTCGCCGATCGGGCCGCTCGCGCCGGTCTCGCTGCTGCCGGCGCTCTCGAGTGTGCCGGGCGCAGCCGGCCTGGCCGTGCCGCTGCCGCTGCCGGTGGCGGACACCGTGACCGGGCCGCCGGCGCCGGCCAGCGGCCTGCCGGCCAACCTGAGCGAGAGCGCCTCGATGCGCAGCGACCAGGTCTTCATGGCGCGCCAGCTGGCCTGGCCGGTGCTCGACGGCGCCGCCTTGGCCAGCGCCTGGCGCACCATGGTGCGTACCTACGCGGCCCAGCTGGCCACCTTGCAGCAACAGGGCCGGGCCCAGTTCATGCCGGGCAATTTGCTGATGTCGGGCGTCCAGCAAGCCATGCAGGCGGGCAGCGTGCAGCAGCCGGCCACCCTGTTGTGGCATCCGGAAGCATGGCGTTTCGTGCTGCCGGGCGCGGGCGGCCAGCAACTGGCGCTGCGCCTGCTGACCGGCATGCCCGATCCGCCGCCCAGCCGGCGCCAGCGCGCCAAGGCGGCCTTGCGGCTGGACGTGGTGCTGGCCGACGGCAGCCATGCCACGGTGCAGCTCGAACTGCTCGATGGGGTGATGATGGAACTGGCGGCCGAGCATCCGCGCGCGGTGGCGCTGTTGCGCCACGCGCTGCCGGCGCTCAAGCAGGCGATCGAAACGGCCGGTTTGCGCCTGGCGCGCGCCAGCGTCAGGCAGGGCATCTGGCCGGGCAAGCCGCTGCAGCAGTATTCGGCCCAGGTCAACGCCGCCCTGCCCCCGCCGCTGTTCCGGGCGATGGCGGAGGTGGCGCTGCTGCTGGCGCGCACCACCAGAACGGAGGCGGCGACGACGGTGCGGTTTACCGAGACGCCACTGCCGGGGATGATGCCGTATGGCGATCTATAACCGTCGTCCCCGCGCAGGCGGGGACCCAAATTTTCTGCTCAGCCGATAGCTCCAGCACGAACTTGGGTCCCCGCCTGCGCGGGGACGACGGCTACCAGATTAGCGTGCTAACAAGCCGGCTACCAGATTAGCGTGCTAACAGCCGGCTACCAGATTAGCGTGCTGACACGCTGCTGGCTTATCCCACGGTGCCGACAATACTCACATCGCGGTTTTCGGGAATCTCGTTGTAGGACAGCACATGCAGCCCCGGCGCGAACAGGCGCGCATACCTGGCCAGCAATGGCCTGATCTGCGGCAGCACCAGCAGTAGCGGCGCGCTCTGCTGCTGCTTCATCTGCTCGCGCGCCACCGGCATGTTCAATTGCAACTGCGACAGCAGCTGCGGATCGATCGGGAAATTATCCAGCGCGACCTTGCCGCCCTGGCGCGCCTGGTTCAGGGAACCGAGCAGCATATTTTCCAGCTCCCCCGACAAATTGAACGCCGGCATTTCCTTCTTCTTGCCGAACAGCGCCGTCACGATCTGCCGCCGCAGCGCGCAGCGCACTTCGGCCGCCAGCAAGATCGGGTCCTTGGTCGTTTCCGAGCTGTCGAGCAAGGTGGTGCCGATCACCACGATATCCTTGAGCGAGACATTTTCGGCCAGCAGCACGCGGAACACGCGCAGCAGCTGGGTGTGCGTCATGGCCTTGTCCAGCGCCGAGGCCAGCTTGGGCGAGAGCGCCGTCATCCGTTCCAGGATCGCGGCCACGTCTTCATGCCGGAACAGGTCCGGCAGATAATCGCGCACCACCTTGGAACAGTGCGTGGCGATCGCGCTCGGCACCTCGACCACCTGGTAGCCAAGCCCGAGCGCGTGCGCCTTGTCGGCCGGCGCGATCCAGGTAATGGCCATCCCATACGCCGGCTCGATCCCGGGAATGCCGTCGAGCTGGCCGTACACCGAGGGCGAGGCAATCGCCATCAGGCATTCCGGCACCACTTCGGCCTCGGCCACGACGGTGCCGCTGAGCATGATCGAATACTGGGTCGGGCGCAGCGACAAGTCGTCGCGCACGCTGATCGGCGGCAGCAGCAGGCCCATCGCTTCCGACAGGCTCTGGCGCACGCCCTTGATGCGTTTGGTCAGCGGCTCGCCCTGGGCGGCATCGACCAGCCCGACCAGTTTGTAGCCGACCGCCACCGTCAAGGCCTGCACCGCCGGCAGGTGCTGCCATTCGAGGTCCGGGGCGCGCTCGTCGCGCAGGGCCGCTTCGATCGCCGCCACGCCGGCCTGGTCGGGCGCCTTGACCATGCGCGCCAGGCGCCAGCCGACGTAACCGAGCACCACCGCGAAAATGGCGAACATCATCCACGGCATGCCCGGCACCATGGCCAGCACCAGCATCATGCCCGAGGCGCTGTAGAGCACCGCCGGCGAAGCCAGCAGCTGCCCGCCGACCTGCTGTTCGAAGTCGCCCGAATCGCTGATCCGGGTCACCAGGATGGCGGCCGCGGCCGACAGCAGCAGCGCCGGGATCTGCGCGACCAGGCCGTCGCCGATGGTCAACAGCGCGTACAGGCGGAAGGCGTCGCCGAACGAGAGGTCGTGCATCAGCGCGCCGATCGCCACGCCGCCCACCATGTTGATGATCAAAATCAGAATACTGGCGACCGCGTCGCCGCGCACGAACTTCGAGGCGCCGTCCATGGCGCCGTAGAAGTCGGCCTCGGCGGCCACGTCGCGCCGCCGCACCTGGGCTTTTTCCTGGTTGATCAGGCCGGCGTTGAGGTCGGCGTCGATCGCCATCTGCTTGCCGGGCAAGGCGTCCAGCGTGAAGCGCGCCGACACTTCGGAAATACGTTCGGCGCCCTTGGTCACCACCGCGAAGTTAATGATCATCAAAATGATGAACACCACGAAGCCGACCACGAAATTGCCGCCGATAACCACATTGGCGAACGCTTCGATCACTTTACCGGCCGCGTCGCTGCCCTGGTGGCCGTGCAGCAGCACCACCCGGGTCGAGGCCACGTTCAGGGTCAGCCTGAGCATGGTGGTGCCGAGAATGACGCTCGGGAACACCGAGAAGTCGAGCGGCCGCTTGGCCGAGACCGACACCAGGATGACGATCAAAGCCAGCACGATGTTGAACGTGAAGAGCACGTCGAGCAGCACCGGCGGCAGCGGCAGGATGATCATCGACAGGATCACCAGCAGGAACACCGGGGTGGCAAATTTATGCCGCTTCAACTCCGTCAGCAGGCTGGTCAAAAAACTCATGTGGCGGGAACCTCACTCAGATGAGATGGCACGACCACCTCGTTGGGAAAACGTGGCGGCGCAGTGCGCCGGCCGGCACGAAAAGCGTTCAGTTGCAGCACATAGTTGAGCACCTGCGACACGGCCTGGTACAGCTGGGCCGGAATTTGCTGCTGAACCTGGCTGGTATTGTAGATCGCCCGCGCCAGCGGCGGCAGTTCCAGTGTTTCGATGTTGTGCTGGCGCGCGATCTGGCGGATGAACAGGGCCATCTCGTCGACCCCCTTGGCCACCACGAAGGGCGCTTCGGCGCGGCTGGCCTCGTACTTGAGGGCGACCGCGTAGTGTTCCGGATTGACGATCACGACGTCGGCCGTGGGCACGGTCTTGCTCACGCTGCGGCGCGCCATCTGCTGCTGCAGCTGGCGGATGCGCTGGCGCACTTCGGGCTTGCCTTCGCTGCTCTTGTGTTCTTCCTTCTGGTCGTGCTTGCTCATGCGCTGGTTGCGCGCGAACAGGAAGGCCTGCACCGGCACGTCGAGCACGGCGAACATGACGAACACCATGCACATCGCCATCAGGGCGTCGAGCATCAGCGAGGCGCCGGCCGGCAGCGCCGCCGACAGCGGCATCTTTTGCAGTTCGACAAAGGCGTTCATGCTGGAGCGGCTCACGTGCACCAGCACCCAGCCGAGCACGATGGCCTTGCCGACCGAGGTGGCTACGCCGATGCCATGCTTGGCGGTAAACAGGTTGCCGAGGTTTTTCATGGGCGAGAGGCGCTCCATTTTCGGCTCCATGTTCTTGGTGCTGACCACCCAGCCGCCGGGAATGAGGGACGAGAGCACCACCGCGAACGGCACGCCCAGGAGCGGCAGCACCATGCTGATCAGGAGCCACATGGCACTGGTGAAAATCGTCGAGCTCAGGTTTTCCAGGGCGCCGTCGGCCCCCAGCGGGATGAACACCAGCGCGAACAGGCTGCGAAACGAGTCCAGGTAGGTCGGCAGCAGCATGGAAAACACTTTCAGGCTGACCAGGATGCCGATCGCGGTGGCCAGGTCGCGCGAACGCACCACCTGCCCTTCCTCGCGCGCCTTGCGCAGCTTTTGCTGCGAGGCCTTTTCGGTCTTGTCGCCACCGCTCGCGTTGTCAGCCATGGGCCGCCTTCATCTGTTGGTCGATCAGTTCAAGCACCTGGTTGCTCATTGCAATATAGTGTTCGGGAATGAAGCGCACGATCTGGATCAGCATCATCAGGCCGAACAGGGTGGTCAGCGAAAAGCCCAGCGAAAACAGGTTCAGCGAGGGCGCCACCCGGTTCAACAGGCCGAAGCCGAGCTGCACCACCAGGGTCGAAAACACGATCGGCAGCGCCAGCAGCATGGCGGCGGCGAAGATCCAGGCCGCCTTGAGCGCCACGCTACCGAGCAGCACCGCGCCGTAGCCCTGGCCCACCGGCCAGGCCTTGAAACTGGTCGCCAGCACGCCGGTCAGCACCAGGTGGCCGTCGATGGCGAAGAACACGATGATGGCCAGCAGCGAGAGCATGCCCGAGACCACGTCCGAGGCGGTGCCGTTGACCGGATCGTTCATCTGCGCCATCGAAAAACCGATCTGGCTCGATACCAAGTAGCCGAGCACGTTAATTACCGACATCGAGAAGTGCATGGCCAGCCCCAGCACGCCGCCGATCACGGCTTGCTCCAGGGTGGTGGCGATGCCCATCACCGAAAACGGGTCGACCACGTTGCCGCCCGGACTGAACGGCAGCATCAGGAAGGCCAGCACCAGCGCCAGCAGCACGCGCACCGGCAGCGGCACCAGGATGTCGCCCACCACGGGCGCGGCCGAGAGCAAGGCCAGGATGCGCACGAACGGCCACCACAGGGCGCTCAGGAACGGCAGCAGGTAGCCGGCCAGCTCCATGCGCCCTTAGCCGACCAGGGCGGCGGCGCGCTGGAACACGGAGACGCAGTAATCCATCAGGTAGGCCGTCATCCAGTGACCGGCCATGATCACCGCCAGCAAAGTAACCAACAGTCGCGGCAAGAAGCTCAGGGTCTGCTCGTTGATCTGGGTGGCGGCCTGCACCAGCGCCACCAAGAGGCCCGTGATCAGGCCCGGCACCACCAGCACCAGCACCATCAGCATGACGATCTGCAAGGCGCCGACCATCAGGTCCACGGCAACGTCGGGGGTCATCGCGTCTCTCCCATCAGGATTGGTCGGTCAAAGGACAGGTCCGTCAAAACGGCCGTATGCTGCCGACCAGGGTGTTGACGGTCAGGGTCCAGCCGTCGACCAGCACGAACAGCAGCAGCTTGAAGGGCAGCGAAATGACCAGCGGCGAGAGCATCATCATGCCCATCGCCATCAGCACCGACGACACCACCAGGTCGATGATCAGGAAGGGAATGAACAGCATGGCGCCGATCTGGAACGCGGTTTTCAGTTCGCTCAGCACGAACGCGGCCAGCTTGACCGTGAAGGCGCGCTGCTGCGGCGCCATCTCGGCCGGTTCGCCCGCCAGGCGCGCCACCTGGGCCAGCGCGGCCTTGCTGGTCTGGGCCAGCATGAAGCGCGACAGCGGCACTTCGGCCACCTTCAGCGCATCCTGCATGCCGATCTTGTCCTGGTCGTAAGGCACGAACGCCTCGCGCCAGATCTGGTCGCCGATCGGACGCATCACCAGCAAGGTGAGAATCAGGGCGACGCCGGTGATGATCCGGTTCGGCAAGCCCTGCTGCAGGCCGAGCGCCTGGCGCAGCAGCGAGAGCACGATCACGAAGCGGGTGAAGCAGGTCATCATCATGACCATGATGGGCAGCAGCCCAAGCAAGGTCATCAGGACCAGCACCTGCGACTTGACCGTCAGGTCGGTCTTGGCGCCGGGAATGACCCCGGCCAGCAAGTCCTGGGCCGCCGCCGGCGCCGGGCACAGCAGGCCGGCGGCCAGCAAGGCCGCCGCGCCGCCGATGGCCAGCGCGGCGCCCCGGCCGCGTGCGCCGCTTCTCATGCGGTCAGGAGGTCCAGGTCGAGGCCATCGAGATCGATGACCTTCAAGCCGTACTGTTCGCCGGCCACCACCACCTCGGCGCGCCCGATCGGGGTGCCGTTGACCTTGATGACCAGCGGCTCGCCGGCCAGCACGTCGAGCGCGATCACGCTCGACGGCCCGATCGCCATCAGTTCCTGCAACGAAATCTTGGCCGAGCCCACTTCGAGCGTCAGGGTTACGGGAATCTTGCGCATCATTTGCGGCAAGTCGCGCTGGGGGCGCTTGTCGGGCGCGCGCGTGCCATCCGGCACGCCCGAGGGCACGCCCATCACAGGTTCATCGATGATCAATTCTTCGTCGATCCCGGCGGCCAGATCAGGGGCCTGGAGTTCGTTCTCGTTGATTTTCATTAGTCGCTATCTTCAAAAGAGGTTAAACAGAGCGTACCGTTGTGCTCGGTTACCGCGGCAGTAAACAAACGCGACTCGGCCAGCAAGACATCGGCCCGGCCCACCGTCACCGGGATGATATCGCCCAGCTTGAGGGCAAACAGCGCTTCGAGCGTGATTTCCTTGCTCACCAGGCGCCCGTCCAGGGTCACTTGCAGCGCCGTGCCGAGCGCCACGCTGGCCTGCGGCGCGCGTTCGCGGGCGCGCTCGGGCATGAGCCCCAGCAGCACGCGCGCCACCATCTCCTGGTCCAGCGCCAGCCACAGCTGCCCGCATTCGCCGCTCTGGCCGCGCCGCAAGGTAATGCCCAGGGTCCAGCCGTCGGGCGCGGGCGGCGCCGGCGGCACGTTGCCCGGCACCAGCTCGCCGGACGTTGCACCGGCTTCATTATGCGCTCGCGCAAGGTTTGCATCCACCCGTCTCGCAAGCACCGAGGCTAATTGTTGACCTAACACAACTGCGAGGCGTTCTTCCGTTGCCGTGATGCGTACCGTGGCCGGATCGACGGCCGGGCCGGGCGCGGCGCCGCGGCGTCCGTAGCGCTGGTTCAGCACCGACAGCAGCAGCGAACGTTCGACGGCAAAGGCGACGCTGCCGGCGCTGCCTTCGAAGGCCAGCCAGCGTCCGCTCTGGCTGCTGTCGGGGGCGCCGACGAAGCCGGCCGCTTCGAGCTGAAAGCCATCCCAGTAGCGGCGCACGGCCGGCTGGCGCAGGGCGGCGGCCACATCCTCGGCCACCTGGGCGGCGAACTGGGGCAACAAGTGCACCGGCCGGCCCAGCAGGCGGGGGTCGAGCACTTGCAATGTTGCCGGCAGGTTTGTCTTATTTATCATGGTCATAAGTAACTCGGCAAGTGCGTGGCAAAGAGGGCAACTCTTTGTTTTGTTTGAGGAAAACAGTATATCAGAGCACGTTTATTTGATGGATTTAATTTCCGAGTGGCACTATAATTGCCATACGGTAAGTGGACATTTAATGCGATAGAGCAACAAAATCGGGAAATCGACTCAAGTTCCGACACTCCCTCCCGTTACCAACAGTAAGCGATATCGTTAAGCATTTCGACACCTTTGCTTCCGCTCCAAGAGGTTTAGGGAAATTTGTTGGTTTTACCCGACTCAGCAATAAAGTATTTTGCCGTCGAGCATGTTTTCGTTTGGAATCGCAGCACGGAACGCGCACACTGAGCGCTTCACCGTTCAGGCCGGTCACGACAGAAAATCAGTCGTAACTGTTTGATTATGAACAAAAAATTATGCAGGGATGACAACATGGAAGTCGGAAACACAACACTCAATACGCTCGCCACCCAGCTCCAGTCGGAGATGAAAGTGCTGGCCAACGATGCCGGCCAGCTGGCCGCGCACGCCAACATCGGCGCACCAGGCGGACAACAGCTGCCCGCCGGGTTTTCCTTCACCCAGAGCATGAAGGATGCGCTCGAGAGCGTGAACCAGCAGGACGCCGCGGCCGGCCAGAAAATGAACGATGTCGACAGCGGCAAGAGCGACGACCTGGTCGGCGCGATGCTGGCCAGCCAGGAAGCGAGCCTGTCGTTCTCGATGCTGATGCAGGTACGCAATAAGGTGATGGGCGCGATGGACGAGCTGATCAAGCTGCCCGTCTGATGCCCGGCCTTAGCCCCTGCCTGCGACTTCACCCTCACCACGGGAACCCACCAGCGTGATTGCCTCTCTTAAATCCACCTTCGCCGGGCGCATGGGCGCCATGCCATCGCTGCCCCCAGCGCTGCGCAACAACCTGACCCCGATGCTGGTGCTGGCGATCGCCATCACGGCCGCGGTAATGATGTACATGTGGAACGACCAGGCGGGCTACAAGCCGGTCTTCGGCGCCAACGAACGGGTGGCCTCGGGCGACATGATGGCCGTGCTCGACGCCGACAAGATTCCTTACCGCCTGCATCCGGACAGCGGCCAGCTGCTGGTGCCGTCTTCGCAGCTGGGCAAGGTGCGCATGCTGCTCGCCGCCAAGGGCGTCACCGCCCAGCTGCCGGCCGGGCTGGAACTGATGGACAAGAACGATCCGCTGGGCGTGTCGCAGTTCGTGCAGGACGTGCGCTTCCGCCGCGGCCTGGAAGGCGAGCTGTCGCAAAGCATCCTCTCGCTCGACGCCATCGCCTCGGCCAGGGTGCACCTGTCGATCGCCCGCTCGACCTCGTTCGTGGCCAGCGACGGCGAAAAATCGTCCGCGTCCGTGGTCGTGGCCGTCAAACCAGGCCGTACCCTGGCGCCGGAACAGATCGCCGCCATCATCAACATGGTTTCCGGCAGCGTTGCCAGCCTCTCCCCGGCGCGCGTGAGCCTGGTCGACCAGGCCGGCAATTTCCTGTCGTCCCGCATCGACCTGGCCGAAGGCTTCGACGGCGCGGCCCAGGGCAGCGACGCCAACGCCAAGAAATACCAGGACCAGGTGCGCGGCAACGTGAATGAACTGCTGGGCCCAGTGTTGGGCGCCAACAACTTCAAGCTCAGCGTGACCGCCGACATCGACAACGACAAGATCGAGGAAACCAGCGAAAAATACGGCGACACCCCGAAAGTGACCAGCGAAGCGGTGCGCGAAGAGCAGGAAAAGAACCGCATGGCCATGGGCGTGCCGGGCACCCTGTCGAACCGTCCGCCGGCCCTGCCCGATCCGCAGGCCGGCACCGCCGGCGCCGCCCCGGCCGGAATGGACGACGGCAGCGCGCGCAAGAACGCCAGCACGAAACAGTTTGCGTACGACCGCAACATCACCCAGATCAAGCGCAGCCGCGGCCGTTTGCGCAAGCTCAGCGTGGCCGTGGTGCTGAACAATAACGTGGCCGCCGCCAAGACCGGCTGGACCGCGGCCGAGCTGGCCAATATCGACAAGACCCTGCGCAGCGGCCTGGGCATCAACGCCGAACGCGGCGATGTGCTGGCGGTGTCGGCCATGACCTTCCCGGTCCAGCCGACGGCGGCGCCATGGTGGCAGGAACGCGACAACGTGGTCGACATGAGCAGCTGGGCGGCGTGGGCGGTGGGCATCCTGCTCGGCTTCCTGCTGATCGTGCGCCCTCTGCTGCGCCTGTTGACAGTGCGCCTGGCGCCGGCCGCGGCAGCAGGCGCCGACGCCCAGCTGCTGGGCGGCCCGGCCGGCCAGGCCACCGCCGTGGTCGGCCCGGCCATCCGGGTAGGGGACGCGCGTCCCGGCGACGTCGTCGGCGCGGTCCCGGCCCTGGGCGCGCCGCTGCAGATGGTGCCGTTGCTGGAAAATTATGATCTTCCCCCTGCCGGATCGGCAGTCGATGTGATGGTCGATCACCTCAAAGTTCTCGCTGCCAAGGAACCGGAGCGGGTCGCCGAAGTCGTCAAACAATGGATGCAGAAAAATGGCCGAACTGGACAATAACGTGGAAGCCGAAGAGGCGCCTGGACTGACCCCTGTCGAACAGGCGGCCATCGTGCTGCTCAGCATTGGCGAAGAGCCGGCCGCGGCCGTGCTGCGCTGCCTCGACCGCGAAGAACTCCTTGAAGTGACGCAAGTCATGTCGCGCATGAGCGGCATCAAGGTCGATTCCGTGCGCATCGCGATGCAAACCTTCTTCGACGATTACCGCCAGCAGTCGGGCGTGCACGGCGCCTCGCGCAGCTACCTGAAGCGCTCGCTCGACCTGGCGCTGGGCAGCGACATCGCCAACAGCGTCCTGAACAATATCTACGGCGACGCCATCCGCCCGATGATGGCGCGCCTGCAGTGGGCGTCGCCGAAATGGCTGGCCGACTACATCGCCAACGAGCACGTGCAGATGCAAGCGGTGTTCCTGGCCTTCGTGCCGCCGGCGCTGGCCGGCCAGATCCTCGACGCCCTGCCGATGGAAGGGCGCGACCTGGTGCTGCTGAACCTGGCGCGCCTGGACGAAATCGACCGCGACCTCCTGACCGAACTGGAAGAACTGGTGATGCGCTGCCTGGGTGCGCTCGACACCCAGAGCGCCAGCGTGGAAGGCATCCGCCAGGTCGCCGAGATCCTCAACCGCCTGCCGGGCAACCGCGCCGGCATGGTCGAACTGTTGCGCGCCCACGATCCGGACGTGGTGACCGAGATCGAAATGAGCATGTACGACTTCCTGATCCTGTCGCGCCAGACCGAGGCCACGATCACCCGCATCCTCGACGACGTGCCGCTCGAGCAATGGGCGATCGCGCTCAAGGGCGCGGAACCTGCGATCCGCGATGCGATCCTGACCACCATGCCGCGCCGCCAGGCCCAGAACTTCGACGACCTGCTGCGCCGCGCAGGTCCCGTGCCGATGTCGCGCATCGAACAGACCCGCAAGGACATCATGGCAACCGTCAAACAACTGGCCGACAACGGCGAGATCGAAGTCCAACTGTTCGCCGAGGCCGTCGTAGAATGAAACAATTTCGCCCCTACCATTTCCCGCCGCTGTCGCAGCTCGACGCGCTCGGCGCCGCCCGTTCGTCGGAAGCTGCCGGCGAGTGGCAAAGTGCGGTCGAAGAAGGCTACCAGCAGGGGCAGCGCGAGGGCTACGAGACCGGCCTGTCGAACGGGCGCGACGACGGCTACGCGGCCGGCCTGGCCGAGGGCCTGGCCGCCGGGCGCCAGCAATCGATGCAGCAGGTGCAGGAGCGCTTCGAGCAGCTGGCCCGGCCGCTCGACGGCATGTTCGCCCAGCTGAACCAGATGGTCGAAGAATTCCGCTCGGCCCAGCGCAAGGAAGTCGTCGACCTGGTCGGCAAGGTGGCGCGCCAGGTGATCCGCGCCGAGCTGGCCTTGCAGCCGGTGCAGCTGCTCGCGCTGGTGGACGAAGCGCTGGCCGCCATGCCGCCCACGCGCGAGCGCATCGAAGTGTGCCTCAACCCGGAAGAACTCAAGCGCATCACCGAACTCGATCCGGTGCGCGCCGCCAAGTGGACCCTGCTGCCCGACCCGTCGCTGGAAGCGGGCGAATGCCGCGTGCGCGCCGGCGACAACGAAGTCGACGCCGGTTGCCAGGGCCGCCTGGCCAACTGCATGTCGCAAGTAAGCGCCCAGCTGGTGCCCAGCCCCGAACGCGTGCTTGACGAGGTCGAAGCATGAGCAAGCTGGCCGATTCCCTGCGCACCGTCGAGCTCGACGACGTCCCGGTCGCGATCCCGACCGGACGCCTGGTCGGCGCCTCGGGCTTGCTGCTGGAATCGGCCGGCTGCCGCCTGCACACGGGCCAGCGCTGCCGCATCGAAACGGTCAGCGGCGACTGGCTCGACGCCCAGGTGGTCGGTTTTCGCGAACGCCTGTCGTTCCTGATGCCGTTCAAGCAAGCCATCGGCCTGACCACCGGCGCCCGCGTACTGCCGAGCCCGACCGCGGCGACCTTGCAGATCGGCCCTTCGTGGCTGGGGCGCATGGTCAACGGCCTGGGCGAGCCGATCGACGGCCTGGGGCGCCTGGGCGGCGAGCATCGCCTGGAAATGACCCCGCCGAAAATCAATCCGCTGAAAAAACAGCCGGTGGTCGAGCCGCTCGACGTCGGCGTGCGCGCCATCAATTCCATGCTGACCATCGGCAAGGGCCAGCGCGTCGGCCTGATGGCCGGCAGCGGGGTCGGCAAGTCCGTGCTGCTGGGCCTGATCACGCGCCAGACCGTGGCCGACGTGGTCGTGGTCGGCCTGATCGGCGAACGCTCGCGCGAGGTGCGCGAATTCGTCGACATGTCGCTCGGGCCCGAGGGCCTGAAAAAAGCCGTGCTGGTGATCGCCCCGGCCGACGAATCGCCGCTGATGCGCATCCGCGCGACCGAACTGTGCCACGCGATCGCCGCCCATTACCGCGACCAAGGCCTGAACGTGCTGCTGCTGGTCGACTCGCTCACCCGCTACGCCATGGCACTGCGCGAAGTGGCGCTGGCGCTGGGCGAGCCGCCGGCCACCAAGGGCTATCCGCCGTCGGTGTTCTCGGCCCTGCCGCAACTGGTCGAAAGCGCCGGCAACGGCGAACACGAACACGGCAGCATGAGCGCCATCTACACCGTGCTGGCCGAAGGCGACGACCAGCAGGATCCCGTGGTCGACACCGCCCGCGCGATTCTCGACGGCCACATCGTGCTCACGCGCGAACTGGCCGAGCGCGGCCATTATCCGGCCATCGACGTGGCCGCCTCGATCAGCCGCTGCATGGCGCAGGTGGTCCCGGCCCCGCACGCGCTGGCCGCCCGCAAGCTCAAGGCCGCGCTGGCCCGCCACGCTAGAGTGCGCGACCTGATTCCCCTGGGCGCCTACGTGCCGGGCGCCGATCCGGTGACCGACCACGCGGTGCGGCTGGAGCCGCATATCGACGCCTACCTGTGCCAGGGCACGCGTGAAGCGGCGCCTTTGCCTGAATGTATTTCCCAACTGGAAGCGATGATGTCATGAGCACCAAGAACACGATCGACAGCCTGGGCACGCTGGTGCGCCTGCGCAGCACCAAGGTGGAAAAACTGCAGGCCGACATGGCCGCCCAGCATGCGACCAAGGCACGCTACCAGGCCAACCTGGCGCGCCTGGACAGCCTGGCCGCCGGCAGCGGCGCCAGCGGTGCGCTGCCGCTGGCGCTGGCCCTGAACTGCGGCCAGTACAAGCTGGCCGTGATCGCGCTGGCCGACAATCACCGCACCGATTTGAGCCTGCATGAAGCGACCATGGCCGTCTCGCAGCGCGCCCTGAACGACGCCTGGAGCGAGCGCGAATTGCTCGGCCAGGTACTGGAACAGAAAAAAGGCGTGGCCGAGCTGGCCCGCAACCGCACCGAACGCAAGCGCGAAGACGACCTGGCCACGCAATCGTGGCTGGCCGGACGCAAATAAGCCCGAACCGAACCTTTTAGACCTTCTGGAGAACACGATGGCGACCATTGGCAACACCTACGATCCGGCGACCACGGCAGCCGGGCTGGCGACAAACTACACCTCGGCGCGGCAAAGCATCCTGACGGCCCAGACCAAGCAGGCCGGCAGCGCCGCCGCCGCCCTCACCTCCTTGCGCTCGGCCATTTCGGGCTACCAGAGTTCGCTGCTGTCGCTGACCTCCGGCAAGACCATGCTGAGCCAGGCCGCGACCTTCAGCAACACCGCCATCGGCACGGCCAGCGCCGGCGTGAACGCCACCGCCGGCAGCTACAGCTTTTTCGTCGAACGCATCGCCACCGCCAACCAGGTGTCCTACACGGGCCTGGCCGACAGCGCGGCCGACGGCGGCAACCTGGGCATCGAATTTGGCGGCGTGCCCGGCTTCACGGTCAACCTGGCCACGGCCAACAGCGACGGCAACGCCACCCTGACCCCGCGCGAACTGGCCGCCGCCATCAATGCCACGCCGGCCAACAATGGCCGCGTTTCGGCCTCGATCGTCACCGTCAACGGCATCACCCAGCTGATGCTGACCTCGAAAACGACTGGCGCGGCCGGCAACATCTCGCTCAACACCGCCGCCGTCAACAATGCGGGCCTGAAGACGGCGCTATCCGATCCGCTCAACGCCAAGCAGATCGTGACCGGCCAGGACGCCATCGTCTGGCTCGGCGCCCAGGGCACCGGCACCAAGATCGAACAGGCTTCGAACGTGTTCACCAATGTCGACGGCGTGACCATGACGTTTGCCAAGGCCCAGGCCCCGGGCGACGCCCCGGTCACCCTGACGGTGGCCGGCGACAACGCCGCCACCGTGGCCAAGGTGCAGAAATTCGTCGACGATTACAACAAGCTGAAAACCGTGATCGACAGCATGGTCGCCCCGGGCGACCCGGCCAAGGGCGCCAACCCGGGCGTGTTCGCCAACGATGGCGGCGTGCGCGTGCTGCAAAACCGCATGGTGAGCATGCTGCGCGGCGCCAACGGCGCCGACAGCCTGGCCGCCTACGGCATCGTGGCCACCCGCGACGGCAGCCTGTCGCTGAACGCGACGCGCCTGACCAGCCAGCTGGCGGTCTCGCCGAAAGGGCTCGACACCCTGATCGGCAGCAGCGTCAACGGCAGCAGCAGCGGCATCGCCGGCAATCTGGACAGCTACCTGAAGGAGTGGAGCAGCAGCACTGATGGCCAGCTCAAGCAGCGCCTCGAACAGAACACCAAATTGCAGACCAGCCTGACCAAGCGCCAGGACCAGCTCGACAAGCAGTACGACAGCGCCTACAAGCGCTATCTGACGCAATTTACACAGTTGCAAACACTGCAAAGCCGCATGGCGTCCAACACCTCCATGTTCGACGCACTGTTCGGCGACAAATCCTAATCAAGAGAGGAAAAGATGTCCTATTCCGACGCTTACAGCGACTACCACTCGGTTAACCTTGATGCTCAGACGGCGCGTGCATCTCCGGTCGAGCTGGTGCTGCTGCTGACCGATGGCTTGCTCGACGAGCTGGCCCGCGCGCGCGGCCACATCGTCGGCAAGCGCTACGAGCAAAAGGCGATCAGCATCGACAAATGTGTCGAAATCATCAATGGACTGTCCAGCTCGCTGGACTTCGAGCAAGGCGGCGATGTGGTGGAAAACCTGGCACGACTGTACGATTTTTGCGCCGCGCGCCTGCATGGCGCCGGCATCAAGATGGACCCGGCCATGCTGGACGAAGTGGTCGAGATCCTCGGCACGATCCGCCAGGGCTGGCTTGGCGTGCAGGCGCGCAATGCCTAGGCGGCCCGCCCTGAACGCGCTGACGGCCGCGCTGGCCGCCGCCGGCGACGCACGCGACTGGGTCGCGCTGGACCGCGCCGTCGGCGCCCTCGGCACCCAGCTGCGCGTGCTGGCCGCGAGCGGTCCATGGAGCGCGCCTGAAAAGCGCGCCCTGGAAGCGCTGCGCGCGCAGCACGACAAGGCGGCCGACCTGTGCGCCGCCGAGCTGGACGTGCTCGAAGCGCACATGAACCACATGCACACGAACAAAGCCGGGTATATCGCCTACGCCCTCGACAATGACACCGACACAGAACGTAACCAGGCATAACCATGATGCTCGCTAACCTGACCCCTTCCCCGGCCGCGCCGGCAGCCACCGGCACCGCCGCCCCGGCAGCGGCGAGCGTTGCCGCCGCCCCTGCCCCTGCCGTGCCGGCGGCGCCCGGCAGCGCCGCACTCGCGACCGCGACCGCCACCCCGGCCGCTCCCTTTGCCAGCTGGCTCGTGTTCGACGCCCCGGCCGGCCAGTTCGATGCAGACGCCGACAGCAGCGCCGAGGAAGCGCCCGCCGACGGCCTGGCCGAGCTGCCAGCCCTGGCCGACGCGCCGGCCCTGCCGGTACTTGACGTCGATGCCGCCACCACGCCGGCCATGACAATGAGCTTGCCGTTTGGCATGAACCTGCCGCTTGGCATGAACCTGCCGCAAGCGGTACCGATGCCGATGCCGATGGCGGCAACGCCGCCTGCCGGCACGGCACCAGTCACGGCAGCGCCTGCCGGCGCCGCAGCGCCAGTCGCCGACACCAGCGCCACGATGCCGCTCAGCTTTGCAGCGCCGGCCGCGCCCGCCGCGCCCGCTCCCGTGCTGCCGGCCGCACCGTTCGCCCCCGTCCAGGCGGCGGTTCCGGCCAGCACCGTCTCGTTCACCTTCAGCGCCGCGCCGGCTGCCACGACCGGCGGCGCTGCCGCCGCCGAAGCCAGCGCCGACAGCGCTGCGGCCGCCGTGCGCGCGCCGCTCGCCGTGCCCAGCGCCGTGCCTGTACCGGCCCCGGCCCTGGCCGCCGCCGCCCCGGCGCCACGCGCACCGCTGCGCACCGGCGAGAGCGCCGCGGCCGCCGTGCCGACCGCCCAGAAAGCACCCGTCGCCAGCGCCGCCCAGCCGTTCGCCGCCCCCGCCGACAGCATGCTGCGCAGCGACGTGCCGGTCACCGGCGCGGCCAACATCATGGCCGGCACCAACGCCCTGGCGGCCCCGAATATCACCGTGGCCGCCCCGCTCGATGTGAAACTGCCGGCCAACCCGGCCGACTGGCAGCAGCCCCTGCGCGAAGCGCTGGGCGACCGCCTGCAACTGCAACTGGGCCGCAACCTGGACCAGGCCGTGATCCGCCTCGACCCGCCTCAGCTGGGCCGCATCGAGATCGCGATCCGCCACGCCGCCGGCGGTGCGCTGGAAGTGAACATCAGCGCCACCAACAGCGAAGTGCGGCGCCAGCTCAACAATGTCAGCGATGCCATGCGTTCCGACCTGGCCTCGCGCCAGTTCAGCGATGTCGCCGTGACCATCACGGCAACCCCGCGCAGCGGCGCCGCCTTCGGCGAACAGCAGGGCCGCGGGCGCCAGCCTGAGCGCGACGCCAACGAGAACGATCCCGGCCGCGCCCTCTCCGAAGCGGGCCAGCCGTCCTCCACCTTCTCCCTGTCCGGCCGTGAGATCGCAGCATGAAAAAATCGACCAAACTGATCATTGTCTTCGTGGTGCTCGGCGTGCTGGGCGCGGCCGGTGCCGGCGCCGCCCTGTACTTCAAGCAACCGATGCCGGGCAAGGATGGCAAGCACGCCGAACCGGAAGCGCCGAAGAAAAAACCGGCGAAGTATGTCTCGCTCGACAAGGTCATCGTCATGCTGCGCCGCGCGCCCGGCGAAACCCAGGCCCACTACATTTCGACCGACCTGGTGCTCTCGACCACGGCCGACCAGGAAAAGAAGACCAAGGATGACCTGCCGATGCTGCGCAGCGTGGCCGTGCGCTCGCTCTCGGCGCACACCATGAACGCGGCGCAGGACTTGACGGTCGAGCAGTACGCCGAGCAGCTCAACAGCACTTTCGCCGCCACTTATGACAAGGACAAGCTCGAAAAGCCGTTCTCCGAAGTCATGATCGGCAAACTGATCATCGAATAGCCTGAGGATCTCGTGGCCTATCACGCCGATTACACCGACAGCAGCAGCGCCGCCAGCTACATGGGCGGCAACGCGCACGCCAGCGACATGCCCGTCCGGGACGCGCACTCAAGCGAGTACGGCGGCTACGGCGCCGCGCAGGTGGCCGACTACGCGCCCGTGCTCGACGCCCGCGAAGAGCAGCGCCAGCTGGTCGCCTACGCGCCGTTGGTCAAGCGCATCGTGCGCCAGTTGAACGCCCAGGTCTCGTCCGTGATGGGGCGCGAAGACATGGAACAGATCGGCCTGATGGGCCTGCTCGAAGCGCTGCGCCGTTATGGCATGCCCGACACCGGTTTCGGCAGCTTCGCCTCGCTGCGCATCCGCGGCGCCATTTTGGACGAACTGCGGCGCCAGGACTGGCGTCCGCGCGCGGTGCGCCAGGACAGCCACAAGATGCGCGACCAGGTGCGCGCCCTGACCCGCTCGCTGGGGCGCGAGCCGAACGACCAGGAAGCGGCCGCCGCCCTGGGCCTGAGCCTGGAAGCCTACGCCCAATACCAGCTCGACGACGGCGCCGAACTGCTGCTCAGCTTTGACGAAGTGCTGCAGGAAGCGGCCGAGCGCGCCCACAGCGCCCCCGGCCCGGAAGAGCAGTTCATGGTCAAGCGCAGCCTGGAACAGGCCTTGATGGCCCTGGACGAGCGCGAACAGCGCGTGATCCAGATGATTTACGAATTCGAATTGAGCTACAAGGAAGTGGCCGCCGTCCTCGATTTGTCGGATGCGCGCGTCTGCCAGCTCAATAAAGCGGCCCTGTCGAAGATGAAAGCAGCCCTTAAAGGCTGAACAGACCCTGTTTTCCCACTTACCTAAGCATAACAAGACTTACCAAAGGAATTTACTATGCAGCCATTAGTCGGCATTGCCATCGTTCTAGGCTGTATCTTCGGCGGATTCGTGCTGATGGGCGGCACCTTCGCCGCCATCTGGCACCCGGTCGAAATCCTGATCATCGCCGGCGGGGGCGCCGGGGCGCTGGTGCTGGGCAACCCGAACCACGTGCTCAAGGAATTGAGCACCCAGTTGCGCAAGATCATCACGCGCAAGAAGCAGGGTTCCGAGTTCCAGCGCCAGTTGTTGTTGCTGATGTATGAATTGCTTCAAACCGCCGCCGGCGGCCTGAAAGCGCTCGATGCCCACGTGGAAGACCCGGCATCGAGCCCGCTGTTCCAGCGTTATCCGCTGGTGCTTGAAGAACCTAAACTATTGGCGTTTATTGTCGATAACTTCCGTTTGATGGCCATGGGCAAAATCAACGCCCACGAGCTTGAAGGCGTACTGGAGCAGGAACTGGAAGCCATTCACGAAGAGCTGGTGCAGCCGTCGAAGTCGCTGCACAAGATTGCCGAAGCGATGCCGGGTTTCGGCATCCTGGCGGCGGTGCTCGGAATCGTGCTGGCGATGAACTCGGTGGCCGACGGCGCCGATGCCGGGGCGATTTCGGCCAAGGTGGGCGCGGCGATGGTCGGCACCTTCCTCGGGATTTTCTTTTGCTACGGGGTACTCGACCCGATCAGCAACATGATGAAGCAGCTGGTGAACCAGGAAGCGTCGAACATGGAATGCGTCAAGGTCGTGCTGTGCACCCACGTGGCGGGCAAGCCGGCCCTGCTGGCGATCGATGCCGGGCGCCGCCTGGTGCAGCTGAACATCAAGCCGAGCTTCGCCCAACTGGAAAGCTGGATCAACGCCATGGGCGGCGAGAGCGAAGACAGTGGTTCGCCGAAACGCCGCGCCACCGACAAGGCAGGAGAGCAGCGTGCAAAAGCAGCATGATAAACATGACAAGCACGACGCGGCGATCATCGTCCGCGGCCGTGGCAAGGCGCACGAGGACGACCACGGCGGCGCCTGGAAAGTCGCCTTCGCCGACTTTTGCCTGGCGCTGCTGGCCCTGTTCCTGGTGCTGTGGCTGATGGCGGCACGCGACCAGCAAACCATGAAAGCGATGGTGCGCGAGCAGAACGGCAGCTACGCCGACGGCCAGGGCAACAAGCCGGAAATCGGCGGCGGCCCGCGCGGCAGCCTGATCGAGCGCTTCGCCATGCCGCACAGCGGTACCTCGCCGCACAAGGAAAACGGCGGCGAAGGCCCGAAAGTGCGCTACGACTCGCCGGCCGAACTGGCGGTGCTGTCGCGCCAGCTGGGCGTCATGAGCGAGGAAGCGGGCCTGAACAAGAACCTGGAAAGCGTGGTCACCCCGTATGGCCTGCGCGTGACCTTGCACGACACCGACCGCCAGGGCATGTTCCTGCTCGGTAGCGCGATGCCGACCGACCGCTTCGGGCGCCTGCTGCGCCAGATGGGTCCGGTCTTCGCCAAAATGGAAAACCAGATGCTGATCGTCGGCCACACCGACGCCCGCAAATATGCCGGCGACCAGGATGGCAATTCGAACTGGACCTTGTCGAATGCGCGCGCCATGGCGGCCCGCTCGCAACTGTTGCAAGGGTCGATGAATCCGGGCAGCGTGCTGCAAGTGGTGGGCATGGCCGACCGCGCCCCGTTCGACCCGGAAAACACCGGCGCGGCCGTGAACCGCCGCATCGAAATGCTGATCCTGACCCGCAGCCAGGCCGATACCGTGGCCGCCATGTTCGGCGTGCCGGGCAAGACCGAGGTCGGCGACGAGACCGCGGTCGGCGCCAAGGGCTCGGTCGAACAGTTGCGCGACAAACTCAAAAGCGTCAAGGGCGCCGACGCCCAGGCGAAATAATCATGACGATCCAATCCAAAAGCCGAGGTCCACGCATGAAAATCTCTTCTGGCGGTGCGTCCGCCGATGTCGCGGCCGTGCAGCGCAGCGCTGGTGCCACACCTGCAACTGTCTCCGAGGTCGCCTCCGAGGTCAGGACGCCGGTGGGCGCCGGCGCCCCCGGGAGCGCCAGCCCGCTGCAATCGGAAGTGCTGCAGCCGGCCATGGCCGCCTTGGCCGCCATGCCCGAAGTCGACCACGAGCGCGTGGCGCAACTGCGCGACGCGCTGGCCAAGGGCGAGCTGCCGTTCGACCCGGCCCGCCTGGCCGGCCTGATCACGCGCTTTCATGGAGGCCAGGGATGAGCCGCATGACGCGCGAGCAAGCCATCGGCAAGCTGACCGCCGGCGTCACCGCCGACCTGGCCGCCTGCCACGACATCCTCGCGCTGCTGGGCCGCCAGTTCGAGGCCGCCCTGCGCCACCGCAGCGCCGAACTGACCGAACTGGCCGAACAGCTCGCGCCGCTGATCGAGGCAATGGAACAGCGCCGCGTGCAGCGCGTCACGCTGGTGCGCGCCCTGTTCGGCGCGCAAGCCGACATGGCCGCGCTGATTGCCAGCCTGGCCGCGCCGCAGCGCGACGCGTTGACCGCCGACTGGCAAGCGCTGGAGCAGTTGGTACTGGAATGCAAACGTTTGAATGTTCGCAACAGCGCATTGCTGACCGAACAATTTTCCATCATGCAGCGAGTGCTGCACGGCGAGGAGACCCTGTATGAAGCACGCTGAATTCCATACCGCCAGCATTGCGCCCACCGCACCGACCCAGTCCACGCGCCCGATGGCGGCGGTCGGCGGCGGCGCCGGTTTCGGCGGCGTCTACAAGTCGATGCAGAACGAGATCACCGATTTCATCAGCCAGGGCAGCGCCGAGTCCGGCATGTCCAGCCTGAGCCCGCAAGGGCGCATGCTGCAGGCGCGCCTGCAGGACGCGGACGTGGCGCCAACGAGCACCGTCGGCGGCGCCTTTGCCGACGGCTCCGAGCAAAAAGCTTTTCTCGACCAGATCGCGCCGTGGGCGCGTGAAGCGGGCGAACGCCTGGGCGTGGCGCCGCAACTGGTGTCGGCCCATGCCGCGCTGGAATCGGGCTGGGGCCAGCGTCCGCTGCGCCAGGCCGAAGGCGCCAGCACCCACAACCTGTTCGGTATCAAGGCCGGTTCGAGCTGGCAGGGCGAGGTCTCAGACAACGCCACCACCGAATTCGAACACGGTACGGCCGTCAAGAAAACCGAGCGCTTCCGCAGCTATCCGGACCAGGCCGCCGCCTTCCGCGACTATGCCCAGGTGCTGCTGGACAACCCGCGCTACGCCGCCGCCATCGGCACCGGCAGCGATGCCGGCGCCTTTGCCCAGGGCCTGGCCAAGGGCGGCTACGCCACCGACCCGGCTTACGCCGCCAAATTGACCAAGCTGGCCGCGCGCCTGCAGGGAGCGGCGGAATGACGTTGGCGCTGCGCTACGGTTGCGCCGAACGCGGGATGTCGGCCGGTTCCACCGTGCCGGCCGCGATCACGCGCATGCGCACCACGCGCCCGTTGGCCAGGTTGCGCACCCGCACCAGCGCGTTCAAGGCGCCGGGATCGAGCGCTTCGCCGGCGGTGCTGATTTCGAGCGCCTCGAAGCGTGCCAGCATCACCACCGCTTCGCCGCGCTTGACCAGGATTGGCGCGCTCAACTGCGCCTGGCGCAGCACTTCGCCGGCCCGCAGCGAGCGCCGCGTCGCTTGCCCGGTGGCCGCTTCGGCCGAGCCGAGCGCGTCGCTCAAGGTGGTGACATCGCGCCGTTCCAACGTCACGTCTTGCGCGGTGAGCATCTGCCCGGCCGCCACCGGCGCGGCAGTGACCGCCACCAGCGCGCTGACCGAAGCACGCAGCACATATTCGTACCGCCAGCCGCCGGCGTCCGGACACAGCACCGCAAAGCGCATGCGCGCCGGCGTGCGCGTGTCGACCGTTTCGATCTCGACCGGCCTGGCGCACGGCGGCGCGGCGCGCGGCGTTGCAACGTTGACAGTAAATTGCGGCTCCGCCAAGCCGGCTGTTTCGGCCTGGCGCGCCAGCTGCTCGCGCGCGGCCTGCTCGAGCCGGGTCGTGATCGACGCTTCGGCAGCATTTGTGTTGCCCCCGGCTAATGAAATCAGCGCAGCGGCCGTTAATGGCAGTAACAAAGCGCTGGTGGCGCGGCGGACTTCAGACATAAGTAGCACCCTGGCAAACGTTGCGCACGACGCAAGGAACGCCGCACAGAGTCATTTTAACCAGATTCACACTGCAGTTCATTCACGGAGGAAGCTTCATGTCGATTGATTTCCAAAAGGCACTTGGCGTGCACGCCGACGCGCTCCATCTGCGCGCCGACCGCACGCGCGTACTGGCGGCCAATATCGCCAACGAAAACACGCCGGGATTCACGGCACGCGACGTCGACTTCGGCGCCATGCTGCAGCAGCGAATCGAGACCGAAGCGGACATGCCGGGCCTGGGCGACGACCAGGATGCCTTGTACCGCGTCCCCTACCACCCCAGCGCCGACGGCAATACCGTCGAAATCGGCGTCGAACAAGCCGCGTTTTCGCAAAACGCATCCGATTTCCAGACCAGCCTGACGTTCGTGAACATGCGACTCAAGGGTTTGGCCAAAGCCATCGCAGGACAATAATCATGAGCTTTAAAGACATTTCCCAAATTGCAGGTTCGGCCATGGCGGCGCAGTCGGTGCGCCTGAACACCATCGCCAGCAACCTGGCCAACGCCGATTCGGTCTCCGGCTCGGAAGGCGAAACCTACCGTGCCCGCAAACCCGTGTTCGCCGCCATGCTCGACGGCGGTTCCGCCAAGCTCGGCGCCGGCAGCCGGGTGCAGGTGCTCGACGTGGTCGAATCGGCCGAACCGTTGCGCAAGGCGTACGAGCCGGGCAATCCGGTGGCCAACGCCGACGGCATGGTGTTCTACCCGAACGTCAACCAGGTGGCCGAGATGACCGACATGATGTCGGCGTCGCGCGCCTTTGAAACCAATGTGGAAGTTCTGGGACGCATCAAGTCGATGCAAGCCGGTCTCCTGCGACTCGGCGAAGGCTGATCCCATGCTTACCAATAACCTCAACGGCGCCAACAACCAGGCGACCGGCAACGCCAACACCGTCATCGGCCAGGCGCCCGCCAGCGAAACGGCGGACATGTTCACCAAGCTGCTGGTGGCGCAGATCCGCAACCAGGATCCGCTCGAGCCGAGCGATCCGGCGCAGTTCGTCAACCAGCTCTCGCAGCTGAGCCAGACCGAAGCGATGCAAAGCCTCGCCAAGCTCAACAGCGCCAGCGCCAGCGTCCTGGAAAGCATCCAGACCCTGGCCCTGGGCGCCCAGGTCGGCTCGGACATCACCGTCACCACCAACAGCGTGCGCCTGGAAGACAAGGTGCTCAAGGCCAGCATCACCCTGGGCGCGGCCAGCGCCACCAACACGGTGACCCTGACCGGCACCAATGGCGTCAAGCACGACGTGCAGCTCGGTTCGCGCGGTTCGGGACCGCAAACGTTTTCGATCGATCCGGTCGCGCTTGGTCTGGCGCCCGGGAAATACGATATCAAAGTACAAACGAGCGCCGGTGCGCTCGACGCCATCGACGTCATCGGCCGCCTGGACAGCGTGCGCATGTCGGCCGGTGGCGGTGTCGTCCTCAAGGTGGCAGGAATCGGCGATGTCGCGCCGTCGTCCGTCACTGGCTTCAACGGCAAGTCCGGCGCATCGCTGGCGGCCGCCAACTCCTCCACCGCAAATTAAAGGCAGACCATCATGAGTTTCGAAATCGCATTGTCGGGCATCCAGTCGATCAACACCCAGCTGGAAGCGGTCAGTAACAACATCGCCAACGCCGGCACCTACGGCTTCAAGAGCAGCCGCGCCAACTTTTCGGCCATGTACGCCGGTTCCCAGGCCACCGGCGTGGAAGTCGGTTCGATGACCCAGAGCATCGGCTTGAATGGTGGCGTGACCACCACCGGCCGCGGCCTGGACGCCGCCATCGACGGCCGCGGCTTTTTTGTCAGCAAGGACAGCCAGGGCGTGATGAACTACAGCCGCGTCGGCATTTTCTCGGCCAATAAAGATGGCTTCCTGGTCGACAGCAACGGCCGTTCGGTGCAAGGCTACGCCGCCATCAAGGGCAGCACCGCGCTGGGCGTGATGGGCAATATCGAAGTGCCGACCGGCCAGATCCCGGCCGTCGCCAGCACCAAGGTCAACTACGTCGGCAACCTTTCGAGCGACTGGGTGGCTCCGGTTGCCGCGTTCGACCCGACCGTGGCCGGCAGCTACAACATGGCCAAGCAATCGGTGATCTACGATTCGCTGGGCAGCCAGCACACCCTGTCGCAGTATTTCGTCAAGGGCACCGGCACCAATGTTACCGTGCACTACTCGGTCGACGGCGGCACCCCGCTGGCCGCCACCACCACGCTCGCCTTTTCCAACATGGGCCAGCTGCCGCCGGTGCCGCCGACGACCACCCTGAACATCACCCCGACCAATGGCTCGGCTCCGATCGTGCTCGACGTCAATTTTGCCGGCACCACCCATTTCGCCGGTGAAGCCATCACCACCACCAACAGCACCGACGGCTATGCCTCCGGCACCTTCATCGGCGTGGAAATGGGTACCGACGGCGCGGTCCTGGCCAAGTACAGCAACGAGCAGCAGCAGATCGTCGCCACGGTGGCGCTGGCCACCTTCGCCGACGAAGGATCGCTGACCGCGGTGAGCGACACCAGCTGGACCGCCAATTCCTCGTCCGGCACGGCCCTGTACGGCAACCCGGGCAGCGGCCTGGCGGGCAAGCTCAACACCGGCGCGCTGGAACGCTCGAATGTTGACATTACGTCAGAACTTGTGGGCCTGATGACGTCACAGCGCAACTATCAGGCAAATTCGAAGGTGATTTCAACAGAAAATCAGATGATCCAGTCCTTAATGCAGGCACTATAAGTATCTGCACGGAAATATGGATTTAGGAAATACTGGTTCATTGAGGGAGCGACATGGATAAATTGATTTTTACAGCACTGAGCGGCGCCGAACGCGCGCTGAAGGCCCAGCAAGTCCATGCCAACAATCTGGCGAACATGGAAACGACGGGCTTTCGCGCCAACCTCGAAATGTCGGCCACGCAAGCGCTGGGCGGCTCGGGCTTCGACGACCGCCACTATGTGCGGATGCAGTCCGATTCCGTCTCGGCCCGCTCCGGTCCGGTCAAGGAAACCGGGCGCGACCTCGATGTGGCCATCACCGGCAACGGTTACCTGACGGTGCAGTGGCAAGGTGGCGAAGCCTACACCCGCGCCGGCGCCATCAATATCGATGCCGATGGGGCGCTCTCGGTCAACGGCCACCCGCTCTTGGGCGAAGGCGGCCCGGTGGTATTGCCGCCGCATAACGCGGTCACGATCGGCGCCGACGGCTCGATTTCGGTGCTCGCACCGGGAACGGCCGACATGCAGGTGATCGACAAGCTGCGCCTGGTCAACGCCGAAGCCGGCGAAGTGACCAAGAACGAAGGCGGCCTGATCGTCTCGCGCAGCGGCCAGCCGCTCGCGGCCGATGAAAAGGTGACCGTGCGCGGTCGCCACCTGGAAGGCAGCAATGTGTCGGCGGTCGAAGAAATGGTCGCCACCATGAGCCTGAACCGCAGCTTCGAGATGCAGATGAAGCTGCTCAAGGCCAGCGACACCATGAACGAAGTGGGCAACCGCCTGCTCGGCGCCTGACGCGCCCCCCAACACGTAAAAGGAAAAGACCATGAATCCAGCAATGTGGATCAGCAAAACCGGGGTGCAAGCCCAGGACGCCAAACTGCAGGCGATCGCCAACAACCTGGCCAACGTCAACACCGTCGGCTTCAAGCGCGACCGCGTGGTGTTCGAAGACCTGTTCTACCAGATCGACCAGCAGCCGGGCGCGCAGCGCGCCGACAATACCCTCTCGCCGTCGGGCGTACAGCTCGGCAACGGCACGCACCTGCTGGGCACCCAGAAAGTGTTCACCAACGGCAGCCTGCAAACGACCAGCCAGCCGCTCGACGTGGCCATTTCCGGCAACGGCTTTTTGCAAGTGCGGCGCCCGAACGGCGACCCGGCCTACACCCGCGCCGGCCAGTTGCAGGTCGACGCCACCGGTACCCTGGTCAACGCCCAGGGCTTGCCGCTGGTGCCGCAAATTACGGTCCCGAACAACGCCACCGCCATCACCATCGGTGAAAACGGCATGGTCTCGGCGACGATCGCCGGCAGCACTACGCCGTCGGAGCTGGGCCAGCTGACCCTGTCGAACTTCGTCAACCCGACCGGCCTGCTGGCGCTCGGCGAAAACCTGTTCTCGGAAACGCCGGCCAGCGGCGCGGCCGCCGAAGGGCGTCCGGGCGACGGCGCTTTCGGCAAACTCAAGCAGGGCGCGCTGGAAGGCTCGAACGTGCAGGTGGTCGAGGAAATGGTCGACATGATCGCCGCCCAGCGCACCTACGAGATGAACACCAAGGTGCTCTCGGCCGCCGACAACATGCTCCAGTACCTGGCCCAGGCGGCCCGCTGATGAAAGCCGTCGCCGCCTTGTTCGTGGCCGCTCTGCTGGGCGGTTGCGCCAGCAGCGTGCAGCCGCCGCCGCGCGCGATGGCCGACGAAACCGCCCCGCTGCCGCGTGCCACGGTGCGCGGCGGCGTGTCGGGCGGCGTGTTCAATGCCGAGGCGGTGCCATTGACCTCCGACAGCCGCGCGTTTCGCACCGGCGACGTGGTCACCGTAATCCTGCAAGAGACCACGCAGGCGAGCAAGCGCGCCGGCACCAGCATCAGCAAGGAGTCGAGCGTGGGCGTGACCGCGCCTGGCCTGCTCGGCAAAAAATTCCCGAAAGCGGCGATCGACCTGGCGGCCGAACGCGGCTTCGAAGGCGACGCCACCAGCACCCAGCAAAATGCCCTGTCGGGCGCGCTGACCGTGATCGTGCAGGAAGTGCTGCCCAACGGCCTGCTGCGCGTGGCCGGCGAAAAAAGCCTGACCCTGAACCAGGGCGAAGAATTCGTGCGCCTCAAGGGCTTTTTGCGCGCCGCCGACATCGATGCCGACAACCAGGTCTCGTCGCTGCGCGTGGCCAATGCGCAGATCAGCTACTCCGGCAAGGGCGCGCTCGCCAATGCCAATGAACCGGGCTGGCTGACCCGCTTCTTCCTCGGCCCGTGGATGCCGTTCTGAACGCCGCCCCGCTTTAGCCGTCCTGTGCCGTTTTAAGGAATCACCATGCCATCTCCCGCTTTTGTCCGCTCCCTCGCCGCCACCTTTTCCGCGCTGGCCCTGCTGTCCGGCCTGGCCCTGCCGGCCTCGGCCGCGCAAACCCTGCGCAACCTGGTCAGCGTCGAAGGCGTGCGCGAGAACCCGCTGGTCGGCTACGGCCTCGTGGTGGGCCTGAACGGCAGCGGCGACAGTACCCAGGTCAAGTTCGCCAGCCAGTCGGTGGTCAACATGCTCAAGCAGTTCGGCGTCAAGCTGCCCGACGGCGCCGAAGCGAAGAACAAGAACGTGGCCGCGGTCATGGTCAGCGCGGTATTCCCGCCCGGCTACCGGCGCGGCCAGCCGATCGACGTTACCGTCTCCTCCCTGGGCGACTCGAAGAGCCTGCGCGGCGGCGTGCTGCTGCTCACGCAACTGCGCGCGGCCGACAATGAAGTCTATGCGCTGGCGCAAGGCAACGTGGTCGTCGGCGGCCTGAACGCCACCGGCGCGAGCGGTTCGAGCGTCACCGTCAACACCCCGACCGGCGGGCGCATTCCCAACGGCGCCATGATCGAACGCGAAATCGGCAGCGACTTTTCGACCCGCGCCGACGTCATGCTGCGCCTGAAAAACCCGCACTTCCAGACCGCCACCAATGTCGTCGACGCCATCAACCGCCGCTTCGGCCCGCTGGCCACCACGGCCGACGGCGCCAGCATCGAAGTCATCGCCCCGGCCAACCCGACCGAGCGCGTGGCCTTCATGGCCAAGCTGCAGGCGCTCACCGTCGACGTTGGCACCGACGTGCCGAAAGTGGTGTTCAATTCGCGCACCGGCACCGTCGTGATCGCCGAAGGCGTGCGCGTCAAGGCCGCCGCCGTCACCCACGGCTCGCTCAAGGTGGTGATCGCCGAAAGCTCGGCCGTGAGCCAGCCCGGCCCGCTGTCGAACGGGCGCACCGCCGTCACCCCGCAATCGAAGCTGTCGGTCGACCAGGGTTCCGGCGCCATGTTCAAGTGGCCGGCCGGCGCCAAGCTGCAAACCATTGTCGACATCGTCAACAGCCTGGGCGCCTCGCCGGACGACATCATGGCGATCCTGCAGGCCCTCGACCAGGCCGGCGCCATCGAAGGCGAACTGGTCGTCATTTAAAGGAGTTGCTGCCATGAACCCACTCGACCTGACCACCAAGCTCAACCGCGCCGGCATGGGCCCGGGCCACGAGCCCGCCGTCGCCCCGGCCGCCGACCCGGTGTTCGTGGCCAAGGCCACCAAGGCCGCCATCGAATTCGAAAGTTTCTTTATCGGCAATATGCTGCAGCAAATGCGCAGCGGCACCCGCGCCATGGCCGACGACGACAGCGTCTTCAAGGACCCGGTCAACCGCGACATGCAAGACATGGCCGACAACATGATGGCCGGCCAGATGGCGCACCAGCGCGCCTTCGGCGTGGCCGACGCCATCTTGCGCCAGTTGCTGCCGGCGACCGTCGCGCAAAGCGCGCCGCCGGCCGCGCCGTCCAGCCCGCAGCCGAGCCCGCAGCCAATCGCGCTCAAAACTCCGCCACAAAAAATTTAATGGGGGCAAGTATTTGGTCGCCTTGTAGGTATGACGACCCATCTTGCCGGCCCATCGCGTAAGCATCGAGAAAGAACTGATCCCATGAGCATCATGAACAACGCCCTGAGCGGCGCCCTTGCTTCCCAACTTGCCCTGCAAGCGACCAGCCAGAACATTGCCAACCTGCAAACCAAGGGTTACACGCGCCAGTCGGCGCTGCTGACCGCGGTCGGTCCGCAATCGGGCCTGCGCTCGGCGGGCAACGGGGTGGCGGTCAATTCGCTGCTGCGTTTCTCCGATGGCTACAAGAACCAGCAACTGTGGCGCGCCGCGTCCGGCGTCGGCCAGTATTCCCAGACCCAGCCGTACCTGACCCAGCTGGAACGGGTCATGGGCGACAACGATGCCAGCCTGAGCAGCGGCGTCGACAAATTCTTCCAGGCCTTAAATGCGGTGGCCGGCGTCGATCCGACCTCGACCCCGCTGCGCCAGCAAGTGCTGACCGCCGCCGGCGCCATGGCGCAGCGCTTCAACAGCATGAACAACCTGTACAACGGCCAGTTGCAGTCCTTGCGCGACCAGCGCAGCGCGATCGTCTCGTCGGCCAACGCGTCGATCCAGACCATCGCCGACCTGAACCGCCAGATCAGCCTGGCCAGCGCCTCCGGCAGCAGCACCTCGACCCTGGTCGACGCGCGCGACCTGGCCATCGACGCCCTGTCCACGCAAGTGGGCCTGGAAGTGACCGACCAGCCCGACGGCACGCGCAGCATTTCACTGAAAACCGGCCAGGCCCTGGTGATCGGCGACATCGCCGGTACCCTGGTGGCCGACGGCGGCGCGGCGCAGACCCTGCGCGTCGATTTCGCCGGCTCCTCGTTCCAGCTCGACAAGGCCGGCGTGGGCGCCCAGCTCGGCGGCCTCGGCTTGTACGAGCGCGATATTCTGCTGCCGATGCAGCAAGGCGTGTCCGACCTGGCCGAGCAACTGGCGCAGAAGGTCAACACGCAGCTGGCGGCCGGCTACACCACCGGCGGCGCGGCCGGCGGCCCGATGTTCGTGTTCACCCCGGGCAGCCCGTCGAACATGCTTCAGGTTACGGCCGGCTATCAGACCGCCGACCTCGCCTTTTCGGGCGATAATACCCCTGGCGACAGCGGCAACCTGCAAAAACTGATCAACATCAAGAAGCAGCCGGTGACCATCAACACGCTCGGCTCGGTTTTGATCAGCGACGCCGATTCGCAGCTGGTCGGTAAACTCGCCGTCGACAGCCAGCAGAACCGGATCGCCCTGGCCACCGCCGAAACCATGCGCAACCATGCGATGGACGACTGGACCTCGACCAGCGGCGTGAACAAGGATGAAGAAGCGGTCAATCTGGTCGAGTACCAGAATATGTACCAGGCGAACATGAAAGTAATGTCAGTTGCCAACTCGCTGTTCGATGCGACGCTGGCCATGATGGGTTAAGGAGAAACGTATGCGGATTGCCACCAGCCAGTACCAAGCGACGATGAACATCTCGCTGCAGTTGAACCAGGAGCGCATCAGCTACGTGAACCAGCAGATGTCGAGCCGTACCCGCATCCTGCTGCCGTCGGACGACCCGGTCGACACGGTGCGCATGTCGCGCCTGCACCGCGAAGAGTCCGACGTCACCCAGTACCGCGCCAACATCGGCGCGCTCAAGATCCGCCTGACCAAGAACGAAGCCTACCTGGGCAGCATGGTCAACGACATGATGCAGGGCCGCGACCTGCTGGTCTGGTCGTCCGACGGCGGCAACGCCCCGGCCGACATGGCCGCCATGGTCTCGCCCCTGACCGCCCTGCGCGAAAGCCTGCTCTACACCGCCAACGCGATCGACCAGGAAGGGCGCTACGTGTTTTCCGGCACCCAGACCGGCACCGCCCCGATCGTCTACAACGCCGGCGCCCCGCTCGGCTCGCGCTACAGCTACGCGGGCAACACCAACGACCAGACGGTGGTGGTCGGCAACGGCATCACCCAGGTTGCGAACGGCAATATGTTGGGCATGGAAGCCATGCTCAACCAGCTCGACCAGACCATCGCCGCCCTCGGCGCCCCTGGCGTGTCGGCCAACGATCCGGCCGTGCGCGCCACCCTGGCCGCCAATCTCGACGGCTTCGACACCGCGCTCGACCTGGTCTCGGGCAAGATTGCGGTGCTGGGCGGTTCGCAGAACATCATCAGCACGCTCGACGAAAACCACGCCAACGTGAGCCTGTCGAACCAGATGGCGCTGACCGACATCGGCCAGCTCGACTACGGCCTCGCCGCAACCGAGCTGAGCGGATACACCAGCGCGCTGGAAGCGACCTACAAGGCGTACGCGAAGATTGGCAACCTGTCCCTGTTTGCGGCACTATAACGTCATGGAAGCGATCCGACCCACCACCAGTTCCACCACCGGCCCGGCCGGCGTCAACGGCAGCGGCGTACGCAGCGAGGCCGCCCCGGGCGCCGCGCAAACGCGTCCTCCCCAGCTGGTCCCGGCCCAGCCGGTGCCGGGCGCGGCCGCCCCGTTGCGGCGCGGCCTGGCCAAAGTCGACCATCAACTGCAAGGCGATGTCGCCAGCGCCCAGCAAGCGCTCGACTTCCTCGAACAGGTGGCCGGCCAGCTGCAGGCGCTCAAGGGCGAAATCAGCTCCAGGCTCACCTCGCGGCGCGGCGACGGCGGCGCCATCGAAGCGCATTTGCGCCAGCTCGGCGCGACCATGGACAAGCGGCGCCAGGCCAGCGGCGGCAGCGTCGACGCGCGCCTGAGCTTTTCCAGCCCGCAACCGGCCAGCCAGCGTTTCCGCATCAAGGGCCTGAACCTCGACATGCTCACCGCCGGGGCCGGCCAGACCCTGTCGTTCTCGGTGGGCAGCAATACCCAGCCGCTGACGGTGGCGGTCGACCCGACCCTCACGCGCGACGAAATCGTGGTGCGCTTCGACCGCGCGCTGGCCCCCGCCAACATGCGCGTGAGCGCCGACGGCAGCGGCGCGCTGGTGTTCAGCACGCCAGAAAACGCCTGGCCGATGGTGCGCGACTCGCTCTCGATCCAGGGTGTGGGACGGGTGGCGGTGGAACCGGATACCGACGTCGTCGCGCCGCAGCAATGGCGCGCCGACGACACCGACGCCTTGCGCCAGAGCTTGCATGAAGTGGTGCAGGCGCTCTCGCAAGTGCAGCGCTCGCAGGATGCGGCCAGCCAGGCGCTCAGCGCGGCGGCCAACCGCGCCGCGGCCAACCAGCCGCCGGCGGCCGACATCGAAGTGATGGCCCAGGATTTCGCCGACACCGCCAGCACGCCGAACTACGAATCGCTGCTGGCGATCACCTCGGCGCTGGTCGGCATCAGCCGCGAACGCGTACTGGCCCTGCTCGGCCTGCACTAACCGCCGCACACCGGGCCGAGCCCGTTTTTGCCTGAAGTTGCAAAACCGGGGACAGACCCCGGTTTTGCAAGGTTTTCCTACAATTACGGTACTACCCGCGCCTGCACTGCCGGGCCGCGACGACTTAACAGCAGCATGCCAACCGCCCCCGCCAGCGCCAGTACCACCGCGACAATCTCGGCCTGGCTGGCCTGCACCCCGGCAAAAGCAAACTTCGGATTGACCCGGATCTGCTCGATCAGCAGCCGCTCCAGCCCCGCCAGCACCAGGTACACCGAAAACAGCCAGCCGGTCTGGAAGCGATGCTTGCGCAGCGCCCACAGCAGCGCAAAGCAGGCCAGCGCCATCACCGTCTCGTAGACCGAGGTCGGATACACGCCCGGCGCGGCGATCACTTCACCGAAGATATTGTTGTCGTAGGTCTGCGCCCAGAACCAGGTCGGCAGCCATTCGGGTTTCAATGCCATGTTGGCAACCGTGCCCCAGTCGCCGTCGCCGGAGACCTGGCAGCCGACGCGCCCGAGCGCGTAGCCGAGCATCATGGCCGGGGCCACCGCGTCGAGCAGCGGACGGATCGGCAGTTTCCAGCGCCGCAGGCACAGCACGCCGGCGATCGTTCCCAGGATCAGCCCGCCGAACACGCTCAAGCCCGAGCGGCTGAAAATCATGCTCCACGGATCGGCCATGAATTGATCCGTATGCTCCAGGATATGGAACAGGCGCGCGCCGACAATCCCGACCAGCACCACGATGAACGCCAGGTCGCTGACGATCTCCTGCGGCGGCACGGCCACCTCGGCCACCACGCCATTGTCGCCCTTGACGCGCTGGTATGCCGGCCCGACCCTGCCCGCGGCATGCAGGCGCGCCAGTTCGCGCTTGAGGCAGGCGGCCCCGGCCAGAATGGCGAACGCGACCAAAAGGCCGAAGGTGGCGATCGGCAGCGGCAGGTCGATGCCGGTCAAGTCTTTGATGACGTCGCTTAAATACGGATATGACATGAATTTCTTTCTTTGGATGCAAGGCTGGCGCGTGCCGCTACCCAAACAGGGCAATGCCGCATAGCGCCACCGCATTGTTGCTTGCATGGACCATCGCGGTCAATGCAATTGCGCCCGGCATGCCGTACTCAAGGCCGCGCACATAGCGCCAGCTCAATACCGCGCCCACGATGGCCGTGACGATCCCCTGCTCCCAGCCGCCGCCGCTGGCCATGTGGCCGATACTAAATACGCTGGCCCCGGCGATCACGCTGGGCCGCATCGAAGTCGACAGGCAGCGCATCAACGAGATCGACATCCACTGTCCAACCAGGGTTTCGACCACTGGCGACCACAACACAGCCACGAACCCGAGAGCGAACCAGCTCTGTTTCTCGAACAAGGCGGCGGCGGCGAGCTTCGGGGCGTATCCCGGAAAAAGCTGATCGGCCAGCAAGGCCAGAAGGAGCACGGCCGTGCCGACGGCGGCGCCAAGAAAGGCAGCGCCGGCCAGGGCGGCCCTGAAAGAGGGAAGTGACGATGGGGCCAACTGCAGGGCGTACGCTTGCATTCACAACTCCCGGTATGGATGAGTTCAAAACCTTAATAGAACAGCTTGAACCCCCTGCCGGTCAATATCATCTGCATATCTGCGCTGCCGATTCTGCAATGTTTGAAGTTAAAGCGCTGACCCCGATAATGGCGGAATGCAAAACGCCTTCCGCCGGACGAATCCAGGGGAAGGCGTTATCGCTACGGAATGCGCTGCACTCCGTCGGCGTCAATTACGCGGTATCGCGGCCTGCTCTTTTACGCTCGTGCTCTTTCAGGTAGCGCTTGCGCAGGCGGATCGATTTTGGCGTGATTTCGACCAGTTCGTCGTCGGCGATGAATTCGACCGCGTATTCGAGCGACATCTGGATCGGCGGTACCAGGCGCACCGCTTCGTCGGTACCCGACGAACGCACGTTGGTCAGCTGCTTGCCCTTGATCGGGTTGACGACCAGGTCGTTGTCACGCGAGTGAATGCCGATGATCATGCCTTCGTACACTGGATCGTTGTGCACCACGAACATGCGGCCGCGGTCCTGCAGTTTCCAGATGGCGTAGGCAACGGCTGCGCCGTCGTCTTGCGAGATCAGCACGCCGTTGCGGCGGCCAGCCATTTCGCCTTTCGAATTGTCGACCGGTGCGTACTCGTCGAACACGTGGCTCATCAAGCCGGTGCCGCGGGTCAGGGTCATGAATTCGCCCTGGAAGCCGATCAGGCCACGCGCAGGAATCTTGTATTCCAGGCGAACACGGCCCTTGCCATCCGATTCCATGTTCTGCAGGTCGCCACGACGGCGGCCCAGTTCTTCCATGACGCCGCCCTGGTTGGCTTCTTCAACGTCGACCGAAAGTTGCTCGAACGGCTCGTGGCGCACGCCATCAACCATTTTGAACACCACGCGTGGACGCGATACGGCCAGTTCGAACCCTTCGCGGCGCATGTTTTCGATCAGAATCGTCAGGTGCAATTCGCCACGGCCCGACACTTCGAAAATCGTATCGTCGTCGGTTGGTGCCACGCGCAGGGCAACGTTGGCTTTCAGTTCGCGATCGAGGCGGTCGCGCAGCTGGCGGCTGGTGACGAACTTGCCTTCGCGGCCGGCCAGCGGCGAGTTGTTGACCATGAAGTTCATGGTCAGGGTCGGCTCGTCGACGGTCAGCATCGGCAGCGCTTCTGGCGTGTCCGGCTGGCAGATGGTCGAACCGATGCCGATTTCGTCGATACCGTTGATCAGGACGATGTCGCCGGCAACGGCTTCGTCGACCAGCACGCGCTCCAGGCCCTTGAAGTTCAGCACCTGGTTGATGCGGCCCTTGATCGGGGTCGAATCGGGACCGTTCAGGACGATGACGTCCTGGCCGGACTTGATGCGGCCGCGCGAGATACGGCCAATGCCGATCTTGCCGACGTACGACGAGTAATCGAGCGAGGTCACTTGCATCTGCAGCGGGCCGTCCGGATTGTCGTCACGCACGGGAACGTGCTTGAGGATGGCTTCGAACAGCGGCGTCATGTCGCCTTCGCGCACTTCCGAATCGAGGCTGGCGTAGCCGTTCAGGGCCGATGCGAACACGACCGGGAAGTCGAGCTGTTCGTCGGTGGCGCCCAGTTTGTCGAACAGTTCGAACGTCTGGTTGATCGCCCACTCGGCGCGCGCGCCCGGACGGTCGATCTTGTTGACGACGACGATTGGCTTGAGACCCAGCGCCAGCGCTTTACGCGTCACGAAGCGGGTTTGCGGCATCGGGCCTTCTTGGGCATCGACCAGCAGCAGGACCGAATCGACCATCGACAGCACGCGCTCGACTTCGCCGCCGAAGTCGGCGTGGCCTGGGGTGTCGACGATGTTGATGTGGGTGCCTTCGTATTCGACCGCGCAGTTCTTCGACAGAATCGTAATGCCACGTTCTTTTTCGAGGTCGTTCGAATCCATTACGCGGGTTTCGACAGCCTGGTTTTCACGGAAGGTACCGGATTGGCGCAGCAGCTTGTCCACGAGCGTGGTTTTGCCGTGGTCAACGTGGGCGATGATAGCGATGTTACGAATTGCGCGTTTTGGATTTGACATGGTCGTAAGGAACGGAAATGTACGTGGTGTACGAAGGTGTACGGTGCTGCTTAAATCAGGAACCGACTAGTATAGCATGCTAAAGCGGCGTATTGCGCACCACCAATTTGAAAATCCCTGCAATTTCAATGGCTTGCTGCTTTTTTCACCACAACGGCGCGCCGCGTTGCTGAAGTCTGACGCCGCTTTGTGTCGGCGCCATGACACGAAGCGCGCCTCGCCCCCGCCCCCGCCTTCGCGCTACTCGTACAGGGTGCCGATCGCCAGCGGACGCGTGGCGGCGTTCACCCTGGAGCCGGCCGGCAAGTCGGCAAAGCGCACCGTGACCACCTGGTACGTGCCCATCGAGCCATCCTCGAACGGGTGCCCGGCCTGCGCCGCGAGCGCACGCGGCGCCGCCCCGCCCGCTTCGAGCGCGACCTCGGGCGCGGATCCGGCCGGATATACGATGGTCACGCCCGCGCACTGCTTGCCCAGCAGGCGCATGCGGTAGCCGGAAGCGCGCTGCGCCGCCAGCAATTGCTCGCAAGCGTCGCGCAGCAGGCTGGCGTCGTACAGGCCGTCGGCGCGCTCGCGGATGCTGTAGCGGCCGCTGAAGTAGTAATTGCCCTTTTGCCGGTTCAGGGTGATGACCGCGTCGTCCTGGTAGGCCTGCTTTTCCATCGGCAGCTCGGCCCGGCCGATGGCGTCCACCGCGACCTCGAAGCGGGTGTGGGCGCCGGCCACAGACAGGCGCAAGCCGTCGAGCGGCAAGTCGGGGCGCAGCGGACGCACTTGCAGATGGGCCTGGATCAAGGGCCGCGTGCGCACGAACGGCGCGAAAAAGGCGGCCGCCTTGTAGGCGCGCCGGTAGCCGATCCATTCCGGATCGCGCTGGGCGTTCACTTCCACGGTGGCGACCGGACCAATATCGGCAACAGCCGCGGCAACAGGCACGGCGGTAGGCACGGCGGTAGGCACGGCGGTAGGCACGGCTGTAGGCACGGAGGCAGGCGCGGCGGCCGGCGCAACGGTGGGCAGGCAGGCGGCGAGCAAGAGCAATGTGGTCAGCGTTTTCATGGGCGGCAGCAGGCAGTACAAAGGGCGGGACCGTCATTCTAGTGCAGCGCCACGCAAGCGCCATATGCTGGAAGGTAGAGACGGCGCATGACTTCCGGCACTGACCGGCGCGCTGCCCGCTCACGTAGAATTGCCGTCTTGAAAGCAGCGCTAGCAGCGCACACAGGCGCCATGATGACATCCCTATTCGACAAACTTTTTCCGCGTGCCGTGTGGCCGCTGGCCTGCCTGCTGGTGGCGGGACCGGGCTGCGTGCTGCTGTGGAACTACCATCCCGATACCGCCGCGCTGCACAGCGCGGCGGGACGGCTGGCGGCGGCCATTGCCGCGCAGTTCACCACGCCGCCGTCGGCCATCAGCGCCGGCAGCGAGCGCGCCGAACTGACCATCCTGCTGCTGCGCCTGCTGCGCACCGGCTGCGCCCTCGGCTTCGCCGCGCTGGCATGGCTGCGCGCCAGCGGCCCGGCCTGTCCCGCCGCGCTGCGCTCGGCGCCGGCGCTGGCGCTGCAACTGGCCCTGGCGGTCGTCGGCGACATGGGCCTGATCTACGTCTTCACAGCCCAGCTCGGTACGCTCGCCTCGCGCCGCAGCACCTTGCGCTGGCTGGCGGCGGCCATCGCGCTGGCCTCTTGCGCGACCGTGCTGCTGACGGCCGCCCTGCAAGTGCGCGATGAGCGCGTCGCCATGATCTTCATGCTCGCGGCGGGCGAAGCGATGATCATGGCCATCGTCACGGCGCTGGTGCATGTGGCGCTGAGCGAACGGCGCGCGCGCCTGGCACTGGCGGCGGCGCATGCCGAACTGCAGGCGACCCAGGCGCTGCTCGGCGAAGCGGTGCGCGCCAGCGAGCGCCTGCGCCTGGCGCGCGACCTGCACGACATGGCCGGCCACCACCTGACCGCGCTCAAGCTGCACCTGGACCTGGCCAGCCGCCAGGGCGGCGCCACTGCCCCGCCGGCGCTGGCCACCGCCAGCGCCCTCGCCGCGACCCTGCTGGCGGACGTGCGCCTGCTGGTGAGCAGCGAACGCGGCGGATGCGATATCGACGTGCGCCTGGCGCTGGAAACCCTGTGCGCCGGCATTCCGGCGCCGCGCATCGCGCTCGACATCGGCGAGCGCCTCGGCATCGATTCGGCTGCGGTTGCGCACGCCGTGTTTTGCGCGGTGCAGGAAGCGGTCAGCAACGCCATCCGCCATGCCGGCGCGGCCTGTATGACGATCGCCTTGCGGCGCGACGCCCACGGCGAGCTGGTGCTCGATATTGCCGACGACGGGCGCGGCAGCGGCGGCGCGGCCGAAGGCAATGGCTTGCGCGGCATGCGCGAACGGCTTGGCGAGCTGGGCGGCTCGCTCTTGGCCGCGAACGGCGCCCCGCGCGGCTTTGCGCTCAGCATCCGCCTGCCCGCGTCGGGAGCGGCGCCATGATCCGGGTGGTGCTGGTGGATGATCAGATGCTGGTCAGGAGCGGCATTCGCGGCCTGCTCGACCTGACCGCCGACATCCGGGTCGTGGCCGAAGCTGCCAATGGCGATGAAGCGGTGGGCGTGCTCGCGCAGGCGCAGGCCGACGTGCTGCTGCTGGACGTGCGCATGCCGCAGTGTTCGGGCATCGAACTGCTGCGCAGGCAGCAGGGTTTGCTGCCGCCGACCATCCTCCTGACCACTTTCGACGATGACGAGGCGCTGTTCGACGGCATGCGCGCCGGCGCGCGCGGCTTTTTGCTCAAGGATATCTCGCTCGAACGCCTGGCCGACGGCATCCGCAGCGTGGCCGCCGGCGCCACCTTGTTCCGTCCGGGCCTGACCGAGCGCACCCGCGCCGCCTACGAACAGGCCGGCGGCGCTACGCGGGCGCCGGTTGGCCCGCGCCTGACCGCGCGCGAGACCGAAATCCTGGCGCTGATGGCGGCCGGGCTGAACAACAGCGAGATCGGCGCCGCGCTCGGGCCCAGCGAAGGCACCATCAAGAATCATGTATCGAACATCCTCGCCAAGCTGGCCGTGCGCGACCGCGTGCGCGCGGTGCTGCGCGGACTCGAGCTGGGCTACATCTGATTTTTCGTTCAACTACCGCACTTCCACAGGAAACCATGACCATCCCAACCCACGCGCGCGCCCGCACCAGCTTCGCCGCCCTCACCTTGCTGGCAGCCACCTGCCTGCCGGCCGCGGCGCAATCGCCGACCACCCAAATGCCGGAAGGAACCACCGATGTCGACATCAGCCTGATTGCCGCGCTGGTGCCGGTCAGCGAGGGCCGGGGCAGAATGAAGGCGATTGTGCTGCCGAGTATATCGGCGCAGTGGAGCAACGGCATCTTCGCCGAACCGGGCGAAGTCGGCATGCAGCTGTCGGAAGACCCCATGCTCAAATACGGGCCCCTGCTCACCTATGGCGCGCGCTCGCGCCGCGCCGACGACAGCGAAGACAAGCTGCGCCTCGGGATCGAGGCGGGGGCGTTTGCGAACTACCAGCTGGCGCACAACATCGGCTTTCATTCGAGCGTGCTGTACGGAGGCGGCAACGAGCGCAACGGCGTGCGCCTGAATCTGCGCGGCAGCTACGGCATGCAGCTCGGCACGCACCAGTCGGTCAACGCCAGCGCGGGCATGAACCTGGTGAGCCAGGGTTACATGCAATCGTATTTCGGAATTTCGCCGCAGCAGGCGGCGCGTAGCCGCAGGCCGGTGTACCGGGCCAAGGCCGGGGTCAAGAATATCTACCTGTCGCTGCGCTGGAATGTGGAGCTGAGCACCAAGTATTCGCTCTCCAGCGGGGTCACCCTCTCGCGCCTGATCGGCAGCGCGGCCGACAGCCCGCTGACCGACCGCACGCACAACGGCGCCCTGTTCACGGCGCTGACGTATCACTGGTGATCCACCAGCGCGTGGGCTTACTTGGCGCCGGAAGCGTGCGCGGTAATCCGGAGCGGGACCGTCTTGCCGCTGCCGTACGATACGCTCTGGGCGGCGCAGATCACGCCGGCTTCCTTATTCGACGACAACACGGTAAAGCCGTTGACGGCGGTACAGGCCATCACGCGCGAGATGGCGTCGCCCTGGGCAAACTCAGTCAATTGCTGCGTTCGACGCCGCGGGGTTGTCGCGGCCCTGCCTGAACAGGCGCCAGGCCGCCACCGCGCCCCCGAGCACGGCCAGCAGCAGGCAGCCGAGGTGCAGCGCGCGCGGCGACACCAGGCCGAGCAGTTCATTGGTATTTGACAAGGGCCACCATGGCTGCATGTCGACATGCAGGATGGCGTCGAGCGCCACGTGCGAGAACGTGCCCAGAAAAGCGCCGGTGCACGAGGCGAGCCAGCTGATCGGTTGATGGGCAATGCGCAGCAGCCGCAGCACGTATTCGCTGACCGGTTTGCCGGTCAGCGCGGCCACCGCGCCGACGACCAGCGCGCCGGGCAGGCTGTGGGTCGGCCCGTGCAGGATGCCGGTGCCCACAAAAATGCGCACCAGCGGTTCGAGGTCGATCAGCACTTGCGCGCCGCCGAACACCATGAAGCTGAAATGACGCCCGCCGACGGCCTTCATCGCCGCGCCCGGCCCGAGATGGAAGGGCGTGAACGGCATTTACGCGTGCGCGGCGGCGATCAGGCGCTCGGGCGCCAGGATCGCGTATTCCTGCAAGTTCGCCGTGCCCAGCAGGCGCGTCTCGTGATACACCCGCACGCGGCCAAGGGTGTCGGGCACAGTGAGCGCTTCCTTACCGAGCGCCAGGCGCTGGCCCTGCAGGAAGCGCCTGGCCAGTTCCTCGGTCAGCTGCACCGCCGGAAAACTCGACAGCAAGGCATCGACCGGCGCCAGCAGGCTCAGGGGCTCCGGATGCGCCTGCAAGGCTTCCAGGGTCACCATGCCGTCGATGGTGAGGGCCCCGACCTGGGTGCGGCGCAGCTGGATCAGGTGCGCGCCGCAACCGAGCGCGTAGCCGATGTCTTCGCCCAGCACGCGGATGTAGGTCCCCTTGCTGCAAGTGACCGCTAACTTCAGCAGCGGCGTCTCGAACGAGATCAGTTCGAGCTTGAGGATGGTGACCGGACGCGCCTCGCGTTCCAGCGTGATGCCTTCGCGCGCGTACTCGTAGTACGCCTTGCCGTCGCGCTTGAGCGCCGAATACATCGGCGGCACTTGCATGATCGGGCCGCGGAACTGCGGCAGCACCGCCTCGATCTGGGCCAGGGTGACGTCGACGTCGCGCATGTCGATCGCTTCGCCTTCGGTGTCGCCGGTGGTGGTGGTGATGCCCAGGTGGACCGTGGTCTCGTAGGTCTTGTCGGCTTCGAGCAAGTCTTGCGAGAACTTGGTCGCTTCGCCGAAGCACAGCGGCAACAGGCCGGTGGCGAACGGGTCGAGCGTGCCGGTGTGGCCGGCTTTCTTGGCGTTGAGCACGCGCTTGGCCTTGATCAGCGCGTCGTTGGACGACAGGCCGACCGGTTTGTCGAGCAGCAGCACGCCGTCGACCAGGTCGCGCACGCGTTTGATATGGGCTTGTTTCATGCCGCGTTATTCGGCGTCGGGCTTGGCTGCGCTTGCCGCCGCGTCTTCCGGCACCGGAACCGGGACCGGATCCGGCTCGGCATCGGCGGCGCGGGTGGCGTTGGCCTGGTCGATCAGCAGCGACATTTCCATGCCGCGCGAGGTCGAGGTGTCGTGCACGAAGTGCAGCATCGGCAAGGTGTGGATGTGCAGGCGCTTGCCCAGCTGGTTGCGGATGAAGCCGGCTGCGGCGCCGAGGCCGTCGACCGTGTTCTTGATCGATTCCTTGTCGTCCTTGAACATGGTGAAGAACACCTTGGCGTGGGCGTAGTCGGGCGTGATCTGGACTTCGGTGATGGTGATCATGCCGATGCGCGGGTCTTTCAGACCGTACGCGACGATTTCGGCCAGGTCGCGCTGGATCTGGTCGGCCACGCGCAAGCCGCGGGCGGGAATGGTTTTGCTGTGTTTAGCCATGGTCGTATACTACTCTTTATGATTTTGTATGGTGGGAAAGCGACGCGCCGGAGCCGGCGTCAGTGGCTAAAACCACAAACTTAAAAACCGTCATTCCCGCGCAGGCGGGAATCCAAGCCTTCATGCTGAGCGAAGGTGCCTTGGATTCCCGCCTACGCGGGAATGACGGTTTGGGAGGCGGTAGCCGCAATAGCGTCAGCTGGCGGCCACCGGATCGGCGCCCCGTTTCCAGGGTGCCTCACCGTGCCGCATCCAACGATTACAGCGTACGGGCGATCTCTTGAACTTCGAACACTTCGAGGACGTCGCCGACTTCGATATCGTTGTAGTTCTTGAGCGACAGGCCGCACTCCAGACCGGCGCGTACTTCTTTCGCGTCGTCCTTGAAGCGCTTGAGCGAGTCGATCTCGCCAGTCCACACAACGATGTTGTTGCGCAGCAGGCGGACCGAGGACGAACGCTTGACCACGCCATCGGTGACCAGGCAACCGGCAATCGCGCCGACTTTCGAGACCAGGATAACCTGGCGAATCTCGACCTGGCCGGTGATGTGCTCGCGCTTCTCCGGTGCCAGCATGCCCGACAACGCCGCCTTGATCTCGTCGATCGCATCGTAAATGATGTTGTAGTAGCGAATGTCCACGCCGTTCGACTCGGCCAGCTTGCGCGCCTGGGCGTCGGCACGGGTGTTGAACCCGATGATGACCGCCTTCGATGCCACCGCCAGATTGACGTCCGACTCGGTAATGCCACCGACCGCCGCGTGCACAACCTGTACCCGCACTTCGGACGTCGACAGTTTTTGCAGCGAGCCGACCAGCGCTTCCTGCGAACCCTGCACGTCGGTCTTGACGATGACCGGCAGATTCTTGACTTCGCCTTCGCCCATGTTGTCGAACATGTTCTCGAGCTTGGCCGCCTGCTGCTTGGCCAGTTTGACGTCGCGGAACTTACCTTGACGGAACAGACCAATTTCACGCGCCTTGCGCTCGTCGGCCATGACCATGACTTCTTCACCGGCAACCGGCACTTCGGTCAAGCCCTGGATTTCCACAGGGATCGATGGACCCGCTTCGGAAATCGCCTTGCCGTTTTCGTCCAGCATGGCGCGAACGCGGCCGAAGGTCGAGCCGGCCAGTACCACGTCGCCGGCTTTGAGCGTACCGGCCTGCACCAGCACGGTGGCCACCGGGCCACGGCCCTTGTCGAGGCGGGCTTCAATCACCAGGCCCTTGGCCAGCGCATCGACGGGCGCCTTCAGCTCCAGCACCTCGGCCTGCAGCAGCAACTGCTCGAGCAGGTCGTCCACGCCCTGGCCGGTGATGGCCGAGACGTTGACGAAAGGCGAGTCGCCGCCGTAGTCCTCGGGCACGACTTCCTCGACCACCAGCTCCTGCTTGACGCGGTCGGGGTTGGCTCCAGGCTTGTCGATCTTGTTGACCGCGACCACGATGGGAACGCCGGCCGCCTTCGCGTGCTTGATCGCCTCGCGGGTCTGCGGCATGACGCCGTCGTCGGCCGCCACCACGAGGATGACGATG
>DASVVC010000016.1:0-11164 GCA_036386755.1 Telluria sp.
TCTGATTAGAAACGTTTCTAATCAGAGGTCAGACCCCGGTGCCGTTTACCGCCTCAGCGCGGTTTTTTCGTGCAGGCGGGCAGTCGATTGCGCGTTTCGGCAAGCGCGGGATAAGGAAAAAAATTCTCCAATAGGAACAAGATTCCCGCATCGGGACGTTTTTGTTGCTAATCAGAGGTCAGACCCCGGTTGGGAGCTTTGTTGGTGGAAAACAATTGTGGACTTGTGTGCGGAACCGAACTGATGAGTTAGGAACCCGGCAGTAAGATGGCTTCACTACATCGCCACCCTGGCCATGAGCACTTTCAAGGAGCCTTACCATGAACAAAGACCAAGTCAACGGCAAACTGCAAGACATCGGCGGCAAAATTCAGGAAGAAGCTGGCAAACTGGTCGGTAGCACCGAACAGCAAGCTAAAGGCCTGGAAAACCAGATCGAAGGCAAAACCCAGGAAAAAATCGGCGACCTCAAAGAAGCCGTCAAGGATGCGACCAACTAATTGGTCCGCTCCATATGAAAACAGCCGCGTTTATCGCGGCTGTTTTTTTTCGTCCGGCGCTCGCGCCCCTTACATTGTGGGCCTTACTTCGGCGCGTCGGCCAGGTTCTTCTTGAAGAACGCTTCGATGGTGCCGTACACGTGACGCTGCCCCGGCCGCGATGAAATCCCGTGCTTGGCGCCCGGGTAGGTCATCAGGTCGAAACGCACGTTGCGGTTGACCAGGCCATCGATCAGGCGCGTCGTATTCGTGAACAGGACGTTATCGTCGGCCATGCCGTGCACCAGCAGCAGCGGGGACTTCAGGCCGTCCAGGTGCGCGAACACGCCGCTGCTCTTGTACGCGTCCGGCTGCCCCTTCGGCGTGCCGCCCACATAGCGCTCGGTGTAGTGGGTGTCGTACAGCGCCCAGTCGGTGACCGGCGCGACCGACACGCCCATCGCGATCTTGTCGGACGCCGCTGCCAGCAGGCGCAAGGTCATGTAGCCACCATAGCTCCAGCCGAACACGCCGATCCGCTTGGCGTCGACAAAACCCTGCTTGCCCAGCCAGTCGATGCCGGTCAGCTGGTCTTCGACTTCGTGCTTGCCCAGGCCATTGTAGATGGCGTCGGTGAAGGCGCGTTCGCGCCGCGAGGAGCCGCGGTTGTCGAGCCGGAACACCACGAAGCCCTGCTGCGCCATGTACTGGTCGAAGTAGTTGCCCCACTTGCGCGAGACGTGCTGCGCATGCGGTCCGCCATACGTCGACAGGTACACCGGATACTTTTTCGCGGCGCTGAAGTCCGACGGCTTGATCATCGAGTAGTACAAGGTCTGGCCGTCGTTGGCCTTGATCGCGCCGTATTCGGTCGCCAGGTGGTCGGCCTTGTATTTGGCGTACGGGTGCTCGGCATTGAGTTCGTTCTTCTCCAGCCAGCCGACCATCGAACCATCCGGACGGCGGATCGATATCTGCGGCGGCGTGGCCGGGTCGGAGAAGGTGTCGACAAACACTTCGCCATTGCGCGCGAACGCCGCTTCGTGCCAGCCGTCGCCCTTGGTGATGCGCACCGGCTTGTCGGCGCTGCTGCCGTCGAGCGCCAGCGCGTAGGTCTGCTTGTCGATCACCGCGTCGCGGTTGGACGCCACGTACACGCGGCCGGCTTTTTCGTCGACGGCCAGCACATTGTCGATGCCCCATTCGCCGCTCGACACCGGATGCAGCAGCTTGCCATCGAGGTCGTACAGGTACAGGTGATTGCGGCCCGTGCGCTCGGACGACCACAAAAAGGCATTGCGCTTGGACAGGAAGCGCAGGTCGTCATGAATGCTGACCCAGGTCTTCGATGTTTCGGTGAGCAGGGTGCGCTGCGCCAGGGTGGCGGCATCGACCGAGATCAGGTCGAGGCGCTTCTGGTCGCGCGACTGCAGTTGGTACACCAGCTGCTTGCTGTTGGCGCTCCAGTCGGCGCGCACCAGGTACACGTCGCGGTTCGCTCCCAGCTCGACCTTGCGCTGCGCGCCGGTGGCGGGCGAGACGATCATCAGGTCGACCAGCACGTTGGCGTCGCCGGCGGCAGGGTAGCGCTGTTCGACGACGTCGGTGCGGTCGGCAAAGATCTCGAAGCGGCGCACCACCGGTACGGGCGCTTCGTCATAGCGCTTGTAGGCGATGGCCGAATCGTCGGGCGCCCAGTAGTAGCCGGTGCGCTGGCCCATTTCTTCCTGCGCCACGAATTCGGCTTCGCCGTTGAAGATGGTGCCGGCGCCGTCGGTGGTGAGCTGTTTTTCCGCGCCCGACACCAGGTCGATCACGTACAGGTTCTGCTTGCGCACGAACGAGACGTAGCGGCCCTTGGGCGAAATCTTCGGATCGGCCACATTGCCCGAGGCGACCTTGCGCGCCGCCTGCGGCCTGGCCGCGTCGACCAGGTACAAGTCGCCGCCGATCGGCACCAGCAGCTGTTTGCCGTCCGGCGACCAGCTGTAATTGAGGATGCCGGTCAGGCTGGCGGTGCGGGCGCGCTCGCGCCTGGCCTGTTCTTCGGGCGAGATGGTCTCGTTCGGAACCAGCATTTTGGAGTCGACCAGGCGCTTCGAGGTCTTGTCCTTCATGTTGAATTCCCAGAGGTCGAGCTGGAACTGGTTGTCCTGGCGGCCGCGCAGGTAGGTCACGCGCGCGCCGTCGGGCGACACACTCAGGTTGCGCAGGCCCGGTCCCGCCAGCGCCGGGTCGGCGTGGATACGGTCCAGTGTCAGGCGTTCGGCGGATGCGGGAACGCTGGACAATGCGGCGAGAAAGCAGAAAAGAAATCGCATGGATGTCTCGGGTGAGGTGAAGGTGGAGGTGTAAGTGGAGAACTGAGGACAATACCAGAGTTCCGCACCCGTGGGCACCCCTGGCCAGCGCCCCCGTCACGCCCGGGTCATGCCCAAGTCACCCCAGCGCGCGCCTGCCCGAGAGACGGTGTAAAGACCGCGTGAGCAGCACGGCGGCCACGGTCAGCCCCAGCACGAGACCGATCCAGAAGCCGGCGGCGCCCATCGGCACGGCCGGCGACCAGGCGAACCACGTTGGCGCCAGCCCCAGTACATACCCGAGCAGCATGGCGAAGCCCCAGAACGCGAGCAGCTGGATCTGCATCGGCTGGCGCGTGACCTTGTAGCCGCGGATCGCGCTCGACGTGGCGACCTGGGTGGCATCGGACAATTGGAACAGCGCCGCGAACAGCAGCAGGTGCGCGCACAGTTCCTGCACCGCCGGATCGGATGTATAGGCGCGCGCGATCTCCCAGCGGAACACGGCGATCAGCGCGGCCGACACCAGCGCAAAGGCGAGCGACATGCCCACGCCGACCCAGGCCACGAAGCGCGCGCGCACGGCGTCGCCTTCGCCCAGCGCCTGGCCGACGCGGGTCATCAGGCCGATGCCGAAACTGAGCGGCACCATGAACACCAGGGACGAAAAATTGAGCGCGATCTGGCTGGCCGAGACCTGCACCACGCCGAAGCGCGCGATCATCAGGCTCACGGCGCCGAAGGCGCTTACTTCGGCCAGATAGGTCACGCCGATCGGCAGGCCAAGGCGCAGCATGCTGCCGATTTCGGGCCAGTTGGGCCATTCCCAGTGGGTGAACGGGTAGGTCTGGCGGTAGGCCGGGGCGACGCGGATCCAGGCCAGCATGGCGCCGAGCATGAGCCACATGCAGATTCCGGTAGCCACCGCGCAGCCAACCCCGCCCAGCTTGGGCATGCCCCAGTTCCCGAACACCAGCAGCCAGTTGACGAAAATGTTGAACAGCAGCCCCAGGACCGCGATCACCATCACGGGCTTGGTCTGGTTGATACTGGTGGTGTAGCCGTACAGCGCGCGGTAGCAGGCAAAGGCCGGCAGGCCGATGCTGATCGCATGGACGAACATGGACGCGTTGGCGGCGACGTCGGGCGTCAAGCCGATATGGTCGAACACGAGCGTCGACAGGTTGGCCACCAGGCAGGCCACCAGGCCCACGCCAAGGCCCTTCCACAGCCCCTGGCGCACCACGTGCGGGATGCGGCCGAACTGCGCGGCCCCGGTTTCGTGCGCGACGACGGTGTTCATCGCCATCATGGTGCCCATCACGGTCACCAGGATGATCGACCAGACCGACGCACCGAGCGAGACGGCCGCCAGTTCGCTGGCGCTGACGTGTCCCGTCATCGCCACGTCGGCCACGCCCATGCCGACGTTGGCCAGCTGCCCGACCAGCATGGGCCAGGACAGGCGCCACATGGCGGCGACTTCGGTGCGGACGGGCGTGGGCTGGGCGAGAATGGCGGACATGGCAGAGGCGGTGGGAGCAAAGCGCGATTTTACCGGCTATCGGCGCGCGGCGCGCGGCGCCGGCTCAGGTGCTGCTTCAGGTGCTGCCTCAGGTGCTGCCTCAGGCGCTGCTTCAGGTGCTGCTTCAAACGCGCCCCGTAAGGACTTTGTCACAGATATAAATACATTGTACTGGCGCTGGAGGCGCGAGATAGTCACAATCTGGACATCGCACATCGAGGACCGCCCCATGCTCAACACTCCATTCGCACTCGCGCTGCTGCTCGGCGCCGCCGCTTTTTCCCACGCCGGCGAACTGACGCTGTATTCGCGCGACGGTTTCGACGGCCACGAGATGACCTTGCGCTCGGCCACCCCCAACCTGGTCGAGACGGGCTTTAACGACCGCGCCTCAAGCATGATCGTGCGCTCCGGGCGCTGGGAACTGTGCGAGGACGTCGGCTTCGAAGGCCGCTGCGCGGTGTACGAGCAGGGCCAATATCCGACCCTGGAGCGCTTTAACGACCGCATTTCGTCGGCGCGCGAGATCATGCCCGAGCGCGCCCACGGCGGTGCACGCCCGCGTGGCGGCAAGCGCGGGATGATCGCGCTGTTTTCCGGACGTGGCCTGGATGGCGACGCCAAGCGCCTGCGGCGCGACGCCGACGACTTCGGCGAGATCGATTTCAACGACAGCGCCCAAAGCGCCCAGGTCATCGAAGGCAACTGGCAGTTGTGCAGCGATGCGGGCTTTCGCGGCACCTGCCGCATGTTCGCGCCGGGCCGTTACGACGACCTGGGGCGCGGCCTGCGTGGGCGCGTATCATCGGCGCGCCTGGTCGACGATGAAGACGGCGGCCAGCGCGACGGCGACGTGGAGCTGTTTTCGTCCAGCGGCTTTTCCGGCCAGCGCCTGGTGCTGCGCGACGACGCGCGCGACCTGGCCGACGCCGGTTTTAACGACCGCGCCGACGCCCTCATCGTGCATCGCGGGAAGTGGGAATTTTGCAAGCACGCCGATTTCGGCGGACGCTGCGTGACCTACGGGCCGGGCCGCTACGAGCGTCTGGGTCCGATGGGCAACATGATTTCGTCGGTGCGCCGGGTCCGTTAATCGCGTTGGTAAATACGCAAGGCAAGCGTGCGCTGCGTACATCGGGTGCGTTGTAGGATAATCAAAACCGATCCTGGAGCGCCGCCCGTGGAATACAAGGACTACTACAAGACCCTCGGTATCGACAAAGGCGCCACCGCCGAGGACATCAAGAAGGCGTACCGCAAGCTGGTACGCAAATACCATCCGGACGTGAGCAAGGTAGCCGACGCCGAGCACATGACCAAGGAAGTGAACGAAGCTTACGGCGTGCTGGGCGACGCCGACAAGCGCGCCGCCTACGATGCGCTGGGGCGCGAGCGCCGCGCGGGGCAGGAGTTCCGTCCGCCGCCCGACTGGGGCTCCGGCTTCGACAACGGCGGCGCGGCCGATTCGAGCGATTTCTTTTCCGACCTGTTCGCCCACGTCGGCCGGCGCGCGCGTCCGGGCGGGCAAGCGTTCCAGATGCGCGGGGACGATATCCACGCGGCCATCGCCATCGACCTGACCGACGCCTACCATGGCTCCACGCGCGCGGTGACCCTGCGCGTGCCCGAGCACGATGCGCAGGGCAGGGTGGTGACGCGCGAGCGTATCGTCAACGTCAACATTCCCAAGGGCGTGCTGCCGGGCCAGCAATTGCGCCTGGCGGGCCAGGGCCATGCCGGCAGCGGCGGTGCCGGTGCCGGCGACCTGTTCCTGGAAATCCAGTTCCATCCCGATCCGCGCTACCGGGTCGAGGGCCGCCACGTGTACACCAGCGTGCCGGTGGCGCCCTGGGAGGCGGCGCTGGGCGCCACCATCCATGTGCCGACGCCGTCCGGCCAGGTCGAGGTGAGCGTGCCGGCCGGCTCGCAAACGGGGCGCAAGCTGCGCCTGAAGGGGCGCGGTATTCCGGGCAATCCGGCCGGCGACCTGTATCTCATCCTGGAGGTGGTGCTGCCGCCGGCCACCAGCGACCGGGCGCGCGAACTGTATCGGACCATGGCGCGCGAGATGGCCTTCAATCCGCGTGCGCAGGCGGGGGCTTAGCGTATGGAAAACACCACCACCATCGTGGGTGTGCTGCTCGACGATGCGGCGCTCGACCTGCACGAACTGGCCCGCGCCTGCGACGTCGAGCCCGACTGGGTAGTGCGCCATGTGTGCGACGGCTTGCTGGGCGCCGACGAGATCCTCGCCCTCGGCTTCGACGAGACGGCCCGCGCGCAGTGGCGCTTTCGCAGCGTCGATTTGCAGCGCGCGCGGCGCCTGGTGAGCCTGGAGCGCGATCTCGATGCGAACGAAGAAATCGCCGCCCTCGTGCTCGACCTGGCCGACGAGGTGAGCCGGCTGCGCACGCGCCTGCTGGTGCTCGGCGCGCTGTAACGCAAGTCGGGCGACACGTTCGCGCGATGGGTTTTACAATTCTCCTTCAATATTGACTATAGATTAATAGTGTAAAGGAGTTCACATGGAACAGAACAATGGTCAGGCCCTCAAGGGCAAACGCGTTGCCGTACTGATGACCGATGGCGTCGAGCAGATCGAATACACCTCGCCGCGCAGTTTCCTTGAGGAACATGGCGCCACCGTGACCTTGATTTCGCCCAAGGCCGTGGGCGAAAAGGTACAGGGATTCAACCATGCGGACAAGGGCGACAGTTTCGAGGTCGAGCTGCACATCGCGCAGGCATCGCCACGCGAGTTCGATGCGCTGCTGTTGCCCGGTGGGGTGTCCAATCCGGACGCCTTGCGCCTGGACAAAGCGTCGATCGACTTCATCCGCGCGTTCGGCGCCGAAGAAAAGCCGATTGCCGCCATCTGCCATGGTCCCTGGACACTGATCGACGCCGGCATCGCCCAGGCCAGGCACATGACCAGCTGGCCGAGCCTGCAGAACGATTTGCGCAATGCCGGCGCGGAGTGGACCGATGATGAAGTGGTGATCGACGGCCGCCTGATCACCAGCCGCAAGCCGGACGATTTGCCTGCTTTTAACAATGCCTTGCTCAAGCTGCTGTCGATCGACCCCGCAACCGCCGATCGCGGTCCATCTTCCTGAGATTGCATGTCGCAAACGACAAAGCCGTTGACGCATCAACGGCTTTGCGCGTTGCCGGCGGCCCGTGCAAGCAGCCGCCGGCGCCCCTACCCGGTCACACCACCCTGAAGTCGGTGTTGCTCAGGGTTCCACTCAAGCCCACCAGGGAAATCTGGGCGAACTGCACCTTGCTGCCCGAGCCGCTTCCGTCGGCGTCGTAGAACAGGTTCCCGGTGCTGGTGTCGAACAGGATGCGCTGGCTGCTGGTCAGCGCACTTCCCCCTGCGGCAGCACGGAAGTTGCTCGCATCGAGTACCCCGCCGGTGGCCGTTGCTGCCGCAAAATACGAGAGCGTCAATTCCATCACATCCGTCCCGGCTGCGAAGTCGACAATGGTGTCGACGTTGGACGACGCGCTCAAGGTGGAGTTGAACACGAACCGGTCCGCGCCCAGCCCGCCGGTCAGCAAATCGCGCCCCGAGCCGCCGATCAGCCGGTCGTTGCCGGCACCGCCGAACAGCAGGTCGTTGCCCGAGTTGCCGGTGATCGTCTCATCGGCACTCGACCCGGCAATCAAGTCGTTGTTCGAACTTCCGGTCAGCGACGTGAACAGATCGTAGGAAGACGTGCTTAGCGCATAGCCTGCCACCGAGCCGCCGTTGGTGAACGTCATTTTGTCGACCGTGGTGCCGCCGCCAAGGAAATACTGGTTGAGAATCGTCAGGCGGACGCTGCCGGAGGTGCCGCTTATCCCGGTAAATTCCAGGTTGTCGCTGAAACGCTCGAAGTTGAAGGCGCTGAAGGAGTTGCTGCTGTTGGTACTCTGATCGACCGACTTGCTGCCGGAGCTGTCCAGGATGGAGACGTTGCCGTTGTTGACCGACAGGGTATAGGTATCCGGAGAGCCGCTGCCGAGATCGCTGTTGTCGGCGGCAATGAGGAAGTTGAGCGTATTCGGCGTGGCATCGAGGTTGCTGCCTCCGTTCAGGCTGCCGCCGTCGTCCTGGACTTGGAAGGTCAGGGACGCGGCGGTGGCCGTTCCGTTGTTGTAATTGTCGGCCGGAACAAATGTAAGTTTGCCGGCGGCGATGTCGGCCGCGCTGATCGTCGCGCCGGCCGTCACGACAGCGTTATTGAGCAGCACCAGGCCGGCGCTCGCACCTGGCAACGTGGTCAGTTTCAGCGCCAGCAGGGCGTTTGCCGGGCTGTCGTTGACATCGGAAAAGCCAAAGTCGCTGGTTTTGAAGGTGATTGCCTTGTCCTCGACCATGTTGACCGTCTTGTCGCTACCGGCCGGGGCATCGTTTACCGCAGCCACGCTGATGCTCTGCTGCGCCGCCACAGTGCCGCCGCGGCCGTCCGTCACACTATAGTTCAGTCCGATCACGCCGTTGTAATTGGGCGCCGGCGTGATGGTGAACGTGCCATTGCCGTTGTTGACCACGCTGCCGTTGGTGACGCTCAGGCCGGTTACGCCAAGGGCATCGCCATCCGGGTCGCTAAAGCCGGTCAGCAGGGATGCTGCGCTGAGGGTATAGGCGGAATCCTCGCGTCCGGCGGCAAGCACTGCTGTTGCCGACCCGGTCGGCGCGCGGTTCGCTGCACCCAATGAAAACGATCCGGTTCCGGCGATGCTGCCGCCACTGCCGTCGACCACGGTATAGCTCAGTACCACCAGGCCGCTGTAGTCGGTCGTTGGCGTGATCGTGAACGTCCCGTTGGCATTCGCGGTTACCGTCCCATGGTTGGCGCCAAGGTTGGCGACATGCAGCACGGTAGCGCTATCGACGTCGGAAAATCCCTGCAGCAGAGTCGTTTCGCTGACGGTGTAGGCGGTGTTCTGGACGCCGGGCGCCAGTGTCGCGGTCGCCGCCCCGGTCGGCGCATCGTTGATGCCGGTGGTGGTGATGACAATGTCCTGGCTGGTGCTCGACCCATGGCCGTCGCCGATGGTGACGGTGTAGGTTTCGCTGGCGGTTTGTCCGGCCCCCAGGTAGCGCGCGGCTGCGTTGTTCAGGGTGTAGGTCCAGCCCACGGAGCCGGCCGCGGCGTTCGCCGCTTCGACGACCCCAGCCAGGGCGAAGGTGCCCAGCGCCGTGGCGTTGGCGCCAGCGGCGAAGGTAGCCGCGTGACCATCCGCCAGGTCGGGGTCGGTAAAGCTGACGCTGCCCGTGGCGACGTTGCTGGCAGCATCTTGCACCAACGCACCGGTCTGCGCGGCGCTGGTGATGCTGACCGCGTCGTTGCTGCCGGTGATGGTCATGACGACCTCTTGCGTCGTCGTCGAACCGTGCGCATCGTCGATCGTGACTGTACAGATTTCGCTGATGGCCTGGCCTGCTGCCAGATACTGAGCGGCGGCGTTGTTCAGGGTGTAGCTCCAGCCGACGGAACCGCTCGCGGCATTTGCCGCTTCGCTGAGGGTAGCGAGTGCGAAGGTGCCGAGCGTCGTGGCGTTGGCGCCTGGCTGTAACGTGGCGGCGTGACCGTCGCTCAGGTCGACATCGGTGAAACTGACCGTTCCGCTGGCGATGCTGCTTGCTGCGTCTTCGACGATCGTTCCTTTTTGCGCAGCGCTGGTGATGCTCACGGCGTCGTTGCTGCCTGTAATCGTGATGACCACGTCTTGCGTGACAGTAGAGCCGTGCGCGTCGTCGATCGTGATCGTATAGGTTTCGCTGATGGCCTGGCCCGCCGCCAGGTACTGGGCGGCGGCGTTGTTCACCGTGTAAGTCCAGCCAACGGAACCGTTAGCGGCATTTGGCGCTTCACTGAGGGTCGCGAGGGCGAAGGTGCCGAGCGCCGTGGCGTTGGCGCCTGGCGTGAACTTGGCGATGTGACTGTCGCTCAGGTCGACATCGGTGAACGTGACTGTGCCGCTGGCGATGCTGCTGGCCGCATCTTCCGCCAGCGCTCCCGCCTGCGCAGCGCTGGTAATGCTCACGTTGTCGTTGCTGCCAGTAATCGTGATCACGACGTCCTGCGTGACAGTGGAACCGTGGGCGTCGTCGATCGTGATCGTATAGGTTTCGCTAGCGAGCTGGCCCGCTGCCAGGTACTGAGCGGCGGCGTTATTCACTGTGTAAGTCCAGCCAACGGAACCGTTCGCGGCGTTTGCCGCTTCACTGAGGGTAGCGAGTGCGAAGGTGCCGAGCGCCGTGACGTTGGCGCCTGCCGTGAACTTGGCGATGTGACTGTCGCTCAGGTCGACATCGGTGAACGTGACTGTGCCGCTGGCGATGCTGCTGGCCGCATCTTCCGCCAGCGCTCCCGCCTGCGCAGCGCTGGTAATGCTCACGGCGTCGTTGCTGCCAGTAATCGTGATCACGACGTCCTGCGTGACAGTGGAACCGTGGGCGTCGTCGATCGTGATCGTATAGGTTTCGCTGGCGGCCTGGCCCGCAGCCAGGTACTGGGCGGCGGCGTTATTCACCGTGTAGGTCCAGCCGACGGAACCATTCGCGGCATTTGCCGCTTCACTTGGGGTAGCGAGTGCGAAGGTACCCAACGCCGTGGCGTTAGCACCTGCCGTGAACGTGGCGACGTGACTGTCGGTCAGGTCGACGTCGGTGAACGTGACCGTTCCGCTGGCGATGCTACTCGCCGCATCTTCCACCAGCGTGCCCGCCTGCGCGGCGCTGGTGATGGTGACCGCGTCGTTGGTTCCGGTGATGGTGATGACAACATCCTGCCTGACCGTTGAGCCATGGCCGTCATCGATTGTGACCGAATAGGTTTCGCTTGCAACCTGTCCCGCCGCCAAGG
>DASVVC010000017.1:0-87954 GCA_036386755.1 Telluria sp.
GCGCTGGCGCGGTGTTCGTCCTACCGTTCGCGGTGTGGTCATGAACCCGGTCGATCACCCGCACGGTGGTGGTGAAGGTAAAACCGCAGCTGGTCGTCATCCAGTGTCGCCTTGGGGCCAACAGACGAAGGGTAAGAAGACGCGCCGTAACAAGCGTACGACTTCGATGATCGTCTCGCGCCGCGGCAAGAAATAAGGATAAGACATGACACGTTCATTGAAAAAAGGGCCGTTTATCGACGCCCACCTGGTGAAAAAAGTCGAAACCGCGCAAGCGAACAAAGACAAAAAGCCAGTGAAAACATGGTCGCGCCGTTCGACGATCTCGCCGGATTTCATCGGCCTGACGATCGCAGTGCATAACGGCAAGCTCCACGTGCCGGTATACATCTCCGAGAACATGGTTGGTCACAAGCTCGGCGAATTCGCACTGACCCGTACGTTCAAGGGCCATGCCGCTGACAAGAAGGCGAAGAAATAATGGAAACCAAAGCTATCCTCAAAGGTGTGCGCCTGTCCGACCAAAAAGGTCGCCTGGTTGCCGATCTGATCCGTGGCAAGAAAGTTGACGCAGCACTCAACATCTTGCAGTTCAGCCCGAAAAAAGGTGCAACGATCATCAAGAAGGTTCTGGAGTCCGCCATCGCGAACGCCGAGCACAATGATGGCGCTGACATCGACGAGCTGAAGGTCGTCCAGATCTACGTTGAAAAGGGTCCTATCCTGAAGCGCTTCACAGCACGCGCTAAAGGCCGGGGTGATCGCATCTCAAAACAATCCTGTCACATCTACGTGACTGTCGGCAACTAAGGGGTCACGATGGGACAGAAGATTCATCCAACAGGCTTTCGCCTGTCAGTAACCCGTAACTGGGCATCGCGTTGGTACGCGGGCAATGGTAACTTTGCCCAAATGCTGAACGAAGATCTCAAGGCACGTGCGTTCCTGAAAAAGAAACTGAAGAACGCTTCGGTCGGCCGCATCGTCATCGAGCGTCCTGCCAAGAACGCGCGCTTCACGATCTACAGCTCGCGTCCAGGCGTGGTCATTGGTAAAAAAGGCGAAGACATCGAAGTACTGAAGTCGGCGCTGACCAAGATCATGGGCGTTCCTGTGCACGTGAACATCGAAGAAATCCGCAAGCCGGAAATCGACTCGCAGCTGATCGCCGACTCGATCTCGCAGCAGCTGGAAAAGCGGATCATGTTCCGCCGCGCCATGAAGCGCGCCATGCAAAACGCCATGCGTCTGGGTGCCCTGGGCATCAAGATCATGTCGTCGGGCCGTCTGAACGGCATCGAAATCGCCCGTAAAGAGTGGTACCGCGAAGGCCGCGTGCCTCTGCACACCCTGCGCGCCGATATCGACTATGGCACCAGCGAAGCAGCAACGACCTACGGCATCATCGGCGTCAAGGTCTGGGTATACAAGGGTGACCGCGCGCCGAACGGCGACGCACCAGTCATCGATACCCCGGCCGACGAGAAGAAAAGCCGCGGTCCGCGCCGTGACGATGGCAAGCCAGCTGGCCGTCCGCGTCCAGCCGGTGCTCCAGGCCGTCCAGGTTCAACCCCAACTGGCGCTCCAGTCGTCCGTGCTCGTCCTGCAGTCGCAGTGAAGAAGCCGGAAGCGGCTGCTGCTGCACCAGCTGAGAAAGCAGGAGAATAATCATGCTGCAACCAGCACGCAGGAAGTATCGTAAAGAGCAGAAAGGCCGTAACACCGGCATTTCGCACACACGCGGCACCGCTGTCTCGTTCGGTGAATTCGGTCTGAAGGCAATCGCCCGCGGCCGTATCACAGCACGTCAGATCGAAGCAGCTCGTCGTGCCATGACCCGTCACATCAAGCGCGGTGGTCGTATTTGGATCCGTATTTTCCCGGACAAGCCAATTTCGAACAAGCCAGCTGAAGTCCGTATGGGTAACGGTAAAGGTAACCCGGAGTACTACGTCGCTGAAATCCAGCCAGGCAAGGTACTGTACGAAATGGACGGCGTCGATGAGACGCTGGCCCGGGAAGCGTTCCGTCTGGCCGCCGCCAAACTGCCACTGGCGACGACGTTTGTCATCCGCCAAGTCGGCCAATAAAAGGAGTCGTATATGAAAGCAACAGAACTCCGCGGCAAAGACCAGGCAGCTCTCCAGAAAGAGCTGAATGATTTGTTGAAGGCACAGTTCGGCATGCGCATGCAAATCGCGACGCAGCAGCTGAGCAACACTTCGCAACTCAAGAAGGTACGCCGCGACATCGCGCGTGTGAAGACTGTCATGAACTCGAAGGAAGCCAAATGACCGAAACTACTAAAGTCGCCCTGAAGCGCACCTTGGTCGGTAAAGTGGTTTCCGACAAGATGGACAAGACTGTTACCGTCCTGATCGAGCGTCACGTCAAGCACCCGTTGTACGGCAAGATCATCATGCGTTCGAACAAGTATCACGCGCATGACGAGACCAACTCGGTCAAGACCGGCGATACGGTCGAGATCCAGGAAGGTCGTCCGATCTCGAAGACCAAGGCTTGGACTGTTACTCGTGTCGTGCAAGCGGCGCAGGTAATCTAAATTGGTTGCGGGACAGGGCAGGGTTCATCGCCTTGCCCTGTCCTCAACTGACTAGGTTCAGCTTAGCAGTACCAGTAGTGCCGGATGGGGATGTCGCATTTTTTGTGCGGCAGCCAGCTTCCGGATAATAGTCCTTGCGGGCCCGCCAGTATTGTGTGATACTAGCGGGCTTCGTTCATGTAACGCCGCATTATTAGTCACCCCGGTGGCCGCGGCCTGCAACGAAAGTTTTTGGAAAGTCCATCACCCAATCAATCGACCCAGCAGGGGAGGTTGGCGGGACCAAGACTGACCGCAGGCCCACATTGTGGGGATTCTTCGGCTTAAGTTGGGAAAGAGAATACTATGATTCAAACTGAAAGCCGGCTCGAAGTAGCCGACAATACCGGTGCCAAGGAAGTTATGTGCATCAAGGTATTGGGCGGTTCCAAGCGCCGTTATGCTGGCATTGGCGACGTGATCAAGGTAACCGTCAAGGTTGCTGCGCCACGCGGCCGTGTCAAAAAAGGTGAAATTTATAACGCTGTGGTTGTGCGTACCGCTAAAGGTGTGCGCCGCCAAGACGGCTCCCTGGTGAAGTTCGACGGCAATGCTGCCGTTTTGCTCAACGCCAAGCTCGAGCCGATCGGTACCCGTATTTTTGGACCAGTCACGCGCGAACTGCGCACTGAAAAGTTCATGAAGATCGTGTCCCTGGCACCTGAAGTCCTGTAAGGAGTCGTAATGGATAAGATTCGTAAAAACGACGAAGTCATCGTTCTGACCGGGAAAGACAAGGGCAAGCGCGGTATCGTTCAGCAACGTATCGATGCTGAGCATGTCGTGGTTGAAGGCATCAACGTCGCTAAAAAAGCGACCAAGCCGAACCCAATGACCGGTGTAACTGGTGGTATCGTCGACAAGACAATGCCGATTCACGTGTCCAACGTTGCATTGTTTAATGCAGCGACTGGCAAGGCAGACCGCGTGGGCTTCAAAACCGTAGACGACAAAAAAGTCCGCGTTTTCAAGTCCTCCGGCGAAGTAGTGAAGGTTTAAGACATCATGGCCCGTCTCCAAGCATTTTATAAAGATAAGGTCGTTGCCGACCTGGTCGCCAAATTTGGCTACAAATCGGCAATGGAAGTCCCGCGCCTGACCAAGATCACCCTGAACATGGGTGTAGGTGAAGCCATCGCCGACAAGAAGGTTCTCGAGCACGCTGTCGCCGACCTGACCAAGATCGCCGGCCAGAAGCCAGTGACCACCAAGTCGCGCAAGGCAATCGCGGGTTTCAAAATCCGTGAAGGCTATCCGATCGGTACCATGGTCACCCTGCGCGGTGCCCGTATGTACGAATTCCTGGATCGCTTCATCACCGTGGCTCTGCCGCGCGTGCGTGACTTCCGTGGCGTGAATGGCCGTTCGTTCGATGGCCGTGGTAACTACAACATCGGCGTCAAGGAACAGATCATTTTCCCTGAAATCGAGTACGACAAGATTGACGCGTTGCGCGGTATGAATATCAGCATCACGACAACCGCCAAGACCGACGACGAAGCGAAAGCTCTGCTCGCCGCCTTTAAATTTCCGTTCAGAAACTGAGATCATGGCAAAACTAGCACTGATTAACCGCGAACAGAAGCGTGCAGACCTGGTGGAGAAATTCGCCCCGAAGCGTGCCGCTCTGAAAGCCATCATCGACGACCAGTCGAAGTCGGAAGAAGAACGTTATGAAGCCCGTCTGAAGTTGCAGGCTCTGCCTCGCAACTCGGCCCCGACCCGCCAGCGTAACCGCTGCGCCGTGACCGGCCGTCCACGTGGCACATTCCGTAAATTCGGTCTGGCCCGTATCAAGCTCCGTGAATTTGCCATGCGTGGCGAGATTCCGGGTATGACTAAAGCAAGCTGGTAATAGGAGAATAAGCAATGAGTATGAGCGATCCTATCGCCGATATGCTGACCCGCATTCGCAACGCACAAGTTGTTCAAAAGACGACCGTGGCCATGCCATCGTCGAAAGTTAAAGTAGCGATTGCTGTCGTCCTCAAGGACGAGGGTTACATTGAAGATTTCGCCGTCACCGCAACCGGTGGCAAGGCGGAACTGAAGATCGGTTTGAAGTATTACGTTGGCCGTCCCGTCATCGAGCGTTTAGAGCGTGTGTCCCGTCCGGGCCTGCGCGTCTACAAAGGCAAAGATGACATCCCTACCGTGATGAATGGCCTGGGTGTGGCGATCGTGTCGACCCCGCAAGGCGTCATGACGGACCGCAAAGCACGCGCCACCGGTGTCGGCGGCGAAGTTATTTGCTACGTGGCTTAAGGAGTATCGACAATGTCCCGAGTAGCTAAAATGCCGATCGCTGTCCCAGCTGGCGCCGATGTGGCGATCACTGCAGCAGCGATCACCGTCAAGGGCCCGCTGGGCACCATGACCCAGGCCCTGAACGGCCTGGTAAAAGTAGAAAACAACAATGGCACGCTGAGCTTCGACGTCGTCGACGACAGCCGTGAGTCGAACGCGATGTCCGGCACCTTGCGTGCCCTGGTCAACAATATGGTGACCGGCGTGACCAAAGGCTTCGAGAAGAAGCTGTCCCTGGTGGGCGTGGGCTACAAAGCCCAGGCCGCCGGCGACAAGCTGAACCTCTCGCTGGGTTTCTCGCACCCGGTCGTGCATTCGATGCCGACCGGCGTGACTTGCGCCACCCCAACCCCGACCGAAATCATCATCAAGGGTATCGATCGTCAACAGGTTGGTCAGGTCGCTGCAGAAGTGCGCGCTTACCGCTCCCCTGAGCCTTACAAAGGCAAGGGCGTCCGCTATGTGGACGAAGTGGTTAAGCTTAAAGAAACCAAGAAGAAATAATAGGGCTGACCATGGACAAGAAAGAATCACGTCTGCGTCGTGGACGCCAGACCCGCATCAAGATCGCGGAACTGAAAGTAAATCGTCTGTCGGTACATCGTACCAACCAGCACATTTACGCCAACCTGATCAGCCCGGATGCGAAAATCCTGGTTTCGGCGTCCACCGCCGAAGCCGAAGTTCGCGCCGAACTGGCAGGCAAGTCCGGCAAGGGTGGCAATGCCGCCGCTGCCGCCTTGATTGGCAAGCGCGTCGCCGAGAAAGCACTGAAAGCAGGGATTACCGAAGTTGCGTTCGACCGCTCCGGTTTCCGTTACCACGGCCGTGTGAAGGCGTTGGCAGAAGCCGCGCGTGAAGCCGGTCTGAAGTTCTAAGGAAGAATCGTCATGGCAAAAATGCAAGCGAAAATGCAAAGCGACAAGCCGGATGATGGCATGCGCGAAAAGATGATCGCGATCAACCGCGTGACCAAAGTGGTCAAGGGTGGTCGTATCATGGGTTTTGCAGCACTGACCGTTGTGGGCGACGGCGATGGCCGTATCGGCATGGGCAAGGGCAAATCGAAAGAAGTGCCAGTGGGCGTGCAGAAGGCAATGGAAGAAGCCCGTCGTAACCTGATCAAGGTTCCTCTGAAGAACGGTACTTTGCACCACACAGTAACCGGCCGTCACGGCGCATCGAAAGTAATGATGATGCCTGCCAAGCCTGGTACCGGCGTCATCGCTGGTGGCGCAATGCGCGCCATCTTCGAAGTCATGGGCGTAACCGATGTCGTGGCGAAATCCACGGGCTCGTCGAACCCATACAACCTGGTCCGCGCTACCCTGGACGGTCTGTCGAAAATGAGTACTGCAAGCGACATCGCCGCCAAGCGCGGCAAGTCGGTTGAAGACATTCTGGCTTAAGGCGGACAAAATGACACAAGCTACCAAAACAGTCAAAGTTCAGTTGGTCATGGGCCTGATCGGCACGCGTGAATCGCATCGCGCCACCGTTCGCGGTCTGGGCCTGCGTCGCGTCAACTCGGTTTCCGAGCTGGAAGACACCCCTTCGGTGCGCGGCATGATCAACAAAGTTTCGTACCTCGTTAAAGTTGTTTCGTAAGCCTTCGGGCTTATGAACGGAGAAAACAATGGAATTGAATACAATTCAACCAGCTGAAGGCGCCAAGCATTACAAGCGCCGCGTAGGCCGTGGTATTGGTTCGGGCATCGGTAAAACCGCTGGCCGTGGCCACAAAGGTCAGAAGTCGCGTTCGGGCGGTTTTCACAAGGTCGGCTTCGAAGGCGGTCAGATGCCTCTGCAGCGCCGTTTGCCTAAGCGTGGTTTCAAATCGCTCAACGCAACGTTCAAGGCTGAAGTGCGTCTGTCCGACTTGAACAACCTGGCGGTCGGCGATGTCGACATCCTGGTGCTCAAGCAAGCAGGCGTTCTGCAAGTACTGGCGCGCGATGTGCGCGTGATCCTGTCCGGCGAGATCACCAAAGCGGTGAACCTCAAGGGCTTGAAAGTAACGGCAGGCGCGAAAGCGGCCATCGAAGCAGCTGGCGGCACGGTAGCGTAAGTTGCAGGCTAACAGCTTGATCGGAGCATAAATTGGCGACTAATTCACAACTTGGTAAAAGTGCAGCGGCCGGTTTCCCATGGAGTCGGCTCTGGTTTTTGCTCGGCGCGTTGGTCGTGTACCGTCTGGGTGCCCATGTCCCTGTTCCAGGGATTAACCCGGATGTACTGGCTGAGACGTTCAGCAGGAATCAAGGCGGCATCCTGGGCATGTTCAACATGTTCTCGGGTGGTGCGCTGGAGCGCGCAGCAGTCTTCGCTCTCGGTATTACGCCGTACATTTCGGCTTCGATCATCATGCAGTTGGCCGGCCTCGCAATTCCGGCCGTCGAGGCATTGAAGAAAGAAGGCGAATCCGGGCGCCGCAAGATCACCCAGTACACGCGCTACTTCACGGTAGTGCTGGCACTGGTGCAGGCAACCTTCATCGCCGTCGGCCTCGAAGCATTGCCCGGCCTGGTGATCGATCCTGGCATGGCATTCCGTTTCGTGGCGGTTGTTTCGCTGCTGACCGGCACCATGTTCCTGATGTGGCTCGGCGAGCAAATTACCGAGCGTGGTCTGGGCAATGGTATTTCGATCATCATCTTTGCCGGCATTGCCGCTGGCCTGCCGTCGGCGCTGAACAATCTGTTCTCGCTCGTGTCGAGCGGTGCCATCAGCAGCCTGTCAGCGATTTTTATCGTGATCCTTGTCGGATTCGTTACTTTTGGTGTGGTATTTGTTGAACGTGGCCAGCGCAAGATCCTGGTCAACTATGCGAAGCGCCAGGTCGGCAACAAAGTCATGGGCGGCCAAACCAGCCACCTGCCTTTGAAGCTGAACATGGCCGGCGTGATCCCGCCGATCTTCGCATCGTCGATCATCTTGTTCCCGGCCACCATCGTGGACTGGTTCACGAAGGGCAAAGATTCCAGCACACCGGTAGTCGGTTTCCTGAAAGACTTGGCAGCATCGATGGGGCCAGGCGAGCCTATCCATGCGCTGTTGTATGCAGTGGCAATCGTGTTTTTCTGTTTCTTCTATACGGCGCTGGTCTTTAACAGCAAGGAAACAGCGGATAACCTGAAGAAGAGCGGTGCCTTCGTACCGGGGATTCGTCCCGGCGACCAGACAGCGCGCTATATCGACAAGATCCTGATGCGCCTGACACTGGCCGGAGCGGTGTACATCACTTTAGTGTGCTTGTTGCCGGAATTTATGCAGGCCCGTTGGAAAGTGCCATTCTATTTTGGCGGTACTTCCCTGTTGATTATTGTGGTTGTCACCATGGACTTCATGGCTCAAGTACAAAACTACGTCATGTCGCAGCAATATGAATCGCTGCTGCGCAAGGCAAATTTCAAGGGCGGAATTCCGACGCGCTAACCGGCGGTTACCGCGAACAAGGAGTGTACAGACCGAATGGCAAAAGACGACGTCATACAAATGCAGGGCGAGATTCTTGAGAATCTCCCTAATGCAACGTTTCGAGTAAAGCTGGAAAACGGGCACGTGGTGCTCGGACACATTTCGGGTAAAATGCGGATGAACTACATCCGCATCCTGCCCGGCGACAAAGTCACGGTGGAGTTGACGCCGTACGACTTGAGCCGGGCCCGCATTGTGTTCCGGACCAAGTAAATTTAAGTAATCAATCCGAACATAAGAGAGTGCAAATATGAAAGTTCTCGCATCAGTCAAGCGGATCTGCCGCAACTGCAAGATCATCAAGCGCAAAGGCGTCGTCCGCGTAATCTGCGTGGAACCGCGTCACAAGCAGCGTCAAGGTTAATTTAACGTTATTTATTGAGGATAACGAATGGCACGTATTGCAGGGGTTAATATCCCCAATCATCAGCACACCGTCATTGGCCTGACCGCCATCTACGGTGTTGGCCGCCCGCGCGCACAGAAGATCTGCGCACAAACGGGTGTTGCGACCAACAAAAAGGTCAAGGACCTGGACGACAGCGAACTGGAAAAACTGCGTGATGCCGTCGGCACTTTCGTAGTCGAAGGCGATCTGCGTCGTGAACTGTCCATGAACATCAAGCGCTTGATGGATCTGGGCTGCTACCGCGGTATGCGTCACCGTAAGGGTCTGCCTTGCCGCGGCCAGCGTACACGCACCAATGCACGTACTCGCAAGGGTCCGCGCAAGGCCGCACAATCGCTTAAGAAATAATAGGACAACACAATGGCTAAGCAACAAAGCAGCGCCGCAGCAGCGCGCGTTCGCAAAAAAGTTAAAAAGAACGTCGCTGAAGGCATCGCACATGTCCACGCATCGTTCAACAACACCATCATCACGATCACCGATCGCCAGGGCAATGCCCTGTCGTGGGCGACGTCCGGCGGTGCTGGCTTCAAGGGTTCGCGTAAATCGACCCCGTTCGCAGCGCAGGTCGCAGCAGAAGCAGCAGGCAAGGTCGCTGTCGAATGCGGCGTGAAGAACCTCGAAGTACGCATCAAGGGCCCAGGTCCTGGTCGTGAATCGGCTGTTCGCGCTTTGAACAACCTGGGTATCAAGATCACCGAAATCCAGGACGTGACGCCAGTGCCGCACAACGGCTGCCGTCCACCAAAGCGTCGTCGTATCTGATACGGCCCGCTGGCGACCGGGACGCAAGTTTCGGCCGTTCGTTGTAAATTAGTCGTTGATGATCGCCGGCGCAGTCCCCGAATAGGGTATACTGCCCGGCTGTTGTCGCCTGTCGCGGAGTATCGCGTGGGTTTATTGTCAGCCACCGTCTGGCGCACTTGCGTACGGACTAGCGCCTGGCCAGCATCACAGGATGCCGCCGGGGCGTCATTATTCTAAAGGAAACATTGTGGCACGTTATATCGGACCTAAAGCAAAACTGTCCCGCCGTGAAGGTACGGACCTGTTCCTCAAGAGCGCACGTCGCTCGCTCGATTCGAAATGCAAACTGGACGTCAAGCCAGGCCAGCACGGCGTCAAGTCCGGTGCTCGTACCTCGGACTACGGTAACCAGCTGCGCGAAAAGCAAAAAGTCAAGCGCATGTACGGCGTCCTCGAGCGTCAGTTCCGCCGTTACTTCGCCGAAGCAAACCGTCGCAAGGGCAACACCGGCGAAGCGCTGCTGCGTTTGCTGGAAGCGCGTCTCGACAACGTCTGCTACCGCATGGGCTTCGGCTCGACCCGCGCCGAAGCGCGCCAGCTGGTCAGCCACAAGGCGTTCACCGTCAACGGTAACGTTGTGAACATCGCTTCGTACGCTGTCAAGACCGGCGACGTGATCGCTGTTCGCGAAAAGTCGAAAAAGCAAGTGCGTATCGTCGAAGCGCTGTCGCTGGCTGAACAAGTCGGCATGCCTAGCTGGGTTTCGGTTGATTCGAAGAAAATGGAAGGCACCTTCCGTTCGTTCCCAGAACGTAACGAAATCGCCAACGACGTCAACGAATCGCTGATCGTCGAACTCTACTCGCGTTAAGATTGCGCTTTCCTGCGATCGCGGGAAGGATAGAGTCGGCTTCCCGCCACGCGGGGAGCCGTCCCCGCGAAAGCGGGGAGCCAAGTTTCTCGCGCGAGCGAGAATTTTCATTTCTAATGCCATCAGCCTTATCGGTGTAATGAGCCGAGGGTATTGAAAAGGACATTTCATGCAAAACAGTCTGTTGAAGCCACGTATTATCGATGTAGAAGCCCTCGGTGCCGGTCACGCCAAAGTCGTGATGGAGCCGTTCGAGCGTGGCTATGGCCATACATTGGGTAATGCGTTGCGCCGCGTACTGCTGTCGTCGATGGTCGGCTACGCGCCAACCGAAGTGACGATCGCCGGCGTCGTCCATGAGTATTCGTCGCTGGACGGCGTGCAAGAAGACGTGGTCGACCTGTTGCTGAACCTGAAGGGCGTGGTCTTCAAAGTCCACAACCGTGATTCCGTCACGCTGACCCTGAAAAAGGAAGGCGAAGGCGCGATCCTGGCTTCCGACATCGACCTGCCGCATGACGTCGAACTGATCAATCCGGACCACGTGATTGCCCACCTGACCGCTGGCGGCAAGCTGGACATGCAGATCAAGGTCGAAAAAGGCCGTGGCTATGTGCCGGGCAACGTGCGTCGCCTGTCGGAAGACACCAACAAGACCATCGGCCGCATCATCCTGGACGCCTCGTTCTCGCCGGTGCGCCGCGTGTCGTACTTCGTTGAATCGGCCCGCGTCGAACAGCGTACCGACCTCGACAAGCTGGTGATCAACATCGAGACCAACGGCGTGATCACGCCGGAAGAAGCGATCCGTCAATCGGCGCGCGTCCTGGTTGATCAACTGAACGTGTTCGCGGCGCTGGAAGGCACCGAAGCGGCTGCCGAAGCGCCATCGCGCGCACCGCTGGTCGATCCGATCCTGTTGCGTCCGGTCGACGACCTGGAACTGACCGTGCGTTCGGCCAACTGCCTGAAAGCAGAAAACATTTACTACATCGGCGACCTGATCCAGCGTTCGGAAAACGAACTGCTCAAGACGCCGAACCTGGGCCGCAAGTCCCTGAACGAAATCAAGGAAGTGCTGGCATCGCGCGGCTTGACCTTGGGCATGAAGCTCGAAAACTGGCCACCAGCCGGCCTCGAGAAGTAATAGCAGCACTGTCCGGGACAGGTGTTCCGGGCATTTATCACTCCATACAAACCGGCCCGCGCTGAAAGGCGATCGAAGAGCTGGATTTAAACAACTCGAAAGGAATTACCATGCGTCACCGTCACGGCCTTCGCAAGCTGAATCGTACTTCGTCCCACCGTCTGGCAATGCTGCGCAACATGACCGTTTCCCTGCTGCGTCATGAAGCCATCAAAACCACCGTGCCAAAAGCCAAGGAACTGCGCCGCGTTATCGAGCCGATCCTGACGATGGGCAAGACCGATACCCTGGCCAACAAGCGTCTGGCATTCGCCCGCCTGCGCGACCGCGAAATGGTGTTGAAGCTGTTCGCCGAACTCGGCCCACGTTACGCAAACCGCAACGGCGGCTACCTGCGTATCCTGAAAATGGGTTTCCGCGTTGGCGACAATGCACCAATGGCTTACGTTGAACTGATGGACCGTCCAGAAGTCAGCGAAGTTGAAGACGCACCAACCGCTGAGTAATCGGCGCGGTACGTAAAAAAAGCCAGGCTCAGCCTGGCTTTTTTTCGTTTTGCGGCGGTGTCGATGCGGCGGTAAGGCGATGATGCCGGCCGCGCACAGCGCGCTTATGGCGCTGTGGGTGGAAACATGCTCTCGTGCCACGACCACGTCTCGTCGGTCAGCCATGCGAACCGCTCTTGTTTCGCCAGTTGCGCGAGCGGCGCCAGTGGAATCTGATAGCGTTGGAACAAGGCAGTCAGCTCCCAGAGCGCGTCACGGCCAAGTCTTCGTTGCACGATCGTCACTTCCAGTTGTCGCGCTATTCCACGAAATCCGGACACGGAAGGATTTTCGCTTAATCCTTGGAAGAAACGTCGCTCGTCTCCTGCGGAATAGAACGAGTTTAAGTCAATGATCAGCTTCATACATCCCCAGTAGATCCATCGTTTGTGCAGGACTGTGCCCCGACAGCACGGCAATGCGCGTGCAGCTGCGCGCCATTATAGGTCGTTGCCCCGATGTCATCGCCGAGCCGAGGCGAGGCCGCCAATGAATGCTTCCAGCGTGGTCTATGCCCACCGCAGACGGGACCTGTTCCCCGGGTGTACTATTCTGCTTCGCATCCCGCTAAGGAAGTCATGTTTGCCTTTTCGTTGAAAGCGCCGGCCCACGCCTTCGCGCTGCTCCTGCTTGCCCTCTCGTTCCTGTTCGCCGCACCCGCGCGCGCCGAAGACGATTATCTCGCGCCCGAGGTGGCCTTCAAGTTCTCGGCCCGCATGCTTGACCCGCAGACCGTCGCCGTCACTTACGAGATCGCCGATGGCTACTATATGTACCGCGAGCGCTTCAAGTTCAACGCCGCCAACGCCACCCTCGGCGCCCCGGTCATCCCGGCAGGCAAGATCAAGTTCGACGAAACGTTCCAAAAAAACGTAGAGACCTATCGGAAGAGCGTCACCATCACCATCCCCGTCGAGTCGTCTGGAATGTTCACCTTGACGGCTTCCTCGCAGGGCTGCGCCGATGCCGGCCTGTGCTACGCGCCGCAGGAGGCGGTCGCGCGCCTGGTCGGCTCCGGCGGCTCCTCGCCCGTGCCCGGCATGAAGCCCGGCATCGCCATCCCGGGCGCGACGCAACCGATGCAGGACATCGGCAATCCGGCCATCCTCGATCGAGCGGCCGGCGCACCCGCCACCTCCACACCGGCACCAGCGGCAGGCGACGGCGCCGCGCTGCTCGGCGGCGGCAAGCTGTGGCTGATCATTCCGGCCTTCATCGTGTTCGGGCTCGGCCTGTCGTTCACCCCCTGCGTGCTGCCGATGGTGCCGATCCTGGCCTCGATTATCGTCGGCGAAGGCGCCGGCACCACGCGCGCGCGCGGCTTCATCCTGGCGCTGGCCTATTCGTTGGGCATGGCCCTGGTCTACACCGCGCTCGGCGTAGCCGCCGGCCTGATGGGCGAAGGCCTGGCCGCCGAGCTGCAAAAGCCGTGGATCCTGCTCGGCGTCGGCATCATGATCGTCGGCCTGTCGCTGTCGATGTTCGGCGTGTACGAACTGCAAGTGCCGACTTTCCTGCAAAGCCGCCTCGCCAGCGCATCGGACCGCCAGTCGGCCGGCAAACTCGTCGGGGTGTTCATCATGGGCGCCATTTCGGCCCTGATCGTGGGCCCCTGCGTGGCCGCCCCGCTGGCCGGCGCGCTGACCTTCATTTTCCAGACCCGCGACGGCGTTATCGGCGGCGTCGCCCTGTTCTCGCTGGCGGTCGGCATGAGCATACCGCTGCTGCTGGTCGGCTTGTCGGCCGGTTCCCTGCTGCCGCGTACCGGCGGCTGGATGACCAAGGTAAAGAAATTCTTTGGCGTGACCATGCTGGGCATGGCCCTGTGGCTCACTTCGCCGGTGCTGCCGCCGCTGCTGCAAATGCTGCTCTGGAGCGCGCTGCTGCTCGGCTACGGCGTCTATCTGCTGCGCGATACCCGCCACTGGGGCGCAATCGCCCTCGGTGCCGCCTTCGCCATCCTGGGCGCGGTGCAGCTGGTGGGCCTGGCCACGGGCGGACGCGATCCGCTCGCGCCGCTGGCGCACCTGGGCGTGGGCGGACAGCAGCATGGCCTGGCGTTCACCCGCATCAAGACCGTGGCCCAGCTCGACGCCGCGCTGGCGCAAAACGCCGGCAAGACCGCGATGCTCGACTTTTACGCCGACTGGTGTGTGTCCTGCAAGGAGATGGAAAAGCTGACCTTCGTTGATGCGCGCGTGAAGCAGCAACTGGCCGGCACGTTGCTGCTGCAGGTGGACGTGACCGCCAACGATGCCGACGACAAGGCGATCCTCAAGCGCTTCGGCCTGTTCGGGCCGCCCGGGATCATCTTGTTCGACAAGAGCGGCCAGGAAATTGCCGGCAGCCGCGTTATCGGCTACCAGAATGCGGACAAGTTCAGCGCTTCGCTGGACAAGTTGAATTGAGGCGTTTTACGGCAGCTTGAAGTCGTCGTTGACGGGCGCGCCGCCCAGCAGTTCGTCGAGGCGGCCGCGCAGGCTGCGCGCCATCTCGCTGCCCTTGGCCTTGAGCACCGCCTCCAGGTACTGCAGGCGCAGTGCGCGGAAGTCGTCGACGTTATTGCACTTTTCAACCTTGAGCTGCAGCATGATGCCGCGCAGGCCGATCGTGCTCTTGATGGTCTGGTTGTAGAAATCGTACAGGTGGCGAAAACGCGTGGCGTCGTCGAGCTGGCTTTCGGCCAGCGCTTGCGGCGATTGCACAGGCGAGCTGGCCACCTGCGGTACCGGTACCGGCGCAGCGTCCTCGTCATGCACATCGCCTTCCTGATGGGCACCCTCGACGCCGGCCGTGCGCCTGGCAATCTGGCGCGCGCGCGCCGACTGCGGCAGCTTCGACGGCGGCCCCGCCGAAGGTTCCGGTTCGGACCCGCTGGCAAGGAAGATATAGCCTTCGTGCAGCAGTTCCTTGACGCTGTCCTCGGTCACGCCCACGCCGGCAAAATTGCGCAGTAAATCGTCCAGCGAATGGCGCCCGTCGATCATCACCAGCAGGGTGCGCAGGCGCGACGCCAGCTGGTGCTTGCGGGTGGAAATTTCCTCTCGGCCCTTGTCGGTCTTGTCGTAAATCATCGTGCTCATGCTGCCCCCGGAGTGTGGATTTTTATTGCCGCAGCCGGAAAAAGGTTTGGGATTGCCGCGCGGATAGATTTTCTTCAGGATACACCACGTTACACTTTGTGAGAATGCTGTAGCGCCCTTATTTGAGGCAACGGGCAACAAGTGCGGTGTAAGTACAACATTGCTATAAATCAAGCCCTCCGCGCCGTATTGGCGGGGAGGGCTTTTTTACGCATTACGCGCCTGGAAAAGCGCTTGCGCGGACGATTCAGGCGGGACGTTTGTGCTTGCCGCCGCGATGCCCGCGCCACATGCCTTGTTCGTCAAACACCTTCTTTTGTTCCGGCGTGAGCGTGCCATAGAAGGTGTTCAGCGCTGCCAGCCGGGTTTCCATGCTGGCCACATGCTGCTTGGCCATGTCCAGCTGTTTTTCCATGCGCTCCGGGGCGCTCTTGCCGGCCCACTGGCCGCGTTCGCCTCTAGCAGGGCGCTCGCCGGGTTGACTGGCCGCGCTCCAGGCAGTCCAGGCCGGCTCTTGCGCGGCGCTCAGCTTGAGCTGGTCGTGCAGGCGCGCCTGGCGCTGGGCCATGTGGGCCTGGCGCTCGGCCCTGTGCGCGGCCCGGTCGCCGTGGTGGCGTTCCACGCTGGCCGCTTTCGGATTGCTTTCCTGGGCATGCACGGCAACGGCGGCGCCGCCCATGCCCAGGACAGCCAGGCTGATCACAAGAGTGTTGCGGACGGTAGTGAGGACGTTCATGGCGTTTCCTTTAGTGAAATGTGCGGGGTGCAACTGCATCATCTGTCCTGCATGTTTCCATGCCGTTTCCGCTACCAATGAGTTTGTATCAATATGTATCGGCGCGATGGCAATATACATGACGATACAAAACCGCTATCCGGGGCCACGCTAAGTGGGGATAATTGCGAGCATGGATACTCCTTCTACCATTCTCATCGTTGACGACGACCGCGACATCCGCTCGCTGCTGGCCGATTACCTCGAATCGAACGGCTACCGCGCCCTGGCCGCCGCCGACGGCACCGCCATGTGGAAGACGCTCGACGAAGCGCGTCCCGACCTGATCGTGCTCGACCTGAACTTGCCGGGCGACGACGGCCTGACCCTGTGCCGCAAGCTGCGCGCCAATTCGACGCTGCCGGTGATCATGCTGACCGCCCGCAACGAGCCGCTCGACCGCATCCTGGGCCTGGAAATGGGCGCCGACGATTACCTGCCCAAGCCGTTCGAGCCGCGCGAGCTGCTGGCGCGCATCCGCAGCGTGCTGCGCCGCAGCCACGCGATGCCGTCCAACGCCCCGTCCGACAATGCCCAGCAGATGCGCTTTTCCGGCTGGACGCTCGACCTGACCGCACGCCACCTGCTCAACCCGGAGGGCATCGTGATCATGCTCTCGGGCGCCGAATTTCGCCTGCTGCGCGTGTTCCTCGAGCATCCCAACCGCGTGCTCAACCGCGACCAGCTGCTCAACCTCACCCAGGGCCGCGACGCCGACCCGTTCGACCGCTCGATCGACATCCAGATCAGCCGCCTGCGCCAGAAGCTCGGCGAAGATGCGCGCCTGCCGCAGATCATCAAGACCGTGCGCAATGGCGGCTACGTGCTGGCCGGCCAGGTAACGGTGGAGCCGGGCACGTGAAGGCTTTCTTCGGTTCGATGACCGGGCGCGTGTTCCTCACCTTGCTGCTCGGCGTCGTGATCACCGCCGTGCTGACCCAGCTGCTGGCCGAAAACGAGCGCCAGCGCGTCATCGAAGCCTTCCGCGACCAGCACGCCATGGACCGCGCCGAGCAACTCATCACCGCCACCGAAACCGTGCCCGCTTCGGCCCGCCTGGCCTACCTGGCGGCCGCCAACCGGCCCGGCATCCAGCTGGTCGTCATCGATGACGAGCTGCCGGTCAAGCCGGCCCCGTCGCCCTTCACGGCGGCGCTGGCGGTGCGCATGGGCCCGCACTACAAGCTGGCCACCATCGCGGCCCGCCCCGCCGCCTGCGACGTGCCGCGCATCCAGAACAGCATGTTCGGCCCGACCGAGTCGCAGTGGAAGGGCGTGTGCGAGAGCATCAACGTGCGACTGCGCGATGGCGAACTGCTGCGCCTGCTGGTACTGCCGCCGCCGCCCTCGGTCATCGCGCACGAAACCGATTACCGCATGATCATCGGCATGTTTTTGGTCAGCATCGCCTTCCTCGCTTACCTGGTGGCGCGCATGACCACCCGTCCGCTCAAGCAGCTGGCGCAGGCCGCCAAGGACCTCGGCAACGACATCAACCACCCGCCGCTGCAACTGTCGGGCGCGAGCGAGATCCGCCAGGCCAGCGCGGCGTTCAACGCCATGCAGGCGCGCATCCGCCAGTACATTTTCCAGCGCACCCAGATGCTGGCGGCCATTACCCACGACCTGCAAACGCCGCTCACGCGCATGCGCCTGCGCCTCGAAAAAGTCGGCGACGGCGAGCTGCGCGACCGCCTGGTCGGCGACCTGTCGGCGATGCAGGAAATGGTGCGCGAAGGCCTGGACCTGGCGCGCAGCACCGACACCACCGAAGCGATGCAGGCGCTCGACCTCGATTCCCTGCTCGATTCGGTCAGTTGCGACGCCACCGACGCCGGCCAGCAGGTGGTGGTGCACGGCCACGCCGGCATGGCCTTGCTGGGGCGGCCGATGGCGCTGCGGCGCTGCCTGGTGAACCTGATCGACAACGCCGTCAAGTACGGCCAGCGCGCCGATGTCACGGTGGAAGCGGGCGCGGGCGCGGCGCGCATCCGCGTGCGCGACAACGGCCCCGGCATCGCCCCGGGCGAACTGGCGCGCGTGTTCGAACCGTTCTACCGCGTCGAAACCTCGCGCTCGCGCGAGTCCGGCGGCACCGGGCTGGGATTGACGATCGCCCGCAATATCGCCGAGCAGCACGGCGGCAGCATCGCCCTGGTCAACCATCCGGAGGGCGGCCTGGAAGTGAGCCTGGTCCTGCCGGAGTACTATGCGGGCGCCTAGCGGCGCGCGCCGCCGCCTTGCCCCGCTTGTCCTTTGCAGCATTGAATTGAACCGATCATCAGCCGCCCGCAGTGGCGGCCAGGGAAACGCATGAAAAAGAAGAGCATCGTCATCATCGCCGGCCTCGCCGTCCTCATCGGCGCCGGCGCATGGGTTGCGGGCCGCGACAGGCACGCCGACGCGGGCGGGCAGCAAGCTTCTGCTGGCGCGGCGGGCGAACACGGTGGCAAGGGCGGCAAGGGTGACGCCAAGGGCGGCCCCGGTGGCGCCCAGCCGCCGGCCATCGTCAACGTGGTCGCGCCCCAGCGCCAGGATGTGCCGGTGGTGTTGCAGGTCAATGCCAGCGTGACGCCGGTCAGCACGGTCGACCTGCATCCGCAAACGACCAGCACGATCAGCAAGGTGCATATCAAGGAAGGCCAGTTCGTCAAGTCCGGCGAGCTGATGTTCTCGCTGGACGATCGCAGCGAGCGCGCCAATATCGACAAGGCGCGGGCCCAGATGGCGCGCGACGCCGCCACCGCCGCCGACCTGGAACGCCAGTACAAGCGCAGCGAGGAACTGTTCGCGCAAAAGTTCATCGCCCAGAGCGCGGTCGATACCCTCAAGAGCCAGCTCGACTCGGCGCGCGCGCTGGTCGGCGCCGGCCAGGCCGCGCTGCGGGCCGAGCAGGTCAACGCCAGCTACAGCGCCATCCGCGCGCCGATGGCGGGGCGGGTCGGCGCCATCAATGTGTTCCCGGGCAGCCTGGTGCAGCCGGCCACGTCGCTCACCACCATCACCCAGCTCGACCCGATCAACATCGCCTTCAACGTGCCCGAAAGCGCGCTCGGCGAACTGCTGGCGGCGCAGAAAAACGGCGCGGTCGCGGTCGACGCGCTGGCCGGCCCGAATGCCAGGGCGGTCAGCGGCAAGCTCAGTTTCATCGACAACACGGTCGATCCGCTGGCCGGCTCGATCAAGGTCAAGGCCCTGTTCGACAATAAAGACGCCAGCCTGTGGCCGGGCCAGTACGTCAGCGCGCGCGTGACGGTGCAGACGATTAAAAACGCGGTGGTGATCCCGCAGGCGGCCATCATCAGCAATACCCGCGGCACCTTCGTGTACGTGGTCGACGCCGACCAGGGCGCGAAACAGATGCCGGTCGTGCGCCTGCACGCCTTTGGGCTGAACGCGGCCGTCTCGGGCCTGGCCGGCGACGAGAAGGTCATCACCGAGGGCAAGCAGAACCTGCGCCCCGGCGGCAAGGTCAAGCTGGCCGATGCCGTGGGACCGAAGCGCGATGCCACGAGCACGGTGGCGGCACAATGAATTTGTCCGAACTGTGTATCCGGCGCCCCGTCATGGTGGTGCTGCTGTCGCTGAGCATGATTTTGGTGGGCGTGCTGTCGTACCTGGCCATTCCGGTCGCGGCGCTGCCCAGCTATAACACCCCGGTCATCAACGTGCAGGCCAACCTGTCCGGCGCCAGCCCGGAAACGATGGCCTCCTCGGTCGCGCTGCCTTTAGAGAAGCAGTTTTCGACCATCGCCGGCATCAATCTCATCACCTCCACCAGCACCCAGGGCCAGACCTCGCTGACGCTGGAATTCGACCCCAGCATCGACGTCAACGTGGCCGCCATCGATGTGCAGGCGGCGCTGCTCGGCGCCCAGCGCCAGCTGCCGCAGGAGATGACGGAGCTGCCGTCCTACCGCAAGGTCAACCCGGCCGACGCGCCGGTGCTGTTCATGGCCATGACCTCGCCCTCGATGAACCTGTCGGAGCTGAACGACTACGCCGAAAACCTGGTCGCGCCAAGCCTGTCGACCCTGCCCGGCGTGGCGCAGGTGAGCGTCAACGGCCAGAAGCGCTTCGCGGTGCGGGTGCGCGCCAGGTCCGACCTGATGAACGCGCGTAACCTGTCGATGGACGAACTGGCGCTGGCGCTGCGCGCGGCCAATTCGAACGCGCCGCTGGGCGTGCTCGATGGCCCGAGCCAGACCATGACCATCCAGGGCAACGCCCAGCTGATGAACGCGGCCGCGTTTTCCGACCTGATCGTCGCCACCCGCAACGGCGAGCCGGTGCGCCTGAAAGACGTGGCCACGGTGGAAGACAGTTACCAGTCGGTGAAGGCGGCCGGCAGCTACAACGGCGAGCGCTCGATCGTGCTGCTGGTGCAGCGCCAGCCCAACGCCAACACGGTGCAGGTGGTCGACGCGGTGCGCAAACTGCTGCCGCGCTTCCAGGCCCAGTTACCCGCCTCGATCAAGATCAACCTGGTCAACGACCGCTCGGTGTCGATCCGCGAAGCCATCCACGACGTCAACCTGACCCTGGCCGGCACCGTGGCGCTGGTGGTGCTGGTGATCTTTTTATTCCTGCACCGCGCCGCCGCCACCTTCATTCCGGCCGTGACAATGCCGATCTCGCTGCTGGGGGCCTTGTCGCTGCTGTACGCGTTCGGCTACAGCCTGGATAACGTGTCCCTGCTCGGCATCACCCTGGCCGTCGGTCTCGTGGTCGACGACGCTATCGTGGTGCTGGAAAATATCGTGCGCCACATCGAAATGGGCAAAAAGCCGGTCGACGCGGCCCTCATCGGCTCGCGCGAAATGGGCTTTACCATCGTCTCGATTTCGATTTCGCTCGTTGCCGTATTCATTCCGATCTTCTTCATGCCGGGCGTGATCGGCCTGTTGTTCCATGAATTTGCGGTCGTGGTCGGGCTGTCGGTGCTGGTGTCGGCGCTGGTGTCGCTGACGCTCGTGCCGATGCTGGCCAGCCGCCTGCTGCCGGCCCACTCCGAGGAAGAAGGCGGCGAAAAGAGCTTCATCGGCCGCCACTTCGAAGCCGGTTTCGCGCGCGTGCGCGACGGGTACGCCAGTTCGCTCGACTTCGCGCTGGCGCACCGTTTCATCGTGCTGGCCATCGCCCTCGGCACGTTCGTGCTCACGATTATCCTCTACACCACCATCCCCAAGGGCTTCTTCCCCGAGGAAGACCTGGGCCAGCTGCGCATGACGATCGAAGCGGCCGAGGATACCTCGACCGACGCCATGCTGATCCTGCAAGAGAAGGTGGTGGCGGTGATCCGCGCCGATCCGAGCGTGCAGGATGTGACGTCGTTCACCAGCGGCGGCAACACCGGGCGCGGTTTTATCGCCCTCAAACCGCGCGACGTGCGCGTGAAAATGCCGCAAGTGGTCGAGCGTTTGCGTAAAGCCACGCGCCAGGTGGCCGGCGTGTCGGTGTTCCTGTCGCCGATCCAGAATCTGCAGCTGGGCGGGCGGCCCAGCAAGAGCCGCTACCAGTACACCTTGCAAAGCGTCAGCTCCGACGCGCTCGGCGACTGGGCCAACAAATACCTGGAGCGCATGCGCGCCGACCCGGACTTTCGCGACGTTACCAGCGACTCGCAAAACCGCGGCCTGCAGGCGACCCTGAAGATCGACCGCGACAAGGCCAACGCCATGGGCGTGCAGATCGCCGACGTGCGCACCGCGCTGTACGCGGCCTTCGGCGAGCGCCAGGTCTCGACCATCTATTCGGCCGCCGCCAGCTACAACGTGATCCTGGAAGCCGAACTGGCCGATCGCCAGTCGGAAGACGCCCTGGGGCGCGTCTCGGTGCGCAGCAAGGGCGGGCAACTGGTGCAGTTGTCGAGCTTTGCCACGGTCGAACGCACGGTCGGGCCGACCTCGGTCAACCACCAGGGCCAGCTCCAGGCCATCACCTTGTCGTTCAACCTGGGCGCCGACGTGCCGCTGGGTGTCGCCACCGGCAAGATCGACAGGATGGGCGTGGAGATGAAGCTGCCGGCCTCGGTCATCACCAAGTACGGCGGCGACGCCGCGGTGTTTCAGGATTCGCAGTCGAGCCAGATCATCCTGATTGTGGCCGCGCTGGGCGTGATCTACGTGCTGCTGGGCGTGCTGTACGAAAGCTTCATCCACCCGTTGACCATCCTGGCGGGCTTGCCGTCGGCCGCCGTCGGCGCGCTCCTCACGCTGCGCATCTTCGGGCTGGACCTGACCATGATCGCCATCATTGGCATCCTGATGCTGATCGGGATTGTGAAAAAGAACGCCATCATGATGATCGATTTCGCCCTGCATGCGCAGCGCAACGAGGGCCTGTCGCCGGCCGAAGCGATCCGCGAAGCCTGCATCCTGCGCCTGCGCCCGATCCTGATGACCACCCTGGCCGCGCTGATGGGTGCGCTGCCGATCGCGCTCGGCCTGGGCGCCGGCGCCGAACTGCGCCAGCCGCTCGGCCTGGCCGTGGTCGGCGGCTTGCTGTTTTCCCAAGTCATCACGCTCTACATCACCCCGGTGATCTACCTGTTCCTCGACAAGTACAGCGGCAGCGGACCGATGACCGATGCCCAGCTGGCCAATTTCGAGAAGGCCCCTTGATATTTCCTTAAGGGATTTAATTGACTGGAAACAATACCAAAATCTGACTGCCTGCCACCATGGAATCTGCTTTTCATCGACAGGCGGTCACCATGAAACGTTACAGCGTCACCCTCATCGGCATGGGCCCGCGCGGCCTGTCCCTGCTCGAACGGATTGCCGCGTTTGCGCGCGCCCACAACACGCCCCTGCAAGTGAACCTGATCGATCCGGGCGAGTGCGGTCCGGGCGTGCACGCGCCGAACCAGCCGCAGCACCTCCTGATCAATACCGTGGCCAGCCAGGTCACGATTTTTCCCTTCCGCGAGGCGGTCGAACTGGCGAGCGTGTGCGCCACCCCGTCGCTCACCGAATGGGCCCGCGCCGAAGGCTACCGCCGCTTCGGCGAGCAGTTCGTGCAGGTGGTGCCCGGGGAAGAGGGCGGGGCCGCGATCACCGACACGGACTACCTGCCGCGCCAGCTGCTGGGGCGCTACCTGGTCTGGGCCTACGACGCGATCCGCGCGGCGCTGCCGCCGACGGTGGCGCTGACGCACCTGCGGCACCGCGCGATCGACATGTTCCCGATGCCGGACGGCAGTTTCATCGTCGAGCTCGACAGCGGGTTTTCGGTCAGCAGCGATTTCGTCTTCATGACGACCGGCCACAGCCGCAATAACCTGACCGACGAGGAAGCCTGGTGCCACAAGTTTGCCCAGGACCACGCGCGCTATAACGGCAAGCTGGCGTTCATCCGCCATGTGTATCCGCTCGACAAGCTGGTCGGCATCGCCAGCGACGCCCGGGTCGCCATCGAAGGACTGGGCCTGACCGCGCACGACGTGGTTTCGCAGCTGACGGTGGGCCGGGGCGGGCGGTTCGAGCCGTCCGGCAGCGGCTTGCGTTACATCGCTTCCGGGCGCGAACCGTCGCTGCTGCTGTTTTCGCGCAAATGCCTGCCGGCGGCGGCGCGCGGCGTCAACCAGAAAGGCTTGAACGGACGCCACCAGGCGCGCTTTTTCACGCGCGACGCGCTGCGCGCCCTGCGCCAGCAAGCCCAGCGCGAGCGCGGCAGTCCCCAGCTCGATTTCGACCGCGAACTACTGCCGCTGCTGACCCGCGAAATGGGCTACGCCTGGCGCAGCGCGCTGGCCGAGGCCAGGAGCGCGCCCGCGCCCGATCCGCTGAACTACGAGCTCGGCGCCGAGGAGCGCAGTGCAATCGACGCCATGCTGTTTCCCCTGCAGGGTCGCAATTTCGCCAGCGCCGACGATTTTTCGACCTTCTTCACCTGCATGATCGCCGACGACCTGTCGGAAGCGCGCCGGGGCAACCTGGGCAGCCCGATCAAGGCCGCCGCCGACGTGCTGCGCGACGCCCGCAGCGTGCTGCAAGAGATGATCGAGCATGGCGGCCTGACCGCCGGCTCGCACCGCAAATTCCTCAGCGTGTACAACCCGGCGATCAATCGGGTCACCTTCGGCCCGCCCAGCCAGCGCAACGAGCAACTGCTGGCGCTGCTCGAAGCCGGGGTGCTGAGCGTGGCCGCCGGGCCCAACGCGGCCGTTCGCATCGACGAGGACCGCTCCCAGTTCGCCCTGCACACGCGCTTCGCCTCGGGCGCGGCGATCCAGCATGTGGACGCGCTGGTGGTGGCGCGCCTGGATGTGTTTTCGCCCGAAACCGACGAGAGCCCGCTGATCCGCAACCTGCTCAAGCGCGGCACGATCCGCCCTTACTACAACGGCACGTTCCATCCGGGCGGGGTCGACGTCGACCAGGCCAACCATCCGCTCGACAGCGCGGCGCGCCCGATTCCCAACCTGTGGGCGCTCGGCTACCTGGTGGAAGGGCCGAATTACTACACGCACGCCTTGCCGCGCCCGCAACTGCACTCGCGCCAGGTGCTCGACGCCGAGCGCTGCGTGGGCGAACTGTTCGCCCAGCTCGCCGAGCGCAACAGTGCGCGGCGCCAGGCGCGTCCGCGCGTTTTTGCCGGCACCGAGCGGGTCACCACCTGAGGCCCGCGAGGGCATATTGTTGCAGCACTGATACATATAGTAACAACCATCAAGACACTCATCTTGTAAGCTGCACAAGGTGAGCTTGCCAATGCGCAAAAACCACAAAACGTATAGACTTCGGCTCCTGTGCCGCATTTCGTTGACGCCGTCCCCTGGAAAGTTGTTTCTATTTTGCGTGACCATTCCCACCATTCGACCGAGAACAGCGGCTACTGCGAGCATTGCGGCCAGCCCTTGCCCGGTTACGCGGTGCCCAGTTACGAAGTCAGGCGCTTCAACTCGGTCGGCGTGGCGGTCACGGTGGCCTTGCACGTCCTCTTGCTGCTGCTGTGGGTATTCAATCCGCAAAAAGAGAAGAAGGCGCCGCCGCCCAGTTCCGGCGGCGAAATTACCTACGTCACGCCGCTGCCCGAGAATAAGCCGCAGCCCAAGCAACAGCCGAAAACGACGCCCAAGCCGACCACCCAGGCGCGCCCCAGCAAGCCGACCGTGGCCAAGGTCCGGCGTTTGCCCAATACCATCACCATATCGAATGAAAAACCGGTCAAGGAAGCCGACGTTCCCGAGCCGCCCAAGCCGGTGCGCCCGCCCACGGTGGCGCCCGAGACCGACATGGCGGCCGCGGTCGAAGCGCGGCGCCGCGCGCGCGGCCAGACCGAGAGCGAGCAGCCGGCCGAGGAAAGCGCCGCCGAACGCGGCATGCGCATCGCCAAGGCGAACATTGCCGCCGCCAACGGGCGCAGCCAGGGCGACGATCGCAACGATACCGGCGGCGTGTTCGAGGTCAAGAAGAATGCCATGACGGCCACCGTCAAGTTCCGTGGCTGGAATCCGAGCTTCAAGCGGCGCTGGCTGCAGGAAGTTACGGTCGAGCTGGGCAACGAGAAGGATATCGAAACGGCTGTGATTAAGAAGATGATCGAGATTATCCGCAAGGAAAAGACCGGCGACTTCGAATGGGATTCGCACCGCTTGCAGCGCGTGGTCAAGATGAGCGCGCGGGTGGAGGATACGGCGGAACTGGCTGATTTCCTGCAGAAGGAAATGTTTCCGGAGAACCGGCGCGGGCGCTAACCGCTAGCTCGTCGTTCCCGCGCAGGCGGGAACCCAATGTCGTACCGTAGCTGGCGGCTCGACAAACTTGCGCTCCCGCGAAGGGGCCGCCGATGCCGGGAACGACGTTTTACGCGCGTGCCTTGAGCAACCGCGCGATATCGAGCGCAAAATAGGTCAGCACGCCATCGGCGCCGGCGCGCTTGAACGCCATCATCGCTTCCATCATCACCTTGTCATGATCGAGCCAGCCGTTCTGCACGGCCGCCTTGATCATCGCGTACTCGCCGCTGACCTGGTAGGCGAACGTCGGCACCTTGAACTCGTCCTTCACGCGGCGCACGATGTCGAGGTAAGGCATGCCCGGCTTGACCATGACCATGTCGGCCCCTTCGGCAATATCGAGCGCCACTTCGCGCAGCGCTTCGGCGCCGTTGGCCGGATCCATCTGGTAGGTGAACTTGTCGCTCTTTCCGAGCGAGGCCGCCGAACTGACCGCTTCGCGGAACGGGCCGTAAAACGCCGACGCATACTTGGCCGAATAGGCCATGATGCGGGTGTGGATGAACCCCTGCTCCTCGAACGCTGCGCGCAGGGCGCCGATGCGCCCGTCCATCATGTCCGACGGCGCCACCACGTCCACGCCGGCCTGCGCATGGCACAGGGCCTGGCGGATCAGCATGGCGGTGGTCTGGTCGTTGAGCACGTAGCCGTTCTCGTCGATCAGGCCATCCTGGCCGTGGCTGGTGTACGGGTCGAGCGCGATGTCGGTCAGGATGCCCAGTTCCGGAAAGCGTTCCTTGAGCGCGCGCACGGCGCGCGGAATCAGGCCGTCCGGATTGGTCGCTTCGATCCCGTCCGCGGTTTTCAGCGACGCGTCGATCGACGGAAACAGGGCCAGCACCGGGATGCCGAGGGCAACGCACTCTTGGGCGACGCCGAGCAGCAGGTCGACCGAGAGGCGCTCGATGCCCGGCATGGCCGAGATCGGCTGGCGCTGGTTGACGCCGTCGACGATGAAGACCGGATAAATCAGGTCGGCGCAAGTGATCGTGTTTTCGCGCACCATGGCGCGGGAAAACGGGTCGCGCCGCATGCGGCGCATGCGCGTGGCGGGGAACTGCACGGGAATGGTGGACATCGTTTTTTTCCGAGTGAACAAAAAATCAGGTGATCAGATCGTGCCGGTCAGACCGCGTCGTCCTCGGCGTCGACCGGGTCGACCAGCGGCGTGTCCGGATCGGTCTCGATCGGGGTCAGGCCCAGCAGGTCGATGATCTTGTCGTTGGCTTCCTCGATGCCGACGCGCTTGAGCGCCGAGAACAGTTGCACCGTGAACGGGAAGCCTTCGCCATCTTCGTCGACGTAGCTTTCGAGCATCATGCGCGCCTGGCGCAGGGCATTCGTCGATTCGTTGCGGTTGAGCTTGTCGGCCTTGGTCAGGATGCAGTGGATCGGTTTACCGGTCGGGGCGAACCATTCGAGCATCTGCACGTCCAGTTCGGTGAACGGACGGCGCGAATCCATGATCAGCACCAGCGCGGCGAGCTGTTCGCGGCGCTGGACGTAGTCGCCCAGCAGCTTTTGCCAGTGCAGCTTGGCCGAGCCGGACACTTCGGCATAGCCGTAGCCGGGCAAGTCGACCAGCAGCGCCTCGATTTCCTCGACGATGGTGGCATCCTTGCGGTGTTGCCCGACGTGCGCGCCGCCGATCGAGAAATAATTGATGTGCTGGGTGCGGCCCGGCGTTTTGGAAGCGAACGCGAGGCCTTTCTGATTCGTCAGAATGTTAATGGCGGTCGACTTTCCCGCGTTGGAACGCCCGGCGAAGGCGATTTCGGGTGCCTGCGTATCGGGCAGGTCGCGCAGTTGGTTGACGGTCGTGAAGAAGCGGGCTTGCCAGAGTTTGGACATGGGATGGGCAGAAAATGCAACAAGAGGGGCGATAACGCGAGAAAGCTATTGTACAATAAGGGGTTACGAATTGTTGCGCCGCGAAAGCCATGGCGAGCACACAAGATCGTTTGCACTACATAAGAACCGAATTCTCCGGGGGCGTGATCCGGGAATTTTCAACAAAACCAATTTTCGACTTGTCTCAGGGTGTTTGAATGAATCGTGCGTTTTTACCGGCCGCCGGAGCGGCGTTTGTGAAATCCTTGCTGGTGGCTACCTTTGCCGTGTCGGGCCTCGTGTCCGCTGCCGAGCATGCACCCGCCCCAGCCAAGGCCGACGCCGCCAAAGGCGCCACCCTGTACGACAGCGGCGATAGCGCACGCGGCTTGCCCGCCTGCGCTTCGTGCCACGGCGCGGCCGGCAATTCGACCATCGCCGCCAATCCGAAGCTCGCTGCCCAGTTCGCGGCCTACACGCACAAGCAACTGATCGATTTCACCACGCCCAACCGCGTCAATCCGGTAATGACGACCTACGCCAAGATGCTGTCGGACGATGAAAAGAAAAACATCGCCGCCTATCTGTCCACGCAAACGGTCAAACCGGGCGCGGCCAAGAACAAGGATACTATCCTGCTCGGCAAGACCATCTACCGCGGCGGCATTCCCGGCACCGGCGTGGCCGCCTGCGCCAGCTGCCACGGCGCCAACGGCAACGGCATCCCGGCGCAGTTTCCGCGCCTGGCCGGCCAGCACCAGGACTACACGGTCAGCCAGCTGCAGGCCTTCAAGGGCGGCGCGCGCAAGAACAGCGTGCAGATGACGACGCTGGCCAAGCGCATGTCGGACGACGAAATGAAAGCCGTTGCGGACTACATCGCCGGCTTGAAATAAGCGCAACGCAGCACAACGAAGCGCGCCGCATGGCGCGTCTTTGCCACGGAAGGTCGAAAGGGCGGCGGCGCAAGCGGGCTGCCCTTTTTGTTGGTATCCTCGCGGGTTATGTCGTGCCTGCACATAGGGATCTGTAGAGAATGAGCACCACCGGAATCGTAGTAAATACGCGTCGTCCCGTCGTGGCCGAGGCGGTCGAGCTGGTCTCGTCGATGCGCTTTGCCATCAGCATGCTGACCATCATCGCGATTGCCTCGATGATCGGCACGGTGCTCACGCAAAACCAGCCGATGCCCAACTATGTCAACCAGTTCGGTCCGTTCTGGTTCGATGTCTTCAACAAGCTCGGCCTGTACGCCGTGTATTCGGCCTGGTGGTTCTTGCTGATCCTGGTGTTCCTGATCCTCTCGACGGGCCTGTGCATCGTGCGCAACGCGCCGAAAATGATCAAGGACATGCGCAGCTGGCGCGAGAACGTGCGCGAAACGTCGCTGCGCAATTTCCACCACAAGGCCGAATGGACGGCGCCGCTCTTGCGCCCGGAGCTGGCGCGCCAGAGCGCCGCCCGCCTTGTCGACGCCGGCTATTCGGCCAAGATCGTGGAAAAGGAGAACGGCACCCTGGTCGCGGCCAAGAAGGGCGCGGCCAACAAGTTCGGCTACATCTTCGCGCACAGCTCGATCATCATCATCCTGGTCGGCGGCATGCTCGATTCGGACATCCCGATCCAGTTCCAGGAGTGGTTCCTGGGCAAGACGCCATTCGTGGGCAGCGGCTTGATTTCCGAGATCCCCGAAAAGCATCGCCTCAGCCTGGGCAATCCGACCTATCGCGGCAATACCCTCATTCCGGAAGGGCAGTCGAGCGATATCGCGATCATTCCGCGTCCGGACGGCTCGCTCCTGCAGCCGCTGCCGTTCACGATCCAGTTAAAGCGCTTCAATATCGATTTCTATTCGACCGGCATGCCCAAGCTGTTCGCCAGCGAAGTCGTGATCCGCGACCATGAAACCGGCAAGACCTTCCCGGCCACCATCAAGGTCAACGAACCGCTGATCTACAAGGGCGTGGCGGTGTACCAGTCGAGCTTCGAAGATGGCGGCAGCAAGCTCAAGCTGGTGGGTTACCCGATGAGCGGCACCGACCAGGCATCGTTCAAGATGGACGGCGAAGTCAATGCGTCGACCCCGCTCAAGCGCGGCGCCGACGACTACACGGTCGAGTGGAGCGCGTTTCGCGCGTTCAACGTCGAAAACACCGGCGGCAAGGACGATGCGCGCGCCGTCACCAAGGGCCAGAGCCTGAACGAGCAGTTCGCCGCCACCCTGGGCAAGCATTCCGGCTCGGCCGGCAAGAATGCCAACAACAAGGACTTGAAAAACGTCGGCCCGAGCGTGCAGTACAAGCTGCGCGACAAGACCGGCCAGGCCCGCGAATACCAGAATTATATGCAGCCGGTGACGATCGACGGCGTCCAGGTGTTCCTGGCGGGCGTACGCGCCTCGCCCAACGATCCGTTCAGCTACCTGCGCATTCCTTCGGACGAGGCGCACACGGTCAAGGAATGGATGCGCCTGCGCGCCGCCCTGGCCGACCCGAACCTGCGCGAGGTGGCGGCCGAGCGCTACGCGCGGCGCGCCATGCCGGCCGCCAGCAACAGCCCGGCCGCGACGCTGGCCAAGCAGTTGCAGGAATCGTCGTCCAAGAGCCTGGCCATTTTCGCCGGCGACGGCCAACAGGGCGGTTACGCGGCGGTGTCGCGCTTTCTGGAAAAAATTCCCGCCACCGAGCAGGAAAAGGCCGCCAATATTTTCATGAAGATCCTCAACGGCACCCTGTGGGAGCTGTGGCAGGCCGCGCGCGAAAAAGAGGGCCTGGCGCCGGTGGCGGGGGACGAGAAGCAGGCGCGCTTCCTGCAGCTGGCCACCAATGCCCTGTCCGACAGCTTTTTCTACGGCGCCCCGGTGTACCTGCAGCTCGACGAATTCGTCGAAGTCAAGGCCTCGGTGCTGCAGGTGACGCGCTCGCCCGGCAAGGCCGTGGTCTACCTCGGCTGCGTGTTCCTGGTGCTGGGCGTGTTTGCGATGTTCTACATCCGCGAACGGCGCCTGTGGGTCTGGGTGCGCGACGGCGAGGCCGGCGGCCCGGCGCACGCCCTGATGGCGATGAGCACGCAACGCAAGACGCTCGATTTCGAGCGCGAATTTAACGATCTGAAAGCCAAGCTGCCGCAGTTGGCGTAAGCTGGGCCGACAAGCGGATCAGCAGGACTGGAGAAGATGATGCAAGCCACACAAACACCGCAAGGCGCGCAAGCGCAGACCTACCAGCAAGCCCCAGGCTATTTCAAGCGGCTGGGCCTGGCCGACTGGGTCTTCGCCGCCGTGCTGCTGGGCGCGGCGTTGTTCGCGCTCAACCGCTACGGCGCCTTCATGGACATCTACGAAAAGGTGATCCTGGTGCTGGCCGCGCCCACTTTCGCCGCGCTCGGCTGGCACTGGAAGCCGGTGCGCTGGCTGATGCCGCTCGTGGCCCTGCTGTCCTTGTGGGCGATCAGCCTGTACGACCATAACCTGGCCATGGCGAACAGCAAGTTCTTCCTGAAATACATGCTGTCGAGCCAGTCCGCGATCTTGTGGATGAGCACCCTGTTTGTGTTTTCGACCGTGTTTTACTGGGTCGGGCTGGCCGGCCGCTCCGATTTCGGTTCCTCGGTCGGCTCCAAGCTGTGCTGGGCCGCCGTGGTGCTGGGCTGGACCGGCATGATGGTGCGCTGGTACGAGTCCTACCTGATCGGCGCCGACGTCGGCCATATTCCGGTGTCGAACCTGTATGAAGTGTTCATCCTGTTCTCGATGATCACCGCCATGTTCTACCTGTACTACGAACAGCACTACGCCACGCGCCAGCTGGGCGCCTTCGTGCTGCCGGTGATCGCCGCCGCGGTGGTCTTTTTGCTGTGGTACACGGTCACGCGCGACGCCGCCGACATCCAGCCGCTGGTGCCGGCCCTGCAGAGCTGGTGGATGAAAATCCACGTGCCGGCCAACTTCATCGGCTACGGCACCTTCGCCTTGGCGGCCATGGTCGGCTCGGCCTACCTGATCAAGTCGGCCGGCTACCTGCAAGACCGCCTGCCGTCGCTGGAAGTGCTCGACGACGTCATGTACAAGGCGATCTCGGTCGGTTTCGCCTTCTTCACGGTGGCCACCATCCTGGGCGCCCTGTGGGCGGCCGAAGCCTGGGGCGGCTACTGGTCGTGGGATCCGAAAGAAACCTGGGCCCTGATCGTCTGGCTCAATTACGCGGCCTGGCTGCACATGCGCCTGATGACCGGCCTGCGCGGCCGCGTGGCGGCCTGGTGGGCGCTGATCGGCCTGGTGGTGACTACGTTCGCGTTTTTGGGCGTGAACATGTTCCTGTCCGGCCTGCATTCTTATGGCAAACTTTAATGACAAAACTGTCATGCGCTGAAAGCGGCGAGATGGTGTAAGGTAGCTCCACCCTATCTGACTTGCCGGAGCCGCCCATGCTGATCAAACGTCACCCCAACGGGTTCGACCTGCCGTTGTCATCCGAAATCACGCCCCAGGCGGTGTACGAATCGCGCCGCCGCTTCATCGCCCAGATGGCGGCTGGCGCCGTCGCCGGCGGCGCGCTGTGGGAAATGGCCAACCGCGAAGCTTTCGCTGCGACGGCGGCGACGGCGGCGCCGCAAAAGCTGGCCGCCAAGGTCAATCCCGCCTACGCCGCGCTCGACAAGCAGACCCCGTTCAAGGATGCCTCGACCTATAACAACTTCTACGAATTCGGCCTCGACAAATCCGATCCGGCCCAGAACGCCCACACCCTCAAGACGCGTCCGTGGACGGTGACGATCGAGGGCGAAGTCAAAAAGCCGATGACGCTCGATATCGACGCGCTGCTCAAGCTCGCGCCCCTCGAAGAGCGCGTCTACCGGCTGCGCTGCGTGGAAGGCTGGTCGATGGTGATTCCCTGGGTCGGCTATTCGCTGTCCGAGCTGATCAAGAAAGTCGAGCCGACCGGCAACGCCAAATACGTCGAATTCGTCTCCCTGGCCGACAAGGCCCAGATGCCGGGCGTCTCCAGCCGCGTGCTGAACTGGCCGTATGTGGAGGGCTTGCGCATCGATGAAGCCAATCATCCACTCACTTTGCTGACCCTGGGCATGTACGGCCAGACCCTGCCCAACCAGAACGGCGCGCCGGTGCGCCTGGTGGTGCCCTGGAAGTACGGCTTCAAGTCGGCCAAGTCGATCGTCAAGATCCGCTTCGTCAAGGACCAGCCGCGCACGGCGTGGAATGTGTCGGCCCCGTCCGAGTATGGCTTTTATTCGAACGTCAATCCGGAGGTCGACCACCCGCGCTGGTCGCAGGCGAGCGAGCGCCGTATCGGCGAAGACGGCTTTTTCCAGAAAAAACGCAAGACGCTGATGTTCAACGGCTATGACGTGGGCTCGCTGTACAGCGGGCTCGACCTGAAAAAGAATTTCTAAGCGCGATGGCGTTCAATCCGAGTCCGAAGCAGCTCCTTGCCGTCAAATCCATGCTGTTCGCGCTGGCGCTGGTGCCGCTGGCGCGCATGGCGTACCTGACCGTCAGCGGGCAACTGGTCGAGCCGCTCGAATTCATCACGCGCGGCACCGGCGACTGGGTGCTGTACCTGCTGTGCGTGACCCTGGCGCTCACGCCCCTGCGGCGCCTGACCGGCTGGAACTGGCTGGTCAAGCTGCGCCGCATGGCGGGCCTGTTCACCTTTTTCTACGGCTGCCTGCATTTCCTGACCTTTTTGTGGTTCGATCATTTTTTTGATGTGGCGGAAATGTTCCGGGATGTCGTCAAGCGGCCCTTCATCACGGTCGGCTTCATCGCCTTCGTGCTGCTCATTCCGCTGGCCGTGACCAGCACCAACGGCATGATCAAGCGCCTCGGCGGCAAGCGCTGGCAGTGGCTGCACCGGCTGATCTATATCATCGCGCCGCTGGCGATCCTGCATTTCTGGTGGATGAAGGCCGGCAAGAACAACTTCATCGAACCGCTCATTACCGGCGCCATCGTCGCGGTATTGTTGGGCTTGCGGGTGCTGTGGAGCCGCCAGAAGGCCGCCGCGCGCGTTTGAGGCAGCGCAAACGCGGGGCAGGGGCACTGGCTAGAATGCCCCATGACTACCCAACAACACGACCTCGGATACCGTTCCCTGTTCGCCCACCCGGAACTGGTGCGCGAGTTGATGGCGGACTTCACGCCCTTCAAGCTGTTTGACGCACTCGCGCTGTCGGCCTTCGAGCGGGTTAGCTCGATCTATATGAGCGAGCAGTTGTCGGCGCGCCAGGGCGACATCGTCTGGCGCGTGCAGGTGGGCGAGCAGTTCCTGTACGTGTACATTCTTCTGGAATTGCAGTCCGGCGTGGACCGCTGGATGGCCTTGCGCATGCAGACCTATATCGGCTTGCTGCACCAGGACCTGATCAAGCAACATGCCTTGTCCCCAAGCCTGCTGTTGCCGCCGGTGCTGCCGCTGGTGTTCTACAACGGCGCGCCGCGCTGGAGCGCCAGCATGGAGCTGGCCGATCTTCTCATGCAAGCGCCGGACGAGCTGGGGCCGTTCCAGCCATCGCAGCGCTACGTGCTGATCGACCAGCAGCGCCTCGACAGGGCGGCGCTGGAAGCGAATTCCAATGTGCTGGCGCTGCTGTTCCGGCTTGAACTTTCGCGTTTTTCCGATGTCTCAATCGAGGTCTTGCCGGCGTTGGCGACCTGGTACAAAGACGCGCCCCAAACCAGCCTGCGGAACTCGGTTCAGCAGTGGATCAACGCCTTGTTGGCGCGCGAAACTGGCAATCCGGAATGGCTTGCGCTTGGCAGTATGAAGGAGGTGACCGAGATGGAAGGTAAAGTTGGCACGTGGGCCGAAGAGATCGAGGAGATCGGCTTTCAGAAGGGGTGTGCGGAAGGGAAAACCGCAGCATTGCGCGAGGTGCTCAAATGCTTGCTGGGCATCAAGTTCGGTGACGTCGCGGTCCAGGCTGTGCCGCGCATCGAGCAAGCCACGCAGGCGGAACTCGAACGCTGGATCGAGCGCAGCGTCACCGCGCCCAGCCTGGCGGCGCTGTTCGCCGACGACGCGGCGCCCGCCTAGGCGCGCCGCGCCTAGACTTACTTGATGGCTTACTTGAGCAGCGTTTCCAGTGCGAACAGCTCAGCCGGCTCTTCGCGCCGGCGCACCAGGTGCACCGTCTCGCCGTCGACCATCACCTCGGCGGCGCGGCCGCGCGTGTTGTAGTTCGACGACATCGTAAAGCCATAGGCGCCGGCCTGCATGATCGCCAGCAGGTCGCCCTGTTCCACGCTCAGGTCGCGCTCGCGCGCCAGCCAGTCGCCCGACTCGCACACCGGACCGACCACGTCGTAGCTCACGGCCGCCGTGCTGCGCGCGCGCACCTGCTGCACATCCATCCAGGCCTGGTACAGGGCCGGGCGCATCAGGTCGTTCATGGCGGCGTCGACGATGCAGAAATTCTTTTCGGCGCCAGGTTTCAGAAACTCGACTGTCGTCAGCAGCACCCCGGTGTCGCCCACGATGGCGCGGCCCGGCTCGAAGATCACCTTGATCGGCGCGCCGCCGTAGCTCGCAGCACGCCAGGCATCGATGCGCGCGAACACGCGGCCCAGGTAGTCGCCCACCGGCACCGGCGCAGTGTCGCCCGCGGCGCCGTAGTTGATGCCGATGCCGCCGCCCATGTCCAGGTGCTCGAGCACGATGCCTTCGGCGCCGAGCGCGTCGACCAGTTCGATCAGCTTGTCGAGCGCTTCGAGCAGGGGGGCGTCGTCCAGCAGCTGCGAGCCGATATGGCAATCGATGCCGACCGGGATCAGGTGCGGCAGGGCGGCCGCGGTGCGGTAGGTGGCCAGCGCATCGTCAAAAGCGACGCCGAACTTGTTCGCTTTCAGGCCGGTGGCGATGTACGGATGGGTCTTGGCGTCCACGTTGGGATTGACCCGCAGCGATACGCGCGCCTGTTTGCCCATGGCGCCGGCCACCTCGTTCAAGCGGTGCAGCTCGGGAATCGACTCGACGTTGAAGCACAGGATGTCGTGCGACAGCGCCAGGCGCATTTCGTCGACCGTCTTGCCGACCCCGGAAAAGATCACCTTGGCCGGGTCGCCGCCGGCGGCGATCACGCGCAGCAGTTCGCCGCCCGACACGATGTCGAAGCCGGCGCCTGCGCGCGCCAGCAGGTCGAGGATGGCCAGGTTCGAATTGGCTTTCATCGCATAGCAGACCAGCGCATCGCGCCCGGCGCAGGCGTCGGCGAAGGCATCGAAGTTCTCCAGCAATGCCGCTTTCGAATACACATAGGTCGGCGTGCCGAATTCCTCGGCGATGCGGGACAGGGGGGTGCTTTCGGCGTGCAGGACGCCGTCCAGATGAAAGAAATGCGACATGGTCTAGGGAAGAAGGGTTATTGGACAGCTGGGGTGGATGGCGGCGGTGGCGGCGGTGCAGCGGCAGCGGCGGGCTTGGCGGGGGGCTTGGGCAGGTACAGCGGACCGGCCTGGCCGCAGCCTGCCAGCAAGCCAAAGACCACGGCGGCGATGCCGATATTGAGCGCGGATGAAGACTTCACGATTAGAATCACGGTTTGATTGGCAGACCTTGGAGTGTAGCATGAGCGAAAAAGAATTTTTGGACCTGGCCGAAACGACCTTGAACACGATCGAAGCGGCGATGGACCGGCTGAACGACGAGGATGTCATCGATGTCGAATGCAAGCGCAGCGGCAACGTGCTGGAGATCGAATTCATCGACAATGGCAGCAAGATCATCGTCAACAGCCAGGCGCCGATGCAGGAACTGTGGGTGGCGGCCAAGTCGGGCGGCTTTCACTACAAGCGGGAGGGCGGCGCCTGGGTCAACACGCGCGACGGCAGCGAACTGTTCGCGGCGCTGTCGGACCTGGCCAGCGCCCAGGGCGGCGCCCGCGTTAGTTTGTAGGGGCATAGCAAAACCGGGGTCAGACCCCGGTTCACCGGTTGGGGGCTGACCCCGGTTTTGCGGACCGGTTAAGGGCGATCCCGTTTTTGCCGCGTCAGAACAATTCGTTCTTGACCGCGTCCTTGACCTTTTCCTCGGCCGGCGTGCCGCGCGCGCCGATGTCGAGGCTCTGCACTCCCGTGCCGGGCGGATTCTCGACATAGTAATAGTCGTCGCCCACCATCACCAGCCCCTCGGGCACGACCCGGTCCTCGTTCGGCACGCCCTTGAGCGCCTTTTGCATGAAGCCGATCCAGATCGGCAGCGCCAGTCCGCCGCCGGTTTCCTTGTTGCCCAGGTTCTTCGGCTGGTCGTAGCCGATCCAGGCGATCCCCACCAGTTTCGGCGTGTAGCCGGCGAACCAGGCATCGATCGAATCGTTGGTGGTGCCGGTCTTGCCGGACACGTCGGTACGCTTGAGCGCCAGCGCCTTGGTGGCGGTGCCGTAGCGCACCACGTCCTTGAGCATGCTGTCGACCAGGAAGGCATTGCGCGCATCGATCACGCGGTTCTCTTCAACGCCCGCCTTGTCCGGCGTGGCCTGCGACAGGATCTTGCCGTTGCTGTCGGTAACCTTCGAGATCAGGTAGGGGCTGATCCGGAAACCGCCGTTGGCGAACACCGCGTAGGCGCCGGCCAGCTGCAGCGGCGTGGTCGAGCCGGCACCGAGCGCGAGCGTCAGGTAGGGCGGGTTCTTTTCGGCCTCGAAGCCGAAGCGGGTGGCGTATTCCTGGCCGTACTTGGCGCCGATCTTGTTGAGGATGCGGATCGAAATCATGTTCTTCGACTTGGTCAGCCCGCGCCGCATCGTCATCGGTCCTTCGTACTTGCTGTCGTAGTTCTTCGGCTCCCACGCTTGGCCGCCGGTCTGGCCGGCGTCGAACGAGATCGGGGCGTCGTTAATGATGGTGGCCGGCGACAGGCCGCGTTCGAGCGAGGCCGAGTAGATGAAGGGCTTGAACGAGGAACCGGGCTGGCGCCAGGCTTGCGTGACGTGGTTGAACTTGTTGCGGTTGTAGTCGAAGCCGCCCACCAGCGCGCGGATCGCGCCATCGGTGGTGTCGGCCGCCACGAACGCCGACTCGATTTCCGGCATCTGCGTGACCGACCAGGCCGTCCCGCCATCCTGGCTGATGCGGATCACCGCGCCGCGCTTGACCCTGCGGTTGGCCGCCGCCTTGGTCGAGAGCCAGCCCTGGGCGAACGCCAGGCCCGGGCCGCTGATCTTGACTTCCTCGCCCGAGGCGGTCACCGCCGTGATGCCGGTGGGCGTGGCCTGCAGCACCATGGCGGCGATGATGTCGTCGCTGTCGGGATGCTCGGCCAGTTCGTTTTCGATCGCTTCGTCGGCTTCTTCCTTGGTCTTCGGAATCTCGATATACGCTTCCGGGCCGCGGTAGGGATGGCGCTTCTCGTAGTCCATGACGCCGCGGCGCAGGGCCAGGTAGGCCGCGTCCTGGTCGGCCTTGGTGACGGTGGTAAACACGTTCAGGCCGCGCGTATAGGTTTCTTCCTTGAATTGCTCGTACACCAGCTGGCGCGCCATTTCGGCGACGTATTCGGCGTGCACGCCGAATTCGCTGCTGTCGGACTTGATGCGCAAGGTTTCGGCCTTGGCCGTTTCGAACTGGGCCGGGGTGATGTAGCCGAGCATGTGCATGCGCTGCAGGATGTATTGCTGGCGCGTGCGCGCGCGTTTCGGGTTGACCACCGGATTGTAGGCCGACGGCGCCTTGGGCAGGCCGGCCAGCATGGCCGCTTCGGCCACGGTGATGTCTTTCAGGTTCTTGCCGAAGTAGATCTGGGCCGCCGAGGCGAAACCGTAGGCGCGCTGGCCCAGGTAGATCTGGTTCATGTAGACCTCGAGGATCTGGTCCTTGGTCAGGTTTTGCTCGATCTTCCAGGCCAGCAGCACTTCATAGGCCTTGCGCTTGAGCGTCTGCTCGCTCGAGAGGAAGAAATTGCGCGCCACCTGCTGGGTGATGGTCGAGGCGCCCTGCTTGGCGCCGCCGGTGGCGTTGTGCACCGCCGCGCGCAGGATGCCGGTGTAGTCGACCCCGCCGTGCTGGTAGAAACGGTCGTCTTCGATCGCCAGCACCGCCTTCTTCATAACCTCGGGAATATCCTTGATGTGCACCAGGTTGCGGCGCTCTTCGCCGAACTCGCCGATGAGCACATTATCGGCCGAGAAAATGCGCAAGGGCATCTTTGGGCGGTAGTCGGTCAGGGTGTCGAGCGGCGGCAGATTCGGGTATGCCATGGCCAGCGCGAAGACCACGACCAGCAAGCCCACCAGCGCCGTGCCGGTCAGGCCGCCGAGTACAATTAACAACAGTCGCTTGGGCGAGCGCGTCCGCGCTGGGCGCGACGGGGAGGAATTGCTGGCGTCCGGTTTGGAAGAGCTCATGCGGGTCGAATCTTTCGCTTTATGGGTGCCCCCTCATTATAATGCACCGCCACTGCCTGCGGCAGCCCTCCGAGTACTTGCCTTTAGGAACATTTGTACCCCTCCGACAACTGTGATGACGAGCAGTTCACATAGTGTCGCATTCCAGCCCACAGGCATAAAATTTCAAAACAGAAATACCTTTACATGGGATCACGCTTATTGCTACGATTTAATGTACTGCCTTATGTAATAGATGCTAAATGGCGGTTTCGTAACAAATTCCCCGCGTCGGGCACGTCATTTTTTGGTTCTGCAAGGCCCGTTTTGCAGCGTAAGCATTGATTATAGGTAGGTAAGGGAGTACGGTCTTGATGGTCAATTTAGGTTCCTTGTTCGGTCAATCCAGCCCGCCTTTGCTTGGCCTGGACATCAGCACGTCGGGCGTGCGCCTGGTGGAGCTGGTCGTGGTCGGCAAAAACGAGCTGCGTCTCGAACGCTATGCGTCCGAACCGTTCCCACGCGGCGCGGTCGTCGACGGCAATATCGAAAATATCGAGCAGGTCTCGGAGGCGGTGCGCCGGGTCTGGAAGAAAAGCGGCACCCGCGTCAAGCTGGTCGCGCTCGGCATGCCGCCGGCCTCGGTGATCACCAAAAAGATCATCCTGCCGGCCGGCTTGTCGGAAGACCAGCTCGAAGTGCAGGTCGAGTCCGAAGCGAGTCAGTATATCCCCTTTGCGCTCGACGAGGTCAGCCTCGACTTCGACGTGATCGGACCGGCCGCCAATTCGATCGACGACATCGACGTCATGCTGGCGGCGTCGCGCAAGGAAAAGGTCGAGGACCGCGTGGCCATTGCCGAAGCGGCCGGCCTGACCGCGGTGGTGATGGACATCGAATCGTACGCCGCCCGCGCCGCGCTCGAACGGGTCACGTCCCAGATGAAGGGTGCCGAAGGCCAGATCGTGGCGCTGTTCCAGATCGGCGCCCAGGTCACGCACATCTCGGTCATGCTCAACGGCGAGACCATCTATGAGCGCGAGCAACCCTTCGGCGGCAACCAGCTGACCCAGGATATCGTGCGCTCGTACGGCCTGTCCTTCGACGAAGCCGACGCCAAGAAGAAGGCGGGCGACCTGCCCGACAACTTCCAGGCCGACCTGCTCGCCCCGTTCCTGGAAAACGCGGCCCTCGAAGTGACCCGCGCGATCCAGTTCTTCTACACCTCGACGCCCTACACGCGGATCGACCAGCTGTTCCTGGCCGGCGGCTGCGCGCTCATTCCCGGCCTGCTCGACATCGTGGCGAGCCGCACCAAGATTTCCAGCGCGGTGGTATCGCCCTTCAAGGGCATGTCGCTGGGCCCGTCCGTACGCGAGCAGCAGCTGCGCAACGAGGCTCCCGCCTACCTTGTCGCCTGCGGGCTGGCACTGCGGAGGTTTGGCTGATGATTAAAATTAACCTGCTTCCCCACCGGGAAGAAAAGCGCAAGCAAAAGAAGAGCGCCTTCGTGGCCCTGATGGCCTTGTCGGCCGTGCTCGGTACCCTGATCGTGATCGCCGTCGGCGGTTACAACCAGCGCCGCATTTCGATCCAGGAAGGACGCAATGGCGTGCTTTCCGCGGCCATCGTCGAACTCGACAAGAAGATCGTCGAAATCGCCTCCCTGAAACAGGAAATCGAAGCGCTCAAGGCACGCCAGCAGGCGGTCGAAGACTTGCAGGGCGAACGCAACCAGCCGGTCTACCTGCTCGATGAACTGGTCAGGCAGACGCCGCAAGGGGTGTACCTCAAGTCGTTCAAGCAGGATGGCCAGCGCGTCAGCGTGGGCGGTTTTGCCCAGTCGCAGGAACGGGTGGCCGAACTGCTGCGCAATATCGCCGGCAATTCGCCATGGCTCGAACGTCCCGACCTGACCGAGGTGCGCGCGGCGCAACTGGCGCAGAGTAAAACCGGCAAGAAAGTCGTCGAATTTACGCTGAACCTGTACATCAAGCGCCAGCGCGAGAAGGATGAAGCGCTCAAGCCGGGACAAACACCGGCCGCCGGCGCCACCGCCGCCGCCCCGGGTTCAGCGGCTCCCGCGCCAGCGGCCCACTAGCCAGATCGGATTGAAAGAATGACAAAAGACTTCAAATCGCTGGGTGGCTCGCTCAGCTCCCAGTTCCAGAACCTGGGCGACCGCCCGCCGGGACAGTGGCCGATCGTTCCACGCCTGCTGTGCGGCGTCGGCGTCATCGCGGCCGTCGTCACGGCCGGCCACTTCCTCTACTGGAGCACCCAGTTCGAAGAATACGACGTGCTCGCCGCCAAGGAACTGACCCTGCAGGCCGAGTACAAGACCAAGGTGGCCCAGGCCATCAACCTCGAGGCCCTGATCGCCCAGAAAGCCCAGGTCGACCAGTACGTCGAGCGCTTGCAGAAGCAGTTGCCGAGCAAGGCTGAAATGGCGGCCCTGCTGTCGGACATCAACCAGGCCGGCGTCGGCCGCGGCCTCTCGTTCGACCTGTTCAGGCCGGGCCAGGTGGTGGTGCGCGATTACTACGCCGAACTGCCGATCGATATCCGCGTGGCCGGAACCTACCACGACATCGGCGCGTTCGCCAGCGACATGGCCAACCTGCCGCGCATCGTCACGCTCAACAATATGTCGCTCACGGCCAACAAGGATGGGGTGCTGGTGCTCGAAGCGGTCGCCAAGACCTTCCGCTACCTCGACCCCGAAGAAGCCAATGCGCAGCGCAAGGTGCGCGCGGACCGCGAGAAGCAGGCCAAAGCAAACAAAGAGGCGGGCAAATGATCATGAAACGCAATTGCCTCGCGCTGCTGGCCGGCGCCGTCCTGCTGGCCGGCTGCGGCGACAGCGATGTCCAGGAAGTGAACCAGTGGATGGAGCAGACCAGGAAGGAAACCAAGGTCAACGTGCCGCCGCTGACCGAGCCGACTACCTTCGTGCCGTTCGCCTACAGTACCGTCGGCCAGGTCGATCCCTACGATCCGAACAAGCTGCTGGCCGAACTGGCGCGCTCTTCGGCCGCCAACAATCCGCTCAAGCCCGACGAGGGCCGGCCCAAGGAAGTGCTCGAGGCGTTCCCGCTCGACACCATGTCGATGGTGGGCAGCATGAAATCGAAAGGCGTCATGTACGCGCTGGTACAGATCGACAAGACCATGTACCACGTCAAGCCAGGCGACCGGGTGGGCCAGAATTTCGGCATCATCACCGGCGTGAGCGATGAAGCAATCAGTATCAAGGAAACGGTCCAGGACGCCGGCGGCGAATGGATCGAACGTCCCACCAAGCTAGAGTTGCAGGAAAGTAAGGAGAAGAAATGATCGCACTGAGAATGAATGGCACCGCGCTGATGGGCACGGTGATCCGCATGGGCGCATTATTGGCTCTGGCCCTTGGCGGCAACAGCGCCCTGGCGCAAGACAACGCGATCGAATCGATCACGGCCAACCAGCAGGGCTCGAACGTGGTGGTGAACGTGGCGATGAAAAACGCCCCGACCAAGCTGCCGATCGGTTTTTCGATCACCAATCCGACCCGCATCGCCCTCGATTTCGGCGCCACGGTCAATGCCACCGGCAAGACGGCCCAGGACGTGAACCTGGCCGACGTGCGCGGCATTAACGTGGTCCAGGCCGGCGCCCGCACGCGCCTGGTACTGAACCTGAAGCGTCCGCTCAACTACGCCACCGCCATCGACGGCAAGTCGATCATCGTCACCATTGACGGTTCCGGCGGCGTGGCCCAGGCCGTCGACAGCGCCGGCTTGCCGGTCTTGAACGGCGTCTCGTCCTCCTCGGCGCCGCTGCCGCCGCCGGCCGGCGCCAAGCGCCAGGTCTTGCGCGACCTCGATTTCCGCCGCGGCGCCAACGGCGAAGGCCGGGTCGTGGTCGACCTGCCGAACAGCCAGGTCGCGGTCGACGTACGCCAGGTCGGCAACACCGTGGTGGTCGATTTCATGAAGACCGGCTTGCCGGAAACCTTGCGCCGGCGCCTGGACGTAACCGATTTCGGCACCCCGGTGTCGCAGATCACCACCGTGACCCAGGGCGACAATGTGCGCATGACGGTCGAAGCGCGCGGCCTGTGGGAACAGACCGTGTACCAGAGCGATACCCAGCTGGTGATCGACGTCAAGCCGATCAAGGAAGACGCCAACAAGCTGACCCAGGGCACCCAGGGTTACCGCGGCGAGAAAATCTCGTTCAACTTCCAGAACGTGGAAGTGCGCGCGGCGCTGCAGGCAATCGCCGACATCTCGGGCCTGAACATCATCACCAGCGATTCGGTCAGCGGCAACCTGACCCTGCGCCTGAAGGAAGTGCCATGGGACCAGGCGCTCGACGTCGTGCTGCAGGCCAAGGGCCTGGACATGCGCAAGAACGGCTCGGTACTGTGGATCGCCCCGAAGGATGAACTGCTGACCAAGGAAAAGCTGGAACTCGAACAGCGCGCCCAGATCGCCGATCTCGAACCGCTCAAGTCGGAAATCTTCCAGCTCAACTACCAGAAAGCCGATGCCTTCCGCACCGTGTTCGGCATCAACGTCGACGGCTCGCAAAAGGAAGAGAGCGACAACAACCGCTCGCGCGTGCTGTCCAAGCGCGGCAGCGCCGTGATCGACCCGCGCACCAACCAGCTGTTCATCACCGACATCGCGTCGAAACTGGAAGACTTGCGCAAGCTGATCCAGAAAACCGACGTCCCTTCGAAGCAAGTGCTGATCGAAGCGCGCCTGGTCGAAGCCAATGACGGCTTCAGCCGCAACCTGGGCGCCAAGATCGGCTTTGCCGACTTGCGCACCCTGCGCGGCGGCGATTCGGGCTACAGTTACCGCGGCAATGAGCGCGTCGCCATCGGCGGTAACCTGGTCGGCATCGGCCAGGTCACCGGCCAGACCCCGGACAAGGGCGATGGCTACACGAATACCACCATGCTGAACTTGCCGGCTGCCGGCATCAACGGCAATCCAGCCGCCTCGCTCGCCGCCAGCCTGTTCTCGGCCGCCTCGAACCGCTTCCTCAACCTGGAACTGTCGGCGCTGGAAGCGGACGGCAAGGGCAAGGTCATTTCGAGCCCACGCGTGGTTACCGAAGACAAGAACGTAGCGGTGATCGAGCAGGGTATCGAACTGCCGTACGAAAAAGCCACCAGCAGCGGCGCCACCGCGATCGAGTGGAAAAAGGCCAACCTGCGGCTCGAAGTGACCCCGCAGATCACCCCTGACGGCAACGTCGTGCTGGAAGTGAACGTGAACAAGGATACCAAGGGCGATGAAACGCGCGCCGGCTTTGCGATCAACACCCAGCATGTGCAGACCAAGGTGATGGTTGAAAACGGTGGTACGGTCGTACTGGGTGGTATTTACATCCAGACCGAGACTAATAACGTGACCAAGGTGCCGCTGCTGGGCGACTTGCCGGTTCTCGGCAATCTGTTCAAGACCACTGCGCGCAGCAACACCAAGACCGAACTGTTGGTCTTCATTACCCCGAAAATCGTCGCAGACCGCCTGTCGACTCGCTAACACCCGAATACATTTAATCAGGACTTAACATGCTGCCCACTTACTTACAACGCGCTTTTGCGAATCCGGTCCGCTTGCTGACCTGCGTCTCCATGGCCACGGCCCTGGCGGCCTGCGGCGGCGGCGGAGGCAATCCCGGCGGAACCGGCTCGACCACGCCGGGGACCACCACGCCCACGCCCGGCACGACGCCAGGCACGAGCATTCCGGTGGTACCGGCCGAGGCCAAAATGATCTTGCAGCTGGTCGACGCCGCCGGCAAGCCGATCACCACCCTCTCGGGTGGCCAGGCAGGCCAGGTGAAAGCCACCGTGCTCGACGCCAAGGGCAATGCCGCCGTCAACGAGGTCGTGAAATTCACCGCCGATGAGAGTTTGCTGCAATTTACGCCGGTGTCCGGCACGGCACTGACCGATGCGTCGGGCGTGGCGGTCATTACCGTCAAGCCTGCCAGCGTGACGTCGGCCGGCGCCGCCAATATCGCCGCGACGGTCGTCGCTGGCGGCAAGACCGTCAGCGCCGGGATCAACCTGGCCGTTGGCGCGGCGCCGCTGACGCTCGGCAAAATCGACTTCGTGCCTGAACGGAAAGTCGAAGAGATCCTGCCGGCGTTCGGTACCGCCCTGCTGCAAATCCCGATCACCACCGGTGGCGTTGCCGCCACCACCGCACCGGGCCTGACCATCAACTCCCTGTGCAGCAACGACGGCACCGCCAGCCTGGTGCTGGGCGCCATCGACAAAGGTATTCAGTCGGTCACCTACACCAACAAGGGTTGCCTGCGCGGGGTCGATACCGTCACCGTGACGCTCGGTAACTTCACGCAGACCGTCAACATCAGCGTCGGCAAGGCCAATATCGGCACCATCCAGTTCGTCGGCTCGGACCTGCAGGGCAGCTCGATCGTCCTGCGCGGTTCCGGCGGCCTGGGCCGCAAGGAATCGGCCATCCTGACCTTCCGCGTGCTCGACCAGAACAGCATCGGCCTGCCTGGCGTGGACGTTACCTTCACGGCGACCACCAACACCGGCGGCCTGATCGTGCAACCGACCAAGGCCACCTCGGACGCCACCGGCAACGTTACCACCACCGTGGCATCGGGTACGATTCCGACGCCAGTGCGCGTGGTTGCCCAGGCGACCCGCAACGGCACCACCATCAGCGGCCTGTCCGACAGCCTGATCATTTCGACCGGCCTGCCGATCCAGAGATCGATGTCGCTCAGCGCCGATAGCTACAATATCGACGGCCTGAACTACGATTCGGCGATCGCCAAGGTCACCGTCCTGATGGCCGACCAGTACGGCAATCCGATTTCCGACAATACGGCGGTCAATTTCGTCACCGAAGGCGGCGCGATTGCGACGCCGGAAGAAGGCGGTTGCAAAACCAAGGGCGGTGGTTGCACGGTCGAACTCAAGAGCCAGGCATTCCGTCCGGTCAACGGCCGCGTGACCGTGCTGGCCTACGTGCAAGGTATCGAAGACTTCATCGACGAAAATGGCGATGGCCAGTACACCTGCAAACAGCCCATCCTTGCCAATAAGAACGATCCGACTCCGTACCGTCCGCTGGTAGACAGCTGCACGATTGACACCGGCGAAAAGTGGAAAGACCAGGGCGATCCGTTCCTCAATACCGGCAATCACGATATCATCCGCGGCAACCCGGGCGGCGACACGCTGCAACGGGATCCGGACCGGGAAAAGGACAGGAAATACAACAGCGCCATTGGCGATCTGCCTTTCCCTTACAATCGCACGGCATACAGTGTCGACGGTAACAAACAGTGGGGCTTGAATTACATCTGGCGCGAAGCCGAAATCGTCTTCAGCGGCGACGAGCCGACCTTTATTCGCCAGTTCGCCAATAAAGATGGCACCCTGCGCGACTGGACCACGGCCGATGGCCCGGTCGACGTCATTGCCGGCCTGCACGGTGCAGGTTGCGGCAGCCAGACCTTGTATTTCCGCATTGTCGATGTCAACAACAACCCGTTGCCAAGCGGCACTTCGGTTACCTTCGTCGATGCCGACAAAGTCACGCCGGGCACCGTCTCGCCAAATGCGGTAGGCGCCACCAACCGTCTCGGCGGCACTCAGCACTGGCTGGGCATCAAGGCCAACAACGACTGCTTCGCTGGCGAATTCGCGCTCAAGACCACCACGCCACGCGGCAAGGGTTACAGCTCGAAACTGTTCAAGTCGGGTCCGGTTGCTCCTTGAAATCGGAGAATATCTTCCTGGTAGGGCTGATGGGGGCGGGAAAAACCACCATCGGCCGCATTCTTGCCAGGAAGCTGGGTAAACGCTTTGTCGATTCCGATCACGAGATCGAGGCCCGCACCGGCGCCACGATCCCGTGGATTTTCGAAATCGAAGGCGAGGCGAGTTTTCGTCGCCGTGAGGCCGAGGTCATCCGTGACCTCACGGCGCAGGACGGACTCGTCCTCGCCACCGGCGGCGGGGCCGTGCTCGACCCCGCCAGCCGTGCTTACCTGAAACAACGTGGCCGCGTGGTCTACCTGCGCGCCAGCGTCAACAGCATCATGCTGCGCACCACCCACGACAAAAGCCGCCCGCTCCTGCAAACGGCCGACCCCCGCAAGAAACTCGAAGAATTGACGGCCCAGCGCGAACCGCTGTACCGCGAGATTGCCGACCTGGTGATCGACACGGGCCGACCTAACGTACAATCGATGGTCCAAACAATTCTGACGCAACTGTCCGCGCTCGGCCCAGCCGCCGCGAGAACAGGGCGCGGGCCAACTATGCACACCCTGCAAGCATCGCAACAACCGCAACTAGCGAACACCGAACCGCCCCGGGTTTTCCTCAACGTCGACCTGGGCGAACGCAGCTACCCGATCACCATCGGCCCCGGGCTGCTGTCCGACCCGGCGCTGCTGGAGCGTCACATCGCCGGGCGCAAGGTCGCCATCGTGACCAATACCACCGTGGCCCCGCTGTACCTCGAGCGCGTGGCCGCGCCGCTGCGCGCTAGCGGGCGCGACGTACTCGAGATCGTCCTGCCCGACGGCGAACAGTTCAAGAACTGGGACAGCCTGATGACCATCTTCGACGCCCTGCTCGAGCACAAGTGCGACCGCAAGACCACCATGGTGGCCCTGGGCGGCGGCGTGATCGGCGACCTGACCGGGTATGCCGCCGCCAGCTACATGCGCGGCATTCCGTTCGTGCAGATACCGACCACCTTGCTCTCGCAGGTCGACTCCTCGGTCGGCGGCAAGACCGGCATCAACCACCCGCTGGGCAAGAACATGATCGGCGCCTTTTACCAGCCGCGCGCCGTGCTGGCCGATACCGCAACGCTGGACACCCTGGCGCCGCGCGAACTGTCGGCGGGCCTGGCCGAAGTGATCAAGCACGGCGCCATCATCGACGCCGCATTTTTCGACTGGATCGAAGCGAACATCGGCAAGCTGATGGCGCGCGACCAGCAGGCGCTGGCGCACGCCATTTCGCGCTCCTGCGAAATCAAGGCCGACGTGGTGCGCCAGGACGAACGCGAGGGCGGCCTGCGCGCCATCCTCAACTTCGGCCACACTTTTGGGCACGCGATCGAAGCGGGCATGGGCTACGGCGCCTGGCTGCACGGCGAAGCGGTCGGCTGCGGCATGGTCATGGCGGCCGACCTGTCGCACCGCCTGGGCCTGATCGACGCGGCCAGCGTGGCGCGCATGCGCGCGCTGGTCGCCGCCGCCGGCCTGCCGACGGTCGCGCCCAACCTCGGCACCGAGCGCTGGCTCGAGCTCATGGAGGTCGACAAGAAGAACGAAGGCGGCGCCATCAAGTTCATCCTGATGAAGCCCCTGGGCAGCCCGAACATCACCAGCGCCCCGCGCGAGCAACTGCTGGCCACCCTGGCCGCCTGCGTCGGCTGACATGAACCCCGACGCCCACCTCGCCCCCTACGCCGTGCATTCGGAGACGGCGCGCGGCCGGCGCCATCCCGAAACCTCGCACGCCTCGCGCAGCCAGTTCCAGCGCGACCGCGACCGCATCATCCACTGCTCGGCCTTCCGCCGGCTCGAATACAAGACCCAGGTCTTCCTCAATCACGAGGGCGACATGTTCCGCACCCGCCTGACCCACAGCCTGGAAGTGGCGCAGGTGGGCCGTTCCATGGCGCGCAACCTGCGCCTGAACGAAGACCTGGTCGAAGCGCTCGCGCTGGCGCACGACCTGGGCCACACGCCGTTCGGCCATGTCGGCCAGGATGTGCTCGACGAGTGCATGAAGGATCACGGCGGCTTCGAGCACAACCTGCAAAGCCTGCGCGTGGTCGACGAGCTCGAAGAGCACTACGGCGCCTTCGATGGCCTGAACCTGATGTTCGACACGCGCGAGGGCATCCTCAAGCACTGCTCGCTGGCCAACGCCAAATTGCTCGGCCCCGTGGCGCAGCGCTTCATCGACCGCACCCAGCCCTCGCTGGAAGCGCAGCTGACCAACCTGGCCGACGAAATCGCCTACAACAGCCACGATATCGACGATGGCTTGCGCTCCGGCCTGATCACGATCGCGCAGCTGGAAGAAGTCGATTTTTTCGCGCGCCGCTGGCACGATGTGCAGAAGGCGTATCCGGGCCTGTCGGGCCGGCGCGCCATTTATGAAACGCTGCGCCGCCTGATCACGGTGCTGGCCGACGACCTGATCGAAACGTCCGGCGTGCTGCTGGCCGAAGCGGCGCCGGCAGACCTGGATGCGGTGCGCGCCAGCGGTCCGCTGATCCGTTTTTCCGACCCGATGCGCAAGGATGCGACGGAACTCAAGCGCTTCCTGCGCGCTAATTTGTATCGCCATTTCAAGGTGAACCGGATGCGCGTAAAGGCCAGCCGCATCGTGCGCGAACTGTTCGACGCCTTCATGGCCGAACCGGTGCTGCTGCCGCCCGATTACCAGCTCGGTAACGCGGACGTCACGCGCCAGGCACGCAAGATCGCCGACTACATCGCCGGCATGACCGACCGCTACGCGATCCGCGAACACCGGCGCATTTTCTCGCTCGAGGATTTGTAGTCAGAACATCTGTAGCTAGAACAGGGACGGCGCGCTCAGTTCCAGCAGCAGCTTCTTGACCGGCGCCGGCAGCGGTGCGCTCTCGATGCGCGCCAGGTCCCACCAGAGGTACGGTGCGGCCAGGTCCGCGCGGCGCGACAAGGTCACCTGGAACGGCGCGATGTGCAGCCGGTAGTGCGTGAACACGTGCACCAGCGGCAGCAGTGTATGAATTTCTTCGACGTCACCGAAGGCACTGGCAGCCGGCGCCACCGCGTCGACGCCGAGCGCGCCGCGCACGGCGTGGCCACCGACTTCCGGCAACGACATCAGCCCGCCCCAGATGCCGCTCTGCGCGCGCTGTTCGAGCAGCACCTGGCCGCCCTCGATTACCACCAGCAGGGCCGCCTGTTTTTCAGGGATGGTCTTCTTCGGTTTGCGCACCGGCAGTTCGGCGGTGCGCCCGGTGGCGTAGGCCACGCAGCGCTCCCGCAGCGGGCAGCGCGCGCAATCGGGTTTACTGCGGGTGCAGAGCGTCGCGCCCAGGTCCATCAAGCCCTGCGTATAGGATTCGATCCCTTCGGCCGGCAGCAGCGCCTCCGCGCGCCGCCACAAGGCGTCTTCGACCGCTTTCACGCCGGGAAATTCATCGATGCCGAACACGCGCGCGAACACGCGCTTGACGTTGCCGTCCAAAATGGCCGCGCGCGTACCGCTGGAAAACGCGGAAATCGCCGCCGCCGTCGAACGGCCGATGCCCGGCAAATCGGCCAGCAGCGCCGGGTCGCTCGGGAAGATGCCGCCGTATTCGTCCACCACCCGCTTGGCGCAGGCGTGCAGATTGCGCGCCCGCGTGTAGTAGCCAAGGCCGCTCCACTGCGCCATTACGTCTTCCGATGGCGCCGCAGCCAGGTCGTGCAGGGTAGGGAAGCGTTCCAGGAAGCGCGCATAGTAAGCCAGCACCGCGGCCACCTGCGTTTGCTGCAGCATGATTTCGGACAGCCAGATGCGGTAGGCGTCGCGCGTGTTCTGCCACGGCAGGGCGTGGCGTCCGTGCGACTTCTGCCAGTTGATGACGGCAGCGGAAAACGACGGGTCTTCCAGCTGCCCGAACTCGGTCAGTCTCTTCACGCAGCCGCTTCGAATGGTGCCGGCGTGGTGCGCTGCATGGCCGCGTCCACATTACCCGCCAAATCGTTCAGGCGGCCCTTGACCTTCTCCAGCGCGAACTGGCTCGCTTCGAACGATTCGATCTTCGTCTCCAGGCTGTCGGTGGCGTCGTGGATGCGCTGGATCGACGCCAGGCGGTGCTTGAGCTGGTCCTTGTGCTGGCGGATCTGCGCTTCCAGCGGCGACATGATCACCTTCAGCCACGCTTCGACGTCGGCGTTGGCGGCGCGGTAGCTGCGCCGCACGCGCGAGGCGATCGAATCGAAAAAGCGTTCGATGACGGCGTCGCGGCTGGTGATGAGCAGGGTCGTGGTGCCGAACTGCTTGACGTAGACCTCTTCGATGGCGTCGACTTCCTTGCGGTACTTGTCGAGCGAGAGCGTCATCGGCACCGCAAGGCTCAGGCCATGTTCGGCGGCGAATTTTCGGTACATCATTTCCATCATCTCGCTGATCTCGGCGATCTTGCCGTTCGAGACCTCGAGATTGGCGCGCGCCTGGTCGAAGAAGTGCTTGACCGGGCCACGGATGCCGGTGGTGACGAAGCGCGATGCCGCCATCGCTTCGCGCACGGTGGCGATTTCTTTATGCACGATGTCCATGCCGAGCGTGGTGTAGAGCTCCGTCGACAGGCGCGCGAACACGGCGCGCGTGCCCTGCAGCTTGAACAGGCTGCCGTCGAATTCCTTCTTCTCGACTTCGACGCGGCGCATCATGTGGGCGATCACGCCCTGGTTCTTGCCGCGCAGGCTTTTCAGTTCCTGCAGCTGCTCGACGATGTCGCGGATGCGCGCGCCGATGGTCGCCTGCTGGGTCCCGACCACCGCGTTCAGGTCGTCCGAGAGCTGCTTGCGGATGATGTCCTTCTTGGCCGGAATGAGTTCGTTGAACAGGGCCGCTTCGAGCGCGCCCAGGCGGCTTTTTTCAAGCAGCGCCATGTCGCCGTTGATCTTGCCGACCAGCGCTTTTTGGGCCGACACCGGAAACACCTGGCGCGGCTCCAGGGCCAGCATGTGCGCCACGGTGGTTTGCTGGCGTTCGATCTCGGCGTCGTTTTCAGCCTCGGTCTTGAGTTCATCCCACATCGCGTCGATCTTGTTCATGACCACGATGCGGCCGGCGCCGGCGCCGATGTGCGTGCGCCAGACTTCGATGTCGCTCTTGGTCACGCCCGTTTCGGCGGCCAGGATGAACAGCACCGCGTGCGCGTTCGGAATCAGGTTCAGGGTCAGTTCCGGCTCGGTGCCGATCGCGTTCAGGCCCGGCGTGTCGAGAATGACCAGGCCTTGCTTTAACAGCGGGTGAGGGAAGTTGATGATCGCGTGGCGCCACAGCGAGATTTCGATCATGCCGTTGTCATCGAGCGTGGCGGCGACGTCCGGATCGGTCTCGTCGAACAGGCCGTAGCGCTTCGCTTCCTCGACCTTGACCTGCTTGGTCATGCTGACCTGCTTGAACGTCTCGTGCATTTCCTCGCCGGCGTCGAGCGAGAGCGGCAGCACGGTCCAGGCGGCCGGATCGTCGCGGTAGTCGCTGGTCGACAGGTTGCTGGCGCGCGTTTCGATCGGCAACAGGCGAATGCAGGGCGGGAAGGCCGGGTCGTACATCAGCTCGGTCGGGCACATGGTGGTGCGCCCGGCCGCCGACGGCAGGATGCGCTGGCCGTAATCGGCAAAGAAAATCGCGTTGATCAGTTCGGATTTGCCGCGCGAAAATTCCGCCACGAACGCCACCGACAGCCGGTCGTCGGCCAGGCGCGCCAGCGCGCGCGCGATGCGCTGCTCCGTTGCCGCGTCGGTCAGTTCAGCCGCATTGACCCACATCTGATACTGTCCCAGCGCCATGGCCACGTCCTGACGCCACGCGCTGTACTGCTCAAAATCTTGCACCATTATGCTCACATTGCCCTCGCGTACAGGTTCTCGCGAATCCTGCTCGATTGTCATTTTTGACAATTTACACAATAAAAAGTCGACCGCTGTCCCTGCTTGATCTGACGAATCTCTGCCCCACAGTTGCGGCAAGGCACTCCAGCACGATCATAGACGAAATATGTCTGTTGGAAATAGCCCGATTGCCCATTTACAGCAATAAAGTCACGTAAAGTGCTGCCTCCTTGCACAATAGCCTCAGACAGGATAAGGCGGATGGCCTCGGCCAGCCTGTTGTAGCGTTCCCGGCCGATGCGCGCCGCCGGCGTTTTCGGGTTGATTCCTGCCCGAAACAGGCTCTCGCAGGCGTAGATATTACCCACGCCGACGACGATATCGCCCGCCAGCAGCACCTGCTTGATCGGCGCGGAGCGCCTGCGCGTCTCGCGGTACAGCAATTCGCCCGAAAAACCGTCCTCCAGCGGCTCGACGCCGAGCCCGCGCAGCAGGATGTGCTGGTCGAGTTCGCCGTCGTCGCCCGGGTGCCACAGCACGGCGCCGAAGCGGCGCGGATCGTTCATGCGCAGCACTTGCGAACCGCAATCGCCGGCCACGACCAGGTCGAAATGATCGTGTTTTTTTACATCGGTGTCCATGGGCAGTACGCGCAGGTGGCCGGACATGCCCAGATGGATGATCAGGGTGCCATGATCGAAGGCGATCAGCAAGTATTTACCGCGCCGCCCGGTGTGCAAGATGCGCTGCCCGACCAGCAGTTCGGACAAGCCCGGCGGGAACGGCCAGCGCAAGCCTGCGCGGCGCATCAGGACGCTCTCGACGATGCGCCCGTCGATATGGGGCGCGACGCCGCGCCGGGTAACTTCGACTTCGGGCAGTTCAGGCATCTTGAATCGACAATTTCATGTGAGTGACGCGGCGGTCGTGTACGCAAAGCGTGGGTTGGGCGTAGAATCGGAAAATAATCGCTGTCATTCTGGAACCACCTTGAAAAACGCTTTCGTCATTGTAACCTTGTCCGGACTACTCTCGGCGTGCGCCGTGGCGCCAACGCCTCAGGCTCCCGCCTTGGCCGATGCGCCGGCACCCGTCTCCACGCCAGCGAGCACGGACGCCCCCCTGCCGCCGGCCGCCGAGGTGGTCGCCGAAGGCGAGCGCGCCTCCGCGCCGGACGAGCCGTCGCCGGACCTCAAGCTGCCGCATGTGGCCCTCACCAAGGATATGCTCTACAAGCTGATGAAGGCCGAATTCGAATTTCGCGGCGGCCTCTGGCAGGGGCCGTACATGACCCTGATGGGCCTGGCCCAGCAGACGCGCGATCCGCGCCTGGCCCAGCGCGCCGCCGAAATGGCCCAGGCCGCCCAGCAGGGCAAGGAGTCGCTGGCCGCGATCCGCCTGTGGCGCGAACTGGCGCCCGAGTCCGACGAAGCGACCCAGTACTACATCGCCGCCTCGGTGATGGCCGAGGACCTGACCGAAGCGGGCGAGCTGTTCGCCGCGCGCCTGCGCGACGCGCCGCCGGCCAACCGCGGCCTGGTCATGTACCAGATCCAGCAACTGCTCACCCGCGCGCGCGACAAGGCTGCCGCCGGCGCGCTGCTCGAACGCCTGCTGGCGCCCTACGGCGCGATGAGCGAAGCGCGCGTGGTGCTGGCCCAGTCGGCCTATACGCGCGGCGCCAACGACGTGGCGCTCGGCCATGCGCAGGAAGCGCTGCGCATCAAGCCCGATTCCGAAATCGCCGTCCTGACGCTGGCCCAGGTCAGCGGCGAGCAGGCCGATGTGGCCGCTCTGCTGGCCAAGTTTCTCGCCGCCAATCCGGGCGCGCGCGAAGTGCGCGCCGCCCATGCCCGCATCCTCGTCACGCAAAAGCAGTACGAGGCGGCGCGCAAGGAGTTTGTGGCCCTGCTCAAGGAGCAGCCGGACAATCCGGGCACCTTGTACGCGCTGGGCATCTTGTCGATGCAGCTCAACGACCCTGCCGCGGCCGAAACCTACCTGTCCAGCTTCGTTGCGCTGCTCGACAAGAACCCGGGCGACGAGCGCGATCCGGCCAAGGTCTTGATGATGCTCTCGCAACTGGCCGAAGAGCGCGGCGACCTTCCCGCCGCCCGCGCCTGGCTCGAAAAAATCGACCAGGACGACGCGCCGACCTGGTTTTCGGCGCAATTGCGCAGCGCCCAGCTGATGGGCAAGCAGGGCGACCTGGCCGGCGCGCGCGCCTTGCTCGACACCCTCAAGACCGAGGAGCCGGCCCAGCAGGTGCAAGTGGTGCTGGTGCAAAGCCAGGTCCTGCGCGACGCCGGCAAGATGATCGACGCCTACGCCGTGATGGAGCAGGGCGTGGCGCGCTTCCCGGCCAATCCGGACCTGCTGTACGATTTTGCCCTGCTGGCCGAAAAAATGGGCAAGGTCGAGGTGATGGAAAAGAACCTGCGGCAAGTCATGCAGCTCGCGCCCGACAACCACCACGCTTACAACGCGCTGGGCTACTCGCTGGCCGAGCGCAACGTGCGCCTGGACGAAGCGCTGGCGTTGATCGACAAGGCCCTGAAGATGGCGCCGGCCGACCCCTTCATCATGGACAGCATGGGTTGGGTTCAGTATCGCCTGGGCAACCTGAACGAAGCTGAAGCCCACCTGCGCCGCGCCTACGCGCTGCGCAACGACGTCGAAATCGCCGTGCACCTGGGCGAAGTGCTGTGGCAGAAGGGCCAGAAATCCGACGCCCAGCAGCTGTGGCGCGAAGCGCGCGCCAAGGACCCCAAGAACGACACGCTCAAGAGCACGCTCGCACGCCTGCAGCTCAAGCTGTGATGGCCGGGCCGCGATGGGTCATAATGCCGCGCATCTCCTTTACGTCGCCTGACTGCCATGATGCTTAAACAACGCTTCCTCTTGCTCGCTTGCGCCGCAGTGCTGTCCGCCTGCACCACGCCCGACGCCAACCTGTCCAAAGAAAGCGTGGCCGCCTACCGCGACGCCATCGAACTGAACGGCCGCCTGACGGTGAACTACCAGAAGGATGGCCAGACCGAAACCCTGACCGGCAAGTTCAACTGGGTCCAGACCCCGGCCGCGGTCAATGTCAGCCTGGCATCGCCGCTGGGCCAGACCATCGCCACGATCACCGTCACGCCCGAGTCGGCCACCCTGGTGCAGGGCGACCGCGCCCCGCGTGTGGCACGCGACATCGACACCCTGACCGCGCAAACGCTGGGCTGGTCGCTGCCGGTCTCGGGCCTGCGCGACTGGCTGCAAGGCTATGCCACCGGCGCCGGCGGCCAGCGCTTTGCCGCCTCGCCCGCCGCCAACACCGTCACCACCGCCGACGGCTGGCGCCTGACCTTCGTCAGCTGGCAAGACCCGAGCGCCGCCCGGCCAGTCCCGAAGCGCATCGATGTTGCCCGCGCGGCCAGCGCCACCGTGGAAGCGATGGAAATTCGCATCGTGATCGATCCGCAAGGCTGATATGCGCACCAGCCTGCATGACTGCCCGGCCCCGGCTAAGCTCAATCTGTTCCTGCACGTGAACGGGTGCCGCGCCGACGGCTACCACCTGCTGCAAACCGTGTTCCAGATGGTCGACCATGGCGACCTGCTGCACTTCGACCTGCGCGCCGACAACCGCATTCGCCGCACCACCGACGTGCCCGGCGTGCCGGAAGAGGGCGACCTGATCGTGCGCGCCTTGCTGCTGCTGCAGGCGGCCCATGAGCGCCGCCACGGCCATCTGCCGCCCGGCATCGACGTGGCCATCGACAAGCGCCTGCCGATGGGTGGCGGGCTCGGTGGCGGCTCCTCGGACGCCGCCACGGCCCTGATGGCCGCCAACGAACTGTGGCAAGCGGGCTTCTCGCGCGAGCAATTGATGGCGCTGGCCCTGCCGCTGGGCGCCGACATTCCGTTTTTCATTTTCGGGGAAACTGCCTTTGCCGAGGGCGTGGGCGAGGCGCTGCAGCCGGTCCAGGCGCCCGATTGCTGGTATGTCGTCATCGAACCCGGGGTCGCCGTCCCCACCGCAGCAATATTTTGCTCAGAACATTTGACAAGGGACACTGCGCCGATCATAATAACGGACTTTTCCAGGCACACCATGAAACACACAGTGTTCAAGGGGTTCGGGAGAAATGATTTGCAAGCAGTAGCAGTGAGTTTGTTCCCGCCGGTAGCACAGGCGATCGACTGGCTCTCGGCTCACGGTGACGCCAGGATGACTGGCTCGGGAGCGTGTGTATTTTGCGCGTTTTCCAGCGAAACGGAAGCACAAGCGGTACTGCAACAGGTACCCGGCATCTGGAAAGCATGGAAAGCAAAAGCGCTGATGCATCATCCTCTCAACACGGTGTTGCAAGTTAGGGCGGTTATAGAATAGAATTTGGCCTGGCGTTGTGTTTGACGATAAAATGTCAAGTGTGACGACAAGCAGTCAGTTGCGTAGGGGAATCGCCAAGCTGGTTAAGGCACTGGATTTTGATTCCAGCATACCAAGGTTCGAATCCTTGTTCCCCTGCCATTCGTTTTGCCTGGTCTGTCGATGCGAAGTGTGCGTCCAGCAGGCGGACTCGGTGCTCTCGCTCTCGCGAGTCACTTGTTAGCTTAGCGTCAGCCGGCCGGTTCTGTCCGGCGACATTCAAAGAAATCAACGCTTACCTCTTGGGACTCCCATGGCTTACGAAAACCTGATGGTTTTTACCGGCAACGCTAACCCTGCGCTGGCTGAAGGAGTCGCAAAAAATCTCGGCATTCCCCTCGGCAAAGCAGTCGTCTCCAAGTTCTCGGATGGCGAAGTCATGGTCGAGATCAACGAGAATGTTCGCGGTAAAGACGTTTTTGTCCTGCAATCGACCTGCGCACCGACCAACGACAGCCTGATGGAAATCATCCTGATGGTCGACGCTCTCAAGCGCGCGTCCGCCGGCCGCATCACCGCCGCCATCCCTTATTTCGGTTATGCCCGCCAGGACCGCCGCCCGCGTTCGGCGCGCGTGGCCATTTCGGCCAAGGTCGTGGCCAACATGCTGGAAAAAGCCGGCGTCGAGCGCGTCCTGATCATGGATCTGCACGCGGACCAGATCCAGGGCTTCTTCGATATCCCGGTTGACAATATTTACGCATCCCCGATCCTGCTGGGCGACCTGCAAAAACGCAATTACGACGATCTGCTGGTGGTGTCCCCGGACGTCGGTGGCGTGGTCCGTGCCCGCGCCCTGGCAAAACGCCTCGGCTGCGACCTGGCCATCATCGACAAGCGCCGCCCGAAGGCGAACGTGTCGGAAGTGATGAACATCATCGGTGAAGTCGAAGGCCGCAACTGCGTCATCATGGATGACATGGTCGACACCGCCGGCACTCTGACCAAGGCCGCCGAAGTGCTCAAAGAGCGCGGCGCCAAGAAAGTGGTGGCGTATTGCACGCACCCGGTACTGTCCGGCCCCGCGATCGACCGCATTTCGGCCTCGCCGCTGGACGAACTGGTCGTCACCGACACGATTCCCCTGTCGGCCGCCGGCCTGGCTTGCGACAAGATCCGCCAGCTGACCTGCGCACCGCTGCTTGCTGAAACGTTCAAGCGCATCAGCAAGGGCGATTCGGTGATGTCGCTGTTTATCGACTAAACTGCGCGACTAAACTGCGCGACTGAATGCGCGACTGATTTAGTCTCGGAAGTACCCGATTCGCAGGGTGGCAAGGCGGGAACCGCGCGTTCCCGGCCTTGCCACCCTGAAGTTTATTTCAGTACCAATTTTTCCGGCCGCGCCAGCGTGGCCGTTTTCGAGCACCCCTGGTCGCGGGGGCGCTCACACCGCAGGGCGATCAAGCCCCGCACTTTTTGGAGCAACACATGAAAGTTATCGCATTCAATCGCAATCTGCAGGGGTCCGGAGCGAGCCGCCGCCTGCGTATCGCTGGTCAAACCCCAGGTATCATCTACGGTGGCACGGAAGCCCCGGTCATGATCCAACTGGACGGCAACGCCCTGTACCACGCGCTGAAAAAAGAAGCGTTCCACGGTTCGGTCCTGGAAATGGAAATCGACGGCACGACCCAGCCAGTGCTGCTGCGCGACTTCCAGATGCACGCATTTAAGCAATTGGTCCTGCACGCTGACTTCCAGCGCGTCGATGCCAACAGCAAGCTGCACAAGAAAATCGCCCTGCACTTCGTGAACGCCGACGTGTCGCCAGCAGTCAAGCTGCACGGCGCGATCGTCTCGCACGTGCTGCAAGAGTTGGAAGTGTCGTGCCTGGCAACCGACCTGCCAGAGTTCATCACCGTTGACCTGACCAACATCGACGTCGGTCACTCGATCCACGTTGCTGACCTGGTCCTGCCAAAAGGCGTGACCGCGATCACCCACGGCAAGAACCCAACCGTTGCTACCGCTGCTGTTCCAGCTGGCCAGGTATCGGCTGAAGCCGACGCTGCCGCTGCTGAAGCGGCGCCTGCCGCTGCTCCTGCCAAAGGCAAGGGCAAGAAGTAATCATTCGCGCGCCGCGCAAGCGGCGTGTTGAAGAAAAACCCGCTTGGCCTTGCGCCCAGCGGGTTTTTTATCGTCTGTTATCCTTGCACTCCATTCTGAAAATGTAGAACACCATGCCCATTCGCCTGATCGTCGGCCTCGGCAACCCCGGCCCCGAGTATCAACAGACACGCCACAACGCCGGTTTCTGGCTGGTCGACAACCTCGCCAACAGCCTGCCCGGCTGCCGCCTGCAGCGCGAGTCGCGCTTTAACGCCTTCGTGGCGAAGACCTCGCTGGCCGGCCAGGAAGTATTTTTGCTCGAACCGCAAACCTTCATGAACCTGTCCGGGCAATCGGTGGGCGCGCTGGCGCGGTTCTACAAGATCGTTCCCGACGAGGTACTGGTCGTGCACGACGAACTCGACCTGGCGCCCGGGGTGGTCAAGATGAAAAAAGGCGGCTCCAGCGGCGGGCATAACGGCCTCAAGAGCATCACCGCCTCGCTCGGCACGCAGGATTACTGGCGCTTGCGCATCGGCATCGGCCATCCGCGTGTCCTGGGTTCGCAGCAGCCGGTGGCCGATTTCGTGCTGCACCGGCCACGCAAGGAAGAGCAGCTGTTGATCGACGAATCGATCGACAAGAGCCTGCGCATCCTGCCGCTGGCGGTCGAAGGCAAGTTCGATATCGCGACGATGCAGCTGCATACCGCCTGAAGCGTCACTGTTAGCCGGCCTTGACGACGATCCGGCTGCGCAGGTCGCGCAGCATGCGTTCGAGCGGCGCGCGCATGCGCAGGTAGTCGGCCGGGGTGCAGGTCCTGCCGGCATGGCGAAAGCGCAGGCTGCGCGTGACCAGCACCCGGTTCGCCTGGCGCGAGTACGCGGCCTGGTACGACAGGCCGGCCTCGTTCACGGACAGCGCTTTCGGCAGCGCCAGGATGCGGATGCCGGGCGCGAACGTGATCACCGTTTCGTCGGCGGCATCGAGCGCGGGGCAGATGAAGTCCTGGGTGCGCGTCTTTTCCTCCGCCATGGCTTCGACCGACTCGCTCGTTCCACCCCAGAAATTGAAGCTGGTCGCAACAAAGGCCGGTCCCGGCAGCCCGGCGAAATTGTCGCTCACGCCGGCAAAACCCATCCGGTACTGTTCGCCCGCGGCATCGAGCAGGCCGACGTCGAAGCTGCCATCGCCATGCTGGCCCAGCGCCTGCAGCATGCGCTCGACGAACAGCGCGCGCTCGGCCGGCGCCGTGTCGCGCACTGCCTGGCGGTACGCTTCGGCCAGCGCGCCGCTGGCCGTGCGCACCACGTTAAGGCTGGCGCGCCCGTTGCGCCCGACGTCGACGCGCGCCAGCATGCGGTTGGCCTCCGGCTGCAGGAAGGGCGTCTGCGCCAGCTGGCCGCTACTGGCCAGCAACACCGGTTTGCCGAGCAGGGCGGAAGGCAGATAACCGGCCTCGACCGAATCCGAGCTGGCGTCGAGGTACAGCTCGAGCGCGGGAATGTACGTGATCACATGATTGAAGATGCCCAGCGTGGGCGCGTCCGGCAGGCGGTAGGCGTTGCCGGCGTTGACCAGCGCGGCGCTGCTCTCGATGCCAGCTGCGGCCAGCAGCGCTTCGAGCAGGATTGCGTGGTCCTTGCAGTCGCCGTAGCGGTTCTCCAGCACGGTGGCGGCCGCATGCGGCACCACGCCGCCGGCGCCCACCGGCACGGCCACGTAGCCGATGTTGTGGCGTACCCATTCGGACAAGGCCAGCGCTTTCGCGCGCGGCGCGTCCAGGCCGGCCGTCACTTCCCGCGCCAGCGCGTCGATGGCCGGCGTGGCCGCTGCCTGGTCCTTTGCGCGCGCGTGATAGGCGCGCGCAAAGGCGGCGTAGTTGGGAAAGGTCGACACCGCCAGCCGCTTGCCGTAATCGAGATAGCTGACCGCGTCCGATTCGATGCGCCGGTTCGGCCCGCCGACATATTTCCACTGGTAGACCTGGCGCCCGGACGCGCTGGCGGCCGGCACCGGCGCGAAGCCGGCCGCGTCGGCATACAAGGTCATCGACGCCGGCATGTCGTAGATGAGGTGAAACTGTTTGCTGGCGTAAAACTGCGACGAGGACAAGTCCTCGAAGTGCCCGGGAAACAAGGCGCTCTTGCGCTTCAAGACGTAACGGACGGCGACCTGGTCGCCCGCCGCGACATCGGAAAAAGCGATAATTTTCAGGCGCGCATCCTGGAACATGGGCGCGTCGCGCGATGCCGGGTCTGGCTGGTCCTTGATCAGTTCCGGCGGCGCGGCGATGCGCCGGCCGTCCGGCTTGACGGTGTAGGCCTCGACCTCGCTGAGCTCGTCGAGACGGGTGTTGTAGCTGATCACGTACTGGCTGTGCGCCTGCACCGCATGCGGCAGGACGATGGTCTTGACGTTGTCGACCGTGAGGCGGTAGCTGCCGTCGGGCTGGACGACGTAATGCTGAATGTATTTGTCGATGACGATGGAGGGATCGGTGCCGGTATCGGCAGTGGTGGTGGGCGCTGCTGCGCTGGGGTTGGAAAGAAGGAGGAGGGCGCTCAATACTGCGGCAAGGCAAGTGGGCATGAAGGGCTCCGGATGAGACATCAGCGGCCCATGTTACGCAGGCCAATATGGCCGAGTTTGACTTGCCGCAATCGTGCTCGGGTGATTGCGTCGTTGTTTAAATGCATATGAATCGTAAGCCATTGCTCATGGGGTTAGCCGCTGGAAAACGGTGCGTGCCATTCACGTAATCCGAATGGCCACCCAATCCCCTGGTAGCAGCGCCGATCACCAACAAGGCAACGCTGACCTTGCGTATTTTTTGAACTTCACTGATGCGCTCTCCTGCCAAAACGCGGGAGCAAATCGTTGAGGCGCTGGTTGTAGATTAAGAAGATTCATTCTCCGAGACGATATCCCTTCATTTCTACCCACTCACTTTTATTAGCCATGCCTGCATCCACATGACGGATAAAATCCTGATAGGCCAACACTATCTCATCTGGTTTTACATCCCGATCGAGCCGGTGCTCGAATGTCCAGTCGATTAATTCCTTCAGATTCTTTGTGGTAATTCGCTCATTTTCTACAATAAACGGGGAGTACATATATTCGCGTCCCGGGCAGCGCACCGTTCCGGACGGCTCGCCAAGTACCTTTTCCCACTCCATTGAAGCCAGTGTGCGGAATCTGGGAGTGACGGGAAGCGCCATGCGAAATCCCGGTAAAAGATTAAAGCACAATACGTTAAAAAGAACCGAATCCGACATGGCTTCTTCAGACTTGCTTATTCCTATGATCGCCCCACTGGCATTTGCAGAGATGATATGGCCCTGGTATTTTTCATACACAACGGCCTTGAAAAATAACGATATGAAATTTGCTGCGTCAAAAAGCGCGTGTTCGGATAGGAATCGAAATACGGGTAAGGCATTTCCAAAGGATTGGTATAGTCTGAGGTCTTCGTTCAGAAGCTCGCGTATGGAAGGAAACGTTGCTTCTGAAGCGTCATCTAGGTAGATGTATTGTTTGATTCCGTCCGGCTCTGACGATTGCAAACGCATGCATAAAAAATCATCGGAGACTGGGTCGTCAAGTGAAAGCAATAACGTGGAAAGCATTGCTTTTTCTTTGTTTGACTCAACTTTTTTGATCAAAAATTTGGCTGTTGTGATAAGTGATGATATTATCTTTAAGTATATATTATCATTTCTTAATTCATTTCTGTTGATAGTTAAAATATCTTTCGCGCTCCCAAAGATGTTTACGTAAACGCAGCAGGGGAAAAGCCATTTTTTTGACTTGTCGAATAATTTTTGCCCCTTGAAGAACATATGAAGATTTCCGCTTATGTCGTTGAAATCTATGGAAATGGCTAAACCTGAATTTGGATCATAATTCCAGTTCAAAATGGATTTTTTCGGTATGATCTTGTTGCCGTTAAAGTATGTTGGAATCGGAATATTGTCGAATATGTCCTGAAAATAGTCTCTTTCTTGCTTGATTATCGGATCGTTATGGCTGAATGAATGGGGTTGAAATTCGAACCGCTTTTCGGCTGTTTCGTCGATTTTAAAATCGATTGTTGTGCCAATTTTGCCGGCGACGGCGGTGTTTTTTTTGCGAACGATATATATCGCACCCTTTTCCGCGCTGGTCGGGCTGGACATTCTAATCTTAAGCGTCTCGCCATTTAATATGCTTTTGGTTTCATAGCTAACCTCATCAGTGAGCATAAAGACGCTTTGTAATCCAATTCCGAACTCTCCGGAGGGGCGCATCCATAAGGGCATGCGTTCGTAAACTGCGCGCTTCCAGGTACCTTTAAATGAATTTCCGATGTTGGACATGGACGCCAGATCTTCTCGGCTAATTCCCACACCCCCATCGGAAATTCTGATATGCGTTAACTTGTCTTTCGCTTTATTTTCAGCTTTATTTTGGACTTTATTTTCCGTTTCAGCTTCATGAGATGCGTTGGATACAGTGACGTACATTGGATAGTTACTAAGAATGTCGATTGTTTTTGGATCATAAGGACTGTCATTCGCAAGGAGAGTCTGAGCAGCGGGCAAATCAGCCGCCTCTTTTTCTCCATGTTTCAACCATACATATAATAGAGTGGCGTCGACTGCATTCTGAACAAGCTCGCGCAATATATCTTGAGGCGATGTGTACAATCCAGCCCCTTGAAGCAACTCCATCACGCGTGTTTGGTCCAAACGAAAATAAGGACGAGTTTGGTTTTCAGTTAGTTCATAACCATCGAGTTCGGTCGAAATGTCTCCAATTGTGGGTAACAAGCCGAATTTCGCAGCCGGGACAATGTCGGCCCAGTGGGCCATTTGCCAAGCAATTTCCTGGCGAAGATAATCAAACCAATTTTCGGTTACAACATATCCCTCATATGTGGTGCATACAGCATGAGCTTCAATTCGGATCTCATCAATTCGTAGATGCTGGATGGCGTGGTGCTTATCGATGTGTGCTTGAGTTGCATCAGGTAATTCACCAGCGATTCGCAGCATAACAGGGCAGAACCTGTTGTCATCCATGTCTAAGAGATCGCCCAACCTGAGCATGGATGCGATGAATCTCGGATGCACCAAATCGTTCCCAAGTCCAGTTGCATTTTGCCGCATCTGCATGATATCGCCATGCGGTCTGCCATGCATTGCGCATATTTCACCAAGTAGCCGGAACAAGCGATTCGGGATTAATTCGTTACGTGGCGAATCCAATCCGATGCTTTCATTTGGGCTTAATGCAATTTGTGCCGCCCGGCCTGCATGAAGCCTTCTATAATATTCAGCAAAAAGATGATTCAAAAAAGTCACAAATCGAAAAGGATGTCTGTTTCGGTTAAATAATTTTTCCGTGTTTGACTCTAAAATCGCATCGTATAGCTCGCCGTCTTCCTCTGGAGCTTGATGTTTTTGCTCTACTACGAATTTGCGAAACGATTCGCTATCCCAGTCGGTACGCTTCTGTTTGTATGTAACAACCATTCCTATATCGTGAAGATATGCAGACTCTAGCAGAAGCCAAACATTGGTGCCTGATAATTGAGCAATGCGAGCCGTTCCGAGCACGCGTTCAATATTTATGAGTATCTGTGTAGAGTGCGATTCGTCGTGACGGCTAAAATGCGAAAAAAGCGAAGAAATATTTTGAAGCGCTTTAGATATTAGTCTTTCGTCAATAATCCATTGCGCTAAAAGCGGTTCAAGGTTACGATCGTTACTACAGCAATTCTTGAGTCGAGCAACGAGTTGCGTTGACAATGAAGCCTCCCTTGAATGACATCAAGAAATGGTCACGCTAACAGAGGCGGGTTAGGGGAGCTACTCGTACTTCGCAGGGGTTTACTTTTTTTTGCCGCCATATTGCGAAGTCAATTTATTCCGTTACATCGGCTTAGCCTATGAGGGGGCGGGGCGCTACCTGCATCTGAGGAAGGCGTGATTCCCGATTCCGGAAGGTGCACAAGAAATGCCGGAATTTTTCGGGAATTGCCGGCATCAGAACGCTGCACGCTGAACAAACCCCGGAACACAGCGTGACTCAGCGAGCGTTCGCGCCGACTAATGAGATGAAATGGTTCGGTTTACTTGCCGACATCGCGATGGCGCCGCAATAATCACGGAACTCCTGCAGGGCAGTTGTTATTCACGTTGAGTTTTTTTATGCACGCACTTTCCTTCCACGCCGGCCCGCACGCGCTGGCCCACATCCGCCAGCATGGCCTGCGCGCGCGCGATATCGCCGTCGTCCCCGCCGCCGCCGGCGGCCCCAAGGGCCTGATTTTCCAGTCGCTCGACCAATGGTTGTTCGGCCACTGGTTCCCACAAGCGCCGCGCGAGCGCGCCCTGATCGGTGCCTCGATCGGCGCCTGGCGCATGGCCGCCGCCTGCCAGGCAGACCCGGTCGCCGCGTTTGCCCGCCTGGGCGAGCTGTACTGCAGCCAGCGCTACACGGCCAAGCCATCGCCGCAGGAAATCGACACCGTCTGCCGCAAGCTGCTGCACGAGCTGGTCGGTGGCCACGAGGCGCAAGTGACCGCTCACCCTCACCACCGCCTGCATGTGATCGCCGCGCGCGGACGCGGTTCGCTGGCCGCGCCGGCGCACCGCCGTGCCGAGGCCACCGGTTTCGCCGCCGCCGCGCTGCTCAACCTGGCCTCGCGCGCCAGCCTGTCGCGGATCGCCGAACGGGTCATCGTGAGCGACGCGCGCGGCGCCCCCGCCTGGATGACGCCCGGCTTCGACAGCTTCACCACCCATTTCGCCACCCTCGACAGCGCCAACCTGACCGACGCCTTGCTGGCCTCGGGTACGCTGCCGATGCTGATGCAGCCGGTGCGCACGCTCGCCGGCGCGCCGCCCGGCGCCTACTGGGATGGCGGCCTGGTCGACTATCACCTGGCCTTGCCGTACTCGAACCTGGCCCTGGGAGAAATCGTGCTGTACCCACACTTCAGCGAGCACATCGTGCCCGGCTGGCTGGACAAGGCGATGCCATGGCGGCGCATGGCGCGCGGCCCCCAGCGCGGCTGGCTCGACAACGTGCTGCTGGTCGCGCCGACCCCGCATTTCCTCGGCACCCTGCCGCGCGGCAAACTGCTCGATCGCAAGGATTTCACCTTTTACGGGCTCGACCACGATACGCGCATCCGCAACTGGCAGCAGGCGATCGGGCAGGGCCGGCGCCTGCGCGACGAGTTCGCCGCCTTCGTCGAGCGGCCCGACCTGTCGCGCATCCGGCCATTCTGAAGGGCCGCATCATCAAAGGCATTGAGGAGCACAACTGTCCGTCTAATTATATGTAGATGTACTACGGATGAAGTAGCTGCCAGCGGGCTTTCAGAGCCGTGCCCGCACTTTTGCGCGCGGAGGCAGTCGTTTCTTTGCTGCGCCTGATGCTTCGACCGGGTTGGCAGCTTTCCTGGCTGGACTTGTCTCAGCCGCCATTTGGCTTGCAGAAGCGCGTTTCGCGGCAGTTTTTCTGGCGGGCTCTCTGGCAGACGGGAATGGCCCGGGAGGGTTTGCGGACGGATCGGTATTCGGCTGGAAAAAATTCGGAAGGTCGATTCGCACGCCGTTCTTGTCGATGACCGACAGCTCAAGTGTCAATCCCAATGATTTCAAGAATCGACGCAAGGTCGAGACATAGGTATCGGACCGCTGTTCAAGTTGCGAAACCGCGTTCTGATTGATGCCCAGGTCCTTTGCTACCTCAGCCTGCGTTTTGCCGATAGCCTTGCGGAAATCGGTGAGCGTTGCTGCGTGTGCGAGCATGTCTTCGATTTTTTTCTGCGAAGCGGCTGCGATTGCCGTCTGCCGCTCAGCCGGCAGGCTGTTGATGACGTCGTTCAAGTTTCGTCCCATGTGGATCTCCTATTGCTTCGCTTTGACGCCTTTTGCCTTCGCCGGCTGGACCCCTTCAGTAGCCTTCAATCGTTTCAGGTGTCGATCAAAGTGCGCGTTGGCCTTTTTCAGCAAGTCCTATAGAATTTTCTTTCATTGATACCCTGCTTGTCCGCAGCAGTGAGGATAATCGCTTCCCGATGAGGCTCGAACGCAAACGCCGCCCGCCAGATTTCCGCGCCATTGTTCGCCTCGAAACGAAGCTCTTTCATATTCGGGTGCTTCGGATTCTTCAGCGTGCCGACATGGGGCCGGCCGGCACCCGGCCCGAGCTCGCTGACTGCTGCGGCGACCGCAAGCAATGCATCCTGAACGGCGTACGAAAGCGCGTCGAACTCCGGATCAAATTCATCGTGGAAAGACACCTGCCATATCGTGGGGCTCGGAAATTATCATCTCCTGATGATATCATGTAAAGGTGATTTTATTTGGGGTCGGCGGGTGTGGGCCGAACAAGCAATGGTGTGGGCCGAACAAGCAATGAACGTGCTCAGCCGTCTACTTCACGGAGTGGCGCTTCTTGATTGGGCATGTGTATCACCTGCAAGCCATCCTGCCCATGCCAAAGTCGGTCAAAACCTGCGTACGCGAACAAGTCAGGGTAACGCAGCTTTTGGAGAAGGGCGGCGCTGAGGGTTACAATAGCCATATTCTTTGATAAAACTCACATAAACTCAGCGACAGCGCTGCATTTGTGCGAGTTTTGTTGTCATTTATTATAGTGATGGTGGTTGACGTAAAGTCTTGCCTGGCGTACCACGCCACGATCTGCATCCGCCTAACTTATTGATCATTAAAGGTTTTTCATGAGTCTCCAATGCGGCATCGTCGGCCTGCCCAACGTCGGCAAGTCCACCCTCTTCAACGCGCTGACCAAGGCCGGCATTCCGGCCGAAAACTATCCGTTCTGCACGATCGAGCCGAACGTCGGCGTGGTCGAAGTACCGGACCCGCGCATGGCTGCGCTCTCTGACATCGTCAAGCCGGAACGCATGGTCAACGCCATCGTCGAATTCGTCGACATCGCCGGCCTGGTTGCCGGCGCGTCGAAGGGCGAGGGCCTGGGCAACCAGTTCCTGTCGCACATCCGCGAAACCGACGCCATCGTCAACGTGGTGCGCTGCTTCGAGGACGACAACGTGATCCACGTGGCCGGCAAGATCAGCCCGCTGGACGATATCGAAGTCATCCAGACCGAGCTGGCGCTGGCCGACATGGGTACCGTCGAAAAAGCCATCCACCGTGAGAACAAGAAAGCCCGTTCCGGCGACAAGGATGCCGCCAAGCTGGTCGCCTTGATGGAACGCATGATGCCGTTCCTGAACGACGCCAAGCCGGTACGCGCGATGGGTCTGGATGCCGAAGAAATGCTGCTGATCAAGCCGCTGTGCCTGATCACCGCCAAGCCGGCCATGTATGTTGCCAACGTGTCCGACACGGGCTTCACCAACAACCCGCTGCTCGACCAGTTGACCGCCTACGCCAAGGGTCAGAATGCGCCGATCGTGGCCATCTGCGCCGCCATCGAGTCCGAAATCGCCGACCTCGACGATGCCGACAAGGGTGCGTTCCTGGCCGACATGGGCATGGAAGAGCCGGGCCTGGACCGCCTGATCCGCGCCGCCTACAAGCTGCTCGGCCTGCAGACCTACTTCACCGCGGGCGTGAAGGAAGTGCGCGCCTGGACCATCCACGTGGGCGACACCGCCCCGCAAGCGGCCGGCGTGATCCACACCGACTTCGAACGCGGCTTCATCCGCGCGCAAACCATTGCCTACGACGATTTCGTTGCCTACAAGGGCGAAGCGGGCTCCAAGGAAGCGGGCAAGATGCGCGCCGAGGGCAAGGAATATGTGGTCAAGGATGGCGATGTGCTGAACTTCCTGTTCAACGTCTGAGTTTTCACTCTTCAGATTGGTACCGAAAAAGCCGCGACGTTCGCGGCTTTTTTGTTGCTGTTTTTCCTGAGTAACGTGCGATGGTTTTTTGGCGCTTGAAGGCCTCGTGCCGCTTGACGCGCTGCCGCAAAATTGACTAAACTGGTCAGGACAGGTAAATCCTAGGGCAATCGCGATACCCGCAAGGCGTCGTAAGCGCGTTGTAAACGCGTCGATCTTAGGGGCTGTCCCCATTCTAAAATGGCCTCGTGGTGCGAGGCCATTTTCCATTGAGGTTAACGCTTGCAAATCTATGTCGATGAAAGTGGTGATCTCGGATGGTCGTTCGAGCATCCCTACGGTCACGGCGGTTCAAGCAGATTTTTGACGATCGCTGCGTTGATCGTTCCCGATGACTTGGATCATCTGCCAAAGCGCAAGATCAAGGATCTTTATGCCTATGGCAAGTGGGATCCAAAACGCGAAAAAAAATGGGTGGAAATGGCGGCCGGCGCACGCCTCACCTTCGCCATTAACGCGGTGAAGTTACGCGAAAAGCACGCTTGCATCGGTTACAAGGCAATTGTGGTGAACAAGCAAAACGTTAACGCCAACTTTCGTCGTGATAGCAACAAACTCTACAATTACATGATTCGCCTGCTTTTGTTGGATGAGTTGGCGAAACACGCTCATGTCACCTTGATTCCGGATCCCCGTTCGATCAAGGTCCAGAATGGCCGCAGCCTTCATCACTACCTGGGCGCCTTGCTGTATGAGATGCAGGCTCCTACGGTACTCGAAACGGAAATGCGAGACAGTCGGGATTGCCGCGCGCTACAGTTCGCCGATATGCTCGCTGGAGTTGTCGGGACGCACTACGAATTTGGAAAAAGCGAACCCTTCCTTACCTTTGGGCGACATCTTGCTACGAAACATCTCTTTTTCTAGATTGCAGTTCGGGGAACGCAACCCCTCTCTGCTGGCGTCATCAAGCATGCGTCCTTCCCATCACGGTCTCATTGGGCCCCTTCGCATGGCCCGATGCTGTGATGCGCATCATGGGCGCGCAAAAGTAACAACCTACAATCAATAATCTATTGGCAACAGCAGTAACAGCAACATCGGACCGGCGCCCACGGCAGCCGGCGGCAGGCAGGATGACGTGGCGGCGAACGGGAACGACGGCGATGATCATTGCGCACTCCCCTCTGAACAAGGATGCAGCCGGCGCGGCGGCCCAGTCCGACGTGGCTTACAGCCAGCTGGTCGCGCGCATCCGGCTGGTGCTGACCGTCTGCGCCGTGCTGGTCGCCGTCCTCGACCACGCCGGCCCCGGCCCGGCCAATGTCACCGCGCTCATCGTCCTGTCGGCCTACGCGGCCCTGTGCGCGGCGGTCTACCTGTGCCCCCGCTGCCAGCCGCGCTGGACCCGCGGCAAGCTGCGCCACCGGCTCGACGTGGCCGTGTCGGCGGCGGTGGTGGCCGCGGTCGGCCAGGCCGACATCTTCCCGCTGGTCTTCCTGTTTTTCGCCATCGTGGTCGCCTCGCTGCGCTACGGCCTGGCCGAAGGCGTGCGCGTGACCATCGCCACGGTCCTGCTGTACTACCTGGCGGCGATCATCACCTTGCCCGAGGTGGCGCCGGCGCGCGTGCTGCTGCGCGTGGTGGTGCTGCTCGCGTTCGGGCGCGTGATCGCGCAACTGGGCGAACTGCACATCCTGGCCGCGCGCCGCCAGGCCTTGCTGCGCGAATTGAACCAGGTGGCCAACCCGCGCTTCGGCGTCGAGCGCAGCATGACCGCCGCACTGGAACGGGTGCGCGCCTTCTTCATGGCCGACAGCTGCCTGATGCTGCTCGACGACCCCGATACCGGCGCCTACGCCCTGCGCACGGTGCATGCGGACGGCCCACCGGTGGTCCCGGCCGTCCCGATCGACGCCGCCCTGGCGCGCGCCATGCTGCCCGCGGCGCGCACGCACGTGTTGCTGTATGTGCGGGGGTGGCGCTGCTGGCGCACCTTTGGCGGCTGCGCGCTCGGCCACCCCGCCGACAGCGCCGCCTGGACCGCGCACGACGCGGGCAGCCTGGGCGAACTGGCCGAGCTGCTGGGCGCCGCCTGCTTCATCAGCGCCCCGGTGAGCTTCGGCCGCGGCAAGGGCCGCATCATTGTCGCGGCCCGCACGCGCCACCTGGGCCGCGGCGACGCCCTGTTCCTGGCGCGCATCGCCGAACACGGGCTGCGCGCCATCGACCGCATCGACCTGCTCGACCGCATCGCCTCCGACGCCGCCGCCCTGGAGCGCAAGAAGATCGCGCTCGACCTGCACGACACCGCGATCCAGTCCTATATTGGCCTGCAGCTTGGCCTGGTCGCGTTGTGCCGCAAGGCCGCCCCCGGAAATCCGCTCGCGGCCGATCTCGACCGGCTGGTGACGATGGCGGCCGACGTCATCGCCCAGTTGCGCGACGAAGCCCAGCGTGCCTGCGCCGCGCCCGGCGAGGGCGACGCCATGTTCCTGGCCGCGCTGCGGCGCCAGGCGGCGCAGGCCACGGCCACCTACGGCGTCGAAATTCGCATCGACGCCCTAGGCGGCCGTGGCCTGGCGCTGGGCGACCGGCTCGGCGCCGAGGTGCTGCAGATCGTCCGTGAAGGCATCAGCAACGTGTGCCGCCATACCGGCGCCACCACCGCCAGCGTGGCGCTGCGCTGCAGCGGCGCCATGCTGCGGATCGACATCATCAACCCGCACGACGGCACTGCGCCGCCGGCGTTCCAGCCTCGTTCTCTCAGCGAACGTGCCGCCGCCCTGGGCGGGGCCGCCGTGGTACACCAGGGCGCGAACGAGACGATTGTCACCGTGGAGATCCCATTATGAAAAGTGAAGCGCACGACACCGTCAAGGTGATGCTGGTCGAAGACCACCAGACCATGCTGTGGGGCCTGCAAACCCTGGTCGACGCCGAGCGCCCGCGCATGGCCGTGGCGGGCACGGCGCGCACCTGCGAGGAAGCCCTTGCCGGCGCCGCGCAACTGGCGCCGGACGTGATCCTGCTCGACCTCGACCTGGCCGGCGTGTCGACAGTCGAATTGCTGCCCGAGCTGCTGGCCAACGGCGTCTCGCGCGCCCTGGTGCTGACCGCCGCGCACGACCCCGAGCTGCTCGACCTGGCCGTGCGGCGCGGCGCGCGCGGCATCCTGCACAAGGAAGTCACGGCCGAACAAGTCATCAAGGCCATCGCCAAGGTCCACCGCGGCGAACTGTGGTTCGACGCCGGCACCATGGACCGCGTGTTCGGCCAGATGCTGGGCTGGCGCCGCGCGCTGCGTTCCGATCCGCCGGCCGAAAAACACGCCGCCCTGACCGCGCGCGAACTTGCCATCGTCAGCGCCGCCGTCGAACATAGCGCCTGCGCCAACCACGAGGTGGCGCAGCGCCTGTTCATCTCCGAGCACACCTTGCGCAATCATCTCAGTTCGATCTACCGCAAGCTCGATGTGCCCAACCGCCTCGGCATGTACGTGTACGCGATCCGCCATGGCCTGGCCGGACCCGGCCCGGGCGGGCAGCGCCAGGAACGCCAGGGCCACCGGGACCACCCCGAGCGCCTCACTGGGCACTGAGCACCGGCATGATGGTGCGCACGATGATGATCATCGCGGGCCCGAGCACCACCATGATGATCGCCGGGAAAATGAACAGCGCCAGTGGAATGAGCATCTTGGTCGGCACCTTGGCCGCGTGCTCCTCGGCGCGCACCTGGCGCTTGTGGCGCAGGTCTTCCGAAAACACCCGCAGCGACTCGCCGATGCTGGTGCCGAATTTATCCGACTGCGCCAGCATGGTGGCGAAGGTGCCGACTTCCTCGATGCCGGTGCGCAGCGCCAGGTGGCGCAGCGACTGGGCGCGGCTGGCCCCGGCCCGCATCTCCAGGTTGGTCAGGTGCAGTTCCTCGGCCAGCGCGCGGCTGCTCATGCCCATTTCGTCGGCCACCCGCGTCAGCGCCGCGTCGAGCCCCAGGCCCGCTTCGACGCACACCAGCATCAGGTCGGCGGCGTCGGGGAAGTGCTCGAAAATCTCGCGCTTGCGTTCGCGCAGGCGCAGCCACAGCGCCACATTGGGCAGGTAGCACCCAAGCAGCGCCGCGATCCCCAGGTTCATCAGCACCGTCATCTCGTCCATGCTTGTGAAGGCGCGCAGCAGCAGCCAGGTAGCGCCCGCAAACACCAGCGGCAGCACCGTCTTGAGGCCGAAGTAGATCAGGCGCGCGTCGGCACGGCGAATGCCGGCGTGGATGAAGCGCAGGCGCAGGGGCGAGCTTTCCCAGTCGCCGGCGGGCGCCAGCACGCGCGCGAACGGGCCCACCGCCTGCGCCATGGTGGCGCCCCAGTCGGTCTGCGTGGCCGGGTTGCCGATGGCGTCCAGGCGCCGCAGCAGGCGGCTGGGCACGAGCAGCATGAACAGGCCGGCGATGGCCGCGGTGACGGCCAGGCAAACCAGGGCAGCGAGCAGGAACATGATGATCCCCTTTTCAGGTAGGGTTAGATGCGGATTAGATGCGGATACGGATGATGTGACGCAGCAGCAGCACGCCCAGCGCCATCGAGAACAGCATGCCGCGCACCAGGCTCTGGCCCAGCGGGTCGTTCCACAGGGGCGCCATGAACGCCGGATTGAAGATGCTCATGAGAGCACCGATGGCGAACGGCAGCAGCGACAGCAGCCAGGCCGACATGCGCCCTTCGGCCGAGAGCACGCGTACATGCCAGAACAGCTTGAGGCGCTGGCGGATCAGGCGGCTCAAGTTGGTGAGCACCTCGGTCAGGTTGCCGCCCGAATCGCGCTGGATCAGCACCGCCACCACGAAGTAGCGCAGGTCGGTGATCGGCGCGCGCACGCTCAGGTTGCCCAGCGCCTGTTCGAGCGAGACGCCGAAGTTGATCTCGTCGTGCACCAGCCGGAATTCGCCGGCGATCGGGTCGGCCATCTCCTCGCCGATCATCTGCAGCCCGGCCCCGAAGGCGTGGCCGGCGCGCAGGGCCCGCGCCAGCAGGTCGAGCGCGTCGGGCAACTGCTGTTCCAGCTTTGCCAGGCGCCGGCGGCGGCGCCGCTGCACGTAGGCCAGCGGCAGCCACGCCACGAAGCCGGCCACCATGGCGCCGGCCAGGGAGGGCTGGTGCAGCAGCGCCGTCACCAGCAGGAAGCCGGCCGCCCCCAGCGTCACGCAGGCCAGCAGCAGCTTGGCGACGGTCCAGTCAAGGTTTGCCTGCAGCAGGTAGCGGTCGAGCTGGTGGGCGCGCGGCAGGCGCAGCAAAAAGCGCTGGAACGGCGCCAGCTCGCTCATCATGCGCTCGCGCAGCAGGTGCGACTGGGCCGAGCTGTCGCCGGCGGCCGAGAGGGCGTTGAGGCGCTGTTCGATCTTCCTGGCCTGCGGTCCCTTGTAGGTCTTCCACATCAGGTACAGCCCCTCGAACAGCAGTACCACCGCGATGAAGACCATCACCGACAGCAGCGGCGACAACGGTCCATTGACGTGAGCGAGCATGATGGCCTCCTACTGGTAGCGGCGGGTGTTGTCGAACATGGCGTCGGGCAGGGTGACGCCGAACGCGCGCAGGCGGTCGCTGAACTTGGGCCGCACGCCGCTGGCCTGGAAGTAGCCTTCCACCGTGCCATCGGCGCCCACGCCGGTCTGGCGGAAGGCGAAGATCTCCTGCATGGTGATGATGTCGCCTTCCATGCCGGTGATCTCCTGGATGCTGGTGATCTTGCGGCGCCCGTCGATCAGGCGCAGTCCCTGGATCACCACCGTGATGGCCGAGGCGATCTGCTGGCGCGCCGCCTTGTGCGGCAGATTCAGGTTGGCCATGCCGATCATGTTTTCCAGGCGCGAGAGCGCGTCGCGCGGATTGTTGGCGTGGATCGTGGTGAGCGAGCCGTCGTGGCCCGTGTTCATCGCCTGCAGCATGTCGACCGCCTCCGCCCCGCGCACCTCGCCGATGATGATCCGGTCCGGGCGCATGCGCAGCGCATTGCGCACCAGCGCGCGCTGGGTGATTTCGCCCTTGCCTTCGATGTTGGCCGGGCGCGTCTCCATGCGCACCACGTGCGGCTGCTGCAGCTGCAGTTCGGCCGCGTCTTCGATCGTCACGATCCGTTCGGCCGGCGGAATGAAGCCGGACAGGATGTTGAGCAGGGTGGTCTTGCCGGCGCCGGTGCCGCCGGCGATGATCATGTTCACCTTGGACTTGCACAAGCCTTCGAGCACGGTGGCCATGTCGGGCGTGAGGCTGTGCAGGTCGTGGATCAGGTTATTCATCTTCAATGGAATGTGGGCGAAGCGGCGGATCGACATCATCGGGCCATCGAGCGCCACCGGGGCGATCACGGCGTTCACGCGCGAGCCGTCCGGCAGGCGCGCATCGACCATCGGGCTCGATTCGTCGATGCGGCGCCCCACCAGCGAGACGATCTTGTCGATGATGCGCAGCAGGTGCTTTTCGTCGGTGAAGCGCACCGTGCTCAGTTCCAGCCGGCCCTTGCGTTCGACGAAAATCCGGTTGTAGCTGTTGACCAGGATGTCGGAGACGGTCGGATCGGCCATCAGCAGTTCGAGCGGGCCGAAGCCGAGCATCTCGTGCTGGATGTCGCGGATCAGCGAGCGCCGTTCCGATTCGTTGATCGCCGCCTGTTCCTCGTCGAGCAGGCGTTCGGCCATGACCGCGATTTCGGCGCGCAGCATCGGTCCCGGCAGCGCTTCGAGCGCGGCCAGGTCGAACTTGTCGAGCAGTTTCAGGTGGATCCGTCCCTTGATGGCGTGGTAGTCGTCGCTCGCACCAAGCGTGGCCACGCGCAGGTCCGCCTGGCTGTCGATGGCATTGAGTTGTTCACGGAAGGACATGGGATTCTCCGGAGTGATCGCGGGACGAGCTGCGGGACGAGCGGCCAGATGAACGTTTGAACAGGCGTGCGAACAGGCGGGCGAACAGGCGCACCGGCGCGCCATCCTGCGTTGCATACGCGGCGTGCGGGCGCGCGGTCAGCGTGGCGGCCAGGTCGGCCACGTCGTGCAGCACCGGATTGGCGCGCGCGCTGATTGTCAAAGGCTCGCCATGGTCGATGGCGGCCGTGATCTGCCTGTACGAGTTGGGCACCGTGTGGATCGCGAACTTGCCCAGCGCGCGCTCCACTTCGGCCACCCCGATCTGTCCCTTGCGCTCGAAGCGGTTGACGATCAGCTCGATTTTTTCGGCGCTGTAGTCGAGCGACTTGAAAATGGCCAGCATCTTCTTGGCGTTGCGGATCGACGTCAAGCCCGCCTGCAGCACCGGATAGATGCGGTGCGCCCGGTCGAGCGCCTTGATGCCCAGGGTGGTGACCGGGCGCCCGATATCGAGCACCACGTAGTCGTAATGCTGCACCGCCAGCGCCAGCACCGCGTCCACGTGGGCGGCGCTGATTTCGGCCGCCTGCGCATGGTCCTCGGGCGCGGCCAGGATGCTGAAGTTGGGCGCCACCTTGACCGTGCTGGCGGCCAGAAAGGACGCGTCGAGGCGGGCGATCGCCCGCGCCACGTCGGCCAGGGTCGATGGCGCGCGGCCTTCATGCACGAAGGCGAGGGCGTCGCCGAACTGCAGGTTCAGGTCGACCAGCAGCACGGAGCTGGTGCGCGCCAGCTGGAAGCTCATGCTGGTGGCGAGAAAAGTCGCGCCGCTGCCGCCCTTGCAGGCGATAAAGGCGAGCACCTTGCCTTCGCTGTGCATCTGCGCGCCGCGCAGCTTGGCGCCGACGCGCCCGAGCGAGGCCTCCAGTTCGGCCGGCGCGAGCGGTGCCGGCAGCACCTCGCGCACGCCGGCGCGCATGGCGTTGATCAAAAAGTCGGGGGAACAGGCGGCGCACAGCAGCACCACGGCCAGGTTCGGATGGCGGCCGGTGACGGCGCCGATGGCGGCCAGGCCGGCGCTATCCGCGCAGCCGTCCACCAGCATCAGGTCCAGGGCGTCGTGCCCGGCCAGCGCCAGCAGGTCGGCGGCGCCGCCGACGGTGGGGACGACCACGTGCGCGCCGGCCTGCAGCAGCTGGCCGATCTCGGTGAGGCGGGTTTTGTCGGGCGATACGAGAGCGACTTTCATGGCGGGTTCCTCAGGTTGCGGTTATTGGCAAATCAGCGCGTTATTGGGGTCACGCCGCATCATTTCGCGCGGCAGGTAGGTGCTGAAGGTGGGCAGCGCGCGCGCCGGTACCAGCGCCCCCGGCAAGGGCGAGAGCCAGCGGTACTGCAGGCTGGTGATGGTGACCGTCACCCCGGCGCAGCTGGTGGCGTCGCAGCCGGCCGGCTCCCATGCCAGCGCCACCGCGCCGATCTCGGGTACCAGCGCGCGCATCTTTTGCAGCACCTGTCCCTGGTTGGCCGGGTCGGCGCACACCACCGCGTAGCGCGCCCCGGCGCGCGTGGCTTCGGTGGCCGCGTTCCAGGTAAACAGCATGCGCGCCATGTCCATCGCGCCGAGCAGGAACATGAAGAAGATCACCAGCACGAAGGCCAGTTCGATCGTGGTCGCGCCGTTGGAGGTAGGTTTCATAATGGGCTGCGCATGGTGGCGCTGATGTCGTTGAAGGCAATGATCGAGAACCTGGCGCCGAACATGTTCGCCACCATCGGCCGGAACTGGTAGCCCGACACGCGCACCGTGACGGTATTCATCAGCGGATCGCTGCCGGCCGTCTGCCAGGTCGGCGTGGGCACGTTGGCTGCGGTGAGCGCCGGGTCGAGCAGCGCGCCGGTGCCGGCCACGTTCCCGTACAGGATCAGGTTGCGCGCCTCGGTGACATGGGTGCCGGGCGTTTGCACGGACAGGTAGCGCACCGCGTCGCGCACGGTCTTGGCGGTGGTGTTGTAGCGGTACACGGCGCGTCCGAGTTCGGCGCACAGCAGCGTGACGACCAGCAGCAGCGGCAGCACGAATGCGAATTCGACCAGGGCGACGCCTTGTTGACGGGTTCTCATGGCGCTCACCTGACCAGTACCGGCACCAGCGGCCCGGCCGCTCCACCCGGCGTGCCGCCCGGGGCGCAGGGCGAGGTTGCGATCCCCGCCAGGCCGCGGTACTCCAGCCGGGCCGAGTCGTTCGGACCGCTCAATGGATGGAGCATGAACATGCACACGAAATCGGTCACTTGCGAGGCGCCGTTGATCACCGGGACGATCACCAGGCGCCGGTTGGTGCCGTACTGGCGGTGCTCGCCGGCGGCGCCCGGCGTGGCCAGCTTCTGGAAGCTGTTGAGGCGATTGTTGTCGGCAAAGGCGATCTGCGAGCCGGTCTTGATATTGGTGCCGGTATCGGCCAGCGAAGCCCAGGCGGCGCGCTTGGTGACGTAGTTTTGCGCCGTGGCGTGCGAGCCGGGGGCCGGGGTGCCGGAAAAGGCGTTCTGCGGCACCGCATTCTTCCAGTTGGCGCTGGTGTACGAATAGCCGCTCTGGTCGGGGTGGTTCAGGCTGGGCGAGTCGCTGTTCTTGTAGACCCCGAAGCGGTAGTTCCAGGGCCGGTCCACGCTGGTCTGCGCACCCGGCGTGCCGAGCGTGTCGCCCAGGCGCGTGCCGCAGCGGCCCCCTTCGGCCAGTTCGGCCGCCGTTTCGCTGGCGCTGGTGCTGCCGTCGAGGTTATACCAGCCCATTTCGCCGGCCGCTGCCGCCGCGCCGCCCTTGTCGAACACGGTCACCCATTCGCCGACCAGGAAGCCGTAGTTGTTCGACGCCGTGCCGCCGGCCCTGGCCTTGACCGCGACGGGGATCGGGCAGGTACTCTGCGCACTGCCGCGCGTGGCCACCGCGCTGGCGAGCACCGCGCGCGTGGCCGGATTGGTGGTGCCGTTGCCGCTGAAGGCGCCCAGCGCGTGCAGCAGCCACATTCTGATGCCGTTCTGGCGGTGCTCGCACTGGGCATAGCGCGCGCCGGCCGGCGTGGTGGTGGGCATATAGGCCGCGTCCCTGAAGCTGATGCCGGCCTCAGGCAGCTGGCCCTTGCCGTCCCAGTTGGCCGACTGCAGGTTGACCCGGTTCAGGTTGGCCGCGGTGGTGCCGGCGTGGCGCGCCCGCGCCAGCGCCCCGGACTGGCCGTCGAGCTCCTGGGCGGCCGCCAGCGCGCAGCTGTCCATGGCCGTTTGCAGCTCGGTCTTGACGATGAACAGGCGCCCCAGGTCGAAGGCGATGGCGACAAACCCCAGCAGGAAGAACAGCAGGAAGCAGACCGTCAGGATCACCGCGCCTTGCTGGCGGTGATCGGCGGCGTATCGGGTGTGCGGGATCATGGTTTTCATCCGAAAAATGACGGGCCGCGGGCAGGCCGCGGTCCGTCCGCTGGCGTTAGCTGCAGGAGGTGCCGGTCAGGCAGTTGGCGACGCGCGTAATGAAGCCGTCGAAGCTGGTGCCGGTCAGGTTGCGCAGTGCGACGACCAGGATGATCGAGACGACCGCGATGATCAGCGCGTATTCGACGACCTGGGCGCCTTCGTCGTCGCGCCAGAAGGAGCCGATGCGGCGGCTTGCGGTGTGGAGCATGGCGTTCATGGTGTGGACCTTTCAGTTGAGGTGGGACGATGGTGAGAGGAGATGAGATGAGAAGAGCGGGGGCCGGTCAGGCGCAGGTGCCACCGGTCAGGCAGGTGCCCACGCGCGTGATGAAGCCCGAGAAGCTGGTGCCGGTCAGGTTACGCAGCGCCACCACCAGGATGATCGAGACGACCGCGATGATCAGCGCGTACTCGACGACCTGGGCGCCTTCGTCGTCGCGGGCGAAGGATTGGACCGACTGGCTTATCGTTTTCAAAAAAGTGTTCATTTTGCGTACCTTTCAGTGAGATGGATGGGGCGAACATGCCCGCCCCTGCGGGCGGGATACTGCGCCGGCAGCGGCCCCGTGGCCGCTGCCGGATGCTTCACCGGGCGGCGGGGCCGCCGGCATTGATGACGGTGATCACGGGCGGCGGCAGCTTGAAGCTGTCCTGGTAGCGCGCCATGGCCTCGCGCGCGGCCTGGCCGTCGATGCCGGCTACCGGCTCGGGCAAGGCGCCCGCCTGCGGGTTGACGGTCATGGCGCTGCGCGCCTGGCGCACGGCGTCGCCGAAGCGCGCGTCGTAGCCGGGGGCGGTGGCGGTGGCGCAGCCGGCCAGGGTGGCCAGCGCGGCCAGCAAGGCGTACGAGATCGATTTGTTCATGGCGCTCTCCTTTATTTGCGGTTGGCGGGGGCCGGCTTGCCCTCGGTCTTGCCCATGAAAATGAGGTCGGCGCGGTCGGCCGGCACGTGGTTGTCGGTCGGCGCCGCCAGCGCGCCGGCCGGCTTGACCAGGCGCGGCGTGATGATGAAAATGAGCTCGGTCTGGTCCTTCTGGAACTCGGTCGAGCGAAACAGCGCGCCCAGTACCGGGATGTCGCCCAGGCCCGGAAAGCGCGACAGCGTCTCGGTCACGTTGTTGCGGATCAGGCCAGCGACGGCGAAGCTCTGGCCATCGTTCAACTGCACGGTGGTATCGACCCGGCGCGTGGTAATCGAAGGCAGCACCGAGGTCACGCCGCCGCTGGTGGTGAAGGGCGACCCGGTCTGGGCCAGCTCCGACACTTCCGACACCAGCTTGAGGTTGATGCGCGAGCCGCCCAGCACCGTCGGCGAGAACTTCAGGCCGACCCCGAATTCCTTCTCTTCCAGGGTCACGGTGGAGCCGCCGCTGTCGCGCGCCTGGGCCACCGGGATGAAGATCTTGCCGCCCGATAGAAAACTGGCCGACTGGCCGCTGATGGCCATGATGTTCGGCTCGGCCAGCACCCGCACCAGGCCATCCTTTTTCTGCGCATCGACGCCGAACAGGGTGGCCCCGCGCGCGCCCGCCGCCAGCTTGGCGCCGGCGGCCGAATTGCCGCCCCGGACCGCGGCGTCGGCCACGATGCCGAGCGCGGCGCCGGAACTGCCGTGACTGAACTGGCCCAGCACCGCCGGCGCGCCGCCCAGGATGCCCGAAATCACGCGCGAACTGAGACCGTCGGCCGAGGCGACCATGCGGGCGAAGTCGACCCCGAACTTGTCGAGCAGGGTCTTGCTCACTTCCGCGATTTTCACTTCCAGCATCACTTGCTGGGGCGACGTCACGCGCAGCAGGTTCAGCACGCGCTTGCCGCCGCCGTAGGCGCCGGCCACGCGCAGCGCCTCGTCGAGCTGGCCGGCGTCGCGCACGCTGCCGGTGAGCACGATGGCGTTTTCGGCGCTCTTGACCACGATGCCGGTTTCTTCGGGCATGAGTTCAGCCAGCTTCGCTTGCAGGGTGGCCGGGTCGATCGCCACCACGATGTCGCGCAGGGTGCACACACCGCGCGCATCCTGCAGGATCAGGCTGGTCGCGCCGGCTTTTTTACCGAGCAGGAACAGGTCGGTAGGGCTGAGCAGAAGAACCTCGATGTCGGCCACGCTGTCCACATCGGCCGTCTCGCCGCCCGCCGCCGGGGCTGCCTGCGCCGCCTGCTTGCTGTCGCGCTGGCCGCTGGCGACGATGCGGATCACCGGCGCGGCCAGGGGAATCACCGACGATTTACCGAGCATCACCTGGGTCGCCGGTGCCACCACCACCGACTTGCAATTTTTCGTGCCGGTGGCGCCCGCTGCCGCCGTGGCGCAGTTTGGCGCGGCAACGATGCCAGCCGTTGCGACGCTCAGCGCCGCCATGCGAATATGCTTGTTCATGAGTGAGGTCTCCGTGGCGGTTCAAAAGCAGTTCACTGCCAGCACGCCGTGCTGGATCACATCCACGCACTGGGCGCGCCTGGCGCTCTGCGCGGCGGCAAGGTGCGGCGGGCGCGGCGGGCGCGGCTGGCGCACGGCCGTGGCCGAGGCCGCTGCCGCCGCCGCCGCCGGCACGGTCGCGCTAGCCTTGCGGGTGCCGAACAGCTCGTCCTTGGTGATGCCGGCGGTGGCCACCGTCTTCTGGTCGACCTGGTTGCGCAGCACCAGCGACAGGGTGCCGACGCTGCGCGCCAGGTCCAGCTTCTCGGCGTCGTCCAGGCTCAGTTCCAAGGTGACGGCGCTGACCACCTTCGGCTTGGTATCGTCGCGGCCGGCTTCCTGGGCGACGGCCAGCACCAGCACCCGTTCCAGCACCGTCTTGCTGATCTGCTTGCCTTCTTCGGTGCCGGATTTTTCCTGCTGCGCGTTGACCATCACATCGACATAGTTGCCGGGCAAGGCGAAGCCGGCCACGCCCACCACATCGTTGACGCGCACCGTCATGGCCCGCTTGCCGTCGGCGATGACGGCCGACAAGCCGCCCATGGTGCCCAGCGGCGCCAGCTTGCCGTCGAGCAGCGGTTCGCCGCGCAGGATGCTGACCCGGGCGATGCGGTCCTGCAGCTCGGCGGCGCTCTTGAACGCGCCCGGCGGCGTGGCGCCGGCCGGCCAGTCGAGGTGGGACAGCATTTCGGTATTGATCTTGCTGCCCGGTTCGATGTCGACCGCCGCCACCACCACCTTGTTGACGGTGATGCCGCCCTGGCGCGATACCCAGCCGGCGGCATACACGGCCGCCGCCAGTCCGATGACGAGGGCAAACGCGATCAGCCCGAGTGCCTTGAGGTTTTTCATGGTGATGCCTTTCGCTATGTCTTTGGCTATGTCTTTTGCTACGAGTCAGACGAGGTTGAATTGCCGGGCGACCAGGTAGGCCGCGGTGCCGACAGCGATGCTGATGCCGTAGGCGAGCTTGCCGACCGATGGCATGGCGCCGTGCGCCAGTTGCGGCTTGCCGCTGGCGATGGCGGACCAGAACATGCCGCGCATGGCGCCGCCGGCGTTGGCCAGCATCCGTCCCATGACCCGCTTGCGCAGGCCGAAGGCGAGGGCGGCGATGCCGGCGGTGAGCACGCAGAACAGCAGCGCCTGCAAGGTCGCGTTAAAGCCGAGGAAGGCGCCGACCATCGCCATCAGCTTGACGTCGCCGGCGCCCATCACGCCCATCGCGTACATCGGCAGCATGGCGCACAGGCCGAGCAGCATGCCGGCCGGGGCCCAGGTCCAGCCGGCGTGCCAGACGGGCGGCACGATGGTGTTGTAGACCAGCGCGAAGACGATGCCGCCGGCCGTGATGAGGTTGGGAATGCGGAAGGTGCGCCAGTCGCACACGGCGGCCGCCAGCAGCAGGGCCAGCAGCACCCCGGTACGCGGATCGGTGACCAGCATGCCGAGCAGTTCGAAGAAGAGGGCTGTGTCGTTCATGGTTGTGCGCCGGTAATGTTGTTGAAATCTGTTGTCGGGATCGGCAAGGCCGGATGGCGTTTGCGTGATCGATGAGACGAGTATATTTAGACGGGCTCGGCGGCGAATCGGCCGGATGTCCTGTTCCGCATGGGAGCAAACGCCTGATTTGCGCGGGCGTGGATGGGACGCGCGGACCAGATGGGGGCAGGGCGGGGTAGTACGAATGTCATGCGCCGTGCTGTTGAAGGTGTAACATTGCACAATTCGCATCGCATCGCACGACACGCCCGCGCAAGCGTTGGCAGCGGACGCGGCAGCGCTCATCCTTGATTGGAGTTCATCATGACAACATCAGGCAAGCTGGCTTCCGCCTTGGCGCTCGCCCTCACGCTCGCGGCGGCGCGAACGACCACGGCGATGGCCGAGGACGCCGTCAAGTGCGGCATGTGCGAGGAATGGAACCAGCCGCAGCAGCCGTTCCAGATCGTTGGCAACACCTACTATGTCGGCCCGCGCGGCTTGTCGGCAGTGCTGCTCACCAGCGAGCAGGGCCATATCCTGCTCGACGGCGCGTTGCCGCAGTCGGCGCCGCTGATCATCCGCAGCATTGCGGCGCTCGGTTTCCGCATCGAGGATGTGAAGCTGATCGTCAACTCCCATGCGCACGACGACCATGCGGGCGGCATTGCCACCCTGCAGCGCGCCAGTGGCGCCACCGTGGCCGCCAGCGCAGCGGGGGCGCAGGCGCTGCGCGCCGGCCTGGTCGGGCCGGACGATCCCCTGTACAAGGCCAACGGCCCGGACCGCTTCCCCAGGGTGGCGCAGGTGACCGAGGTGGCCGACGGCGCCATCCTGCGCGTCGGCCCGCTGGCCATCCAGGCCCACCTGACACCCGGCCACACTACCGGCGGCACCACGTGGACCTGGCAATCGTGCGAGCACAAGCGCTGCCTCGACGTGGTCTATGCCGACAGCCTCAATCCCATTTCGCACGATGGTTTCCGCTTTTCGGGCAGCGCCTCGATGCCGGAACGGGTGCGCTCGTTCCGGGCCAGCATCGACAAGGTCGCCTCGCTCAAGTGCGACGTGCTCATCGCGGTGCATCCTGGGTTCGCCGACCTGATGGAAAAGCAAGCGGCGCGCACCGCCGCCAGCAATCCGTTTATCGACCCGGGCGCGTGCCGCGCCTACGCCGCCAATGCGGGTCAACGGCTCAACAGGCGCCTGGCCAGCGAAGCGTTGCAGTGACAAGCCCTTCCTGATCGCGCGCATCGTCAGCCTGGCGCCGCTGCTGTCGGCCATGAAGGGCACGCAGGCAAGGCCCGGACGCTGCTGCTGAGCGTTGTGCTGGCGCTGCCTGTCAGCGTCGTGCTGTTGCCCGCTGGTGCTGCCGCACAGAAAGCGTCGACGTATTACTACACAAGCGTATAATAAGTCGCATGAACCGCCCATCCCAACACATCGACGCCCGGCTGATCGCCTCGGGCATGGTCTTGCTGCCCGAAACCGGCTGCGCCGGCCTGTCGGTGCGCAAACTGGTCGAACACGCCGGCGTCAACCTCGGCATGTTTCACTACCACTTCAAGAACAAGGACAATTTCCTGCGCGTGCTGCTGCAGCACATGTACGAGGAAATGTTCGCCGCCCTCACGCTCCGGGCGCAGGCGTTGCAGGGGGGCGCCCGGAGCCTCGATGGCGCCCTGCGCGTGCTGGCCGGCTTTGCCAGCCGCCACCGCCGCCTGCTCTTGACGCTGCTGTCTGACGCGACGCGCGGCGAAGCGCTGCCGGTCGCTTTCCTGCGCGAGAACCTGCCGCGCCACATCGCCGTGCTGGCCGGGCTGCTGCGCCAGGGCCAGGCCGAGGGCGACATCATCGACGCTCCGGTCATGCAGCTGCTGCCGTTCCTGCTCGGCGCGATCGCCGGTCCCGTGTTCGCCGGCGGCGCGCTCGAACGCCTGCCCGCCGCCCCGCCCGAACTGGCGGCGCTGGCGCAGCAGGCGCTGTTGTCCGATCAAGCCATCGGCCTGCGCATCGACCTGGCCATGCGCGCCATCCTGACTACTCCAAAGGAGTTTGCGCCGCCATGAAACCATTCCTGCTTGCCGCAGCCGTGCCGCTCATCCTGTGCGCCGCCTGCGGCCGTGCGCCCGACGCCGCTTTTTCCGGCTACGCCGAAGGCGAATACGTGCGCCTGTCGGCGCCCCTGGCCGGCACCTTGACCAACGTGCACCTGCGCCGCGGCGACCGGGTCGAGGCGGGGGCGCCGGCCTACGTGCTGGAACAGGCCAGCGAAACGGCCGCGCGCCAGGAAGCGCAGAGCCGGGTCGGGCGCGCCGAAGCCCTGCTGGCCGATTTGCGCAAGGGCGCGCGCAGGGATGACATGGCGGCGCTGGCGGCGGCGCTGCGCGAAGCCGAAGCGGCGCTGGCGCTGTCGCAGGCGAACCTGGAGCGCGAGCGCAAGCTGGTGGCCGACAAATTCATCTCGCGCGCCCGGCTCGATCAATCCACGGCAGCCCTGGGGGCCGACCGCGCCCGCGTGGAACAGGCGCGCGCGCGCCTGCGCAGCGCCGGCACCAGCGCCCGCAGCGACCAGGTGGCGGCGGCCGAAAAAGAAGTCGAAGCGGCGCGCGCGCAACTGGCGCAGGCCCAGTGGAAGGTCGACCAGAAAGCCCAGGCCACGCCGGTGGCCGGCATGGTCAGCGAGGTCGCCTACCGCGCCGGCGAATGGGTGCCGGCCGGCGCCGCCATCGTCACCTTGCTGCCGCCGGCGAACGTCAAGGCGCGCTTCTTCATTCCCGAAACGGCACTGGGCAAGATCCGCGTGGGACAGGGCGCCGTCATCGCCTGCGACGGCTGCGCGCAGCCGCTCAAGGGGCGCATCACCTTCATTTCACCCGAGGCCGAATACACCTCGCCCCTCATCTACAGCAAGGAAAACCGCGCCGCGCTGGTGTTCATGGTCGAAGCCTCGCCCGCGCCGGGGCAGGCCGCACTCCATCCCGGCCAGCCGCTGACGGTGCGCACGGAGCCGCCGTCATGAGCTCCCCGGTGACCGCCCCGGTAAGCGCACCCGCCATCGTCATCGATGTGCAGGGCCTGACCAAGTCCTACGGCGGGCGCATGGTGGTCGACCATGTCGACATCCGCGTCGAGCGCGGCCGCATCTACGGCTTTCTGGGTCCGAACGGCAGCGGCAAGACCACCACCATCCGCATGCTGTGCGGTTTGCTCACGCCCGACGAAGGGCAGGGCCGCTGCCTTGGCTACGACATCCGCACCGAAGCGCGCCAGATCAAGAAGCAGGTCGGCTACATGACCCAGAAATTCGGCCTGTACGACGACTTGAGCATCGAAGAAAACCTCGACTTCGTCGCCCGCGTCTACCAGGTCGCCAATCGCCGCCAGCGCATCGCCGCTACGCTCGAGCAGCTCGGCCTTTCCAGCCGCCGCACGCAGCTGGCCGGCTCGCTCTCGGGCGGATGGAAGCAGCGGCTGGCGCTGGCGGCCTGCCTGATCCACGATCCGCAATTGCTGCTGCTGGACGAACCGACGGCCGGGGTCGACCCGTCGGCGCGGCGCGAATTCTGGGACCAGATCCACGATCTGGCCGCCGGCGGCATGACGGTGCTGGTTTCGACCCACTACATGGACGAGGCGGAGCGCTGCCACCAGCTGGCCTACATCGCCTACGGCAAGCTGCTCGCGCGCGGCAGCGTGGCCGAGGTGATCGCCTCGGCCGGCCTGCGTACCTGGTCGCTCACCGGGCCTGACTTGAACAGCGCCGCCCACAGTTTGCGCGGCACGCCCGGCGTCCGCACGGTCGCGCCGTTCGGCATGACCTTGCACGTGAGCGCCAACTGCGCCGACGCGCTGGCGCGGGCGCTCGCGCAGCCAGGCCTGGCGCGGCTGACCGCCACGCCGATCGACACCAGCCTGGAAGACGTCTTCATCGCGCTGATGCAGGACGCGCAGGATAACTTCGGCGGAGCGGCGCCATGAACTGGCGGCGCATGCTGGCGGTGCTGCTCAAGGAACTGCGCCAGGTGGGGCGCGACCGGCTCACTTTCGGCATGATGGTCGGCATTCCGATCATGCAGCTGATCCTGTTCGGCTTTGCTATCAACAGCGACGTACGCCATTTGCCGCTGGCCGTGGCCGATCATGACCGCAGCGTGTTTTCGCGGCGTCTGGTGGCGGCGCTGGAGACGTCGCAATACTTCCGCACGGTGCGCCATGTGCGCGGCGCGGCCGAGGGCGACGCGCTGCTCGCGCGTGGCGAGGTGCAGTTCATGCTGGTGGTGCCGGGCGACTTTTCGCGCAAGCTGGTGCGCGGCGAACGGCCGGCGATCCTGCTGGCGGCCGACGCCACCGATCCGGCGGCCACCGGCAACGCGCTGGCGTCGGTCAATGCGATCGCCGCGCGCGCCATCGGCTCGGAGCTGCGCGGGCCGCTGGCGCGCTTGCGGCCGGGAGAGGCGCCGTACGAGATCCGCAGCCAGCGCCGCTACAACCCGGAAGGGCTGACCCGCTACAACATCGTGCCCGGGCTGATGGGCGTCATCCTGACCATGACGATGGTGATGATGACGGCGCTGGCCATGACGCGCGAGCGCGAACGCGGCACCATGGAAAACCTGCTGGCCACGCCGGTCTCGCCGCTCGAAGTCATGATCGGGAAGATCGTGCCGTATATCCTGATCGGCTACATCCAGGTGGGCGTGATCCTGCTGGCGTCCTGGCTGGTGTTCGACGTGCCGATGGTGGGCAGCCTGCTGCTCTTGTCCGGCGCGCTGGTGCTGTTCATCGCCGCCAACCTGGCGATCGGCTTCACGTTTTCGACCATCGCGCGCAACCAGATGCAGGCCATGCAGCTGACCTTCTTTTTCTTCCTGCCGTCGATGCTGCTGACCGGGTTCATGTTCCCGTTCCGGGGCATGCCGGGATGGGCG
>DASVVC010000018.1:0-9490 GCA_036386755.1 Telluria sp.
GAGAGATGAGATTATGCGGCGTTTTGCGTTTTTCGTCAACCTCTTTTTTACTACACCGTCTCGTTCGAGACGCCCTTAACAACCCGCCAACTACTTGATTTCGTTAACGTTTTCTTCGGGGAGGCGAACTATAGCAAAGCCTGCCCCGACCTGACAAGGACTCTTTTCAGGCCGTAGCGCGAACGGTACAGGTGCTGCGCTGTTCGCCCTCCTCCAGGGTGATCGCCACCGGCAGAAACCGGCCGATCACTTCCGCATTGGTGGTGGCATGCTGGGAGATTACATCCGCAGTAAAACTGCCGCCGCCCGCGAGCCCCATCGGCAGCATCAGCTGGTCCGCCAGGTGTTCGCCCACTGCCGCCTGCGACGTTATATAGCGGCGCGCCTCATGCATGGCATCCTTGGCGACGGTTTCGGCCCGCACCGTTTTTTCGCCAAAGGCGCAAAACACCTCGGTGGCGTGTTCGTATTCAAGGGTGATCAGCAAGGCATTGCCCGGCCCCTGCTCGCCTGGCAAACCACGCATGCGCAATTGATCACCGGACCAACCCATGCCCAGGCCGACGCATTCGAGTTCGCGCAGCGCGATTCCCGCGGGCAGTCCGGCCACGATGCCCTCTGCGTAGCCGCCAGTGCGCTCGCCGCGCTCCATTAGCGTCAACTGCTTCAATTGCGCGCAAGGGGCGATGGTCGCCACGATGCACCCGCCGCCGGCCGGATAAAACCCCGAGCGCAGCAGTTCGATGTCGATATCGGCCCCCATCTTGCGCAGCAAGGGTAAATACGCGCGCTGCAGGAACTGCGCCGGCGGTGCCATGGGGTTATGCGTGCCGCCGCTGATACGCACGGTCGACGGCACGTCCGCATGCAGCAATGCCAGCATGACGGTCTGCAGCACCAGGGTGCAGCTGCCGGCCGAACCGATCGCGAACTGGTAATCGCCGCCCTTGATCGCCTTGGGCGCAAAAACCAGCGTCTGCGAACCCAATTGCGCCCCGGTCGCGGTGGCGTCGCTGATTTGGGTGGCCGCCTGCACCGCAACCAGATGCTGGCGCAGCAGTCCGGGCTTCTTGCGCCCGGCCCGGATGTTATTGATGCAAAACGCCTGCCCGGTAATCATGGACAAGGTCAGCGCGCTGCGCAGGATTTGCCCACCGCCTTCTCCCAAGGCGCCATCTAATTCAATCATTTTCAAGTCTTCTTCTTATATATAGTAAGCCGCGAGCAGGCGGCAACGGCATCAACCCTTGACGCACACCACCTGCTTGAGGATATGAACAACATCCACCAGGTCGCGCTGGGCGTGCATGACCGCGTCGATATCCTTGTACGCCATCGGAATCTCGTCAATCACATTGGCATCCTTGCGGCACTCCACCCCTTCGGTGGCCTTGACCTGGTCGTCGACAGTAAAACGGCGCTTCGCTTCGGTACGGCTCATGGTGCGGCCGGCGCCGTGGCTGCAGCTGTTGAAGCTGTCCGGATTGCCTTTACCGCGAACGATAAAGCTCTTTGCACCCATCGACCCCGGGATGATTCCCAGTTCGCCCGGACGGGCCGACACGGCGCCCTTACGGGTAATAAGCACATCCTTACCGAAGTGATGCTCCTTCTGCACGTAATTATGGTGGCAATTGACCGCCTCCACATGCGTCTCGAACGGCTTGGCGATCACGGTACGCACCGCCGCGATCAGGTTATGCATCATCACATCGCGATTGGTGCGGGCAAATTTCTGCGCCCAGCTGACCGCCTGGATGTAATCGTTATAGTGCTGCGTGCCTTCGGCCAGGTACGCCAGGTCCTGGTCGGGCAGGTTGATGAAGTGCGTGCGCATATCCTTCTTGGCCAGCTCGATGAAGTGGGTGCCGATGGCGTTACCCACGCCACGCGAACCCGAATGCAGCATGAACCAGACGAAACCGACCTCATCCAGGCAGACCTCAACGAAGTGGTTGCCGCTTCCCAGGGTTCCGAGGTGACGGTAGTTATTCGTCGTTTTCAGCTTCGGCGTTTTAAGGCAGATGGCATCGAATTCATCCTTCAACTGGCCCCAGGCCACATCCACCGCCGCCGGCGGCGTATTCCACGAACCTTCGTCGCGGCCGCGGTAGCCGCGCGTCTTCGGCGACATGCCATGCGGGATCGCACGCTCGATGGCGCTACGCAGGGCCGACAGGTTGTCCGGCAGGTCGTTCGCAGTCAGGGTGGTCTTGGCCGCCATCATGCCGCAACCGATATCCACGCCGACAGCCGCCGGAATCACCGCGCCGAGGGTCGGAATCACGCTGCCGATAGTCGAACCTTTACCCAGGTGAACGTCGGGCATGACCGCGATATGCTTGTAAATGAAAGGCATCTTGGCGGTGTTGGCCAGCTGCTTCTTGGCCACATCTTCCACCGGCACGCCTTTGGTCCACATTTTGACATGGCGGCCATCGTCCACGTTCAGGACATCGTAGTTTTCGTTTTTCATATTTTTCTCACTATATATAAGGTGATGCAAGGGTGGCGACAATATCGCCCGGACAATCTGCTCTACCAACTGAGCTACAGCCGCTTGCGCAACCGCCCGGGCTCGAACCGGGGACTCAATGTAGTCCGGACTGCATTCGCCAAAATCAATTCCCGACAAGGAGTCGACACGACAATAATTGCCGGCGCCAGGCCAACAGCAATCCCTGTAGTCATGTCTGCATTCGGGGTAAAACGATCGAGTGCGGTGCGACAAAAAAATCCGATGCGAGATAAATTTAAAGGATGTATTCGCATCAAGCATTCGTACCGCACTCAAAACCTGTAAAACAAAACCCGACAAGGAGCGGCAAGACGTCTGGTTGTCGGACGCGTAGCCCTGGCAACCCTGGAATGTAGTCCTGCCTGCATTCGGGGTAAAACGATTGAGCACAGTGCGACAAAGAGTCGATGCGAAATGGAACATGGGAAGATGTATTCGCATCAGCATTCGCACTGCACTCAAAACCGGTACGTCAACAACTCTACTCCAGCGCGATCGATTCGATCTCGCCCACCCAGTGCCCGGCGCCCAGCTGGCCTGCCGCAAACGCGGCGATAATCTTGAAGACGTCGTCGGAAAAACCGCCCACGTTCAACACATCGCCACGCTCGGCCGCCTGGCTGGTACTGTTCGGCGTGCAGTCGATGCATACCAGCCGCGCCGCCGGATTGCGCTGCTTGAACACCGCCCATTCGGCCATGGTGGCGGTGGCGCCGGCGCGCTGGTCGATCCACGATTCGTTATCGGACACGTACACCACCAGGTCGGCCATCACCTTCTGCTTGTTCATCTGCGCCAGCGGTGCACTGCAATTGGTGCCGCCACCGCCAATCGCCGCCAGCTTCTGCGCATTGGTCATGACCGTATCGCGGGCATTGAGTTCGCAAACACGCACATAATTCTCGAACGGCAGCACCAGCGCATCGGGATTCTTGCGCAGCATGGCAGCAGCCATCAGCCCCGCCACATCGATACAGCGCACCTTCGACGTGCCACCGGCGCGATAGCCCGACACCGGCGAGTGCATCGATCCCGACACATCCGGGCAAATCACGACCCTGCCCTCGATTTCAGGTACATTCGCAAGCGACAGTTCCAGCGCATCCTGCAAAGCGTCGCCGATCGCCCGTGGCACGTCGCTTGATGCCGCCATATACGCCGACATCAGCTGGTACGGAAACACGCCCGACCTGGCAATCGCCTCCGGATCGCGCAGTTTGTCGGCGATCACTTCGATCATGCCCGGCAGCTGGTACACACCATTGCGGCCGAAGGTATTCAAATTCATGCGTACCATGTGCCAGCCGCCCTGGCGTGCAATCTGCGCCCATGCCTGCGGCGACAACGACAGTGAAGTAAGCATCTGGAACGGCACGTCGGGCACCGCAAGCGACTGGTCGGCCTGATACGCCTGGAAAGCCTTGAGCGCATCCGGCAGCGCCTCCGTATTAAACGGCTTGCCGATCAGCCAGGCGAAAAACGCTTCGCGCCAGGCTTGCGACGGCTTCGGGTGCACCATCTTCACCACATCGCCCAGCGACGGCATGGTGCCGATGGACGCGGACAGCAGTTCTTTTTCCGATGCGCGGTTCAGCCATTGCTGCACCAGCTTTTTCGGCCGGGTACCCAGCGATTTACGGCCCGCCGCGCCGGAGCGGATAATCTGCACCACGTTACGCAGCATCTTGCCGTTATTGACCACGCGGCGAAATACCGGGGTCAGTTCCGGCGCGCCCTTGGCGGCCAATACCGCGGTCAGCAACGCCGGCATATCCTTCATATAACCGCGTTCGCGGCAGTAAATCGCGGTCTGCGCAATAAATTTGGCGTCGACTTTTTCGCACAGCTCCAGCACCGTCGACAATTGCGACTGCGCATCGACGTAATAGGTCGAATTCAGGCATCCGGTGGCGGCATACTGCGCCAGCCGGTGCCGTGGCGTCATGGTGTAAGCCGCAGCGCCTGCCGAATTAAGACCATCGGCGCGAGGGACAAAGATTCCCTTCAAGGTCTGGAACAACTGTGCGTTTGCCATTTTCATTTCCTTCGTTTTTTCTTGTTTGTATCTCCTCTATTGCAAACAGCGTGCCAGCGCGTGCGAACACTGTACCGTAATGCGATAAGTGCTTGATTTTAAAAAGATTACCAATTCACCAATCGCGACAGCCAATAAATGGACAAGTTGGCAAGCACGTGATAAATTATCCAATAAGATAAACATTTATAAAAATATGAAAAAGAAACGCATCGTCGTCCTCGGATTCGTGGGCACCCAGCTCGACAGCGGCAAAGGCCCGGCCCGCTGGGAAAAGTGGCGCCCGAGCATTGCCATCACCCAGCACGAGGAATACGCCGTGCACCGCTTCGACATGCTCTACAGCGGCAAATTCGGTCCGCTGGTCGATGCCGTCACGGCCGACATCGCCGCTGTCTCGCCTGAAACCACGGTTGTGCCGCACAATATTCCGATCAGCGACGCCTGGGATTTCGGCGAGGTCTACGGCGCCCTGTACGACTTCGCCAAGACCTACCCGTTCGACCCGGACAACGAGGATTACTGGATCCACATCACCACCGGCACCCACGTCGTGCAGATCTGCATGTTCCTGATGACGGAAGCGCGCTTCTTCCCCGGCCGCCTGTTGCAAAGCTCGCCGCCACGACGCCAGTCCACGACCGAACCGGGCAGCTACGCGCTGATCGACCTCGACCTGTCGCGCTACGACCAGATCGCCCAGCGCTTTTCGCGCGAGCAAGCCGAAGGCGTGGCCTTCCTCAAGTCCGGCATCGCCACCCGCAACGCCAGCTTCAACACCATGATCGACGAGATCGAACGCGTCGCCATCAAGTCGCGCGCGCCCATGCTGCTGATGGGGCCGACCGGCGCCGGCAAGTCCTTTCTCGCGCGCCGGGTCTACGAACTGAAGAAAACGCGGCACCAGCTCGACGGCAAGTTCGTCGAGCTCAACTGCGCCACCCTGCACGGCGACGGCGCCGCCTCGACCCTGTTCGGCCACGTCAAGGGGTCGTTTACGGGCGCGGCCGCCGACCGCCCGGGATTGCTGCGTAGCGCCCACAAAGGCTTGCTATTCCTCGACGAAATCGGCGAACTCGGCCCGGACGAGCAAGCCATGCTGCTCAAAGCCATCGAAGAAAAGCGCTTTCATCCGGTCGGCAGCGACAGCGAAGTGCAAAGCGACTTCCAGCTCATCGCCGGCACCAACCGCGATCTCGCCAGCGAGGTGGTGGCCGGGCGCTTCCGCGAAGACTTGTACGCGCGTATCAATTTGTGGACTTACGCCCTGCCCGGCCTGGTCGACCGGCCCGAAGACATCGAGCCCAACCTGGTCTACCTGCTCAACCAGTTCAGCCAGGAATACGGGCAGATGGTGCGTTTCAACAAGGAGGCACGCGAGCGCTACATGCGCTTTGCCATCTCGCCCGAGGCGGTCTGGGCGGGCAACTTCCGCGACCTGTCGGCCTCGGTCACGCGCATGGCGACCCTGGCCGAGGCCGGCGGCATTTCGGAAGGCATCGTCAGCGCCGAAGTGGCCCGCCTGCAAAAACTCTGGCAGCACTACACCCGTGCCCCAGTCGCGGCCGAGGTCGACCTGGCCGAGCTGATGGGCGACCAAGCCGCCGCCGGCCTCGACCTGTTCGACGCCCTGCAACTGGCCGCCGTGGTCAAGATCTGCCGCCAGTCGAGCACCCTGTCCGATGCCGGCCGCAAGCTGTTCGCCGTCTCGCGCAGCGCCAAGAGCAAACCCAACGACGCCGACCGCCTGAAGAAATTCCTGGCGCGTTTTGAACTGGACTGGGATCAGGTCAGCGACCGGAAGTAATTTGTCGGTATTGTCTCGGAAACAACAACCATCAATGAAATAGGTTGTATTGACGATAATTCCTGCGGTATTCTGCATACATATGCCCAAGGCATATTTAGCGCAATGCTAAGGCGTTATCGGGAGAGTCCGTCGATCACCAGTGGGGTCGATGGCGCCGAAGGAGCAACCGCCCCGGAATCTCTCAGGCCCAAGGACCGATAACGCATTTGAACTCTGAAGAGCCACCGGGAGTCGTCATCCGGTGCACCGAAGGAGCAAACCGGCCACGCATCGCGCGTTGCCGGCGAATCTCTCAGGTCCAGCACAGAGGGGGTATCCGACGCGTTTGCGCGCGCGGAACTCCCCTATCTGACGTTTTTCGGACCTGGATTAACCATGAAAACCATTGCAGTAATTGGCGGCGGCATTACCGGCGTCACGACCGCTTACGCCCTGGCCAAACGCGGCTTCGCCACCACCCTGCTTGAAAAACACCGCTACGCGGCGATGGAAACCTCGTTCGCCAACGGCGGCCAGCTGTCGGCCTCGAACGCGGAAGTCTGGAACCACCGCTCCACCATGCTCAAGGGCTTGAAATGGATGTTCCGGCGCGACGCGCCGCTGCTGGTGAACCCCAAACCGAGCTGGCACAAGCTGTCGTGGTTCGCCGAATTTGCCGCCGCCATTCCCCACTACCGCAGGAACACCGTGGAGACGGCGCGCCTGGCCATTGCCGCGCGCGAGCACCTGTTCGCATGGGCCGAGGCCGAGGGCATCGACTTCGACGTCAAGCGCGAAGGCATCCTGCACATCTACCGCGACAAGGCCGGCTTCGAGCACGCCGCCACGGTCAGCAAGATGCTCGCCGCCGGCGGCCTGGCGCGGCGGGCGGTGACTCCCGGCGAAATGCGCAGCATCGAACCGACCCTGGCGGGCGACTATTACGGCGGCTTTTTCACCGACAGCGACGCCACCGGCGACATCCACAAATTCACCACGGGTCTCGCCGCCGCCGCACGCCGCCATGGCGTGGATTGCCGCTACGGCATGCAAATCGGCGCCGTGCGCACCGACGGCCGCCACGCGCACGTGACCCTGGGCGACGGCGAGCACACCCAGACCGAGACCTACGACGGCGTCGTCATCTGCGCCGGCACCGCCAGCCGCGCACTGGCCGCGAGCCTGGGCGACCGGGTCAACATCTATCCGGTCAAAGGCTATTCGATCACGGTCAACCTGCTTGATGCCGCCAGCCAGGCTGCGGCGCCCACCGTCAGCCTGCTCGACGACGCCACCAAGCTGGTGACCAGCCGCCTGGGGATTGACCGCTTCCGCGTGGCCGGCACGGCTGAATTCAATGGCTTCAACCGCGATATCCGCGACGACCGGATTCGCCCGCTGATCGACTGGGTGCACGCGTGCTTCCCAGGCGTGAACACGCGCAGCGTGATTCCCTGGGCCGGCCTGCGCCCGATGATGCCGACCATGCTGCCGCGCGTCGGTCGCGGCAAATCGCCCTGCGTCTTCTACAACACGGGGCACGGGCACCTGGGCTGGACCCTGTCGGCCGTCACCGCCGACATGATCGGCGACCTGATGCAGCGCTCTCTCGATTTTCCAACGCACTGACCACGTGCGTTGACCGATGTCCGGCATGCGTGCATGCCAATGCTGTCGCAGCACCCACCCCGCCTGGACAGGCGGGGCTCTCGTATCAATCTATGTGAGGAGAAGTCAATAATGCAAACAAAAATGCTCTCATGCCGTCCCATGCTTGCCGCCCTGCTGTGCGGCGCCAGCCTGGCCCTGGCCGGCGCGCCCGCAATGGCGCAGTCGGATGGAACCAGCACCTTCAAGGCCGTGCCCAAGCGCGCAGCGGCGGCGGCGCAGGCGGCGGCCCAGCGCGACTTCGCCCAGTTCGTCACGCACCAGATGCAGGTGCGCGGCACCAGCGGCACGCCGGTCGACTTCCCCCTCGACATCAACGACATGCAGGACCTGAAGGAAGCGAAGATCGGCTACGGCTTCCCGGTCTATACGATCGATCCGAACGAACTGCTGGCGGGGCGCGGCAGCATGAAGCAGATGGCCAAGGCCACCGGCCAGTGGCGCTTCGTGATCTTGCTGAACCAGCGCCCGATCGGCATGGCGACGGTGGAGCTCAATAACGGGAACTACGAAACGGTCGCCTACGGCGCTGCCGTGCTGGCAAAAGATGTGGATGCGTCGATGGGCTACTACGGCGACGCCGAGCGAAGCAATGTGCGCTTCGTACGCATCTACCAGGCACGCTCGGACCTGCTGGAAGTGGTCGGCCGCGATGATGGCCGCACGCGCTACGCGCCTTTGCATTCGGCGCGCGAATCGCTGCTGATGCAACAGCGCGCAGTCAAGGACGGCAAGGCTGGCGAGGCGCTGATGGACGAAGCGGAGCTGCTGCAGCCGCTGCGCAGCGCGGTCAAGCAGAACCTGGACGCTTCGAAGTAAGCCGGCCATCCCAGAATAGATCAGGAGATAACATGAACACAAATGTGAAAAAAATCGTCGTCGGTGTATCGCTGTTGCTGGCACTGCCGGCCGCCATGGCGCAATGGCGCACGCTGAACGTACCGCTGACGACCCAGGAACACAGCCAGTGGTGCTGGTCGGCGTCGAGCAAGGCGGTGCTGAACTACTACAATAAGACACCGAGCCAGTGCCAGATCGTGAACTGGGCGTTCGGCTTGAACTACGCCTGCGGGAACACGTACTTCAACTGGAACAGCCCGGCCAACCAGCCGAACAATATGTACGGCTCCAACGGCAGCGTGCAGAATATCCTGAAGGCGTGGGGCGTGGCGAACGGCGCATACAGCGTGGCCTCGTCGTGGAGCAGCGTGGTGTCCGACATCAACGCCAACCGCCCGTTCGTGATGCGCTACGGCTGGAGCAACGGCGGTGGGCACATCATGGTGGGACGCGGGTACGAGACCGCCAATGGCGTCAACAACGTGTACATCATGGACCCATGGCCGGGTGAAGGACAAACCTACCGCACCTACAACTCGGCGGTGTCGGCGTCCGACCACCGCTGGACGCACACGCAGCGCATGAGCATCAACGGTCCGACCTGAACGGACTAAGTTGCACAACCGGCGGCCGGCGCACC
>DASVVC010000019.1:0-30416 GCA_036386755.1 Telluria sp.
AGGGCGCCTGTTTGCCTTCGACAAGGACTTGCAGGCGATCGCCACCGCCGGCCAGATCAGTGACGCGCGCTTCGAGATCGTGCACGACAGTTTCGCCACCATGCAGCAGGCCCTGGCCGCGCGCGGCGTGGCGCAGGTCGACGGCATCCTGCTCGACCTGGGCATTTCCTCGCCGCAGGTGGACGACGCCGCGCGCGGTTTCAGCTTCCGCAACGACGGCCCGCTCGACATGCGCATGGACACCACGCGCGGCGTTTCCGCCGCCGACTGGCTGGCCACCGAGACTGAACAACAATTGGAAAGGGTCATTCGCGATTATGGGGAAGAACGGTTTGCTTTTCAGATTGCAAAGGCGATTGTTGCTCGCCGGGCAGTCGAACCAATTTCAAGCACACGACAGCTTGCCGGCATCGTGGCAAACGCGGTTAAAACCCGGGAGAAGGGCAAGGATCCGGCCACACGGACCTTTCAAGCTATCCGGATTTTCATCAATAAAGAGCTTGAAGACCTTGAAACAGGCTTGAGCGCGGCGTACGCCATGCTCGCGCCCGGCGCACGCATGGCCGTGATCAGCTTCCATTCGCTGGAAGACCGCATGGTCAAGCAATTCCTGGCCAGCAAGGTCAAGCTCGAGCAGCCCGACCGCCGCCTGCCGATCCGCGCGGTCGACCTGCCGCAGCCGCTGATGAAGCTCGTCAAGAAGATGAAGCCGTCCGATGCCGAGATCGAAGGCAATCCGCGCGCGCGCTCGGCCGTGATGCGGGTGGCCGAACGGCTGCCCGCATCGATTCCCGTGCGGAGCGCCCCGTGAACGGCAAGATCAACGCCGTGCTCGCCGTGTTGCTGGTCGGCTGCGCCTTGTCGCTGGTGAACGCCCAGTTCCAGGCGCGCAACCTGTTCATCGAGCTGGGCAAGCTCGAACACCAGGCGCGCCAGCTCGAAATCGACTGGGCCCAGTTGCAGCTCGACCAGTCGACCCTGGGCACCAACGCGCGCATCGAACAGATCGCGCGCGACAAGCTCGACATGACGCCGCTGACGCCGGCGCGCACGCAGTACCTCACGGAGGGAGCGCAATGAAACGCGGTAGCAATGGTGCGGCAGGCGCGCGCGTAGCGGCCTCGAAAGGCGTATCGTTCTCGAAAAGCCCGGTGCTGGCGGTGAGCCTGCCCACCTGGCGTTCGCGCGTCGTGCTGTTCGTGCTGTTCGCGTCCTTCGTGGTGCTGGCCGGGCGCGCCGTGTGGCTGCAAACTGTCTCCAATCAATTCCTGATCGGGCAGGGCAAGAACCGCTACGAGCGCACCATCGAGCTGCCCGCCACGCGCGGGCGCATCCTCGACCGCAACGGCCAGGTGCTGGCCTCCTCGGTGCCGGTCAAGGCGGTATGGGCCATTCCCGAAGACGTGCTCGAGTCGCCCCCGGAAAAACTGCGCGCCCTGGCCGGACTGCTGAAGATGAGCGACGCCGAGCTGCGCAAGAAACTCGATTCCGACCGCACCTTCGTGTACCTCAAGCGCCAGGTCGAAATGCCCGTGATCGAGCAGATCGCCAAACTGGGCATCAAGGGCCTGGACACGCGCAAGGAATACAAGCGCTTCTATCCGCAGGGCGAAATCGCGACCCACCTGGTCGGGTTCACCAACGTCGAAGACGCCGGCCAGGAAAGCATGGAACTGGCCCAGCAAAAGAACCTGGTCGGCACCACCGGCAGCCGCCGCGTGATCAAGGACCGCCTCGGCCAGATCGTCGAAGACGTGGGCCTGTCGAAAGAGCCCCACGACGGGCGCGACCTGACCCTGTCGGTCGACAGCAAGCTGCAATACATCGCTTTCAACCAGGTCAAGGAAGCCGTGGCCAAGTTCAAGGCCAAGGCCGGCGCCGCCGTGGTGCTGGACGTGAAAACCGGCGAAGTGCTGGCGCTGGCCAACTGGCCGACGTACGACCCGAACGACCGCAAGGGCCTGACCGGCGCGCAGCTGCGCAACCGCGTGATCACCGATACGTTCGAACCGGGATCGACCCTGAAACCGTTTACCGTGGCGCTGGCGCTCGACACCGGGCGCGTCACGCCCGCCACGCGTATCGATACCGGGGCCGGGCGCTTCGTGATCAATGGCGCGCCCATTTCCGACACCAAGGCGCACGGCGTGATCACGGTCTCCGAGATCGTCGAAATGTCGTCCAATATCGGCACTTCCAAGCTGGCGCTGTCGATGCCGCCGCGCGAAATGTGGGAGATGTTTACCGAAGTCGGTTTCGGCCAGCAGCCCAAGTTCGGCTTTCCCGGCGCGGTGGCCGGGCGCGTGCGTCCGTATAAATCGTGGCGTCCGGTGGAGCAGGCCACCATGAGCTACGGGAACGGCATTTCGGTCTCGCTGCTGCAGCTCGCGCGCGGCTACATGATGTTCGCGCGCGATGGCGACACCATTCCGCTGTCGTTCCAGAAGGTCACCGAGCCGCCGGTGGGGCGCCAGATCATCAAGCCGAAAACCGCGCGCCAGATGCGCGAGATGCTCGAACTGGTGGTCTCGGGCGCGCACGGCACCGCCAAGCAGGCGCAGGTCCCCGGCTATCGCGTGGGCGGCAAGACCGGCACCGCCTACAAGGTCGAAAACGGCAAGTACGCCATGCCGCGCAAGTACATCGGCAGTTTCGTGGGCATGGTGCCGATGTCGAACCCACGCTTCATCATCGCCGTCATGATCGACGAACCGACCGCCATCGGCCACTTCGGCGGCATCGTGGCGGCGCCGACTTTCGCCGCGCTGGCCGCCAACTCGCTGCGTGCTCTGAACATTCCGCCCGATTCGGACGTGATCGAAATCGTCGCGCCGAACGATGGCTCCGGGGAGGTAATGTAATGCGTCCTGTCATTGGTAATGCCATGCCGTCTTTGAATCCGCAGCAGGTGTGCACCTGGATCGCCGAGGTTGCCCCGGGCGCCAGGGTGGTCTCCGACTCGCGCCGCGTCAAGCCGGGCGACGTCTTCTTCGCCTATCCGGGCGACGCCGCCGACGGCCGCGCCTACATCGCCAAGGCCATCGCGCAGGGCGCCGCCGCTGTCGTCTACGACGATCGCGATTTCGCCTGGACCGAGTCGCCCGGCGTGCCGCACCTGGCCGTGACCGACCTGAAAGCGCAGGCCGGTCCGATCGCGCACGCTTGTTATGGCATGCCGGACAGCGCCATGTTCACCGTCGGCGTCACCGGCACCAACGGCAAGACCTCCTGCGCGGTCTGGCTCGGCCAGGCCTTTGCGCGCCTGGGCGAAACGGCCGCCGTCATCGGCACGCTCGGCGTGGGCCTGTTCGGCGGGCGCGGCGAAGTCGAGTACGACGTCACCGGCTACACCACGCCCGACGCGGTGCTGCTGGCCGAAAAACTGGCCGGCGTGCGCGATGCGGGCGCCACCGCGCTGGCGATTGAGGTAAGCTCCATCGGTCTCGGGCAAGGCCGTACCCTGGGCATGCATTTTGACGTTGCGCTGTTTACCAACCTGACGCGCGACCACCTCGATTATCACGGCACCATGGAATGCTACGAAGCGGCGAAGGCTAAGCTGTTCGCGTGGCCAGGATTGAAAACAGCAGTGCTTAACCTCGACGACCCGGCAGGACAACGCCTGGTCAACCAACTTCTATCCCAGACCGGCGGCCCTTCCGTCACCGGCTACACCCTGCGCGACGCGGCTTCCCAGCCCGACATCGCCGGCGTGACCATGCTGCGCGCCTCGCAGTTCCGCAGCCGCCATGCGGGTACCGAATTCCATCTCGATTCGCCGCTCGGCGGCGCGCAGGTCAAGACGCGCCTGGTGGGCCATTTCAACATCAGCAATGCGCTGGCGGTGCTCGGTGCGCTGCTGGCCAAGGGCGTCGCTCTGCGCGCCGCGCTCGACGCCATCGAAGCGCTCACGCCGGCCCCCGGCCGCATGCAGCAGATCGGCGGCCAGGATGCGCCGATGGTGGTCATCGACTACGCCCACACGCCCGACGCGCTGGAGCAGACCCTGGGCGCGCTGCGCCAGGTTGCGCACGAACGCGGCGGCCAGTTGTGGTGCGTGTTCGGCTGCGGGGGCGATCGCGATCCGGGCAAGCGCCCGCAAATGGGGGCGATCGCCCAGATCGCCGAACATGTGCTGGTCACCAGCGACAATCCGCGCAGCGAAGATCCGGCTGCCATCATCAGCCAGATCGTCGCCGGCATGGACCCGGCGCGTCCGGGCTCGCGTTTCCAGGCCATCGAAGACCGCGCCGCGGCGATCCTGTCGGCCGTCAAGCACGCGGCCAAGCCGGACGTGATCCTGCTGGCCGGTAAAGGCCATGAGCCGTACCAGGAAATCAAGGGCCGCAAGATGCCGTTTTCCGACGCCGACCACGCCGCGTTGGCGCTGGCCGCGCGCGTGACCATGATGAGGACTAACTGATGCACGGCTCGCTCGCACAACTGGCCGCAGCTATTTCCCACGCGCGCATGACGGCCGACGCCAGCTTTACCAGCGTCTCGACCGACAGCCGCAGCGCCGGTCCTGGCGCGCTGTTCGTCGCCTTGCGCGGCGAGACCTTCGACGCCCACGACTTCCTGGCACAAGTGGCCGCCGGGGGCGCTGCCGCCGTCGTTGTCGAACAGCTGCCGCAGGGCTGGACCCTGCCTGCCATCGTGGTGCCCGATACGCTCGTCGCGCTGGGCCGCATCGCCAATGTCTGGCGCGCGCAATATGCCATTCCCGTGATCGGCGTCACCGGCAGCAATGGCAAGACCACGGTCAAGGAAATGATCGCCGCGATCCTGGCGGCCGGCCTGTCGGAAGCGACGCGCCTGGCCACGCGCGGCAACCTGAATAACGAAATCGGCGTGCCGCTCACCTTGATGCGCCTGACCGCCGCACACAAGGCGGCCGTGATCGAACTGGGCATGAACCACCCGGGCGAGATCGCGCGCTTGAGCGCAATTGCCGCGCCCACCATCGGCCTGGTGAACAACGCCCAGCGCGAGCACCAGGAATTCATGCACACCGTGGAAGCGGTGGCGCGCGAAAACGGCGCCGTGCTGGCCGGCCTGGCGCAGGACGGCGTGGCGGTATTCCCGGGCGACGACGAGTACAGCGCGCTGTGGCAGGGCATGGCGGCCGGCCGCAAGGTCGTCACCTTCGGGTTTGACGCCGCCTTGAATGTGAGCTGCGTGCATCGCGCCGCCGATTTCGGCAGCGAGCTCGATGTGACCGTGCGCATGGACGGTGCTGGGCCTCGTGACTTCGTCGTCAAGCTGGCTGCGGCCGGCCTGCACAATGTGCGCAACGCGCTCGCGGCGATCGCCTGCAGCATGGCCGCCGGCATCGACGCCGATGCCGTCGCGCGCGGCCTGGCCGCGTTCGAGCCGGTCAGCGGACGTCTGCAGCGCAAGCAGGCCACTTGCGGCGCCACCGTCATCGACGACACTTACAACGCCAATCCGGATTCGGTGCGCGCCGCCATCGACGTGCTGGCGCAGGCCAGGGAGCCGCGCATCCTGGTGCTGGGCGACATGGGCGAAGTCGGCACGCAGGGACGCGAGTTTCACGAAGAAATCGGCGCCTACGCCAGCGCGCGCGGCATCAGCACGGTGCTCGTCACCGGCGAGCTGACGCGCCACATGGACGCGGCCGGCGCACGCCATTACACGCAGTTCGACGAATTATTAGCGGCACTCGATACACAATTGGGCAGCAAATCTGACGCGACTGTACTGGTGAAGGGCTCGCGTTTCATGAAAATGGAACGCGTCGTCGCTCACTTGGTCGGATCACACAACACAAGTAAGGAAGCCCACTAACATGCTGCTCTGGCTCGCACAAATGTTCCAGGACGAACTCGGTCCTCTGCGAATCTTCAACTTCATCACCTTTCGCGCGGTGTTCGCCACCATCACGGCGGTATTGATCGGCCTTGTCGCCGGTCCCGCCGTGATCCGCAAACTGACCTCGCTCAAGGTCGGCCAGGCCGTGCGCCCGGACGGTCCGCAGACGCACCTGAAAAAACACGGCACCCCGACCATGGGCGGTGTGCTGATCCTGATCGCCATTGGCGTGTCGACCCTGCTGTGGTGCGACCTGTCGAACCGCCTGGTGTGGCCGGTGCTGGTCGTGACCCTCGGTTTCGGCGCCATCGGCTGGGCCGACGACTACCGCAAGGTGGTGTACCAGGACCCGGAAGGCATGCGCTCGGGCGAAAAATACTTCTGGATGTCGCTGATCGGCATCGCCGCTTCGCTCTACCTGGCGTTCTCGGTGTCGGCGCCGACGCCCGGCAAGGTGTGGGACCTGTTCTACGCGTGGGTGCAGTCGGGCTTTTCGCTCGACCTGCCGCCCAAGGCCGACCTGATCGTCCCGTTCGTGAAAACCGTCAGCTATCCGCTCGGCGTGTGGGGCTTCATCGCGCTGACCTACTGCGTCATCGTCGGCACCAGCAATGCGGTCAACTTCACCGACGGCCTCGATGGCCTGGCGATCATGCCCACCGTGATGGTCGGCTCGGCCCTGGGCCTGTTCGCCTACCTGACCGGCAGCGCCACGTACTCCAAGTACCTGTTCATTCCGCACATTCCCGGCGCGGGCGAACTGTTGATTTTCTGCGGCGCGATGGCCGGCGCGGGCCTGGCTTTTCTTTGGTATAACGCGCACCCGGCCCAGATGTTCATGGGCGACGTCGGCGCGCTGGCGCTCGGCGGCGCGCTCGGCACCATTGCCGTCATCGTGCGCCAGGAGATCGTCCTGTTCATCATGGGCGGCGTATTCGTGGCCGAAACGGTCTCGGTGATCATCCAGGTCAGCTGGTTCAAGTACACCAAGAAGCGTTACGGCACCGGGCGCCGCGTGTTCCTGATGGCGCCCTTGCACCATCACTTCGAACAAAAAGGCTGGAACGAGACCCAGGTCGTCGTGCGTTTCTGGATCATCACGATGATGCTGGTGCTGGTCGGCCTGTCCACCCTGAAGCTGCGCTGATGAACCATCTTGAACAATATGCCGGCAAGCACGCCCTGGTCCTCGGACTGGGCGAGTCGGGTCTGGCCATGGCGCAGTGGCTGGCGCGCTGCGGTGCGCGCGTGCGCGTGGCCGACACGCGCGAGGCGCCGCAACGCCTGCAGGCATTGAAGGATGCCGTGCCCGATGCGCAATTCATCGGCGGCGAGCTGGTTGAAACGCTACTCGACAACATCGACTTCGTCGCCGTCAGCCCGGGCCTGGCGCCCGGGCGCGAACTGGCAGCCATCGTCCCGGCGGCGGCCGCGCGCGCCATTCCGGTGTGGGGCGAGATCGAACTGTTCGCCCAGGCCTTGGCTGCGTTGAAGGAAGAACGCGCATATGCGCCGAAAGTCATTGCGATTACCGGCACCAACGGCAAGACCACCGTCACCAGCCTGACCGGTTTGCTGTGCCAGCGCGCCGGCCTGTCGACCCGCGTGGCCGGCAATATCAGCCCGGCGGCGCTGGACGTGCTGCGCGAAGTGCTCGACGAGGTCGCGCACGACGGCGCACTGCCGCAAGCCTGGGTCCTGGAGCTGTCGAGCTTCCAGCTGCATTCGACCTTCAGCCTGAATGCCGATGCCGCCACGGTCCTTAACCTGACCCAGGACCACCTCGACTGGCACGGCGACATGGCCGCCTACGGCCTTGATAAGGCGCGCATCTTCGGCCCGTCGACGGTGCGCGTGCTCAATCGCGACGACGCCGCTGTGATGCGCATGGCCGCGCCGGGCAGCGTGGTACGCACTTTCGGCACGGACGAACCGCGGGAAGCCGACAGCTTCGGCCTGCACAACGAACGCGGCGTGCTGTGGCTGACCGTGGCGGTGGCCGGCGAAGAGAGCGAGAAAAAGCGCAAGAAGAACGAACCGGCCGACGTCGTGCCATGCACCACCAGCCGCCTGATGCCGGCCGACGCGCTGCGCATCCGCGGCCTGCACAACGCCACCAATGCGCTGGCCGCGCTGGCCCTGTGCCGCGCCATCGGCCTGCCGTTCGCGCCGCTGCTGCACGGCCTGCGCGACTACCAGGGCGAGCCGCACCGGGTCGAACTGGTGGCCGCCATCGACGCCGTCGACTATTACGACGACAGCAAGGGCACCAACGTGGGCGCCACGGTGGCCGCCTTGACCGGCCTGGGCAAGGCCTTCGGCGGCGAAGAGCAGAGAATTGTGCTGATCGCCGGCGGCGACGGCAAGGGCCAGGAATTCGAGCCGCTGGCCGAACCATGCTCGCGCTACGTGCGCGTGGTGCTGCTGATCGGACGCGACGCGCCGCTGCTGCGCGAGGCCATCGAGCCGTCCGGCGTGCCTCTGGTCGACTGCGAGACCCTGCCGGAAGCCGTGCGGCGCGCGTCCGCCCTGGCCAAGGCGGGCGACTGCGTGTTGCTGTCCCCGGCTTGCGCCAGCTTCGACATGTTCACCGGCTACGGCCATCGCGCCCAGGTGTTCGTCGACGCCGTGCGCGAACTGGCGCTCGATCAAGGACAGGATCTCTGATGGCCTTCCAGTTTCCATTCAAATTCGCCGGCTCGGCTTCGGACGCTCTGTCCGGGGACCGCACGCGCCCGTCGAAAATGATGGAATACGACCAGCTGCTGGTCTGGGTCACCGTGCTGCTGATGCTGTTCGGGATGGTGATGGTGTACTCGGCCTCGATCGCGCTGCCCGATTCGCCCAAGTACGCCAACTACAAGACCACTTACTTCCTGCAGCGCCAGGCGATCTTCATCATGGTCTCGATGCTGGCCGGGTACTTCGTGTTCCGCATCCGCGTCGCCGTCTGGCAGCGCTACGCCTCGGTCATGTTCGTCGGCAGTTTGGCATTGCTGGCGCTGGTGCTGGTGCCGCACATCGGCTTTTCGGTCAACGGCGCGCAGCGCTGGCTGGACCTGAAACTGTTCAAGCTGCAGCCGTCGGAAGTGATGAAGATCGCGGCCGTGCTGTACGCCGCCGACTACACGGTGCGCAAGCAGGAATACATGCACAAGCTGACCAAGGGCTTTTTGCCGATGGCCGGCGCGATCGGCCTGGTGGGCCTGCTGCTGCTGCTCGAACCCGACCTGGGCGCTTTTGGCGTGATCGTCTGCATCGCCATGGGCATCCTGTTCCTGGGCGGGATCAACGCGGTCTGGTTCGGCGGCATCGGCGCGCTGCTGGTGAGCATTTTCGGCGCCATCATCTTCTTCTCGCCGTTCCGGCGCGCGCGCATGTTCGCTTACCTCAATCCGTGGGAAGAAGGCAATGCGCTCGACAAGGCTTACCAGCTGACCCACTCGCTGATCGCCTTCGGGCGCGGCGAATGGTTCGGCGTGGGCCTGGGCGCCAGCGTCGAAAAACTGCATTACCTGCCCGAAGCCCATACCGACTTCCTGATGGCCGTCATCGGCGAAGAACTCGGCCTGGCCGGCGTCGTGGTCGTTATCGCCATGTTCTACTGGCTGGTCAAGCGCGCCTTCGACATCGGGCGCCAGGCCATCGCCATCGACCAGACCTTCGCCGGCCTGGTGGCCAAGGGCATCGGCATCTGGATCGGCGTGCAGACCTTTATTAACATGGGCGTGAACCTGGGCCTGCTGCCGACCAAGGGACTGACCCTGCCGCTGATGAGCTATGGCGGCTCGGGCGTGTTGATCAACTGTGTGGGATTGGCGATTTTGCTGCGTATCGATTATGAGAACCGTGTGTTGATGAGGGGTGGACGGCCATGAAGCGCTTGATGATCATGGCGGCCGGCACCGGCGGGCATATCTTCCCGGGGATCGCGATCGCGCAGACCATGCGCCAGCGCGGCTGGGACGTGTCCTGGCTCGGCACCTCGCACGGCATGGAGCAGGAGCTCGTGCCCAAGAACGGCATCGCCATCGACAGCATCGATTTTTCGGGCATGCGCGGCAAGGGCCTGAAACACAGCGTGACCGGCGCCTTCAAGATGGCCGCCAGTTTCGTCGCCTGCCGCCGCTTTATCAGGCAGCGCAAGCCCGACGTGGTGCTCGGCATGGGCGGCTACGTGTGCGTCCCCGGCGGCTTGATGGCGCGCCTGGCCGGCGTGCCGCTGGCGCTGGTCAATGCCGACGCGGCGCTGCTGCTGTCTAATAAAACCTTGGCGCCATTGGCGAAAAAAGTCATGTTCGGTTTTCCCGCCGATTTCGGCAGCGCCGCCGCCAAGGCCATCGTCACCGGCAACCCGGTGCGCAAGGAAATCCTGGCCATGACGGCGCCGCTGCAGCGCTTCGACGGGCGCAGCGGCCCGCTGCGCATCCTGGTCGTCGGCGGCAGCCTGGGAGCGAAGGTGTTGAACGAGAGCGTGCCGGCGGCATTGGCGCTGCTGCCCGAAGAGCAGCGTCCGCGCGTGACGCACCAGTCGGGCAAGAAGAATATCGATGCGCTGCGCGAAGCGTACGCCAAGGCCGGCGTGACGGCCGACGTGGTCGACTTCATCGACGACATGGCCGGCGCCTACGCCGCGGCCGACGTGGTGATCTGCCGCGCCGGCGCGATCACGGTGTCGGAACTGACGGCGGCGGGCGTGGCCAGCGTGCTGGTGCCGTTCGTGGCCAGCACCACCAGCCACCAGCGCGACAACGCGCAGTGGATGGACAAGCAAAAGGCGGCAATTCATTTGCCGCAAACCGAATTGAGCGCGCAGCGCGTGGCGCAGCTGCTGCAAGGCCTTAGCCGCGAGGCTTGCCGCGCCATGGCCGTTGCGGCACTGGCTGTCGGCAAGCGCAACGCCAATGAAGCAATCGCAGACGTACTCGAACAACTGGCAGGATCGACAGACGGAATTGAAACAAGAACATGAAACATAAAATCAAGAACATTCATTTTGTGGGCATCGGCGGCAGCGGCATGAGCGGCATCGCCGAAGTGCTGCTCAACCTAGGCTACAGCGTGTCCGGTTCGGACCTTGGCACCAATACGGCCAGCCAGCGTCTAGCCAGCCTGGGCGCGCAGGTGATGCTCGGCCACGCGGCCGATAATATCCTCGGCGCCGATGTGGTGGTGACGTCGACCGCCGTCAAGGAAGACAACCCGGAGGTGGTGGCGGCGCGCGCAGCGCAGATTCCCATTGTGCCGCGCGCGATTATGCTCGGTGAATTGATGCGCTTAAAGCGCGGCATCGCCATTGCCGGCACCCACGGCAAGACCACCACCACCAGCCTGGTGGCCTCCGTATTGGCCCAGGGCGGGCTCGATCCGACGTTCGTGATCGGCGGACGCCTCAACAGCGCCGGCGCCAATGCCAAGCTGGGCACCGGCGAATACATCGTGGCCGAAGCCGACGAATCCGACGCCTCGTTCCTGAACCTCACGCCGATGATCGAAGTGATCACCAATATCGACGCCGATCACATGGAAACCTACGAGCACGATTTCGAAAAGCTCAAGCAGGCCTTCGTGCACTTCACCCACCGCCTGCCGTTCTACGGGCGCGTGATGCTGTGCATCGACGACCAGCACGTGCGCGACATCATTCCCTTCGTGACCAAGCCGATCACCACCTACGGTTTTTCCGAAGCGGCCCAGGTGCGCGCGATTAACGCGTCCGCCATCGGCCTGCAGATGCATTTCACGGTGGTCCAGGAAGGCTATCCGGATACACAGTTCATCCTTAACCAGCCTGGCATGCATAATGTGCAGAATGCCTGTTCGGCCATTGCCATCGCGCGCGAAATCGGCATCGACGACAGCGCGACCCAGCAGGGCCTGGCCGAGTTCCATGGCGTGGGCCGGCGCTTCACGCGCTACGGCGAGGTGGCCATTGCGGGCGGCGGCAGCTTTGCTCTGGTCGACGACTTCGGCCACCACCCGGTCGAAACCGAAGTGACCCTGGCGGCCGCGCGCGGCGCCTACCCGGGCCGGCGCCTGGTCCTGGCCTTCCAGCCGCACCGTTATTCGCGCACGCGCGACCTGTTCGAGGATTTTGTGAAGGTGCTGGCCACGCCCGACGTGCTGCTGCTGTCCGAAGTCTACGCCGCCGGCGAAGCGCACGTGGTGGCCGCCGACGGCCGCGCGCTGGCGCATGCGCTGCGCGTGGGCGGGAAAATCGAGCCGATCTTTGTCGAGGCCATTGCCGACATGCCGGCCGCGATTTTGAATGTGGTGCGCGACGGCGACGTCGTCATCACCATGGGCGCCGGCTCGATCAGCGGCATTCCGAATAAACTGGTTAGTCCTGTGGAGGCTTGAGCATGAGTGGTTTTAATTCCGGCGACGCCGCCGCACTGGGCAAGGTCGGCGTCCTGTTCGGCGGCCGTTCGGCCGAACGCGACGTGTCGATCATGTCCGGCACCGGCGTGCACGCGGCGCTGCAAAGCAAGGGCATCGACGCCCATCTGTTCGACACCGGCGAGCGCAGCATCGCGGACCTGGCGAGCCAGGAATTCGACCGCGTGTTCATTGCGCTGCACGGCCGCTTCGGCGAAGACGGCAGCCTGCAGGGCGCGCTCGAACAACTGGGCATTCCCTACACCGGCAGCGGCGTGATGGCGTGCGCGATCGGCATGGACAAGATCTACACCAAGATGATCTGGCTGATGCGCGGCCTGCCGACGCCGCGCTACGCGTCGCTCGACGCCAGCACCGACCTGGCGCAGGTGGCCGAGCAACTTGGCCTGCCGCTGATCGTCAAGCCGCCGCACGAGGGTTCGAGCATGGGCATCACCAAGGTGCGCGCCGCGGGCGACCTGAAGTCGGCCTACGATGTGGCAGCCGGCTTCGACGACGTGGTGCTGGCCGAGGAATTCGTCACCGGGCGCGAGCTGACGGTGGCGGTGCTGGGCCGCGGCGCGCACGCGCGTGCGCTGCCGATCGTCGAAATCGTCGCCCCGGACGGCAATTACGATTACCAGAACAAGTATTTTACGGACGATACCAAGTATTTTTGCCCGGCCGTGCTGGACGACGCGACCGGCGCCGAAGTGGCGCGCCTGGCGGTGGAAGCCTACCGCGCCATCGATTGCGAAGGCTGGGGCAGGGTCGATGTGCTGCTGCGCGCCAGCGACAACAAGCCGTTCCTGATCGAGGTCAATACCTCGCCGGGCATGACGAGCCACTCGCTGGTGCCGATGGCGGCACGCGCGCTTGGCATCAGCTATGAAGACCTGTGTGTCGAGATTGTTCGTTCGGCACGCTTGAAAATGGCCCAGGGCCAGGGTTAATACAGTAATGTGGCATGACGTACGCGCTTTGAACGCAACCGCGAGCGGCCTGATGGCCGCCGTGGTGATCGCCTGCCTGGCGTCGGGCGTGTGGTGGCTCTCGCAGCTGCCCATGTTCACGCTGCGCACGGTGCAGGTCGACAGCGTGCACGGAACGGAGCTGCAGCATGTGAACAAGCTCACCTTGCGCGCCGGCGTGGTGGGCCGCATCAAGGGCAATTTTTTCACGACCAACCTGGAACAGGTACGCACCGCCTTCGAAGCGGTGCCCTGGGTCAGGCGGGCCACGGTGCGGCGCGAGTGGCCGGACCAGCTGATCGTGGAAGTCGAGGAGCACGAAGCGCTCGGCACCTGGGGCGAGGATGGGCGCCTGTTGTCGGTCAAGGGCGATGTATTTACCGCCAACCTGGCCGAGGCGGACGAGGATCATCCGCTGCCGGCGCTCGATGGTCCCGAAGGCAGCGAGAAGGAAGTGCTGGCGCGGTTCCTGGAGTTGCGCGCGATGTTTGCGCCCATTTCGCTGGTGCCGGAAAAGCTGGACCTGTCGAACCGCTACGCGTGGACCGTGAAACTCGATAACGGCATGAGCGTGGCGCTGGGACGGGAGCAGGACAAGACGACGCTCAAGGAGCGGGTGCAGCGGCTGGTGGGGATTTATCCGCAACTGGCCAGCCGCCTGCAGGACGGCATCGATACGATCGACATGCGCTATCAGAACGGCCTGGCGCTTTCCGCCGCCGCCCTGGTACTGCCCGACGATCCGCACAAGCCTGTGAAGGCGGCAGCGAAGAAGACAGTGAAGACAGTGAAAACAACAAACAGATCAACCAGCAGCACAAAGCAAAGACAGTAGGCGACAGCACATGACAAAAGACGCGAAAAACCTGATCGTCGGCCTCGATATCGGCACCTCGAAAGTGGTGGCCGTGGTGGCCGAGGTGATGTCCGACGGGCGCCACGAGGTGATCGGACTGGGTCAGCACGAGTCGCGCGGACTGAAAAAAGGGGTGGTCGTCAATATCGAGGCGACCGTCGAATCGATCCAGCGCGCGCTCGAAGAAGCCGAGCTGATGGCCGACTGCAAGATCCGCAATGTCTACGCGGGCATCGCCGGCAGCCATATCCGTTCGTTCAATTCGAGCGGCATGGTCGCGATCAAGGACAAGGAAGTCACCGCCACCGACGTGGCGCGCGTGATCGAAACGGCCAAGGCGGTCAACATCCCGACCGACCAGCAGTTGCTGCACACGGTGCCGCAGGAATTCATCGTCGACAGCCAGGAAGACGTGCGCGAACCGATCGGCATGAGCGGCATCCGCCTGGAAGTGCGGGTGCATATTGTCACCGGTGCGGTGTCGGCGGTACAAAACATTGTAAAGTGCGTGCGCCGCTGCGGTCTTGAAGTATCCGACCTGATTTTGCAGCCGATGGCCTCGGCCGACGCGGTGCTCACGCTCGACGAAAAGGAACTGGGCGTGGTGCTGATCGACATTGGCGGCGGCACCACCGACATTGCGGTGTTTTCCGACGGCGCGATCCGGCATACGGCGGTTATTCCCATCGCCGGCGACCAGATCACCAACGACATTGCCATGGCGCTGCGCACGCCCACGTCCGAAGCCGAAGAGATCAAGATCCGCTACGGCGTGGCCAAGCAGGTGCTGGCCGACCCGCACGAATCGCTCGAAGTGCCGGGATTGGGCGACCGCGGACCGCGCAACCTGTCGCGCCAGGCGCTGGCGGCGGTGATCGAGCCGCGCGTCGAAGAACTGTTCGCGATGGTGCACCAGGTGGTGCGCGAGTCCGGTTACGAAGGCGTGCTCTCGTCGGGCATCGTGCTCACCGGCGGCACCGCGATCATGCCGGGCATGGTCGAAATGGCGGAAGATATTTTCCTCAAGCCGGCGCGCCTGGGCACGCCGGATTACCGCGGCCAGCTGGCCGACGTGGTGCGCAGTCCGCGCTACGCGACCGTGCTCGGGCTCCTGCTCGAAGCGAAGAAGCAGTATCTGCGCGGGCATATCGTGACGCGCCAGGATGGCTCGGTCAAGGCGGTCTGGCAGCGCATGAAGGAATGGTTTTTAGGGAATTTTTAAATCGGTACAGTTGGAACGAAACGCACACGGGTTCTTGTTATTTAACGGTTAACGCAGTTTTCAATCTCCAGGTTTCATACAACTATGAGTCCTGGCGCTTGGAAACCGCACTTTGATTAGGAGTTCATCATGGAGTTTGATATGGTCGATAACGCAGCACTAGGAACCGTCATCAAGGTCGTCGGCGTCGGCGGAGCAGGTGGCAATGCGGTTCAGCACATGATCAACAAGGGCGTGTCGGGCGTTGAGTTCATCGCGGCCAATACCGATTCGCAGGCACTGGCCAAGTCCAGTGCGCACAACATCATCCAGATCGGCGAGTCCGGCCTGGGAGCCGGCATGAAGCCGACCGTCGGCCGCCAGCTGGCCGAAGAATCCCGCGCGCGCATCGAAGACGCGCTGCGCGGCGCGCACATGGTCTTCATCGCGGCCGGCATGGGCGGCGGCACCGGTACCGGCGCGGCCCCGATCGTGGCCGAAATCGCCAAGTCGCTCGGCGCGCTGACGGTGGCCGTGGTCTCCAAACCGTTCTCGTACGAAGGCCAGAAGTGCATGGACGTGGCCGAGAGCGGGCTGGAAGAACTGTCGCTGCACGTCGATTCGCTGATCATCATCCTCAACGAGAAACTGGAAGAGATCTACGAAGACGAATCGATGATCGAGTGGATGCGCCACGCCGACGATGTGCTCAACAACGCGGTGGCCGGTATCGCCGAGATCATCAACGTGCCGGGCCACATCAACGTCGACTTCAACGACGTCAAGACCATCATGGGCGAGCAGGGCAAGGCCATGATGGGCACCGCGACCGCCAGCGGCGTCGACCGCGCGCGCATCGCGGCCGAGCAGGCGGTGGCCTCGCCGCTGCTCGACGGGATCGATCTGTCGGGCGCGCGCGGGGTGCTGGTCAACGTGACGGCCAGCCGTGGCCTCAAGGGTAAGGAAATCAAGGAAGTCATGGCGGCGGTGCGCGCGTTTGCGGCGCCCGACGCGTCGATCGCGCAAGGTATCGCGTACGACGACGAAATGGGCGACGACATCCGCGTGACCGTGGTGGCGACGGGCCTGGGCAAGGCCAAGAAGGCCATGCAGCTGGTGCAGCAGCCGATGCTGCGCACCGGTACCCACAACGGCCCGATGATGTCGGCCGGCGGCGCTGGCGCCACCGTGGGCGTGTCGATGGGTGCCGGCGCGGCCAGCGGCCATGCGATGGAAGGCATGAAGCAGCCGGCCGTGTGGCGCCGCGAGCAGGCCTCCGAGCAGGTCCAGGCGATGCAGCGCAATGGCGTGGAAACCTACGACATTCCTGCGTTCCTGCGCAAGCAGGCCGATTGATCGGAGCGCAGTAATGCGAAAGCCGGGGACCTCCCCGGCTTTTTTTACGCCTGCATCCCGACGGCGGTGTCAGACCTGGCGCCATCTTGGAACGCTTCACTTGGGGCCTGTCTGCAAGATTGAGAAGGATCAGGCATACTAGCTGTCTTATCAACCTCATACCATGGAGCCTCGAATGACTATTAAAATCGGCGACCGCCTGCCGGAAGGCACCCTTTCTGAATTCGTCGAGACCGAAACCGAAGGCTGCTCGCTCGGCCCGAACACCTTCCAGGTAGCTGACCTGGTCAAGGGCAAGAAGATCGCCATCTTCGGCCTGCCGGGCGCTTACACCCCGACCTGCTCCGCACAGCACGTGCCGGGCTACGTCAAGCTGGCCGACGAACTCAAGGCCAAGGGCGTCGACGAAATCTGGTGCATCTCGGTCAATGACGCTTTCGTCATGGGCGCCTGGGGCCGCGACCAGAAAGCCACCGGCATCGTGCGCATGATGGCCGACGGTAACGCCGCCTACAGCAAGGCCCTCGGCCTGGATGCGGACTTCTCCAAGTTCGGCATGGGCACGCGCTCGCAGCGCTACTCGCTGCTGGTCGACGACGGCGTGGTCAAGCAGTTGAACGTGGAGCAGGGCGGCGCTTTCGAAGTATCGAACGCCGAAACGCTGCTTAAGCAAGTCGCTTAATAAACTACCCGTTACCTCTGTCGCACAAACGGCGCCGCGGCGCCGTTTTTCATCCATATCGCCATGCACATTCAAACCGAAACTCCTCGCCAGAGCGACATCATCGCCATGCTCGAACGGCTCGACGCCTATTTTGCCGATCTCTATCCGCCCGAGAGCAACCACCTGATGGACGTCGACTCGCTCTGCGAGCCCGGGGTGGTGTTCCTGGTCGCGCGCGATGCGCAAGGCCGGGCGCTCGGCTGCGGAGCGTACGTCGAGCGTGGCGGCTACGGCGAAGTCAAACGCATGTACGTCGAACCTGCAAGCCGGGGCCAGGGCGTGGGCGGCAAGCTGCTGGCCGAGATCGCGCAGCGCGCCCGGCAATCCGGCCTGCCGGCATTGATGCTCGAAACCGGCATCAGCCAGCCGGAGGCTATCGGCCTGTACGAGCGCGACGGCTTTGTCCGCTGCGCGCCGTTCGGCGACTATCAACCCGATCCGCTGAGCCTCTTCATGGTCAAGCGCCTGTGACGGCAAAGAGCGCAAACCTGCGCGCCATTTACGCGATGCTGATCGCGGTGGCCATGTTCTCGCTGATGGACACGGTGATGAAGCTGCTGTCGGCGCATTATCCGGCGCTCCAGGTGGCCGCCATGCGCGGCCTGTCGTCGCTGCCGCTGGTGTTGGCGTACGTAGCCTGGCGCGGCGCCTTCGCCAGCGCCCTGCGGGTGCGCTGGCCGCTGCACCTGCTGCGCGCGGGCCTGAGCATCACCATGCTCGGCCTGTTCGCCTTCGGCCTGCGCAAGCTGTCGCTGGCCGAAGCGTATTCGATCTTCTTCATCGCGCCGGCCCTGATCACCGCCTTGTCCGTGGTGTTTTTGAAAGAGAGCGTCAACCTGGCGCGCTGGATCGCCATTGCGGTCGGCCTGGGCGGGGTGCTGGTGGTGCTGCGCCCGAGCGGGGCCGGCATGCTGACCCTGGGCGGACTGGCGGTGCTGGGCGCGGCGCTCTGCTACGCGGTGTCGGCGATTACCACCCGCATCGTCGGGCGCACCGACCGCGCCGAGCACATGGTGCTGTGGCTGATGGTGTTCCTGGCCATCGGCGCGAGCCTCCTGGCCGCGCCCAACTGGGTGGCCGTGCGCGCCGGCGACGCCTGGCTGTTGTGCGGCCTGTCGCTGTCGGGCTTCCTGGGCCAGCTGGCGGTCACCGAAGCGTTCAATTCGGGCGAAGCCTCGCGCGTGGCGCCGTTCGAGTACTCGGCCCTGGCCTGGGGCGTGGGGCTGGACTGGATCCTGTGGCACACCCTGCCCGACCAGTACACGTTGATCGGCGCGGCCATCATCATCGGCAGCGGCATCTACCTGGTGCGGCACGAGCGCGCGCACGCCCAGGCCGAGCATCCGTAGCTGTCCCGCAGCGCCTGGCCGTCAAGTTCGCTATATAATCGCCGGATGTTAAAACAAAGAACCGTCAAACAACTGGTGCGCACCGTCGGCGTGGGGCTGCACTCCGGGACCAAGGTCGAACTGACCCTGCGCCCGGCCGCGATCGACACCGGGATCGTGTTCCGCCGCGTCGACCTGGACCCGGTGGTGGAGTTTCCGGCCAGCGCCGGCGTGGTGGGCGATACGCGCATGGCCTCCGTGCTGGTCAAGGACAACGCACGCGTGTCCACCGTGGAGCACCTGATGTCCGCTTGCGCCGGGCTCGGGATCGACAACCTGTACGTGGACGTGTCGGCCGAAGAGATTCCGATCATGGACGGCTCGGCCTCGTCGTTTGTCTTTTTGCTGCAACAGGCGGGCGTGCAGGAGCAGGGCGCGGCGAAAAAATTCATCCGCGTGCTCAAGGACGTGGAAGTGCGCCAGGGCAGCGGCGCCAACGAAAAATGGGCGCGCCTGACGCCGTACGACGGCTTCAAGCTCGATTTTTTCATCGAATTCAATCATCCCGCCGTCGATGGCACGACCCAGCGCGCGTTCGTCGACTTCGGCGACGTCTCGTACGTGCACGACGTGGCGCGCGCGCGCACCTTCGGCTTCATGCAGGACGTGGAAAGCCTGCGCGGCATGGGCCTGGCGCGCGGCGGCTCGCTCGAAAACGCGATCGTGATGGACGAGTACCGCATCCTCAATTCGGACGGCCTGCGCTACGACGACGAATTCGTGCGCCACAAGATCTTGGATGCGATCGGCGATCTGTACCTGGTCGGGCACCCGCTGCTGGCAGGGTACGAGGCGCACAAGTCGGGCCACGCGCTGAACAATTTGCTGCTGCTCGAACTGCTCAAGCATCCCGATGCGTACGAGATCGTGGCGTTCGAAAAGCCCGGCAGCGCTCCGGCATCGTACGTGCGCCAGATGGCGCGCGAGTGGGCGCTGACCTGATCTGATACGGCTGATCTAACGCCGCCGATCTGACACCGCCGATCTAACACCGCTGATCTAGCGCTGGCGCGCCGCCATCGCCTTGACCGCGGCGATCAGGGTGGCGTTGGCCTTTGTCTTCGGCAGGGCGTCGCCCAATGCCTCGAATGCGGACAAGGCGGTGGAGGGCAGGATCAGCTGGTGCGTGTGCACCACCGGCGCAATGCTGCGCGTGACCTGCACCTTCAGCTTGATCTCGTCGATATGCCAGCCGCGCTTTTGCAGCGCCCCCTGCAGCTTGGGCAGTTGCTGTTTGAGCTTGGCGGCGACGGCCGAACTGGGCGTGGCCAGCACCAGGCGCGCGTCTTCGAACGAGAGCACGTCGCAGTTGCCGAACATCGGCGGCAGCGCCTTGGCGCAGTCGCTCTGCAGGCTGGCCATGCGCATCGCCGTCGGCAGCAGGGCCGCCATCTTGTCGTTACGCTTGAGGAAATCGGTGGCGACAATCGAGGTGCGGCGCGTTTTGGTTCCGTAGATATGCATAAGCCGCAACATAGCACAGCGCGCGGCGCCCCGCCACCAGCGCATCGCGGAGTCATTTTATTAACTTTGTTTTGCCCCTGCCTCTTGAGTTCCGGGCCAATATCCCCAAGTGTGGCGGGATCGCATGATAAAATCACAGTCTTTTTGCCATAGTCGGCCGTTGCTTGATATATTTTTGCTATCATTACGGCTTCTTTTTGCGGCGCCTTTTTCAAGAATTCAAGCATGTCATTACTGACCCAGATTTTCGGTAGCCGCAACCAGCGGCTGCTCAAGCAATATCAAAAAACCGTGCGCGAGATTAACGCGCTCGAGCCACAGATCGAAAAGCTGTCGGACGCTGAACTCCAGGCGAAGACGCCGCAGTTCAAGGAGCGCGTCGCCAAGGGCGAAACGCTCGACCAGCTGCTGCCGGAAGCGTTTGCGGTCTGTCGCGAAGCGGCCAAGCGGGTGCTCAAGATGCGCCACTTCGATGTGCAGATGATCGGCGGGATGGTCCTCCATTACGGCAAGATCGCCGAGATGGGCACGGGCGAAGGCAAGACGCTGATGGCGACCCTGCCGACCTACCTGAACGCGCTGTCGGGCAAGGGCGTGCACGTCATCACGGTCAACGATTACCTGGCCCAGCGCGATGCCGAGTGGATGGGCCGCCTGTACGGCTGGCTGGGCCTCACGACCGGCATCAACCTGTCGCAGATGGACCACGGCGTCAAGCAGGCCGCTTACGCCTCCGATATCACCTACGGCACCAACAACGAATTCGGTTTCGACTACCTGCGCGACAACATGGTGTTCGAGGCCAGCGAGCGTGTCCAGCGCACCCTCAATTTCGCGGTGGTCGATGAAGTCGACTCGATCCTGATCGATGAAGCGCGTACGCCGCTGATCATCTCGGGCCAGGCCGAAAACCATACCGAGCTGTATCACCAGATTAATTCGCTGCCAGCCATGCTGACCCTGCAGATCGGCGAAGAAACGCCGGACGGCAAGGGCGAGGTCTCGGTCCCGGGCGACTACACCAAGGACGAGAAAGCGCACACGGTGCTGCTGACCGAACGCGGTCACGAGAACGCCGAGGCGATGCTGACCAAAATGGGCCTGCTGCCGGAAGGCGCCTCGCTCTACGACGCCGCCCACATCACCCTGATCCACCACCTGTACGCGGCCCTGCGCGCGCACGCGCTGTACCACAAGGACCAGCACTACGTGGTGCAGAACGATGAAGTGGTGATCGTCGACGAATTCACCGGCCGCCTGATGACCGGGCGCCGCTGGTCCGACGGCCTGCACCAGGCGGTCGAAGCGAAGGAAGGCGTACGCATCCAGAACGAGAACCAGACGCTGGCCTCGATCACGTTCCAGAACTACTTCCGCATGTACGCCAAGCTGTCCGGCATGACCGGCACGGCCGATACCGAAGCCTACGAATTCCAGGAAATCTACGGTCTCGAGACCGTGGTCATTCCGCCCAACCGTCCGTCGCAGCGCAAGGACCGCCAGGACCAGGTGTACAAGTCCTCGGCCGAGAAATACAACGCGATGCTGATCGATATCCGCGATTGCTACGAGCGCGGGCAGCCGGTCCTGGTGGGTACGACCTCGATCGAAAACTCCGAGATGCTGTCGGGGATCCTCGACAAGGCCAAGCTGGCGCACAACGTCCTGAACGCGAAGCAGCATGCGCGCGAGGCCGAAATCATCGCCCAGGCGGGCCGTCCGAAGATGATCACCATCGCCACCAACATGGCCGGCCGCGGTACCGACATCGTTTTGGGCGGTAACGTCGAAAAGCAGATCCAGATCATCGAAGCCAATGCGGCACTGACCGATGCCGACAAGGCGGCCCAGGCCGAGAAGCTGCGCAGCGAGTGGAAGTCGCTCAACGAACACGTGGTGGGCGCCGGCGGCCTGCACATCATCGGCACCGAGCGCCACGAATCGCGCCGCGTCGACAACCAGCTGCGCGGACGTTCCGGCCGCCAGGGCGATCCGGGTTCGTCGCGCTTCTATCTCTCGCTCGACGACGCGCTGCTGCGCATCTTCGCGGGCGACCGCGTGCGCGCCATCATGGACCGCCTCAAGATGCCGGAAGGCGAACCGATCGAAGCGGGCATCGTCTCGCGCTCGATCGAATCGGCCCAGCGCAAGGTCGAGGCACGCAACTTCGACATCCGCAAACAGCTGCTCGAATACGACGACGTGGCCAACGACCAGCGCAAGGTGATCTACACCCAGCGTAACGAACTGCTCGAAACGACCGACATCGCCGAACTGATCGCCTCCCTGCGCGCCGGCGTGTTTACCGACGTGGTGCATGCCTACGTGCCGGAAGAATCGGTCGAAGAGCAGTGGGACATCGCCGGCCTGGAAGCGACCCTGGCCAACGAATGGCAGCTCAACGTGCCGCTGGCGCAGATGCTGGCCACCGATACCAGCATGACCGACGACGACATCCGCGAGCGCGTGCTGGCCGCGGCCGACGCCTCGTACAACAGCAAGATCGCCATTGTCGGCAAGGAGTCGTTCGGCGGCTTCGAGCGCAACGTCATGCTGCAAAGCGTGGACAGCCACTGGCGCGAACACCTCGCGGCGCTGGACCACCTGCGCCAGGGTATCCACCTGCGCGGTTACGCGCAGAAGAACCCGAAGCAGGAGTACAAGCGCGAAGCGTTCGAGCTGTTCGGATCGATGCTGGACATGATCAAGAACGAAGTGATCCGCATGATCATGACGGTACGGATCCAGTCGCGCGAAGAGATCGACGCGGCCGAAGCGGCGATGCACCAGTCGCACGTGGAAAACGTCAGCTACCAGCACGCCGACTTCAATCCCGATACCGCGCCCGAAGACTTGCTCGCGCCAATCGGCGCGCCTAGCGAGGACGAGATGCTCGGACCGAAGGTCGGCCGCAACGACCCATGCCCTTGCGGCAGCGGCAAGAAGTACAAGGCATGCCACGGCAAGCTCGCATAAAGCGCCCGGCATGACCGACAGGGGAGGCAGAACGTGATGTTCCGCCTCCCTTTTTTTACGGCTGCGCCCAGTGCGGCGCCGCCGTATCGCCACCAACAAGGAGATTTTCATGACCGTTGCAGTCAACCGCGGCGCCCTGACGGCGCTGATGCTGGCACGGGGAGCCATCCTGGCGACGCTGCTGGCCGGCGGCGTGGCCGCGGCCGCGCCGGCGATCGAGCAGATCTTGCCACCGGCGGGCCTGTACCGCCTCGATTCGGCGTCGACCACGAGCCTGCCGGCGCCAGCGCCGGCCAACCGGGTCGATACGCGCGTCGATGGCGCCAGCGGCGACATCGTGCGGCGCGAACAGGTCGCCGGGGCCGACTCGGGCGAGAAGGTGTATGAAGGCACGGGGCCGGTGACGCACTGCATCCGGCCGCGCAGGATCTCGGATGCGCTGTATTCGTCGGCGGTGGCGCTGGCGACCTGCCCCGACCAATCGAGCCAGGTCGGGGCGGACGGGGTGCTGGTGCACACGGCGAACTGTCCGGCGGCGGTGGTGACCCTGACGATCCGCCGCATCGACAAGGTGACGTGGGAATACGATACCGTCAGCGCCACGCGCGCCGGCGATCCGGCGGCCGACCTGGCGTGGATGCGTCCCGTGCTCGAACGCGAGGCGGCCCAGGGCAAGACCCCGGAAGCGCGCGCCAAGGCGGCGCAGCAGCTGCTCGAGCTGCCGCGCCTGCAGCGCGAATTGGCGGAAAAGCAGGTGGCGGTCAATGTGGAATTCGCCAGGGCGCTGCGCAACGCAAAAACGCCCGGGGAGGCGGACGCGGTGCGCGCCATGATGGCCAAGTCGGGCAAGTCGGTGGCCACCCAGGCACGCCAGCGGGTGCGCTGGACGCGCATCGGCAACAGCTGTTCGGGTCCCGCCGGCGGCTGAGACGGCGTGGCGCCGGCGCCACGTTTCTACCATTGCGATAGGTAAGAATGGTGGGGTTGACCGTACGCAACAATAGCCAGCACGCTTCCTGCGATGGTGAGGTTTCATCGCCACCAGGAGGACCTCATGAAAGCCATTTTTGCCGCTGTCGCCGTGTTTGCGGGCTTGCTGCTTGCATCATTGTGGAATATGCCGCGCCATGCGCCGGGAGGGCCCGGGTTGACGGTGCAGCGGGCGGACAAGCCGTGCCCCGCCAACAGCTACCTTGCAGGAACCAGGTGCGCCTGTCCCGAAGCGACCAGCTGGACCGGCGCCGAATGCATGCAGGTCTGGTCCAGCTCCGGACGCAGCGTGGCCAGCGTGGCGCCGCCGCCGCCCCGGCTTGCCGTCTCGGGCAGCGCGAGCAAGAAGTCGGGTTTGTACTAGGAACGGTGCTGCCGACGCGGCGGTCATTCGCAGGATGGCCGCCGCTTTGGCATCCGCGCGGGCCATGCCAGGCCAGGCGTCGTCGCTGGTGGGCTCTGCTTGCCGTCCATCGCGATCTTATTGACGAGCACGGCCGTGCCTAACGCGGCGCTCGCTCAGTCAGGCGGCATTATCGGCGTGTCGAAGCCGTATTCGCGGAACTTGCCCTGCATTAGCGCGACATTGGCGCGCTGCGTCGCGTTCAGTTTCGCCCACGCCGCCGGCAGCGCCGCGCGCAGGTAGCCGGCGCCTTTTTCGAAGTCGGCGCGCGCCTCGTCCTTGCGGCCGAGCGCTTCCAGGGCGCGGCCGCGCATCCAGTACGCGTCCGGAAACGCCGGTTGCGAGCGCAGGCCGGCGCCCAGCGCGCTGACGGCTTCCTCGTAGCGTTTCATCTCGACGAACGCGGCGGCCAGGTTGTACTGCAGCGGCATGCTGACCCAGCCCAGGCCGCGTTCCATGTCCTCGGCCCGGTGCAGGGTGTCGACTTCGTCCTGGTATTGCTTGTGGCTGTGCTGGGTCGCGGCGTAGCTCAGCATCGCGCTACGCAGGCGGCGCAGGCGCTCGTTGCGCACGGCCGCCTGCTTGCTTTCGAACTGGGGATCGGCCACCGTATTGGCGGCGCAGCGCGCCTGCGTGGCGGCACCATCGTCGCCCCATGCGAGCGGCTCGACCTGGTCGCCGATGCGCGCAAGCAGGCGCGCCATGCTGGCGGTGTCGCCGGCACGGCAGGCAAAATAAGCGTACGCGTTCAGGTTCCACGGGTCGGGATACTGCGCCACCAGCACATCGAAGCTGGCGCGCATGGTCGGCCAGTCGGCCGGGCTGAATTCGAAGAGTTTTCCTTGGTAGGACGACTGGTCCATATACCAGTACATGCGCGCATACATCGCGCCCTGTTCGGTGCCGGCGGCGTTGTCGAGCGCGCGCGCGATCAGGTCGACCGCATCGGGCGCGCCGTTCCAGTGGGCCAGCGAGTACAGCGCCGCCGTGAAATAGGCCTCGTGATAGTCCGGATGGCGCGCCAACGCCGCGCCGATCTTTGCCCGGTAGCGCGCTTCGCTGAAGCCGTTCGAATACGGGAACACGCTGAGCATGGCGCGATGCCACTCCGGCTCGCCCGCCTTGTCGGCCATGGCCTGCATGTCGTCCAGCAGGCGCATGGCGGCGGCCGAACCCTGGCTCAGGTCGCGCCGCTGCTTTTCGGTCAGCGCAGCGTAAAAAGCTGTTCCTCGGCTGGCCTCGGTGCGCCGCAGCAGCAGGTACACCTCGAACAACCTGGCCGGCACCGAGTGCGGATATTGCCGCTGCCAGGCTTTGGCCTGGCCTTGCAGGGCGGCCCAATACGCCGCATCCTCGCTCCACTGGCCATATTGGCGCAGCACGTTGTAGAACGGCGCCTGCTTCCACAGGCCGCTCGGGGTACGCTGGCCGGCGCCTTTCACCTGTGCGTACAAAGCTTCGAGGCCCTTGTAATCGCGCGCCTCCAGGTAGCCGCGCGTCGCGTTCGTCAGCATCTGGCGCTCGGGCTGTTCGGCGCCGTATTGCGCGGGCATGGCGGCACCGCGCGCCTGGGGCACGGCCGGCGCGGCGGCATGGCCGAACGCGGGCGCGCCGGCACAGGCCAGCGCGATGGCAAGGCGGGCCGTCCGGCGCGCCTGCACAAACAAGATAGGGAACATCGGGGCAGTCCTTCAGATCGGTCAGGTCCGGGCAGCGGCGGCCCGGGTGGATGCTGGACTGATATTGTTACATACATCACACACGGACCGAAAGCCATGCCGCCCCCGGTTCGACCGACCGGAAAAACGCAATGCGCTACAGGCGCGGCGCACCCTGCCCGGGCAGCGCCGCTTCGATGACGTTGCGCACCTCACCGGGCGCGCGGTGCGCAACGCAGCGTTCTTGCGTGGCCGCGCCGTCGATGCCCCACACGTCGGGAATCAGCTCAGTGCCGATGCGGGCGACGATGGCGTCCATGGCTTCGTAATCCTTGGCCATGCAGGCAAAGTAGGCAAAGGCATTGAGGTTCCACGCGGCCGGGTACAGCGTGACCAGGCGCTCGAAGCTGGCGCGCATGGTCGGCCAGTCGGCGCGGCCGGCGTCGAACAGGTGGCCGTGATACTCGCTCTGGTCCATGAACCAGTAGATGCGCGCATACATCGACGGCGGTTCCTTGCCCGCGGCATGGCTGGCATCGTGGGCCAGGCGCGCCACGCCATCGGGCGTGCCGCCCCAGCGCGGGTGCGAGTAGAGCGCGGCGGTGAAGTAGGCCGCGTGATAGTTCGGGTGCTGCGCCAATGCCTGCTGCACCTTTTTGCGGTAGCCGGCGGCGGACATGCCGTCCACGTACGGCGCCACGCTGAGCACGGCCCGGTGCCATTCCGGATCGTTGGCCCTGGCGGCCAGGACCCGGGTTTTTTCCAGCATGCGCATGGCCACGTCGGCACCGTACGAGACGGCGTCGCGCTGATGCTCGGGCAGCTTGCTGAACAAGCCGCTGCCGCGCGCCACATGCAGCCGGCCCAGTTGCAGGTACACGCCGAACAGGCGCGCCGGCACCGATTTCGGATAGCCGGCCTGCCATTGGCGCGCCTGGTCTTCCACCGCTTCCCAATAGTCCATGTCGGTGGTCTGGGTGCCGAAGCGGCGCAGCTGGTTGTAGAAGCTGGCCAGTTTCCACAGCCCGCTCGGGGTGCGCTGGGCGGGGTGGTTCAAGGTGCGGTACAGCGTTTCGAGGCGCTGGAAGTCGCCCGCCACCAGGTAGCGCGTGGTTTCTTGTGCGATCGCTTCGTGCGCGCGCGTTTCGGCATCCTTGGCCAGGCCCTCGTGCCCCGCCGGAAAGGCCGCATGGCTACACAAGGCCGCCGACAGGCAGGCCGACGCGAGGAAGGCGCGGGCGCCCAGGAGAATGCGCGCAGTGGTCGTCATGATGTCCCTTTCAGTGCGGATGGCGCCGTGAATCGCCGCCACGGCAAGGAAATAATGACAGCGTGCAACTCTTTACGATCTGCGAAAACGCAAGAGATGAAGCAGGGCGGGGACCGGGCGCGCGCAAGCGCGTCCTTAGCGCGGCTTTACGCCACGCCCGCGCTGGGCAGGAAGCAGTTTTCCGGCACCCCGTCGTCGGCTTCGGCATAGGTGAAGCCGAGGCCCACCGAGAACGCCGGCAGGCCGAGCGCCTCGGCCAGGCGCTCGTGCCGCTCCACCGCCAGCATGAAGGACGCGTCGCGCAGCACGGCTTCCACCTGCGCCACCGCCGCCACATCGGCCGCACCGAACGCGGCGCACAGGCGCGCCGCGTCGCCGCCCTCGGGCACGCCGAACCCGTCCTCGTCCCCGTCCTCGTCCGAGAACGCCGCCGGGTCCGAGTTGTACTGATCGGTCTTTTCGCCGTTCTCGTACAGCTCCAGGTACAGGAAGCTGTCATCGTGATTGAGCACCGCCAGCACCGGGCATGCGAAGCAGGCCGACAGGCTTTGTCCGAGTGCGCCGAGCACCTGCGGGTCCTGGCATTCGGTCGCTTCGTCGAGCACGGTGACATTGCCGCCTTCCTCGCGCGAGACGAAGGCACGGCGCTGGTTCATGTGCGCCAGCAGGGTTTGCTGGCTCGGACCGCGCACTGTGTGACTGGTGTAGAAAGAACCCATGCTCGCTCCCTGGCGGTGATCGATCGAGGCGCAATCGGCATGATTGCATGACAATGTTTCAATATTACTATAAATTGCCTGCCGCCTCGATGGGGCGGTGCTGCGCCTGGCTGTCGCCGTCCGCTTGCAGTTGCCTCCCGCATATCGTTTCAAGCGTTACAATAGCGGCTTCCCACTCCCACGCTAGAGAATCCGCCATGGCCGTTAATTCCCCTCTCCCCGTCGCCGCCGACCTGATGCCCGTCAACGGGATCGAGATCGGTTTTGCCGAAGCCGGCATCAAGAAGCCCAACCGCAAGGACATCCTGGTGATGAAGCTGGCCGAGACAGCCACCGTGGCCGGCGTGTTCACCACCAACCGCTTTTGCGCCGCGCCCGTACAGGTCAGCAAAGCCAACCTGGCCGCCGTTGCCGCCGGCGGCGCGCCGATCCGCGCGCTGGTGGTCAACACCGGCAACGCCAACGCCGGCACCGGCGAGACCGGGCTTGCCAGCGCCAACGCCACCTGCGCCGCGCTGGCCAAGCTGCTCGCCTGCGAGCCGCACCAGATCCTGCCGTTTTCGACCGGCGTGATTCTCGAACCGCTGCCGGTCGACAAAGTCGTCGGCGCGCTGCCGGGGGCCATCGCCAACCTCAAGGCCGACAACTGGTTCAACGCCGCCGAGGCGATCATGACCACCGACACCCAGCCGAAAGCGGCGTCGCGCACGGTCGATATCTGCGGCCACAGCGTGACCATGACCGGCATCAGCAAAGGCGCCGGCATGATCCGCCCGAACATGGCCACCATGCTGGGCTACCTGGCGATCGACGCCAAGGTCTCGCAAGAGGTCTTGAATGAACTGGTCAAGCACGCGGCCGACCATTCGTTCAACTGCATCACCATCGACGGCGACACCTCGACCAACGATTCGTTCATGCTGATCGCCACCGGCACCGGCAGCCTGGCCATCGCCAACACCGATTCGACCGAATACGCCGAACTGAAAACCGCCGTGACCGACATCGCCCGTTCGCTGGCGCAGATGATCATCCGCGACGGCGAAGGCGCCACCAAGTTCATCACCGTCACGGTGGAAGAGGGCGGCAACATGGAAGAATGCCGCAAGATCGCCTATTCGATCGCCCACTCGCCGCTGGTGAAAACCGCCTTCTTCGCGTCCGACCCGAACCTGGGCCGCATCCTGTGCGCGATCGGCTACGCCGGCGTGGACGACCTGGATGTGACCAAGCTCGATCTGTACCTCGACGACGTGCTGGTGGCCAAAAGCGGCGGGCGCAATCCGGCCTACCAGGAAGCGGACGGCCAGCGCGTGATGCAAAAGAGCGAAATCACGGTGCGCGTGCGCCTGGGACGCGGCGCCCACAGCGCCACCGTCTGGACCTGCGACCTGTCGCACGAGTACGTGACCATCAACGCCGACTACCGTTCCTGAGCCGCGCCTTGACGACGCCACTCGAACAATTCCTGCGCCGCGCCGAGGCGCTGCTGCAGCGGGTCGAGGCGGTGCTGCCGCCGGTGTACCCGCGCGCGCCCGACTGGCGCTCCGGCACCGCGTTCCGCTGGCGCAAGCGCGCCGGCAGCAACGTCAATTACCTGCAGCCGGTGCAGCATGCCTCAAACATCGCGCTGTCGGACCTGCACAACGTGGGACCGCAAAAGCAGCAGATCGAGCGCAACACGCGCCAGTTCGTGCAGGGACGCCCGGCCAACAACGTGCTGCTGACCGGCGCGCGCGGCACCGGCAAGTCGTCCTTGATCAAGGCGTGTCTGAACGAATTCGCCGCCGACGGCCTGCGCCTGATCGAAGTCGACAAGGCCGACCTGGCCGAACTGCCCGACATCGTCGACCTGGTGGCCGGCCGCCCCGAGCGCTTCATCATCTTTTGCGACGATCTCTCGTTCGAAGAAGGCGAGGCTGGCTACAAGGCGCTCAAGGTGGCGCTCGACGGCTCGATCGCGGCCCAATCGGACAATGTGCTGATCTACGCGACCTCGAACCGGCGCCACCTGCTGCCGGAGCGAATGAGCGACAACGCCAGCTACAAGCATGACGGCGACGGCGACCTGCATCCCGGCGAAACCGTCGAGGAAAAAATCTCGCTGTCCGAGCGCTTCGGCCTGTGGCTGTCGTTCTACCCGTTCAAGCAGGACGATTACCTAGCCATCGTCGGCCACTGGCTGTCGTCCTTGGGCTGCACGGAACAGCAGATCGAAGCGGCGCGCGGC
>DASVVC010000020.1:0-23079 GCA_036386755.1 Telluria sp.
GAGAGATGAGATTATGCGGCGTTTTGCGTTTTTCGTCAACCTCTTTTTTACTACACCGTCTCGTTCGAGACGCCCTTAACAACCCGCCAACTACTTGATTTCGTTAACGTTTTCTTCGGGGAGGCGAACTATAGCAAAGCCCCCGCCACACTGGCAAGGACTTTCTGAGAGGCCATATACTTCGTCGTGTCCAGCCGACATCCTGCTCACGAATACACGTATTTATGTGTCGCGCGGCCCCTCACGCACGGCTGCGAGCGCGCTGAATTCGTCGTCGGTAAACAGCCGGGAGCGCGTCAGGAACCGCCTTCCGGTTCCGTTATCCAGAGAGAACATGCCGCCATTCCCTGCAACAACGTCGATGATCAGTTGCGTATGCTCCCAGTAGGCGAATTGCTCCCGCCCCATATAGAAGGCGGCGCCATGAATCTCGCCCACATACACATCGCTATCGCTGATATTGAAGTCGCCGTCCGGATAGCACATGGGAGCGCTGCCGTCGCAGCAGCCGCCCGACTGAAAGAACATGACCGGCCCATGCCGCGCGCGCAACTCGTCAATCATTGCGCGCGCGGCATCGGTTGCGACCACGCGTGAAAGCGCGTCACCCATGCAAAACTCCCTCGGACTAAAAGAAGCCCATCGCGTTCGGGTTATAACTGACCAGCAGGTTTTTGGTCTTCTGATAGTGGTCCAGCATCATCTTGTGATTTTCACGCCCGATGCCCGATTGCTTATACCCGCCGAAAGCCGCGTGGGCCGGATACAGATGATAGCAATTGGTCCACACGCGCCCGGCCTCGATGGCGCGGCCGACGCGGAACGCCCGCGAACCGTCGCGCGTCCACAGACCGGCGCCGAGTCCATACAAGGTATCGTTGGCGATGCGCAGGGCGTCGGCTTCATCGGTAAAGGTGGTCACTGCCACCACTGGTCCGAATATCTCCTCCTGGAAGATACGCATCTTGTTGTCGCCCTTGAACACGGTCGGCTGCACGTAATAACCATCTTTCATGTCGCCGGGCTGCATATTGCGCTCCCCGCCCGTCAACAGCTCGGCGCCCTCCTGCTTGCCGATATCGAGATACGACAGGATTTTCTCCAGCTGTTCCTGGGACGCCTGAGCGCCGATCATGGTCGACGCATCGAGCGGATTGCCCTGCTTGATCGCCGCCACCCGCTCCAATGCGCGCGCGATGAATTTATCGTAAATGGATTCCTGGATCAGCACGCGCGACGGACAGGTGCACACCTCGCCCTGGTTCAGCGCGAACATGGCAAAGCCTTCCAGGCATTTATCGAAAAACGCATCGTCCGCATCCATCACGTCGGCGAAGAAGATATTCGGCGACTTGCCGCCCAATTCCAGAGTGACCGGAATCAGGTTTTGCGCCGCGTATCCCATGATCAGGCGGCCGGTACCGGTCTCGCCCGTGAACGCGATCTTGGCGATGCGCTTGCTCGACGCCAGCGGCTTGCCCGCCTCCAGCCCGAACCCGTTGACAATATTGAGCACGCCGGGCGGCAAGAGGTCGCCGATGAGCTCCATGAGCACCATGATCGAGGCCGGCGTCTGCTCGGCCGGCTTCAAGACCACGCAGTTGCCCGCAGCCAATGCCGGCGCCAGCTTCCAGACAGCCATCAGGATCGGAAAGTTCCACGGGATAATCTGCCCGACCACGCCGAGCGGCTCATGGAAGTGATACGCGTACGTTTCGTGGTCGATCTGCGCGACCGAGCCTTCCTGCGCGCGGATACACCCGGCAAAGTAACGGAAATGGTCAATCGCCAGCGGGATGTCGGCCGCCGTTGTCTCGCGGATCGGCTTGCCGTTGTCGATCGTCTCTGCCGTAGCCAGCAACGTCAGGTTTTGCTCCATGCGGTCGGCAATTTTGTTGAGGATAATGGCGCGCTCGGCCTGCGAAGTCTTGCCCCAGGCTTCCTTGGCGGCATGCGCGGCATCGAGCGCTAGCTCGATATCTTCCGCGCTTGAGCGGGCGACCTCGCAGAATACCTGCCCGGTGATCGGTGTGACGTTACCGAAATATTCGCCTTTAACCGGCGCAACAAATTTTCCACCGATGTAATTGTCGTAGCGTTGTTTGAACGGGTTGGCTACGCCCAGCTTGCTGATATCTGCGAGATTCATGTCGTCCTCTTCCTTTATGGTTATGTACCGGGAATTCAAGCGTAGACGCACATCAAAACAAGTACCTGCGCAAACGCAAAGAAACTTCAACGGCTACCCACAGGCTAGTCCTTTCGTTGGTGCTCCGGCGCACATTACAGCGGCGAGTCCCGTGTGCTCGCTGCACGATTCATGCCGCCCGCGTATATTGCGTACCGACGCTAAACATCCACCGGAGAACCCATGACGCAGCACCCGTTTCGCTTGAACACTATCGCCACCTTATTTACGCTCAGCGCGGCAGGCACGGCAGCGGCGGCCGCGCCCGATGCGGCGGCCAACGCGCCGCTGGCCGATGTGGTCGTCATCAGCGGAAGCCGGGTCGAGCACACCAGTTTCGACTTGCCGGCAGCCATCGACGTGCTCGACGCCACGCGCATCCGCGACGGCCAGCTGCGCGTCAACGCGTCCGAATCGCTCTCGGCCGTGCCGGGCCTGGTGGCCCAGAATCGCCAGAACTATGCGCAAGACTTGCAGATTTCGTCGCGCGGCTTCGGGGCGCGCTCGGCCTTCGGCGTGCGCGGCGTGCGCCTGATTGCCGATGGTATTCCTGCCACCATGCCGGACGGACAGGGACAAGCAGCAACCTTTAACCTCGACATGGCCGAACGCATCGAAGTGCTGCGCGGGCCGTTTTCTGCCATCTACGGCAACCATTCCGGCGGTACGGTCCAGCTGTTCACGCGCGACGGCCAGGGCCGGCCGAGCGTCGAAGGCACGGTCATCGGCGGCAGCGACGGCACGCGCAAGGTGGACGTCAACGCTCAGGGCGAAACGAATGGCATCGGTTACGTGATCGATACCTCCCGTTTCGAGACCGACGGCTACCGCGCGCACAGCGCCGCCACCCGCGACCAGGCCTTCGCCAAGCTGACGATAGCGCCGACCGGCACCAGCAAACTGACGCTGACCGCCAGCACATTGAACCAGGACGACACGCAAGATCCACTCGGCGTGACCTGGGCCACGTACCAGCGCGATCCGCGCGCCGGAGAAACCGATGCCACCGATACACAAAATCCGAAGCGCACCATTGCCGACCGCTACAACACGCGCAAGAGCATCGACCACCAGCAAATCGGCGCCGCTTTCGAGCAACGCCTGGGCGACGACAAGGTGCGTGCGATGGTGTACGGCGGCAATCGCCAGGTCATTCAGTACCAGGCTTTCTCCAAGTTCGTGCAGACGCCTGCCAGCCAGTCCGGCGGCGTGGTCGACTTCGACCGTGACTTTTACGGGGCCGACATCAACTGGCTCAGCGTGCGCAACGTTGCCGGCGGCAAGCTGAGCACCACCATCGGGATCGATTACGGCCGTTCCACCGACGAGCGCCAGGGCTACGAAAACTTTATCGGCAACGAATTCGGCCTGCAGGGCAAGCTGCGCCGCGACGAAAGTAATACCGTGTCCAGCTTCGATCCTTACGCGCAAGCGGAATGGCAAGGCGGCGAGTGGGTCTTGAGCGCCGGCCTGCGCCACAGCCGCATGAAAGTCAGCGTGGACGATCGTTTCGTTACTAACGGCAACGACAGCGGCGGCGTCAGCTTCCGCCACACCACGCCCGTGCTCGGTGCGCTGTATAAACTCTCGCCGACCGTGAATGTGTACGCCAGCGCCGCGCGCGGCTTCGAGGCGCCGACCTTGAACGAATTGTTCTATTCAGGCGCCGGCGCGGGTTTTAATTTCGCGCTCAAGCCCGCCACCAGCACGCACGTGGAAGCGGGCGTGAAAGCCTATCTCGGCAGCAACACGCGCATCAATGCGGCCTTGTTCCAGGTCAAAACCAGCGACGAGCTGGTGGTCGATGTCTCGGGCGGCGGGCGTACCAGTTACCGCAATGCCAGTGAAACCTTGCGCAGGGGCGCGGAAGTCTCGCTGGACAGCAATTTTGGCGCGGGTTTCAGCGGACGGCTGGCCATGACAGCCTTGAACGCTACTTATGAGCAGGGCTTCGGCAACGTGGCCGCCGGCAGCCGCTTGCCGGGTGTGCCGAAAGCGAACCTGTTCGGCGAACTGGCATGGAAGAGCAGCGACGAAGGCTTCGGCGCCGCGCTGGAAACCATCGCCAGCGGCAAAGTCTATGCGGAAGACGCCAATGCCGATATCGCCGCGCCAGGTTACGCAATCATCAACGCCCGCTTCCAGGCGAAACAGTCATTGGGCGGATGGCGCCTGAAGCAGTTCGTGCGCCTCAATAACCTGGGCGACCGCCGCTACGTCGGATCGGTGATCGTCGGCGACGCCAACAAGCGCTTCTATGAAGCGGCGCCGCAGCGCAATTGGTTGGCGGGCGTGAGCGCGCAATATATCTTTTAAAGGTCGCGGGAGAAGCCGTTAAACTGGCGCATCGTTCAAGAACCACGACATCGCGGGCGAAAACCCGAAGCGAGAGCGCCGATGAGCTTGCATGTAGTGATCGCCCGTGAGGGTTTCAAGGAAACGCCGATCAGCCAGGACGAATGGTTGGCCAGCGCCAGCGATTGCGCGGAACTGCGCGTCGACAAGCACGTGAACCGGCACGGCAAGATGTTCTGTACCGTCGCCCTGAAAGACCAGCCGAAGGCGTCGCTGCACCTGACGCCGCACGGGTTGGTCGACGCGCAGGAACCATCGAAAGAGCTGATCGTGATCATGTTCCGGCTTGCCGCTGTTCTGGGTGCGGGGGTGTACGGCGACAGCCTGTATCGCTACACCTCCCCGGACAATTGGGAAAAACATACCGCTGCCGCCCGCAAGGCGCGCGCGGATCGCCGTTCAAAACGACACATGGCCCGGCGCTGGCGCGCGTGCTGCTGGGTGCTGGTCATCGTCGTCAGCGCGATCATCGGCTGGGCTGCCGGCGGACGCTGAACTACATCAACGGCAGCATATTGAGCGCGTCGGGCAATGGCGCCGCCCACCGACATGCCCGCTCACATCGACCCGGGATACAGCTTCTCCAACGTCGCGCGCGCCACTGCCGTCGCGATCGCCTCGACCTCCGCCCCGGCCTTGCCGGCATCGCCTTCGGTGCGCAGCGCCTGCCACAGCTCGGCCAGCCGCCCCGCCTGCTGCGCCGCCGCGCCTTCCACTTCCGCCTGCCAGAACGCCGGCGCCTCGCCTTCCACAAAATTGCCGCGCCCGCGCCCGAAGTGGGCCACCGCCAGATAGCGCAAAATGCTACTGACCAGCAAGGTCTGCAAAAAATCGTCGGCGAACTGCATCGTGGTGCGGTTGCGGTCGGTGCTGGTATTAAAGCCCCAGGCCGCGCCGGCCGCCGTCAGCGCGCCGACCACGCCGCCCAGCAAGGCCCCGGCCCCGAACGTCAATCCGCCCGCCATCAGGTCGGCCGACAAACCCGTCGCCGCGCCCGACACCACCGCGCCCAGCAGCCCGGCCTGGGCGCGGTCGACCGGCGCGCGCACGGTGAAATTCTTGCTCACGCGCGCATTGATCTTGGGCGCCTCGCTCGGATCGAGCTGATGCAGCGCCAGCAGTTTTCCCGTCGTGGCCGCGATATTCTGGTTCAGCCTTTCCACCAGCAACCCCATCGCCCGTTCCTGCCGCTGCTGGTCGCTCTTGCCCAGGCCCACCGCTTTCATGGCGGACTTGATGAAGGTTTTCTCGTCGGCCTCGACCGGCTCGCTGTCACGCGCGGCGCTGCTCAGCTGTGCGCCGGTGATCCGCATCGCTTCGGCAAAACGCTCGCGGTTATTCGCTTCCCACAGCGCAAACAGGCGTGCATAACCAGCCTGCTTGGACTCCTCGACCAGCTTGCCGACCGCCTCGTAAAAGACGCGCTCATGCACCCAGCAGCGGGCAAAGGCGTCCAGCGCCAGCACGTCGCGCACGATCTTGTACTGGTCCAGGTGCTGCTTCCAGGCCGTCTGTTCCTGCTGTTCTTCGTGCGCCGGACGCGGCGGCCCCAGCTGGTTGAGCAGCACCACCACCGGTTTGCCCAGCCACTCCAGGATGCGCATCTCGGCCGGCAGGTAACCGGCGTCGCGCGGATGCTCGGACGAATTAACCAGGTACAACACCACGTCGGCCTCGTCGCGCGCGGTGCGCAGCGCCTGCTGGCTGAGCCAGAACGGGCGGTCGCGGTAGCGGTCCAGCACTTCGCGCAGGAACCAGCCGATCGGATTGCCGGCCATGGCCAGCCGCTTGAGCAGGCGCACCGAGTCGCCGAAGCCGGGCGTATCCCACAGTTGCAGGGTGTCGCCCTCGTTTGTCTTGAGCAGCAAATGCGACTCGGCAAAAATGGTGACGTGGGCGGCGTCGCGCACCTCGCCCACATCGACCCCGACCAGGGTGCGCGCCAGGGTGGTCTTGCCGTTGTTGGTATGCGAAATCAGTGCAAACTGGATATGGACAGGGGTGTCGCTCATGGTGCCTTCGATAAACTAAGTCCGGCGCCGAGCTCCAGCGGACGGCGCTCGGGATGGAGCAGGTTGACGATGGTCGCCGGGGCGCGGTGGAACTGGCAGAACTGTTGCCATAGCGCGATACGTTCGCCCAGCCGCACATCGGCCCCGGCCTGCGTACCGCTGCGCTCGGTCAGCGCCGACTCGTCGATCAGCACGGCAATGCCGCGCTGCGACGCGCGCACCAGATGGTCGAGAAAGGCGCCGTGGTTTTCCTTCTCCGGCGTCGCCGCCAGGCTGAACAGCACCGCGGTGGCCGTCACGTTCGCGTCAATCACGCTCAGGTCGCGCAGGCTATCGACCGCTTCTTCGCCATAGCCGGCCGATGGCCGCAGCATCACCCGCGCCTGCTCGCCGAACAGGGTGATGGCGATCTGCGACAAGCCCTTGTCGCGCGCCTCGTCCAGGGTGTAGCTGTAGGGCAGCACGCGCAGCAGCGCCGGCGCGGTGGTGCCGGCCTCGCCGTTCAGTTTGCGGAAATACGGCTGTTCCAGGTCCAGCGGAAATTTATTCTGCATGCGCTGCGCGCGCCAGTGCGCCACGCCGGCCAGCACCAGGCGCGGCAACACCACCAGCAGCAGCAAGGTCGCACCATATAAATGCACCCATTTGGCGCCGCCGGCACCGGTCGGCACTTTCGAAAATTGCAGCGCCTCGATATCGGCGATGCTGAAGCCTTCCAGCGGCAACAGCGCCACGGCCGGCGCAAACAGCACCGACAGGATGCCGTGCACCTGGGTGGCGTTGAGGAAAGTACTTTCCCAACCGGCCACATATTGCGTCAGGAACCCACGCGCGTACAGCGACAGCACCGCGCCGACGGCAAACAGGGCGGCGGCCAGGTGCATGGTGCGCGCCAGGCGTGCCTGCGTCAGCTTGGCGCTCAGTTCGCTCCATTGCAGGCTGAAATCGGTCAATCCGGCCGCCAGCACATTCGGCAACTTGCGCGGCAGCGACAACTGCGCCCCGCTCAGGCGGCGCAGCAAGGCCGGCGACACCCACCCGTTTTTGCGCGCTGGCACCAACACCCACGCCATCAACAACAGGTACACCAGCATATTCCAGCCGATAATCGCCAGCAGCGGCGCCGACAGCAAATCGACCCGGTGCGGGTCGCCGATCCGGTCGAGCGCGGCGCCGAGCACCAGCGCCAGCAGCGGCAAGCCGAGCGACAGCGCCTTGAATCCGCCGCGCCGGCGCGCAAGGGCCGCGAACGCCGGGGTGCGCTCGCCCAGGCGCTTGAGGATCTGCTCGGCGCGCTGCTGCAAAAAGTGCTCCGGCGTCACTGCCGACTTGCTGTCGGACGCTTGCCACTGCGCCAGTTCCTTCGCGCTGCGGCTGGCATACAGGCGATCGTCGTCGCTCAGCACCTCATGCTTGCCGTCCATGGTTTCGATGGAGCGCACCAGCACCACGTCCCTTGCCACCTGTTCGTTCATGCTTTTCCTGTTCTGTTGTTCTATGTTCTGTTACACGCTTGTTTGTATGAAACGACAACATTCACAGGCCAATTGTGCCGCACTTTGCCGCCCTACGCTGGTCTTGCAGGAACGCGAAAGCGGGGATGTGCTATCTTAGCGCGGAATTTTCTTGACACTTTCTTATCTCCTCACGATGCGCCTCCCAGACATACTTTCCACCCACGACCCACTGCTGGCCAGCGAGCTGACCCAAGCGATCGACAACAAAACCAAGCCGCTGGGCAGTTTGGGCGCGCTCGAAACGCTGGCCCGGCAAATCGGCCTGATCCAGCAAACGACCAGGGTGGCGCTGCACAAGCCGGCCATCCTGGTGTTCGCGGCCGATCACGGCGTGGTGGCCGAAGGCGTCTCAGCCTATCCGCAAAGCGTCACCTGGCAGATGGTCGAAAACTTCCTGTCCAAGGGCGCGGCCATCAACGTGTTCGCGCGCCAGAACGGCTGCGCGCTGCAGATTATCGACGCCGGCGTGAACCACGACTTCGGCAAGCGCGTCGCTTTGATGGACTGCAAGGTCGCGCGCGGCACCGCCAACTTCGCGCAGCAGCCGGCCATGAGCTGGGCCGAATGCGCCGCCGCCCTGGCGCATGGCATGCGCATCGTCGGCAACCTGGAAGGCAATGTGATCGGTTTCGGCGAGATGGGCATCGGGAACACCACCGCCGCCGCCGCGCTGATGCACAAGCTGACCGGCGTGCCGGTGGCGGACTGCGTCGGCGCCGGCACGGGGCTATCGCCAGAGGGCGTGCTGCACAAGCAGGCCGTGATCGAAGCGGCGGTCGCGCTGCATGGGGAGATGAGCGAGCCGCTCGACATCCTGGCCACCTTCGGCGGTTTCGAGATCGCCATGATCGTCGGCGCCATGCTCAAGGCGGCCGAACGGCGCATGGTGCTGCTGATCGACGGCTTCATCGTCAGCAGCGCCCTGCTGGTGGCGGCGCGCATGCAGCCGGCCATCCTCGACTATTGCGTGTTCTCGCACTGCTCGGACGAAGCGGGCCACGCGCGCATGCTCGAGCACTTTAACGCCAGGCCGCTGCTGAACCTCGGCCTGCGCCTGGGCGAAGGCACCGGCTGCGCGCTGGCGCTGCCGCTGCTGCACGCGGCCGTCAACTTCCTTGGCGAGATGGCCACCTTCCAGTCGGCGCGCGTCAGCGGCCAGTCGGCGTAAGCACGCGTCATGGCCAGCATCGTCCACCAGTGCCGGCTGTTCTTCATCGCGCTGCAGTTCTTCACGCGCGTGCCGATTCCGGGCTGGGTGGGGTTCGAGCCGTCCTGGCTGCACCATGCGTCGCGCTATTTTCCACTGGTCGGCGTGGTCGTCGCCAGTGTGGCGGCGGTGGTATACGCCGGCGCGGCCTGGCTCTTTCCGGCCCCCGTGGCGGTGATCCTGTCGACGGCGGCGGCGATCTACCTGACCGGCGCCTTCCACGAGGACGGCCTGGCCGACATGTGCGACGGCTTCGGCGGGGGATTGAGTACCGAGCGGGTACTGGAGATCATGAAGGACTCGCGCATCGGCACCTACGGCGCGGTGGGCATGGGACTGACGGTGGCGCTCAAGTGCGCCGCGCTGTGGTCCCTGCCTGCGCCCGCCGTCATCGCCGCGCTGTTCATCGCCCATCCCTTGTCGCGTCTCGCGGCCGTGAGCCTGATCTGGGAAATGGAATACGCACGCGCCGAGGGCAAGGCCAAGCCGATGGCCCAGCATATGAGCCACCGGGAATTCGGTATCGCCTGCATCTGCGCCGGCGTGCCGGCGCTGGCGCTGGCCACCGCCGGCATGGTGCCCTGGCTTGCGCTGCTCACCAGCGTCATCGGCGCCGCGCTGGTGGCGTGGTGGCTGGGCGCCAAATGCCTGCGCCGCATCGGCGGCTACACCGGCGACTGCCTGGGCGCGGTGCAGCAGGTGGCCGAAGTGGTGATCTACCTGGCGCTGCTGGCGTTCTTCCATCACGGCGCCTGGCTCTGACATGCGCCTCCATCTAGTGCGCCACCTGGCGCCGCAGGTGGCGCCAGGCGTGTGCTACGGGCGCACCGACCTGGCTGTCGATCCCGAACTGCAGGCCCTTGCCCTGCCCGCCCTGCGCGCCAGCCTGCCCGCCGGCGCTCCGATCTTCTCCAGCCCCCTGCGGCGCTGCGCGGGACTTGCTCAAGCCCTGGGCGGTGACGCGGTGCAGTACGATCCGCGCCTGGCCGAACTCGATTTCGGCGACTGGGAAATGCGCCGCTGGGACGACATCGACCGCGCCGGCGTCGACGCCTGGGCCGCCGACATGGCCGGCTACCGCCCCGGCGGCGGCGAGAGCGTGACCGACATGGCGCGCCGCGTGGCGGCGTTTTATGCCGACTGCATACACCTGCCCGCCCCCGGCGCCATCGTCATCTGCCACGCGGGCACCATCCGCCTGCTGGCCGCCCGCGCGCGTGGACTCGGTATCGAGGCCATGGCGCTGGAAGCGGCGCAGCATCCCCACGCTATCGGCTACGGCGAGACCGTCGTCATCGACTGTGTATAATTATCGGGTTTTGGTGCCCGCGCCCATGTCCATGAGCGCAGTTAAACTGGGAAACACGAAGCCTGCAACAGGCCAACGTGTGCTGCCCCCGCAACGGTAAGCAAATGTCGCCCACGTAGCGACGAGCCGCCTCGATTGACCACTGTGCATTTGGCATGGGAAGGTGAGACGGCCGCATTTGCCAGCCCGGATACCGGCCATCACAGGTGGGAACGTGCACGATTCGTGCGTTTCTTTTCAATCTGGCCAACGGGGACGTCGGCCGGTTGCTCGCAATCGCATTCACTGAAGAATAGACATGACCTTTCCTGTTGTACGCCACGCGGCCCTGACGTCGCTCGCGCTAGCTTTTACCTCTCCTTACGCCCTCGCCGACAGCCCCGCCGAATCAAGCGCTACTGCCGTCATCATCACCGCAACGCGCGCGCCGCAGCCGTCGAGCGACGTGCTGAGCGACCATGTCCTGATCAGCGCCAGCGATATCGCGCGCTCGGGCGCGGGTAACGTCGTCGACCTGCTGCAAAAGCAGCGCGGCATCGAAATCACGCGTAACGGCGGTCCGGGCACGGCCTCGCAAGTATTCATCCGCGGCGGCGACCCCAAACAGACCGTGGTGCTGGTCGACGGCGTGCGCATCGGCTCGTCCACCAGCGGCATCGCCAACTGGGCCACCCTGCCGCTGGCGAACATCGACCGTGTCGAAATCGTCTACGGCCCGCTGGCCACCATGTACGGGGCCGACGCCATCGGCGGCGTGGTGCAGATCTTCACCCGGCGCGGCGCCGGCCCGGCCAGCGTGACGGCGTCCGCCGAAGCGGGCAGCGACAAGGCGCGCGCGATGACGTTCGGGTTAGCCGGCGCCAGCGAAGGCGACAACAGCATCCACTACGCTTTCGGCCTGTCGAAGGACAAGGACGAAGGTTTTTCGGCCACCAGGCCGGGCACCTCGTCGTACAACAAGGACAACGACGGTTACGCGCGCGACAGCGCCAGCGGCCAGCTGGGCATCGCGCTGGCCAAGGGCCACGAAGCGGGCCTGCTGTACCTGCACAGCCACCTCGAATCGCAGTACGACACCGGCCCGGCCCCGTTCGACGTGCGCAGCGTGCAGAACATGGACAACATCGCCGTGTACTCGAAACACCAGTTCACGTCCAACTGGAAAATGAGTCTGCAGGCATCCGAAGCCGACGACAAATCGATCAACTTCACCAGCGCCACCGCCAGCAACCGCATCGACACGCGCGCGCATGCCTACAGTGTGCAGAACGACATTGCCCTGGGCAGCGACCTGCTGCAACTGGTTCTGGAACGCCGCGTGGAGAGCGTGTTCGCCGACACCACGCGTGCCCTGAACACCAGCCGCGCCACCAATTCGGTCGCCGCCGCCTACTCGCTCAAACGCGGCAACCACCTGGCCAGCGCCAGCGCGCGCCGCGACGACAGTACCCAGTACGGCGACAAGACCACCGGCGGCATCGGCTACGGCTACAAGCTCACGCGCGCGCTGCGCGTGAACGCCAGCGCCGGCACGAGTTTTCGCGCCCCGACCTTCAACGAACTGTATTACCCGGGCTACGGGGTCGATACCAACAAGCCCGAACAGGGCAAGAACGTCGAAGGCGGCGTGTATTACAACGATGGCACGACCGAGGCAAGCGCGGTGTACTACCGGAACCGCCTGACCGACCTGCTGGTCAACACCGCAAAATGCCCGGTCCAGCTGGAGACGCACCCGAACGGCTGCGCCTACAACGTCAACCGCGCCACCTTGGAAGGCATCAGCCTCGGCGCGCGTACCCGCATGGGCGATTTTGATATGAGCGGTTCGCTCGACCTGCAAGATCCGCGCGACGACACCACCGGCAAAAACCTGCAGCGGCGCGCCAAGCGCCACGCCAAGTTCGCCGTCGAATACAACGCGGGCGACCTGATCGCCGGCGTGGGCGTGCAATTGTCCGGCAAGCGCTTCGACGACCTGGCCAACCGCAACACGCTGCCGGGCTACGGCCTGGTGAACCTGTTTGCCTCGTATCGCTTTGCACCCGACTGGTCGGCCGTGCTACGGTTGAACAACGCCGTCGATAAACAATACGAAACGGCGCGTAATTACGCCACCGCGGGCCGCCAGGTGTTTGCCGGCATCCGCTACGGCAGCAAATAGGAGTCACATGCATCCGTTCTTTCGCAACATGCGCCACAAGGCCAGCGTCATCATCACGACGCTGACGCTACTGGCATTGGCCAGCCTGGTCATCGCCGGGATGGTCGGCTCGGTGCCGGTCCCGCTGGCGCAGATGCCCGGCGCGCTGATGGCACTTGCGAAAGGCGATACCTCAACCCTGGCCGCCACCCTGCTCGACCTGCGCCTGTCGCGCGCACTGGTCGCTTTTGTTACCGGCGGCGCGCTGGCGCTGGCCGGCGTGATGATGCAAGCGTTGCTACGCAATCCCCTGGCCGAGCCGTACGTATTGGGTATTTCGGCCGGCGCCTCGGTCGGCGCGCTCGCTGCGCTGCTGTTCATGTGGGCCATGTGGATGGTCGACGTGGCGGCGTTCGTCGGCGCTGTCGCGGTCTCGATGCTGTTATATATGCTGGCGCGGCGCGACTTGCGCGGCAACGCGGCGGCCGAAGGCGGCTCCTCCCTGTTGCTGCTGACCGGCGCCATTCTCTCCACCTCCTGCATCGCGCTGGTGACCTTGATGCTCTCGATCGCACCCGAAAGCCGCTTGCGCAGCATGATTTTCTGGATGATCGGCGACATCGCCGGTGCGCCTTTGCGCCCGCTGCCGTGGATCGTGCTGGCCGTGGGCCTGATTTTTGCATTGCGCAGCGCCCGGTCGCTGAACGTGCTGGCGCTGCACGCGGAAGCTGCCGCCACCCTCGGCATTCGCGTCAGCGCGCTGCGCAAGGGACTGTTTTTCTGCTCCGGCATGCTGACCGCCAGCGCCGTCACCAGCGCCGGCAGCATCGGCTTTGTCGGCCTGATCGTGCCGCACGCCTGCCGCTTTGCCTGCGGGCCCGATCACCGCCTGCTCATTCCCGCAGCGACGCTTGCCGGCGGCGCCTTCCTGGTGCTGGCCGATACGCTGGCGCGCACCGTGCTCGCGCCGCAGCAGCTGCCGGTGGGCGTGATCACCGCGCTGATCGGGGCACCTGTCTTTTTGTACCAACTCCACCGGCTGAACCGCTCATGATGATCGAAGCGCGCCAACTACTTCTTACCGCCGGCAGCCGCACGCTGGTGAAAGACCTCGACTGGCGGGTAGCCAGCGGGCAATCGTGGTGCATCATCGGCCGCAATGGCGCCGGCAAAAGCACCCTAATGCGCACCCTGGCCGGCTTGCGCGAGCCCGATGGCGGCAGCATCGCCATCGGCGGGCGGGCGCTGCGCGACTGGCCGCTCGAAGACCTGGCGCGCCAGCGCGCCTTCCTGCCGCAATCGCGCAGCGACGCCTTTGCCTACCGCGCCATCGAAACCGTACTGGCGGCGCGCCACCCCTACCACGCCAACCGCTATTGGGAAGGCAGCGACGACTACACCATCGCCCACGCCGCCCTGGCGTCGATGGAAGTGGCCGACCTGGCCGAGCGCGATGTGCGCACCCTGTCCGGCGGCGAGCGCCAGCGCGTGGCAATTGCCGCCATGCTGGCGCAGGACACGCCCCTGCTGCTGCTGGACGAACCAGCCAACGCGCTCGACCTGGCACACCAGCACAGCGTGATGCGCCTCTTGGCAAAGCTGTGCCGCGAACAGGGCAAGACGGCCGTGATGATCGGCCACGACCTGAACCTGGCGCACCAGGCGTCGAGCCACGCGCTGTTGATGATGGGCGATGGCGAATGGCTGGCCGGCCCGGTCGACGAAGTGATGCAAGCGCCGGTCCTGAGCCGCTACCTGGGCCACCCGATTGAAGTCCTTCCGCACGGCAGCCGCCGTATTTTCATCCCAACCGAGGAATCCGCATGATCGACGACACCGCAAACAGCGAACTGAATGAACGCCACCGCGTCCGCATGGAACGCAAGAAGGCCATCATCGACCAGAAGATCGCCGAGGCGCAGAAGGAAATCGGCATCATCATCGTCAACACCGGCAACGGCAAAGGCAAAAGTTCTAGCGGCTTCGGCATGGTGGTGCGCGCCATGGGGCACGGCATGAAGGTGGCCGTGGTCCAGTTCATCAAAGGCGCGATGTCGACCGGCGAAGAAAAATTCCTGCGCCGCTTCCCCGACGAAGTCAGTTTCCACGCCATGGGCGAAGGCTACACCTGGGACACCCAGGACCGCGCACGCGACACCGCAAAGGCCGAGGAAGCGTGGGCGCTGGCCAAGGGCTTCCTGTCCGACCCGACGATCGGGCTGGTACTGTTCGACGAACTCAATATCGCGCTCAAGTACAAATACCTGGACGTGCACGCCGTCATCGCCGACCTGCTCGACCGGCCCGACATGCAGCACGTGGTCATCACCGGGCGCGGCGCGCCGGAAGAACTGATTGCGATTGCCGACACGGTGACCGAGATGGCGGTGGTCAAGCACGCCTTCAAGGCCGGCATTGCGGCGCAGGCCGGGACAGAGTTCTGATGGCCGGCCACGCCGATGTGCGCGTACTGCTGGTGGCCGCCGTGTCGTCCGGCCAGGGCAAGACCACGGTGACGGCGGCCCTGGCGCGTGCGCTGGTGCGGCGCGGCCAGCGCGTGCGCGTCTTCAAATGCGGCCCCGATTTCATCGACCCCATGCTGCTGGAGCGCGCCAGTGGCGCACCGGTCGGCTCGCTCGACCTGTGGATGGTCGGGCGCGAGCAGTGCCGCAGCCAGTTGGCCGCCGCCGCCCTGGAATCTGACGTGATCCTGATCGAAGGCGTCATGGGCCTGTACGACGGCACGCCCTCGTCGGCCGACCTGGCGCGCGAATTCGGCCTGCCGGTGATGGCGGTGATCGATGCCTCGGCGATGGCGCAGACCGCCGGCGCGGTGGTGCTCGGCCTGCGCGACTACGGCCCGGTGGAGATGGCTGGCGTGATCGCCAACCGCGTCGCCAGCAAGGGGCACGCGGCGATGGTGGCCGCTTCGATGCGCGGTCTTCCATTGATCGCGGTGCTGCCGCGCCAGTCCAAGACCCTGCCCGAGCGCCACCTGGGGCTGGTGCTGCCAGGCGAAGTGCAGGATGTGGACGGCCTGCTCGACCTGCTGGCCGACCAGCTGGAGTTCGACGACGCGGCCTGGGCGCAGCTGCGTACCACGCGCATCGACCTCACCGCGCGCATGGAAGCGCCGGCGCCGCTGCTGGCCGGGCGCACCATCGCCATTGCGCGCGATGCCGCTTTTGCATTCCTGTACCCGGCCAACCTGGACACCTTGCGTGCGCTCGGCGCCACCCTCGCCTTCTTTTCGCCGCTGGCCGACGAGCCGGTGCCGGAACGTGCCGATGCGGTGTACCTGCCCGGCGGTTATCCGGAGCTGCACGGCGAAACGCTGGCCGCTGCCGGACGCTGGCGCGCGTCGATCCGCGCCGCGCATGCGGCAGGCATGCCGATCCTGGCCGAATGCGGCGGCATGATGGCGCTGGCCGATTCGCTGGCCGACCAGGCGGGCACGGTGTGGCCGATGGCAGGCCTGCTCGCGGGGACGGTGACCATGCAGGCGCGCATCGCCGGCCTTGGCTCGCAGGGATTGGAAACGCCGCATGGCCTGCTGCGCGGGCATACTTTCCACTACTCGCGGCTGGAAACAGCGGTCGCGCCAGGTGCGCATACAGTCAAGCATCCGAGTGGAGCCAGCGGCGAGGCGGTGTACCGCGCCGGCTCCTTGAACGCTTCGTACTTCCACGCCTACTTTCCATCCTGCCCCGCCGCGGTGGCGGACCTGTTTTCGAGGAGCGACGCATGACGACCACGCTGATCCTGGGCGGCGCCCGTTCCGGCAAAAGCTCGTACGCCGAAAAACTGGCGCTCGAATCGGGCAAGGAAGTCGTCTATATCGCTACTGCCCGTGCCGGAGATGGTGAAATGGCGTTGCGCATCGAGACCCACCGATCGAGCCGTCCTGGCACCTGGACCACCATCGAAGAGCCGCTGCTGCTGGGCGAGGCGATCCTACGCTGCAGCGAGCCCGATACCCTGGTCCTGGTGGACTGCCTGACCCTGTGGCTGACCAACCTGATCTTCTCGGTCGACCAGGACTTCCCGGAAGTGGGCGTGATCGACCTGCCGGACATTTTCTACGAACAGTGCGACGCGCTGCTGGCCGCCCTGCCGGAAGCGCCCGGCGACGTCATCATGGTCTCGAATGAAGTGGGCATGGGCATCGTGCCGTACGGCGCCGTGTCGCGCTGCTTCACCGACGAAGCGGGGCGCCTGAACCAGACCGTCGCCAAGGTCTGCGACCGCGCCCTGTTCATCGTGGCCGGCATGCCGCTCACGCTCAAAGGCCAGGCATGCTGAGTGGCTTGAACCTGGCGCAGGTGGCACTGCTGCTCGCCGGCGGCGTGCTGCTCGACCTGCTGCTGGGCGAAGCGCGGCGCTGGCACCCGCTGGTCGGCTTCGGCAACCTGGCGATGCGGATCGAGCGTGCGCTCAACGGCGGCAGTGGGCGCCATGGACGCCATATGCGCGGTGTGTTGGCCTGGGCGTTGGCGGTGCTCCCGCTCGCCGCGCTCGGCGCGCTGCTGTGCCACGGCGCAGGACTGGCAGCGCATGCCTTTCTCCTGTATTTCTGCCTGGGCTTTCGCAGCCTGCGCGACCATAACCTGCCGATCGCACAGGCGCTGGAAAGCGGCGACCTGGCGCAGGCGCGCCTGCTGACGGCGCGCATCGTCAGCCGCGATACCGCCGACGCCAGCGAGGCCGACCTGGCCAAGGCCAGCGCCGAATCGCTGCTCGAAAACGGCAACGACGCGGTCTTCGGCACGCTGTTCTGGTTCGTGGTCGCCGGCGGCGCGGGCGCGCTGCTGTTCCGCCTTGCGAACACCTTGGATGCGATGTGGGGCTACAAGAGCACCCGCTATTTGCAATTCGGCTGGGCGGCGGCGCGCATCGACGATGTGCTGAACTACGTGCCTGCACGCCTGACCGCGCTGTCGTACGTGCTGCTGGCCGATCACCGGCGCGCGGCATGGGAATGCTGGCGCGCGCAGGCGCCCGGCTGGCCAAGCCCGAACGCCGGCCCGGTGATGGCCAGCGGCGCCGGCGCGCTGGGCCTGGCGCTGGGCGGCAGCGCGACGTACGACGGCATTGCCGAACAGCGCCCGCCATTGGGACGCGGCCGCGCCGCGCAGGCCGGCGATATCGGGCGCGCCTGGAAGCTGGTGCGCGCCACCGCCGCGCTGTGGCTGGGCGTGGCCGCCACGGCGGCATTATTGACGGGAGCATTTCATGCTTGAACACGGCGGCAACCTGCGCGCGGCATCGGTCCGCTTCAACCGTCCGCTGGCCGACTGGCTGGACCTGTCGACGGGCCTCAACCCAACTTGGTACCCGGCGCCCCAACTGGCAGGCAATGCGTGGCACCGCCTGCCGGAAGCCGATCCTGAACTGGCGCGGGCGGCGAGCGCTTTTTACGGTGCGCCGCAGATGCTGGCGGTGGCCGGCACGCAGGCCGCGATCCAGGCGCTGCCTCAATTGCGCGCACCATCACGCGTGGTGGTGGCTGCGCCCTCGTACGCCGAACACGCGCACCATTGGGCGCGGCACGGTCACAGCATGCGCGAGGTGGCGTACGACGCGCTCGACGCGGCGCTGCCCGAATGCGATGTGCTGGTGCTGTGCAATCCGAATAATCCGACCGGCGCGACCGTGGCGCCCGAACGCCTGCTGGCGTGGGCCGCGCAGTTGGCCAGGCGCGGCGGATGGCTGGTAGTGGACGAAGCCTTTGGCGACACGGCGCCGCACTTGAGCGTGGCCGCGCACAGCGACCGCCCCGGCCTGGTCGTACTGCGCTCGGTCGGCAAATTCTTCGGCCTGGCGGGCGTGCGCATGGGTTTCGTGGGGGCGCATGCGCTTTTGCTGGCGGACCTTGCCGATTTGCTCGGACCATGGACCGTCAGCGGCCCAGCGCAACAGGTGTCCCTGGCGGCATTGAACGATCGCGCATGGCAGGAGGCGATGCGCGCGCGGCTGGCTGGCGAAGGCGCGCGCTTGCGGACCCTGCTCGCAGCGAATGGCATCGCATCGACCGGCACCGACCTGTTTCAATGGTGGCCCCAAGCGCAGCCGGAGGCATTTTGGCAGCACATGGCCGAACGCGGAATCTGGGTAAGGCTGTTTCCCAAGGCGGCGCGGGGCATCCGCCTCGGTCTGCCCTTCAATGAAGATGGATGGCAGCGCCTGGCGCTCGCACTAACAGAATGGACCCGAGGATCATGATGAAAAACCTGTTCGCTGCCGTTGTCGGCATGATCGCGCTCAATGCCGGCCCCGCCATTACCGTCCACGACGATGATGGCCGGCCGGTGACCCTGCAAAAACCCGCCCAGCGCGTGATTGCGCTGGCGCCGCACGTGACCGAGATGCTGTATGCCGCCGGCGGCGCCGAGCGGCTGGTTGCCGCCGTCGCCTACAGCGATTATCCGGAAGCGGCCAAGCGCCTGCCGCAAGTGGGCAGCCACAGCGGCATCGACATGGAGCGCATCGCCGCACTCAAGCCGGACCTGATCGTGGTGTGGATGCACGGCAGTTCCGAGCGCCAGATCGACCAGATTCGCGCGCTCGGCATTCCGATGTTCCACAGCGAGCCGCGCAAACTCGACGACATTGCCTCCAACCTCGCGCGCCTCGGGAAGCTGATGGGGACCGAATCCGTCGCCGAACCTGCTGCGGCCGACCTGCGCAAGCGCCTCGGCGCGCTGCAGCTCAAATACGCCAAACGCGCGCCGGTGCGCATGTTCTACCAGGTGTGGGACAAGCCGCTCTACACGCTCAACGACGGCCATATCCTGAGCGACGCGATGCGCATGTGCGGCGGCGAGAACGTATTCGGCAAGCTGAAAGTCACCGCGCCGGTGGTCACGGTGGAAGCGGTGCTGCAGGAAGACCCGGAAGCGCTGTTCAGCGGCGAGCGCAGTCCCACGGACATTGGCCTCGGTCTCTGGAAGCCGTTCACCACCATGACGGCGGTCAAGCGCGGGAACCTGTTCAGCATCGATGGCAACCTGCTCAATCGCTCCGGGCCGCGCATGATCGCCGGCGCCGAAATCCTTTGCGAAAAACTCGATATCGTACGCCAGCGCAGGACCAAACCGTGAGCCGCTTCCCTTTTCACACGTTGATGGTGCAGGGGACGACGTCCGACGCCGGCAAGAGTACCGTGGTGGCGGCCTTGTGCCGCCTGCTGAAAAATGAAGGCATATCGGTGGCACCATTCAAGCCGCAGAACATGGCCTTGAACAGCGCGGTGACGGCCGACGGCGGCGAGATCGGCCGCGCCCAGGCGCTGCAGGCGATCGCCGCCGGCGTGGCGCCGCATACGGACATGAATCCGGTGCTGCTCAAGCCATCGAGTAACGTCGGCGCGCAGGTGGTCATCCACGGCAAGGTGCGCGCCGAGATGAATGCGCGCGACTACCACCAGTACAAGACGGTGGCGATGGGAGCCGTGCTCGAATCGTACGCGCGCCTGCGCCAGCAGTACCAGGCGATCGTGGTCGAAGGCGCGGGCAGTCCGGCGGAGATCAACCTGCGCGACCGCGACATCGCCAACATGGGCTTTGCCGAGGCGGTCGACTGCCCGGTGATCCTGGTGGCCGACATCGACCGCGGCGGCGTGTTCGCGCACATCGTCGGCACCTTGTCATGCCTGTCGCAGAGCGAACGTGACCGGACCATCGGGTTCGTGATCAACCGCTTCCGCGGCGATATCTCGCTGCTCGAACCGGGCCTGGACTGGCTGGAACAGCAGACCGGCAAACCGGTGCTGGCGGTGCTGCCTTACCTGCAAGGGCTGTTCCTGGACGCGGAAGACGCGGTGCAGGCGGTGCAGGCCTCGCGCGGCGCCTTCAAGGTGGTGGTGCCGTCGCTGCCGCGCATGAGCAATCACACCGACTTCGATGCGCTGCGCGTGCATCCGGATGTGGACCTGCAGTTCGTGCGCCAGAACGAGGCTAAGCCGGCGTGCGAGCTGTTGATTATCCCCGGTAGCAAAAACACGCGCGGCGACCTGGCGTATCTGCTCGACCAGGGTTGGCGCGAATATATCGACAAACACCTGCGCTACGGCGGCAAGGTCATCGGCATCTGCGGCGGCTTCCAGATGCTGGGGCGCGAGGTGCTTGATCCGCACGGGGTGGAAGGCGAGAGCGGCGTGACCACGGCCCTCGGCCTGCTCGACCTGCGCACCGAACTGACCACCGAAAAGCGCCTGGCGCAGGTGGCGGGCCGCTGCGCCTTTGCCGACGCCGACGTGGCGGGCTACGAAATTCACATGGGCGTCTCGACCGGCGCCGCACTCGACATGCCGGCGTTTCGCATCGAGGGCCGGGCCGAAGGCGCGCGCTCGAAGGATGATCAGATCCTGGGCAGCTACCTGCACGGCATGTTCGACCATCCGCAAGCCTGCGCCGCGCTGCTGCGCTGGGCGGGGCTGGACAGCAGCACCATGATAGACACCGCCCAGCTGCGCGAGACCAGCCTGGATCGCATCGCCGAAGCGGCCCGGCCCTTGTACGACGCACTGTGTGCGCTAAAGTAGAGCGTTTCCACTTGTTGCAAAAAGGCCGCCATAGCGCATGTTGATGGTTGACGCTCGGACTACATGCGTAGAATGAGGGCAATAATCTACTCTGTGGAAGTGCCATGTTGTCAATGATTAAGGTTGTACAAACCTTTCCTTCGGTTCGGATTCCATCCAGCTCGGGGGGACTGCCGGTTGAAGTATCGCTGATCGCGCAACTGGTCCATGGCTCGGGCAATCATCTGTTCGCCAGCGTTTCGGCGCGGCAACAGCAGCACCAGGAGTTTGTCGACGAGCTCGACGAACCATCGGCCAAGCTGGGCGGCACCGATTTCGACAAGGGGGATCCGACGTCGCTGTATTCCTTCGTTGTCGGGCCGAAAGGGCACCCTTTCCACCGGCACGCGGGGCACCGCATTTTCACGGCCATTTCGGGCAGCGGTGGGGCGCAGTTGCGCTTTTCCAGCGCGTCCACGGCGCAAATCGATGAAGACCCGCAGAGTTTCCTGCGCGCGCTTCAATGCATCAACATTCCGCCCGATTGCATGTTCACGGTGCGCTTTGGCGGCGAAACCTGGCATCAGTTTGCGCCGCTCACGCGCAACAGCCCGCATCCCGTGTTTTTCGCGTTGTCGTGCCACACCAACGAGCTCGGCGGCGACTTGCCCGAGCATCTGCGGCAGCAGGTGCTGGCCAACGAAGCCAGCATTCCATCGCTGACTTCGCTGTTGCCGCAGGAAGTGGCCGATTTGCTCGACGCGGCAATGGCCAACGGGCAAGTCGCCACGGTCGACCTGTCGCTGGAAGCGCCGCCTGGCACGTTGCAACGCGCCATGTGCTACACGGCACGCGGTAGCGTCGGCACGATTCTCGGTAAATGGGGCGCGTGGCGCCGCTCGAAGGGCTTTGTGTCGCATCACGGCGACGCGACCGATGTGCGCGAGCTGGATGCGACGCCCGCTGGGTCCTTGCTGCTCAAGCAATTCGAAGGCACGCCGTTTCATCACGAGGACACGTTTACGCTGACCATGCCGCTGGCCAATTTCCAGGAAAAGAACGCCACGGCCTTGTTGACCCGACTGCTCGACGGCTTCATGGAAAATCCGCCGCGCGGCGTGACCCGCATGATGGCCGTGCGCAATGTGCTGGTACGGCCGATGGGCTTGCGAACCTCGTCGCTGGGCTGCCCGGTGTCGTCGCTGCTCTCTCCCGACAAGAGCCGGCTGTTCGCGCAGCGCTTTCCGGTGCTGGAGCAGGATACGGACGAACACAACACGCGCGCGCAAGTGGTGCTTGGGGCGGACGACAAGCATCTGTCGTTCCGTTCCTGCGTGGCGGCGCGCATCGTCAAGGGCGGCCAGGTGGAGTTCAGCCTGGGCTCGCGGGTGCACTGCAAGAACCTGTTCGGACGCTTTTATATGTGGGCGATCGACCGTACGCACCGCGCGTATGTGACGCCGACCATGTTGCGCATGGCGGTGGCGCACGCGATGATTCATGCGCCGGCAAATGCGTTGGGCGAAGCAGCAGTACTGGGTAGGTGAGCGTTTTCAGCCTTGGCGCTGCATTGCTTACGCAAATATTCTGTTTTCTCGCCGCTAGCTACGTTGACTGATATAAGTGGATGCGCGCAGGGGCGTTGCGACACATGGATGTCTAGACAATCGCAGGAACCCCGGGACAAAAAAAAACCCGCATGGCTTTCGCTCACACGGGTCTTTCTCTTATAACTAGCCTGACGATAACCTACTTTCACACTGGTTGCAGCACTATCATCGGCGTAAAATCGTTTCACGGTCCTGTTCGGGATGGGAAGGGGTGGTA
>DASVVC010000021.1:0-79583 GCA_036386755.1 Telluria sp.
ATCCAGAAGCTGATGCACGGCGTGAAGTAAGCCTTGCAGTAAGACTTGCAGCAGCATGAACGACGGCGGCCCACGGGCCGCCGTCGTCGTTTACGTGCAGGTGTTGACGTCGTCTGGTCGTATCCGGCCAGCGGCGCGGCACGGTCAGCGTCATGTTCCGCGGCGTGAAGCAGCCCGGATCACGCGGTTTCATGTCGGGAAACCTTACACAAGACGCAACATCAACGATTGCAATCCCGGTTAAGCGATTGATCTATATCGTTTGTTTTGATAGGGCATGGAAATTGCTCAAGTTGTAAGCATTCCAACCACTTGCTGAGACCTGCCATGATCAAGAAACTGTTCGTCCTCGCCGCCACGGTACTGTGCTCGTTCAACGCATGGGCCGGTTACACGCAATACGACTTCGAAGCAACAAGCTGGGGGAACCTCTCCGGGTACATCATTCAACACGATGACGGGACAATCGCCATGTTTGATTTCAGGCTGAAAGATGACAACCCTGCCATAGAAACGCAGTTTTACCCCTTCACCGGCATGGGCTGTGTCTGCCTGACAAGTGCAAGCACCAATTTCACCAATACCGGCTTCGATCTTGGGCCGAGTAACTTCTCTATCCGCGATGACTACGACGGACACCGTAGAGCAGAGTTCAACATCAGCTTTATCGAGCACCCCACTGGCATGTTCATCTACACCGCAACGAACTCGTTCACCCGTAGCGAGGATCTTGATACGATCGTTTATTCGGATACGTACACCGGGATCCTTGAGGGAACCAGCGTCGATCCCGAACTGGCGGCCTATTTGGATGCCAACCATGGCTACCATCCCGGCGTTCCCCGCATTGTCCCGAACTATGTCGGACATGCTAACAATGTACCCGAGCCAGCAAGCCTGGCCCTGTTTGCCATCGGTGCGCTCGGCCTGGCGGGTATGACTCGCCGCCGCAAAGCGGCGCCGTAAGGTGTAAGAATCGAGCTTTTCCATGTTGCCTGCGTGTCGTTGAACTCGGAGGGGATTGTGGCGGCTTGATAAATCGAAGGATATAACGCCGCTCAGGAACCGCTTACGTCTGATCGAGCGCACGCTGCATCTCGTTCATCTCGGCCACCAGCCAGGCGCGAAAGCGCTGCACCTTGGGCATGTTCTCCTTGCTGCGGTTGACCATGAAGCGGTAGCCGCTGCCGAACGGCGCGCTGCGGCAGTTGATCTGCCGCAGCGACCCTTTCAGGATATCCTGGAACGCGATCCCGTACGCCACCAGCGCGATCCCCTGCCCCGCCACCGCCGCCTGGGCCAGCACGCCCCAGTGGCTGTAGCCGCGCGAGAAATCGTATTTGCCCTTCAATGCCTTGTTTTCGTTCAGAAGCTGCAGCCACGACTCGGTCGAATTCTCGTACAGCAGCGGGAAGTTGGGCAGGTCGGCCAGGGTCAGTTCGGCCTGGCCGGGCGCGAGCAGGTCGGGACTGTAGACGGCGATCAGCCGCTCGCGGAACAGCAGCGCCGGGTCGCCATCGCTCACCGGCCCGTAACGCACCGCCACGTCGCTGCTGTCGTCCTCCAGGTCGACCGGCGCATCGTTCGAATCGAGCCGGATATCGAGTTCCGGATACAGCTTGGTAAACCGGTGCATGCGCGGCACCAGCCACTTGATCGCGAACGAGTGCGTGGTCGAGATGCGCAGCACCGACTCCTCGTCGCCACCTTGCAGGGCGCCGACCTTGGCGCGCAGTTCGCCCAGCATGCGCCCCACCACCACCGCCAGTTCCTGCCCCTTGGCGGTCAGGGTCACATGGCGCGGGTGGCGGATGAACAGGGCAAAGCCCAGGTTTTCTTCAAGCTGCTTGACTTGCTGGCTGATCGCCGCCGGCGTCTTGTGCAGCTCCTGGGCGGCCAGCTTGAAACTGCCCCAGCGCGCCGCGCAGTCGAAGTCGACCAGGCCGGAGAGCGTTCGAAGCGGCTTCATGCATACACCATGACTAAGATTTTCTTGCTCATCGGTTCAATTTTTCTCGGTTGTTGAATCGTCATACTAAGCAGAAAATATACTGAGATCAACAAGGAAATGCGATGCGCAAGAATATATTGGTGATAGGGGGTACCCGCTACTTCGGCAAGCTGCTCGTGCAGCGCTTGCTCAACGCGGGTCACCAGGTAACGATCGCCACCCGTGGGCACACCCCGGACCCGTTCGGCGCGCGCATTTCCCGCATCAAGGTCGACCGCCGCAACGAGCACGCCATGCGCGCCGCCTTCGTTCACCTGACGGGCAGCGCCGGCTACGACATCGTCTACGACCAGACCTGCTACAGTCCCCTGGACGCGGCCATCGCCGTCAAGGTCTTCGCCGGCAAGGCCAAACGCTACATCGTCGCCTCCACCATCGATGTGTACCGCGAGCTGCTCGGGCAGCAGGATGCCCCGTTCGCGGAAAGCGACATCAATATGCTGGCCCAGCCGATCGACACGCGCTACCCATGGCACGACACGCGCCTGGCCACCGAGAGCTACGTGGCCGGCAAGGTGCAGGCCGAAGCCTATCTGTACCGCGACGGCTCGCTGCCGTTGGTGACCGTGCGCATCGGCCATGTGCTGGCCGGCGCCGAAGACTTCACCGGGCGCCTGGCCCATTACGTCGACCTGGTGCGCCAGCACGCGCCCCTGCGCTATGCGAATGCGGCTGCCGCGAGCTCCTTCATGAGCGCCCAGGGCACCAGCAATTTCCTGCTGTGGGCCGGCGCCCAGGACTTTGTCGGCCCGGTCAACGCCGCGTGTGATGGCGGCCTGTCCGCGTTCGATCTGTACCAGCGCATCGGCATGCTGCTCGAAGTGCCGGTACGCGCGCTGCCGGCCAAGGTGCCGGTGGCGGCGGGCATACTCAGTCCGTTCGACTATCCGGCCCAGTACATGATGAACACCGCGCGCGCCGCGCAGCTGGGCTACCGCGTCGGCCACAGCGACGACTGGCTCGATCACCTGATCCTGCAGCACGACCTGGCGTTCGTCTGAGCGATCGCGAAGGCGTCCAAAGCGATCGACTATAATTCGCCGGAACAGGGCCGCCACTCCTGGCGCGGCCCGCAATGGCGGACATCGTTTTGACAACAGACACTTTTATCGAGCGCTGGCTGACGCGCAAATACATCATTCGCGCCGTGCTGCTGGTCATTGCCGCCGGCCTGCTGGTGGTGCTTGGCCTGCTCGGCTATTTTTACGGCGTGATCGTGCCGCGCGTGCCGGCCATCGACGCCGTCACCGACTACCGCCCCAAGATCCCGCTGCGCATCTACACCGCCGACAATGTGCTGATCGGCGAATTCGGCGAGGAACACCGCGACTTCATCCCCATCGAACAGGTGCCGGCGATGATGAAAAACGCCGTGCTGGCCATCGAAGACACGCGCTTCTACACGCACGGCGGGGTGGATTGGATCCGCGCCGGCGGCGCCGCGCGCGCCAACCTGCGCGGGGGATTTCGCGAAGGCGCGTCGACCATCACCATGCAGGTGGCGCGTAACTTCTTCCTCACGCGCGACAAGAAACTGGGACGCAAGGCCGACGAAATCGCGCTCGCCTTCAAGATCGAAGCGGCGCTCAAGAAAGACAAGATCCTCGAACTGTACATGAACCAGATTTTCCTGGGACGGCGCTCGTACGGCTTTGCCAGCGCCGCCCAGGCCTACTTCGGCAAGCGCCTCGACCAGCTCTCGATCGCCGAAATGGCGATGCTGGCCGGCGTGCCGCGCGACCCGGTCGGCAACAACCCGGCGGTCAATCCGCGCAACGCCAAGAAGCGCCAGATGATCGTCCTCAAGCGCATGCGCGAGCTGGGCTACCTCGACGACGCCCAGTACGCGAGCGCCAAGGAAGAACCGATCCGCATCGCCGCCAAGCGCCAGGAGTTCGACACCCACGCCGAATACGTGGCCGAACTGGCGCGCCAGGCGGTCGTCGATCAATACAGGGACGAGGCCTACACGCGCGGCATCAGCGTCTACACCACCATCCTCAAGGCCGAGCAGGAAGCGGCCTACGACTCGCTGCGCCGCAACGTGCTGGCGTACGACCAGCGGCACGGCTACCGCGGCCCGGAATCGTTCATCGACCTGCCGACGGACGCCCGCGAACGCGCCGACGAGATTGGCGAAGAACTGCGCAAGCGCCCCGTCAGCGACGGCTTGATGGCCACCGTGGTGACCGAGGTCTCGGCCAAGCTGGTCGCGGTCGAAACCATGGACGGCGAGCGCATCGAGATTACCGGCGCCGGCCTGCGCTTCGCGGCGCCGGCGCTGGCTTCGGGCGCCAAGGCCGCCATCAAGCTGCGCCCCGGCGCGGTGGTGCGCATCGCCCAGGACAAGGCCAAGGATAAAGAAAAGGACAAGGATAAGGAAAAGGATAAGGAGGCCAGGTCCTGGTCGATCGTCCAGCTGCCGCAGGTGCAGGCCGGATTCGTGGCCATCGATTCGGCCACCGGCGCCTACCATGCGCTGGTGGGCGGCTTCGATTACGGGATCAACAAGTACAACCACGTCACCCAGGCCTGGCGCCAGCCCGGTTCCTCGATCAAGCCGTTCGTGTATTCGGCGGCGCTGGAAAAAGGCTTTTCGCCGGGTACCCGCATCCTCGACGAAGCGCTCTCGATGCCGAGCGGCGCCGGCAGCGCCACCTGGTCGCCGCAGAACGACGACGGCAAGTTCGATGGCGAAGTGTCGATGCGGCACGCGCTGGTGCACTCCAAGAACGTGCCGTCGGTGCGCCTGCTGCGCGCCATCCAGGTCGGCTACGGCCACGAATTCCTCGGCAAGTTCGGCTTCGACCTGACGCGCCACCCCAAGAACCTGACCATGGCCCTGGGCACCGGCGCGGTCACGCCGCTGCAACTGGCGGGCGCGTACGCGGTATTCGCCAACGGCGGCTTTGCGGTCAAACCTTACCTGATCGGGAAGATCGTCGACGGCAACGGCGCCATCCTGCAAGAGACGCCGGTGCCGGCCGGCGCCGACGAAACGCTGCGCGTGATTGACGAGCGCAACGCATTCATGGTCGACAGCATGCTGCGCGACGTGACGCGCTCCGGCACCGCCGCCGGCGCCACCCGCGCGCTGGGCCGCAACGACCTGGCCGGCAAGACCGGCACCACCAGCGACGCCTTCGACGGCTGGTTCGCCGGGTACGCCGGCAACGTGGTGGGCGTGGCCTGGATGGGCTACGACGATCCGCGTTCGCTCGGCGGGCGCGAATTCGGCGCCACCCTGGCCATGCCGATCTGGGTCGACTACATGCGCGCGGCGCTCGACAAGCGCCCGGTCAAGGAACGCCCGGTGCCGCAAGGCGTGATGCGCGAGGACGACGACTGGATCTATGCGGAATACGCCGGCAGCACCGAGTTCAAGACGATCGACATGAACGAGCTGCCGGCGCTGCCGGACGGCGCGGAGCCGGGCGAGCCGGGCGAAGAGGGGCAGCCGCCGGTGCCGGGCGCGCCGGCCGTGCCGCCGCAGCCGCCGCAGCCGCAGTTCAACCACGGCGCCGAATCGCAGGCGGGCGGCTAGCCGCGCGGGCAGGGTCGCTTCCCCGAAATGGCCCTCGGCGGGAAACCAAGTTCCGGCTTCGGCACGAAATTGGGTTCGCGCCAAGGGGGCCGCCGAGGCCGGGAACGACGGCGTGGTGGCGCCAGGTAAGCCCGGTTCGCATTTTTCTTTCGCGTTCACGCTTTGCCAGCTATGATGAGACGCTTTTTTGCACCCTCATACCTACTGGAGCACCCGATGGCGATTGTCGCACTGGCCGGACCAAAAGAAATCACGATCCGAGGAGTCCTCCTCGGCATCGTCATCACCCTCGTCTTTACAGCCGCCCAGGTCTACCTCGGCCTGAAAGTCGGACTCACCTTCGCGACCTCGATCCCGGCGGCCGTCATCTCGATGGCGCTGCTGAGCGCCTTCAAGGACGCCACCATCCAGGAAAACAACATCGTCCAGACCATCGCCTCGGCGGCGGGCACCCTGGCGTCGGTGATTTTCGTCCTGCCCGGCCTGATCATGATCGGCTGGTGGGCCAAGGTGCCGTTCTGGCCCGTCTTCGGCGCCTGCGCCATCGGCGGCGTGCTGGGCGTGATGTACACCGTGCCGCTGCGGCGCGCGCTGGTGTCGCAATCCGACCTGCCCTACCCGGAAGGCGTGGCCGCGGCCGAAGTGCTCAAGGTCGGCACCTCCTCGCGCAGCGGCGCGGCCGAAGGCAAGCTCGGTCTGATGGCGGTGATCTGGGGCAGCGTGGCATCGGCACTGTTCGCCGCCGCCGCCGGCGCCAAGCTGATGGCCGCCGAAGTGGCCTTCTATTTTAAAACCGGCACCGGCGCGACCGGCATTGGCGCGGCCAGTTCGCTGGCCCTCTTGGGCGCCGGCCATTTGATGGGCATCACCGTCGGCATCGCCATGCTGGCGGGCCTGATCATCGCCTGGGCCGTGCTGGTTCCGGTATTGACGTCGATGGAGCCGGCGACCACGCTGTCGGCCGCCGACCAGGCGCTCGGCATGTGGAGCACCAAGGTACGCATGATCGGCGCCGGCGCCATTGGCGCCGCCGCCATCGTGACCCTGGCCGGCCTGGGCAAACCGGTGCTGGGCGGGCTGAAATCGGCGCTGGAGATGGCGCGCAAGGCCAAGGCCGAAGGCGCCGCGATCGACCGCGCCGAGCAGGACCTGCCGATTTTCATCGTCGGCCTGGTCACCCTGCTGGCCATGGCGCCCGCCGGCTGGCTGCTGGCCAGCTTCCTGCAAGGCGGCGTGCTGGCCAGCCTTGCGCTGCCGCTGGTGGCCGTCGGTGTCGGCTACATCCTCATCGCCGGCGTGTTCGCCGCCGCCGTCTGCGGCTACATGGCCGGCTTGATCGGCTCGTCCAATTCGCCGGTGTCCGGCATCGCCATCCTGACCATCCTGGGCGCCTCGCTCAGCGTCGGCTTCGTCGGCAAGCACCTGATCGGGCCCGACGTGGCGCATGCGCTGGTCGCCTATTCGCTGTTCGTCACCACCGTAGTGCTGGCGGTCGCCGTGATCGGCAACGACAACCTGCAAGACCTGAAAACCGGCCAGCTGGTCGGCGCCACGCCATGGAAGCAGCAGGTCGGCCTGTTGATCGGCGTGGCCGCCGGCTCGACCGTGGTGCCTCTGGTGCTCGACCTGCTCAATTCGGCCAAGGGCTTTGCCGGCGCTCCGAACGTGGGCGTGGTCGGCGACGATCCGCTGGCGGCCCCGCAGGCGGCCCTGATTTCGACGCTGGCCAAGGGCGTCATCGGCAATAACCTGGAGTGGAACCTGATCGGCTATGGCGCCCTGCTCGGGCTGGCCCTGGTGGTGACCGACTTCATCATCCGCAAGGCCAGCAAGGACCGTTTCAGCCTGCCGCCGCTGGGCGTGGGCCTGGCGATCTACCTGCCAAGCGCGGTGACCGCGCCCGTCGTCGTCGGCGCGGTGGCCGGCTGGCTGTTCGAACGCGCCGTCAGCAGCGCTACCTGGGGCGAGACGGCCAAGCGCATCGGCGTGCTGGTCATGTCCGGCTTTATCGTCGGCGAAAGCCTGTTCAACGTCGGCCTTGCCGGCCTGATCGTGGCCACCAAGGTCGCCGAGCCGCTGGCCATTCCAAACAGCATGAGCGAAACGACGCACATGCTGATCGCCCTGGTGCTGGGCGCGGCCATCGTCAGCGCTCTGTATCGCTGGGCCGCCCGCAACGCGCAAAAAGTGGCAGCGTGACGCCGGCGTAAGCTTCGCTTCCCTTGCCAGGACGCCGGCCGGCGTCCTGGCAAGGCGTGGATCAGCCGGTTCGATGCCACGCTGGTTATCGTTCAAATACTAATCCGCGCACGTCCCCTCATGGCACCCTCACCGACGCACCGGACGCCGTGCCACGCAACTGGCCGTGAACCGGTTTTTGCCGTATTCCGCCGGACAAAGCGCACCCTGCGTGCTAGCATGGCAATCATGCGCGACTGACTCACGCCAGTCCACCCTCAGGAGACGCCTTGTATTTTTGGAAGCAACTTTCACCATCCACACCGCACCGCCTCAGCGCCGGTACGGCTTTCGGCATGACCGACACCGGCACCGTACGCCCCTCGAACGAGGATAATTTCCTGATCGACGCCAGCCTGGGCCTGGTGGCCGTGGCCGACGGCATGGGCGGCCACGAATCGGGCGAGATCGCCAGCGCCGAAGCACTGACCTCGCTGGCCCACTTTCTGCGCGCCAGCACCGACCCGGACAGCGCCGCACTGGCGACCAACTTTCGCGCCAGCCCGTTCGACCCGGAATCGACCGATCCGGACGCTCTCTGGAGCGAAGCGACCCTGGCCAGCATGGTCACGCTGCACGACGCGGTCGAATTTGCCAACCAGCGCATGTACCAGACCAACCTGGCCAACCGGCGCGGCGACGGCGGCGGCATGGGCACCACCCTCACCGGCGCCTGGCAACCCGAACCCGGCGCCCCGCTGCTGGTGTTCCACGTCGGCGACAGCCGCCTGTATTGCTATCGAAACGGCCAGCTGACCCAGCTCACGCGCGACCAGACCATGTACCAGGACGCCGTCGATGCCGGCGCCATCGAAAACCTGCCGCCGCGCAACTTGCTGCTGCAAGCGATCGGGCCATCGGGCGACGTGCGCCCGGAACTGCACATCCAGGCCGTCCAGCCCGGCGATCTGTACCTGCTGTGCAGCGACGGCATGTATGGCGCCACGCCGGACGAGCGCATCAGCGCCCTGCTGGCCGGCGTTGGCCCCGGGGAGTTGGGCGACGCTTGCAAGCAACTGATCGCCGCCGCCCTGCACGACGGCAGCCGCGACAACGTCACCGTCGTGCTGTTTCATTGCGATTAAATGGCACAAGTTGGCAAGATTAACGTTCAGCAAACATTCGTGCACCAGACACGACGCCAGGCGCTGCAACCCCAAGTTTCTACTGAGTAATCATGTAAAATCCGGGGTACAGCTTTTGTGCAGGAAAAAGAGAACACGCAATGAAATGGCTGAAGAATCTGTTGGGCAGCGACAGCGAGGAGAGCAAGCCTGCGCCAGCCCCCGTGGCCGCTCCCGCTCCGTCCAGGGCGCGAGCGCCCGACCGTGCGCATGCCGGCATGGTCGACGTGCTGTTCTACCGCTGGCTGGCCGGCATCACGCAGCACAGCGGCCCGTCGAGCGATGAAAAGGTGGTCCTGGTCGACCTGGCCTACACGACCCAGCAGCCGCTCGACGAGATCACCCTCGCGCCCAGCATGCCTGCCGTGTTCACCCAACTGCTGCGCTCCATGCGCGACAGCACCGTCTCCGGCGCCGACCTGGCGCGCCAGCTCTCGCAAGACAAGGAACTGGTAGCCGAAGTGCTGCGCGAAGCGAACCGTCCTTGCCATCACCCGCACTATCACGCCAACGACCCGGTGACCACGGTCGAACGGGCCACCATGCTGCTGGGCGTGAACGGGCTGCGCATGCTGGTCGGGCGCGCCTCGCTGCTACCGGTGATCATGAGCATGCATCCGGGGCCGTTTTCGCAGCTCTCCACGCCGCTGCTGTGGCGCCAGTGCGAAAAATGCGCGCTCGCCGCCAGCATACTGGCGCCCTCGGTGCGCGCCAATCCGGTCGAAGCGTATTTCGCCGGGCTGCTGCACAATATGGGCCTGATCGTCGCCTTCCGCGTGCTCGACCAGGCCAACACCGAACCGTCGCTGCCGCAGTCGGAAGAGTTTGTGACGGCGCTGCATGCGCATGCGCGCGTGCTGTCGGTGCGGATCGCCGAAGCGTGGGGCTTTCCTGATACCGTCACAGACGCCATCCGCGAGGCCGGCGACGTCGATGGCACGGCGCTGTCGCAGGTGGTGGCGCTGGCCGACATGCTCAGTCGCCTGCGCATGCTGGTCGACTCGGCCCATTTCGAAGCGGACGACCCGTTCGTGCTCGAAGGGCTCGACGCGGCCGGCGTGGCCTGTCTCCAAGAACTCCAGAACGAGGACGAATGATGAGGAATACCGATGGCGTTCGAGATTGAACACAAGCTGGTGATCGGGGTGGCGTCGAGCGCCCTGTTCGACCTGACCGCCTCGCACCAGGTGTACCTGGACAGCGGCCCGGACGAATACCGCAGGTACCAGGAACGCAATCTGGACGTCATTCTCGGCAAGGGCGTGGCGTTTCCCTTCATTCGCCGCTTCCTGAACATCAACAAGGTATTCCCGCGCCACAATCCGGTCGAAGTGGTGCTTTTTTCCCGCAACTCGCCCGAAACGGGGCTGCGCGTGATGCGTTCGATCGCCCATTACGGGCTCGATATTTCGCGCGCCGCTTTCATCACCGGCAAGTCGCCCTACACCTACCTGCCGGCGTTTAACGCGGCGCTGTTCCTGAGCGCGAACGAAGAAGACGTCAAGAGCGCCATTGCGGCCAGCTATCCGGCCGGTCTGGTGCTGCCATCGAAGACGGTCGACGAGGATGACGACATCGAGCTGCGCGTGGCTTTCGACTTCGACGGCGTGATCGCCGACGACGAATCGGAGACCATCTTCAAGCGCAATAACAACCTTGAAGAATTCCACGCGCACGAGACCTTGCACATGGCCGTGCCGCACCAGCCCGGGCCCCTGGCCGAGATGTTCCGCAAGCTGTCGCTGATGCAGCGGCTGGAAGAGCGCGCACAGAAGCGCGACCCGCACTACAAGAAGGTGCTGCGCATCGCGATCATCACCGCGCGCAACGCGCCCTCGCACGAACGCGTGGTGACCACGCTCAAAAGCTGGGGCGTGTCGGCCAGCGAGACCTTCTTCCTGGGCGGGATGAACAAGACGCGCGTGCTGTCGATCTTCAAGCCGCACATCTTTTTTGACGACCAGCTGACGCACCTGACGTCCTCGCCAGGAGGGACGATCCCGATGGTGCATGTGCCGTTCGGGATCGCGAATCGGCGAGCGGCCGGGTGAACGTGGCCGCCCGTCCGGTTTTGCATCGGCGGGCGCACCACGATCCGGCTATAATTACCCGTCCCGCACACAGCCAGCAGAGCGCATGTCTTTCGATTTAAAGAAATCACTTCCAAAATCCGGTAACCGCTTTGCGCTCCCGACCCTGTATGGCTCGTCGGACGCGTATGCGCTGGCGGTGGCGGCGCTCGAACTCAAATCGTCCAGGCAGATGCTGACCGTGATCGTGGCCAACGCCAGCGACGGCCAGCGCCTGCTCGACGAAATCCCCTGGTTCGCCGACGGCAAACTCGCCTGCCACCTGCTGCCCGACTGGGAAACGCTGCCCTACGACGCGTTCTCGCCGCACCAGGACCTGGTCTCGGAACGCCTGGCGACCCTCTACGAAATCCAGAACGGCCAGTGCGACGTCCTGATCGTGCCGGCCACCACCGCCCTGGTGCGCCTGGCGCCGCCGTCGTTTTTGGCCGCGTACACCTTTTTCTTCAAGCAGGGCGAAAAACTCGACGAAACGCGCCTGAAGGCACAACTGACGCTCGCTGGCTACACCCACAATTCACAGGTGATGTCGCCCGGCGAATATTCGGTGCGCGGGGGCCTGATCGACCTGTTTCCGATGGGTTCGGCCCTGCCCTACCGGCTCGACCTGTTCGGCGACGAAATCGAAACCATTCGCACCTTCGACGCCGATACCCAGCGCTCGCTCTACCCGGTGCGCGAAGTGCGTCTGCTGCCGGGGCGCGAATTCCCGATGGACGAAGCGGCGCGCACCACCTTCCGCAGCCGCTGGCGCGAGCGCTTCGAGGGCGATCCATCGCGCTCGGTGGTGTACAAGGACGTCAGCAGCGGCATCGCCTCGGCCGGTATCGAATACTACCTGCCGCTGTTCTTCGAGCAGACCGCGACCCTGTTCGACTACCTGCCCGCCAAAGCCAGCCTGGCGCTGGTGGGCGACATCGACGGCGCCATCAAGCGCTTCTGGCTCGATACCGAATCGCGCTACCGCTTCCTCAAGGCCGACCGCGACCGCCCGATCCTGGCGCCCGACGAACTGTTCCTGAGCGACGAGAACTTCTTCACCCTGGCCAAGCCGTACGGGCGCTGGGTGCTGACCAAGGACGCCGACCTGCAGGCGTCCGAATTGTCGGCGCCGATTCCCAACGTGGCGGTGAACCGCCGCATCGACGACCCGCTGACCAACCTGCGCGCCTACCTTCTGGAAAACGACAAGCGCGTCATGATCTGCGCCGAATCGAACGGCCGCCGCGAAACCTTGCAGCAGTACTTCAACGAATACAGCCTGGCGCTGGTGCCGGTCGAAGGCTTCGCCGGCTTCGTGCAGTCCGACGCCAGGCTGGCTCTGGGCGTGGCGCCCCTGCAGGCCGGCTTCGAACTATCCGAGGCGGGCACCGGCAACCTGATTTTCATCACCGAGACCGAGCTGTATGCGGGTTCGGGCCGGCGCGCCGGCAAGAAGAAGCAGGAAGGCGTCACGCAGGTCGAGTCGATGGTGCGCGACCTGTCGGAACTGAAGATCGGCGACCCGGTGGTCCACATCAACCACGGCATCGGGCGCTACATGGGCCTGACCAGCATGGACCTGGGCGAAGGCGAAACCGAGTTCCTGCACCTCGACTACGCCAAGGACGCCAAGCTGTATGTGCCGGTCTCGCAGCTGCATGTGATCTCGCGCTACTCTGGCGCCTCGCCCGAAGACGCGCCGCTGCATTCGCTCGGTTCGGGCCAGTGGGATAAAGCCAAGCGCAAGGCGGCCGAACAGGTGCGCGACACCGCCGCCGAACTGCTTAACCTGTACGCGCGGCGCGCGCTGCGCAAGGGCCACTCGTTCGAGTACTCGGCGCACGACTACCAGAACTTCGCCGACAGCTTCGGCTTCGAAGAAACGCCGGACCAGGCCGAGGCGATCAATAACGTCATCAAGGATATGACCGCCGGCAAACCGATGGACCGGCTGGTGTGCGGCGACGTCGGCTTCGGCAAGACTGAGGTGGCGCTGCGCGCGGCCTTCATCGCCGTCATGGGTGGCAAGCAGGTCGCCATCCTCGCGCCGACCACCTTGCTGGCCGAGCAGCATGCGCAAACCTTCGCCGACCGCTTCGCCGACTGGCCGGTGCGCATCGCCGAGCTGTCGCGCTTTAGGACCGGCAAGGAGATCAACAACGCCATCAAGGGCATGGCCGACGGCACGCTCGACATCGTGATCGGCACCCACAAGCTGCTCTCGCCGGACGTGCAGTTCACCCGCCTGGGTTTGGTCATCATCGACGAGGAACACCGTTTCGGCGTGCGCCAGAAAGAAGCGCTCAAGGCCCTGCGCGCCGAAGTCGACGTGCTCACGCTCACCGCCACGCCGATCCCGCGCACGCTCGGCATGGCGCTGGAAGGCTTGCGCGACTTTTCGATCATCGCCACCGCGCCGCAAAAACGGCTGGCGATCAAGACGTTCGTACGCAGCGAGGACGGCTCGATCATCCGCGAGGCGTGTCTGCGCGAACTCAAACGCGGCGGCCAGATCTACTTTTTGCACAACGAAGTCGAGACCATCCAGAACCGCATGGCGATGCTCACCGAGCTGCTGCCGGAAGCGCGCATTGGCGTGGCCCACGGCCAGATGCACGAGCGCGACCTGGAAAAGGTCATGCGCGACTTCGTGGCGCAGCGCTATAACATTTTGCTGTGCACGACGATTATCGAAACCGGCATCGACGTGCCGACCGCGAACACCATCATCATGCACCGCGCCGACAAGTTCGGCCTGGCGCAGCTGCACCAGCTGCGCGGGCGCGTGGGCCGTTCGCACCATCAGGCATACGCTTATTTGCTGGTGACGGACGTGAGCAGCCTGACCAAGCAGGCGCAGCGCCGCCTGGACGCCATCCAGCAGATGGAAGAACTGGGCAGCGGCTTCTTTTTGGCGATGCACGACCTGGAAATTCGCGGCGCCGGCGAAGTGCTGGGCGAGAACCAGTCCGGCGAGATGCTCGAAATCGGCTTCCAGCTCTATTCGGACATGCTCAACGAAGCGGTACGCTCGCTCAAGGCCGGCAAGGAACCCGACCTGGCCGCGCCGCTGGCCACCACCACCGAAATCAACCTGCACGTCCCGGCGCTGCTGCCGGCCGACTTTTGCGGCGATGTGCACGAACGCCTGTCGATCTACAAGCGCCTGGCCAACTGCAGCGTGCAAGAGAAGATCGACGACATGCAGGAAGAGCTGATCGACCGCTTCGGCAAGCTGCCCGACCCGGTCAAGGCACTGATCGAAACGCACCGCCTGCGCATCGCCGCCAAGGCGGTCGGCATCATCAAGATCGACGCGCATGGCGAAGCGGCCAGCCTGCAGTTCATGGTCAACCCGCCGATCGACTCGATGCGCATCATCACCTTGATCCAGAAGAACCGGCATATCAAGCTGGCCGGCCAGGACAAGCTGAAAATTACGGCCAGCATGCCGGACCTGGCGGCGCGGGTCACGCAGGTCAAGCAAACGATCAAACAACTGTTAGCGTAAAACGAACATGACGACGATGAACCTGGTGCTGCAAGGCCTTGATACGACCCTCGACACCTTGCGCCGCATCGCCGCGCTGGCCAATCCGGCGCGCGTGGTGGAACTGGGCGCACGCGCCGTGCGCTGCGAGGAAATCGATTTTTCCGAAGCGCTCAAGCTGACCATCGAGGTGGCGGCGGGCGCTGCGCGCATCGACGCCACCTTCATCGCGCCCGGCCGCACGCTGGCCGACTTCCGGCTGGTGGCGATGGACATGGATTCGACCCTGATCACCATCGAATGCATCGACGAAATCGCCGACATGCAGGGCCTCAAACCCCAGGTGGCCGCGATCACCGAAGCGGCCATGCGCGGGGAGCTGGAGTTCGCCGAAAGCCTGACCCGGCGCGTGGCGCTGCTGGCGGGCCTGGACGCGTCCGCGCTCGAACGCGTGTACGAGGAACGGCTGGCCATCTCGATGGGTGGCGAAGCGATGCTGGCGCACGTACGCGCGGCCGGCCTGACAACCTTGCTGGTGTCGGGCGGGTTCACCTTCTTCACCGACCGCCTCAAGGCGCGCCTGGGGCTCGATTACACGCATGCGAACGTGCTGGAAATCGTCGACGGCAAACTGACCGGCCGCGTGCTGGGCGGGATTGTCGACGCCGAGGAAAAGAAGCGCACCGTGGAACGCGTGTGTGCCGACATCGGCATCGACCCGGCGCAAGCGATCGTGATGGGCGACGGTGCCAATGACCTGAACATGATGAGCATCGCCGGCCTGTCGGTGGCGTTTCGCGCCAAGCCGGTGGTGCGCGCGCAGGCCGACGTGGCGCTGACCTACACGGGCCTGGACGGCCTGCTCAACATCCTGGCGTAAGCGCCCTACACGCTGCGCCCCATGCGGGTCAGCCTGACAACCACGCCGTCGGAGAGCGGCAGCGCAATCGGCTCGATCGGCGCAAACCCATGCGCCAGGTACAGCGGCTCGCCGGGCATGGTCGATACCAGTTCCACCGTCTTGAATCCGGCCTGCGCGGCCGCCTCCATGCAGTACCGCAGCAGCATGCTGCCAAGCCCGCGCCGCGCCATCGCCGGCTCGACGAAAAACGCGCGGATGCGGGCCGGCTCGCTGGCCGGATCGAGCAGGCGGTCGTTGCCATGCTTGGCGCCGTCGCCGCCGAAGTCGGTGGCGCGCCGGCTCCAGCCGCCGCAGGCGACCACCGTGCCCTCCTCCTCGATAGCGAAATAGGTCCCGTCTTCCACCAGCGCGCTGTCGACGCCGAACACCTCGCGCGTGATGGCGGCCGCTTCGCGCGACGTGTAGAAACCGTCGGCCAGCCCGACTCCCGAGCGCGCGATCAGCGCTTCGAGCAGCGGCTTGTCGGACATGCGTGCCAGGCGGATGATGACCATGCGTGCTCCCGTGTGAGTGATCGGCCAATTATAGGCGAGGCGGCCGGCCTAAAAAAAACGCGCACTCTGGGTGCGCGTTAAAAAGGAGACGACGGATGCAGCGGCGGGCGCGGTGGAACGCCATCCGCCTATCGTCTGGCTGTTATCCTCGTTCGATCGAGGTTATTCGGTGTCGACGCCTGCTCCGCTGGCACGGCGTTGATTGTCAGGATGCCCCAGATGAAATCGTTGGCGACGATGTCGGCCGGCAGTTTGACGGTCCCCATCGGGAACGCCGTCAGCTGTTTGGTGTACGGACGGCCCTCGCGGCCGAAACCGGCGCTGGCGTGGCAGGAGATGCAAGAGGAGCGCTTGAGCGCAATGCCGCCCGCCACGCGCTCGGTGAACGAATTGCCGTGCATGAGCGGGGTGCCGTCGCGCGCCACGAAGGCAATCTCGGACGCCTTGAGGCAGTAATTATTCCACTCGGCGGCCACGCGCTTGACCTCCAACAGTTTTTTCAACGGGGCCGTCTTGGCGCAGCCCGCGTACTGCCGGTTCTGCGCGCCAGCGAGCGGCGCGACGCGGCGCTTGGCGGCGCCGTAGCTGTCGTTGCAGCCCGTGGTGTCGCAGCGGCCGGGATTGAGGCGGTGTTCGAAACTGGCCCAGACCCAGTTCGGCGCGTCCTTGGAACTGAGATGCATGGCCACCAGCGCATAGCGCTTGCCCCCGGCGGCGGTGGTATAAAACTCGGCCCGCACCTGCGCGGCGGAGAGGCGCACGCCATTGCGCGCGAGCCAGGCGGCCAGGGTGTCGAGCGGCACCCAGCTGGCCTTGACCTGGACCGCTTCTTCCGGCAGCGACACGCGCCAGCCGCCCTGCGCCTTCTGGTACGCCCCCGCCAGCCCGGCCTGGGTGTGCAGCTGGTTCTGCACGATGTAGCGGTAGGTGGCGCGGTTGCGCCGCACTTCTTCGGCGAAGCACGGGGCCTGGCCGGCCGGCCCGGCCTGCACCGGAAAATTCCCGGCGGCGGCGTCGGCCACCGTGCCGCAGTCGCCATCGCCGGCTTGCGGCTCGCTGCCGTGCGGCGCCAGCAAGCGTTGCAGCACGCTTTTGCGCAAGCGCCGCTTGGCCAGTGCCGCCTCGCCCGGCCAGGCCGGGGTCTCGGTGTAGATGTCTTCGTCGCTGGCCCAGGTTTCGAACTCGACCCGGCCACGCGCAACCGGTGCGACCAGGTTGGCAAAATGCTGCCACGCCAGCCGGTCCGAGTGCATGCCGGTCGCCAGCATGCCGCCGCTGGAGGCCACGGCGTGCGAGGCGCGCGCCGGCAGGTCGGCCGCCAGCGCCAGCACGGCCATCAGGACCAGGATCCAGTCACGCAGCTTCAAGCAGGACTCCATAGGCGGTAATGCCGCTCGGCGGGCTTGACTTTTGCACCTTGCGGGCGGCGAACCAGCCGGTCAGGCGGCCGTCCTGGCTGCTGATGACGGGACACGACGCGCTCAGCATCGTGTTGCGCCCGCTCTCGCCGACCAGCGCGCCGCCGCCGGCCACCACGGCATTGCCGTGCGGGACGGCTACCAGCGCGCTCGGATAGCCGGTCAGCAGGCTGGTGTTCGAGACGATGCGCGCCGCGAGCGCCACTTCGGGCCCGGTGCGGATGCCGATCACAAAGGCGGTCACGCGGGCCTGGTCGGCGGCGTCGTGCTCGCGCCCGGAGGCGCTCCAGCCGCAGATGTTGCCGTCGGCGCCGATCAGCGGATAGCTGGCGGTGAGCATGTTGCCATTGACGGGCGTGGCGTAGTTATCCTGGGCGCCGCCGCCGGTGCCGATCCAGCCGTTGCCGAGCTTGACGCTCACGCCCGGGTCCGACACCAGCGCGCTGGTGGCCGAGAACACCTGCTGCTCGATCGCCACCGGCACGCCGTCACGGGTAATGCGGATGCCCACCGCGTACACAGCCAGCGGCACCGGGTCGGCCAGGCCGAAATCGCGCCCCGCCGCGGCCCAGCCGTTGTAGACGCCGGACTGGTTGCGGGTCGGATAGCAGGCGGTCAGGGTGTTCGAGGTGCCGCGGCCCATGTCGTAGGCGCCGCCGCCGGTGAGCGTGAAGCCCGGCGGCAGCCACACCTGCGCCGTCGGTCCCGTTGCCCGGGTTGCCACTCCAACGAATGCATAACTTTCGATCACGATACCCATGTTTCCCGACTCTCTCCGACTGATTAGCTACTTGCTGCCCGACGGGCCGCGATAGATAGACAGATAAATAGATACATAGCAACTAGCGTGCCAAGCTGATAATTGCGGGATTCATATGTAAAGCGGCGCGATTTTTCGAAAAAAACATGTCAACGAGCATGTCAACGCTGCCTTATTTACATGTCGAGCGTAAATGGCCGGGCCAGCGCTGCGAGGGGAATTGACACGCGACGTGTAAAACACGTGTAAGCGGACGGATCTTTACATGTCAACAATTGACAGGCTTGCTCTATAATTGGCATTTACTAAACGCTGTGCCATGGAGCCCTCCGGTGAATGATGTTGATAACACGTTGACGACGCAGCTTTTCTCGCAAAAGAACGGCATCACGAGTGCCTTGCTGGGCCTGACGATCCTGTGGCATCCGGACACCGAGCGCATCGGCGAGCAGTTCATCGGACCGGCCGAGGAAGGCAGCATCGAGGTATGCCGCTATACGCCGCTGTTCTTCCGCCCCGGCCAGGATGGCATCGCGCTCGGCCACCGGGCGATCGCGCGCGCGCCGCTGACGGTGCGCCGCGACGCCGACGACAGCGTCGAACTGGCCGCACCCGACAGCCGCATGGCGCTCGAAGTCAATGGCGCGGTATTGAGCGGCACGCGCCGCTTTACACGGGAAGAAGTCAAAGGCGGCGTGGTGCTGGGCCTGGGCGGCCACGTGCTGCTGTGCCTGCACTGGATGACGAGTTTCCCGCGCCCCAACCTGTTTCCCGGTTTATTGGGCGTGAGCAGCGGCGCCATCGCCACGCGCGAGCTGATCCGCCAGGTGGCGGGCACCGACCTGGCCGTGCTGCTGCTGGGCGAGACCGGCACCGGCAAGGATGTGGCCGCGCGCGCCATCCACCAGGCCAGCAAGCGCAGCGCCAATCCGCTGGTGGCTGTCAATATGGCGACCTTGAGCGAGTCGCTGGCCGCGGCCGACCTGTTCGGCGCGGCCAAGGGCGCTTACACGGGGGCGCAGGCGCCGCGCCAGGGCCTGTTTGCAGAGGCCGACGGCGGCACCTTGTTCCTCGATGAATTGGGCGACACGCCGGCCTCGGTGCAGCCGATGCTGCTGCGGGTGCTGGAAACCGGTTGCTACCGCCCGCTCGGCGCCAGTGCCGACGCGCGCACCACGGCGCGCCTGATCGCCGCCACCGACCAGGACCTGGACGCGCGCGGCTTCAACCAGCCCTTGCTGCGCCGTATGGAAGCGTTCGTGATCCGGGTGCCGACCCTGCGCGAGCGGCGCGAGGATATCGGCGTGCTGCTGCTGCACATGCTCAAGGGCTGCGGTTTGAGCGGCGCGGAGCTGGCGGCGTTTCCGCCGGCGCTGGTGTCCGAGATGTGCAATTACGACTGGCCGGGCAATATCCGCCAGTTGGCCAATGTGGCGCGCAGGATGGTGATGGCCTTGCAGGCGGGCGAGCGGCCGGTGCTGTCGCAGTACGTGCATGCGCCGGCGCCGGCGCGCCCGGCCAGCACCGCCTATGCCGCGTCGGCCGAACAGCCGCGCAGCGCCAGCATGAAGGCGCCGCCGGACGCCGCGCCGCGCCGCAAGCTGGCCGAGGTCAGCAACGACGACCTGCTCGGCGCGCTGGAAGAACATGGCTGGCAGATCAGCGGCGCGGCCCAGCAGTTGGGCTTGTCGCGGCCGTCGCTGTACAAGCTGATCGAGGCGCATCCGGCGATCCGCCCGGCGGCCCTGATCCCGCGCGACGAACTCGACGCCGCCCTGCGCGCCCATGGCAGCGACCTGTCGCTGTGCGCCTCCAGGCTGAAAACGCCGAGCGAGGCGCTGCGCCGCCATCTGCGGGTGCTGGGGCTGGACGGCAGCCCCGCCCAGGGCTGATCAGGTCGGGGCCACGCCCCCGCCCACGTCGCCTTCCGGCATGCACGCGACCTGGTCGGCATCCGGATCGAGCGCCGCGACGGTGGGGGCAACCCCGCCGCCAACCTCGCCTTCCGGGTCGAACACGAACACGCGCTGGGTGGTCTCGCCCGAGGCGCGCGTGATGAGCACGGTCAGCACGAAGGACACTTCCCAGCGGCCGGTACAGGTGCCCACGGTCAGGTGGTTCTGCCATTTGAGCGCTTTTTTGTGATAAGCCGGATCGTCATTGTCGGCCTTGTCGCGCACGAACTCATCGGCCGGGATCTGCACGCTGGCGCCCTTGATGCACACGTGTTCGTTGTCGACGAATGGCGATGGCGGCGCGTACGTCGGCAGCATGCCCGGCGCGATCGAACGAATCTGCGGACGCGTGATCAGGGTGCAGTCGAGCACCTGGAACGATTCGAATTTTTCGTAACCGCCGGCGCGGATGCGTACATGCATCCGCTCGCCAACCGTGAAATAGATAGCGCCGGCATAACGGCCCTTGACGGGATTGCCGTCGCCGTCTTTTCGGCTGAACTTCCATTCCAGTGTCTCACCGATCTGGTTAATATCGAAGTTCGCTTCCAATAGCATCGATGTCGGTTTTTTCATTTTTCGCCTGTGGTGGTGGATTGGACATAGCGGGGATCGCGCCGCAACGCGGTCAGGTCGGGTTCCGACCGGATCAGGTTGACCGGATAACCGCGCGCCTGCGCGAGCGCCAATTCAGTCAGGGCAGTGTCCCGGTCTCCCAGGATTTCGTGCACCATGGCTGCGCGGAAACGCACATCCGCATTGGCTGGATCGGCCTTGAGCGCCTGGGTGGTATAGGCGATGGCGGCGGGGCGGTCGCCCACGCGGGCCGAATACAGGCCCATGCGGGACATCAAAATCGGTTTCGAGCCCGAGCGTTCCAGCAGCGGCTTCAATAAATTCACGGCCTGGCGATAGGCATTGTTCGATGCGGCGGTGCGTCCGGGGATCCAGCGCAGGGTATCGCCCAAGTTGGCCCAACGCAAATAATCGTTCGCGTTGCCTTTCTTTCCCGACACCGACTCTTCGAATGCCTGGGCGGCGCCGACGTAATCGCCGCGGTTGAACAGGGCATTCCCGAGATTATTGTAGAGCCGGCCGTTCGGGCGGATCTGCAACCCCTGCTGGAGCACTTGCAGCGCTTCGTCCGAACGGTTCTGGCGCAACAGCACCGAACTCAGATTGGCATAGGCGATGACCGCATCGGGTTCGATGGCGATACTGGCGCGAAACGTTTGCTCCGCCGCGACGTATTTGCCCTGGTTATAGTAGAGCGTCCCCAGCAGGTCCTGCAAGAGGTGGTCGCGCTGATGCATGCGCAGCGCGCCGAGCAGCGTTTTCTCCGCCTCCGGATAGCGCCGCATCCTGGTCAGGGCGTCACCCTTGAGGATCAGGCCGAACCGGTTCATCGGATCGAGGCGCAAGGCCTGCTCGGCAAACCCGAGCGCTTCGGCGTCGCGTTGCTCTCCCATCCTGACCACGCCTTGCGCCGCGTGGGCCAGCGCCAGCTGGTCGTTCAGTTTCAGCGCAAGCTGGGCACTGGCGTCGGCGCGCTTGAGCCAGACATCGTCGCGCGTGTCGCCCGTATGGCGAAACGCGTAGGCCAGCGACAATCCGGCCGCGGCGGCGGCGTGATCGGGCTGGCGGTCGAGAATCGAGGTGAAGTTGCGAACCGCCAGGTCGATGTTTTCTTCCCGGTCGAAGTTCTTCAGGGCCGCCAGTCCGCCCTGCATGGCAGCCGATTCGGAAAAGAACGGCGTATGCCGTTCGAACCACTCGGACGAGATCGCCGCTTGCCTGGCGCCGATGGCGCACAGGACGACAGTAGCGGCGATGAGCGCGTAGCGCCGCGCCGGCGTGTTCAGCAGCGCGGCCGCGCGGCGCCTGAGCGAGCGTTTCGGCAAGGGCGCGGGCGCAACTGGCGCGGACGGCATGGGCGCGTCGCTGTTGAGCGCAGCAACGGCCGCACTGACCGCTTCCATCGACGCCAGCCGCTCGGGCACATTGCGCGCCGTCATCGCGCGCACCAGGGCGACGACGCCGGGCGACGTAGCGGTCGGAAACGGCCACACGCTTGACGAGGACTGGATATGGGCGGCGGCCAGCGCCAGCCCGCTCAGGTGCGAAAACGGGCGCGTGCCGGTGAGCAGCTCGTACATCACCACGCCGAGCGCATACACATCGCTTTGCGGGCTGAGGGTGGAGCCCATCATCAATTCCGGCGCCAGGTAGGCGATGGTGCCTTCGGTCTGGTCGAACACCACCGATTCGGTCGCCTGCGGGTCGATCTTGCGCGCCAGGCCGAAATCCATGATGCGCACCTTGCCGCCTGGCTCGAGCATCAGGTTGGCCGGCTTGATGTCGCCGTGGATCAGCTTGGCCGCATGGGCTTCGCGCATGGCGTCGGCCACCTGGTCGACGATGTCGAGCACCTGGGCGTCGGGCATCGGTCCGCTCTTGCCCGCTTCGCGCAAGGTGCAGCCGTCGACGAATTCCATGATGATCGATTGCTGGGCGGCGTCGCCCTCGATCGAGAAGATGCGCACGAAGCTGGGATGGCGCAGGGACGCGGCGAGACGCGCCTCGTCGAGCAGGTTGTCTGGCCGCGCGGAAAGCAGTTGCGGCTTGAGCCGCTTGATGGCGATAATACGCTGGAGTTTGGCGTCCCAGGCTTCGTACACCTGGCCGAAACCGCCCTCTCCCAATAGTCGCTTCAGCTGATAATGATCCGGTACCTGCTCTTCATCCTGCAAATTGCGCTCCACGTTATGTTAGTTGCAAAAACATTTCCACAGTGTACATGTACGGGAGTGTCAATGACAAAAAAGTTTCGCGTCTTATCGTGAGTGTAACAACGTGTAAGTAGCAGCACCGGCATGCGCCGTTTGCATATAGTCATTGGATCAGCATAAGGAGTTCTTGCCATGAAAACCCTCTTACTTATCGCAACGCTCGCCGCGCTGGGCGGCTGCGCCACTTATCCGTCCTCGCCGGGCTATGCCAACGGCGGCTATGCGCAGCCGTCCGACCCGTCGCAGTGGCGCGTGGTCTCGGTCACGCCGGTCGCGCCGGGTACCGGCGACAAGGTGGCAGCAAGCTCGCCCAACGGCTCGCGGGTGGAGTATTCCTCGCGTCCGGTGACCGTCAGCCAGCCGGTGTACGTGCCCACGCCAATCTACGTGCAGCGGCCCGTGTACGTACCGGCCCCGGTGTATTACGAAGAGCCGGCTTACTGGTATCCGCCGGTCTCGTTGAGCCTGGGATTCGGCTTCGGCCGTTCATGGGGCCACCACGGCTACGGGCGCGCCCATGTGGGCCGCGGCTGGCGCCACCGGTAAAATCTACAGGTAGCCCGTCTCGGCGGGCGCCTTGTCCCATTCGTCGTTGCGCCCGTCCACATAGCGGATCGGCACCCACGACAGTTCATCGTCCGACACGCCGTCCAGGCACGCCACGTTCACGCCATAAAACTTGCCGAGCCGGGGCGACTGGCCGATGCTGAACGGGCGCACGCCGCAATGGCGGCAGAACAGGTGATGTTCCACGCGCCGGTGAAACTGGTAGTCGCCCAGCTCGGACGCGCCGCACAGCAGGCGGAACGATTCGGGCTTCACGATCGCCGCCCACCAGCGGATCTTCTTGCACATCGAACAGTTGCAGCGCAACGTCTCCACGCTCAGGTCAATATCGGCCTCGAAGCGCACCGCGCCGCAATGGCAACTCCCAAGATACGTTTTCATCGTCAGTTCACAGCCCCGCAGGTTCGTCCGGATTCCATTTAAGTTTCAGCTAAGCATCGCACGTGAGTGTACCAGCAAGTTCCGACCTTCGGCCATGCCTGCGATGGACAATCCCCGGTCCAGCTTGTATGCTTGGCTGCATGAACATCACCGAACAGATCGCCCTGACCCTGAGCACGGTCGCCCAAGCCCGCGCCGCCAACTGGCGCGCTTACGCGGCGCTGGCCGGCATGCTCCTCATGATGGGCGGCATGGTGGCGATGATGTGGTTCCTGTCCTCGCAACCGACGCTCGATCTGCGAGGCTGGCTGTGCGGCGGCGCCAGCGTGGCCGGCCTGGCCCTGTGGCGCGCAACGCTGCCGCAGGCGGTGCAAGAGGTGGAGCAGCGCCGGCAGCGCGGCGGCGGCGGGCGCTGAAGCAAATTTCGCAATACCGAGGGCCGGTGCTGTAAAATTGCGCACCGTTTCCATCACCCAGCTCCGTCGATCCATGCCAGCCCATTCCATTTACTTCCGCGGCGTCGCCCACTGATGCGCCTGCGTTCCCACTATATTGTCCTGGCCCTGTCGATCGTCGTCCCGGTTGCCCTGTTCGGCGGCATTGCGCTGCACATTTTGCAGGACACCCAGCACAGTTCCGCCATCGGGCGCATCGAACAAAGCGCCACGCTGACCGCGCGCGCCATCGATGCCGATATTTACCGCGCCCAGTCGGTGCTCAAGGTACTGGGCCACTCGCAAGCGCTGGCGCAGGGCGACCTGGCGCACTTCTACAACGAGGCGCGCGAGGCCAGCGCCACGCCGGGCGGCTGGATCATCTTGTACGACACCCATGGCCAGCAGCTGCTCAATACGCGCCGCGCATATGGCGTGGACCTGCCCAAGCGCCCCGACCCCGAACAGGTGAGCGCCATGCTGGCATCAGGCCAGGGCCAGGTGACCGGCATCAAATGGGGCGAGGTGCTGAAGAACCATTTCGTCATGGTCGAGGAACCGATCCGGACCTCGTCCGGCCAGCGCTACGTGATCGGGCAGGCCTTCTCGCCCGCCTTCTTCGCCCATTCGTTCAGCGGGCGCGCCGTGCCGCCGGGCTGGCGCGTGGCGGTGCTCGACCGCGCCGGCGTGATCATCGCGCGCAGCGAGAACGCCGACAAATTCGTCGGCCGCACGGTCCGTCCGGCCACGCTGGCCATGATCAACAAGACGCCGAGTGGCGTGTTCACCCATCTCTCGGGCGACGACAAGGAAGTGGTGGACGCCTTCACCCGCTCCGAACGCTCCGGCTGGTCGATCATCATGGGCGCGCCGCTGGCCGAGATCGACGCGGCGGTCTGGCGCGGCGTTCCGGTAATGAGCGCGGGCCTGGTGATCGCCCTGGTCGCCGCGCTGGCGCTGGCCATGCTGGCCGGGCGCCACCTGGTGCGCTTCGTGGCGCGCGCCTCGCAGGCCGCCGCGCTGCTCGGCCAGGGGGGCGAAGTACGCGCGCTGCCGCGCTCGGGCATCCATGAACTGGAAAGCCTGAACGAAGCGATCCGCGAAGCGAGCGACCGCCTGCAGGCAGAAATGCGTTCGCGCACCGACGCCGAAAACGAGCGCAACGCGCTGCTGGTGTCCGAGAAAACCGCGCGCGCCCGCGCCGAGGAACAGAACGCGGCCAAGGACGAATTTTTGGCGATGCTCGGCCACGAGCTGCGCAACCCGCTCAGCGCGGTGGCCAGCGCCGTGTCGATCCTCGACAACGCGCGCCAGGTCGACGACGCCATGGCCCAGCGGGCGCGCGACGTGCTGCGGCGCCAGACCGACCACTTGCGCAAACTGGTCGACGACCTGCTCGAAGTGAACCGCGCCCTGATGGGCAAGCTGGAACTGCAAAAGACGCCGGTCGACCTGGCCGAAGTGGTGCAGCGCTGCGTCGACACGCTCAAGGCGAGCGGGCGTACCGCAGCGTTCACGGTGCGCGTCGACAGCGTGCCGGCCACGGTCAACGCCGATCCGACCCGCCTGCTGCAAGTGATCGACAACCTGCTCGACAACGCCATCAAGTACAGTCCGGGCGGCGGCGAGATCGTGCTCACCGTGCGCCAGGTGGGCGACGCGGCGGAATTGTCCGTGCGCGATTCGGGCCTGGGCATCCCGCCCGAACTGCTGCCGCACGTGTTCGATATTTTCGTGCAGGGCAAGCAAAGCCTGCAACGCGCGCACGGCGGGCTCGGTATCGGCCTGTCGCTGGTGCGCCGCCTGGTCGAGCTGCACGGCGGTTTTGTGCGCATCGACAGCGGCGGCAGCGGCAAGGGCAGCACCGCCACCGTCACCCTGCCGCGCCTGGCCGGCTCCACGCCCGCGCTGCCGGGCGCATCGAACGCGCCGGCGCTGCGCCTGCGCCGCGTGATGCTGGTGGAAGACAACGCCGACGCGCGCGAGATGATGTCGATGCTGCTGCAACTGCGCTCGTGCGACGTGGTCAGCGCCGCCAGCGGGGCGGAAGCAATTGCCACGGCGCTGGCCGCGCAGCCGGAACTTGCCTTCATCGACATCGGCCTGCCCGGCATGGATGGCTATGCGCTGGCGCGCGCGCTGAAAGCCGACGAGCGTACGGCCGCCATCGAACTCATTGCGCTGACCGGCTACGGCAGCGAAAAGGACCGCACGCAAGCCCTCGACGCCGGCTTTGCGCGCCACTTCACCAAGCCGATCAGGCTGGAAGACCTGGACCTGGCGCTGGCGTAAGGCGGCGCAGGCGTCGGCGTCGCTCCCGCCGGGGGTCGCCTTGCGCGGGAAGTCGGTTTCGGCAATGCCGGAGACGACGGGGTGCTGGCCGCACTCACATGCCAAGCGCCGTGCGCAGCTCGATCGCATTGGGCAGCGCCGCGCCGGACGCCGTGTTGTCGAAGATGATCCAGACATCGCGCCCCTGCTGCGCGTGTACCTCCATGTCGCGCGCCAGCTGCGCAATGTAGGCTGGCGAATACGACGAGTAGTAGATGCGCGGCGAGCCATGCAGGCGCACGTAGATCGCCTGCGTGGTCGGCACATGCGGTCCTTCCTGGCCCTTGGCCGGGTCCGCGATCACGCGCGTGACGCCGGCGCTTTCGAGCAAGGCAGTGGCGTCCTCGCCGAACCAGGTGCGATGGCGCGCTTCGCAGGCAACCATGCAGCCGAAGGTGTCTTTCACGCGCGCGAAAAAATCCCCGGCGACGCCAGCGTCGAAAGCGAACTTGGGCGGCAGCTGCACCAGCAGGCAGCCAAGCTTCTCGCCCAGCGTCCCGGCCTCGCTGGCGAACTGGCGCAGCAGCTCGTCGATGCCGACCAGGCCAGCATCATGCGTGATGGTGCGCGGCAGCTTGACCGCGAAACGGAACTCCGGCGGCACGCTCTCGGCCCAGCGCGCATACGTCTTGGGTTGGTGCGGACGATAAAAGGACGAGTTGATTTCGACCGTGCCGAGCACGCGCGCGTAGCGTTCCAGGTGGCTGCCTTCGGTCTCGAAAGAGCCCGCCGCCTCGCGCGAAATGGTCCAGCCGGCGCAGCCGATGCGCAGCATGCCGCGCGATTGAATGAGTTGGGATGTCATGGCGAGAAAGTGTATCAGCCCTCCCCGCGCATGCCGAACACGCTTGGACGGCGCGCGGTCTACAATGGCGTTTTACCCAATCTGTATGCAGGAGGATTTCATGACCGACCCCGTTCACATCGTCTGTCCGCATTGCGAAGCGGTCAACCGGCTCGCCCACGAGCGGCTCAAGGATACGCCGGTGTGCGGCAAGTGCGCCAAGGAGCTGTTCGTCGGCGCCCCGATCGACGTCAACACGGCGCGCTTCAACAAGCATATCGAGCGCAACGATATTGCGGTGCTGGTCGACTTCTGGGCCGCGTGGTGCGGCCCGTGCAAGATGATGGCGCCGGCCTATCTGCAAGCGGCGAGGCGCCTGGAGCCGCGCGTGCGCCTGCTCAAGGTCGATACCGAGCATCTGCAGGACCTGGCGGCACGCTACAACATCCGCAGCATTCCGACGCTGGCGCTGTTTCGCAACGGCCGCGAGGTGGCGCGCCAGCCGGGCGCGATGGATGTGAACGGAATCGTTTCCTGGGTGGATGCTCTGATGCGGCATGCATGATATGCATGCGAAATTAGCAGATCGCGCGCAGTGGTGCTGCTACAATCGGGCGATATTGTTAAAGGAGCATGAAAAATGACACAAGACCTGACCTTGGAGCGGAATATGGAAGAACAAAAAAACATGGCGCGCATTCTGTACATCGTGCATGCGCTGGCCTTGGTTTTCTCGCTGGGCATGCTGTCGATCCTACCGTTGATCGTCAACTACGTTAAACGTGGCGATGCGCAGGGGACCTTCGTCTACAGCCATCACAGCTGGATGATCCGCTCGTTCTGGTGGTACGTCTTCTGGATCGTGGTCGCCATCTTTTTCGCGGTGGCGCTGGGCTGGGTGTTCGGCCTGGGCCTGTTTATCGCGTGGGTCATCGGCGGACTGGCGTGGATCTGGAAGGCGTATCGCTTGCTGAAAGGGTTTTTCGACCTGGAGAAAAATCAGGCGATGCCGGGGTAAGGCTCTCCCCCCGTCCTTGCCGCTACCACCTCCGTCGTCTCCGGCACTGCCGGAGACGCCGTAATCAAAGCCGCGCCAACCCCTGCTCCAGATCCGCGATCAGATCATCGGCGTCTTCCAGCCCGATATTGAAGCGCACCAGCACCCCCGCATCCTGCCAGTCTTTACGCATCGCCTGCATCCGGTATGGCATGACCAGGCTGTTCGCCCCGCCCCAGCTGTAGCCGATCCCGAACAGCGCCAGGCTGTCCACAAAACGGTCGGTCTGCGCCTCGCTGTAACGAGCATCGAACACCACCGAAAACAATCCGCCCGCGCCGGTAAAGTCGCGCTTCCAGTGCTCGTGGCCCGGGCAATCGGCGAACGCCGGATGCAGCACGCGCGCAATCTCCGGGCGCGCCTTGAGCCACGCCGCCACCTTGCGCGCCGCCGCGTCGTGCGCCTCGAAGCGCAGCTTCATGCTGGACAGGGAGCGCAGCACCAGGTAGGCGTCGTCCGCGCTCACGCCGAGCCCCAAGCGCATATGCGCCATCGCCAGCCGGTCGTTGAGGGCGCGATCGCGCGTGATCACGGCGCCCATCAGCACATCCGAGCCGCCCGACTGATACTTGGTCAGCGCCTGCATGATGATGTCGACGCCATGCTCGAAGCCGCGCAGCGCCAGCCCCGCCGACCAGGTGTTATCGAGCGCCACCAGCGCGCCGCAAGCATGCGCCGCCTTGCAGATGGCCGGCAAATCCGGCACTTCCATCGACACCGAGCCGGGCGCCTCGGTCCAGACCAGCTTCGTGTTCGGCGCGATCAGGTCGGCAATACCGGCCCCGATCATCGGATCGTAATAGCGCGCCGTGACGCCGAAATCGGCGCTGAGCCAGCGGCCCAGTTCACGGTTCGGGTTGTACACATTATCGGGCAACAGCACGTCGTCGCCGCTTTTAAGGAACGCAAAATCGACCATGGCGATGGCCGCCAGTCCGCTCGGCGCGAGCAGGCAGAACTGCCCGTCTTCGATGGCGGCCAGGCGCGCTTCCAGCGTGAACGTGGTCGGCGTGCCGTGCAGGCCGTAGGTATAGGCGCTCTTGTCTTTCCAGTCGCCCGAGCGCATCGCCGCGACATCCTTGAACAGGACCGTCGACGCATGATGGATCGGGGTGGGAAAGGCCGCAAAGCCGGCGGGCGGCTCGTAGGCGTTGTGAATGAGTTGCGTTTGCGGGGAGGTTGTCATCGGCTGGCAAGCTGTGCGATGGCGGCGCGGCCACCATTGCGGCCGTGCCAGCCGTGGTGAACTAGACGACCGATGCCCAGAGATCGTGGGCGTCGGCTGCGGTGATGGTGACCTCGGCGAATTCGCCGACGGTGAGCTTCTTGCCCGGTACCAGCGAGCGCTTGATGTGCACCACGCCGTCGATTTCGGGCGCGTCGGCCCACGAGCGGCCGATGGCTTCCTTGCCGCCGACTTCATCGACCAGCACGCGCATGGTCTTGCCGACCTTGGCCTGCAGGCGCTTGGCGGAGATTTCTTCCTGCAGCAGCATGACGCGCCCGCGGCGTTCTTCGCGCACTTCTTCCGGCACCGGATTGTCCAGCAGGTTGGCGGTTGCGCCTTCCACCGGCGAATACGCAAAGCAGCCGAGGCGGTCGATCTGGGCTTCCTTGAGGAAGTCGAGCAGATATTCGAATTCGGCCTCGGTCTCGCCCGGGAAGCCGGCGATGAAGGTCGAGCGGATCGTCAGTTCCGGATTCATGGCGCGCCATGCCTGGATGCGGTCGAGGTTTTTTTCGCCGCTGGCCGGGCGCTTCATGCGCTTTAACACATCCGGATGGGCGTGCTGCATCGGAATGTCGAGGTAAGGCAGGACCGAGCCGCCGCTCATCATCGGGATGATCTGGTCGACGTGCGGATACGGATACACGTAGTGCAGGCGCACCCAGGCACCGAATTGCGCGGCCAGCTGGCCGAGCGCTTCGACCAGCTGCGTCATGTGGGTCTTGACCGGGCGGCCGTTCCAGAAGCCCGAGCGGAACTTGACGTCGACGCCGTAGGCGCTGGTGTCTTGCGAGATGACGAGCAGTTCCTTGACGCCGGCCTTGAACAGGTTTTCGGCTTCCATCATCAGGTCGGCAATCGGGCGCGAGACGAGGTCGCCGCGCATCGACGGAATGATGCAGAAGCTGCAACGGTGATTGCAGCCTTCGGAAATCTTGAGGTAAGCGTAATGTTTTGGCGTGAGCTTGATGCCCTGCGACGGCACCAGGTCGAAAAACGGCTCATGCGGCTTGGGCAGATGCAGGTGGACCGAGTCCATGACTTCGCCGAGGGCGTGGGGGCCGGTGACGGCCAGCACTTTCGGGTGCACCTTCATGATGATGTCGTCGCCGGCGGCATCTTTTTTGGCGCCGAGGCAGCCGGTGACGATGACGCGGCCGTTTTCGGCCAGGGCTTCGCCGATGGCGTCGAGCGATTCCTGCACGGCGGCGTCGATGAAGCCGCAGGTGTTGACGATGACCAAGTCCGCGCCTTCGTACGACTTCGCGGTTTCGTAGCCTTCGGCGCGCAACTGGGTCAGGATCTGTTCGGAGTCGACCAGCGCCTTGGGGCAACCGAGCGAGACAAAGCCGACTTTAGGAGCGGCACCAGGAAGGGGAATACGACGGAGTTCGGACATGTTGGAGGCACAATAAGGCAGGGTAATCTGCGATTATACCTGTTTGGGGCCGGCAATTGGTAGTTTGAGCGCGCCGCCAGCGCTTGAGCCGTCGTTCCCGCCACTGGCGGAACCGACTCCCCGCGCCAAGGCGGCCCTCGGCGGGGATCCATAGCACGTATGAACGACGGAAACACTGTGCAAAGGTTCTATGGATCCCCGCCTTCGCGGGGGACGACGCTTAAACGGAAAAATGGCCTTACACGTTATTTGCGCTACTACTTCTTCTCCACCGGCGGAAACGGAAATGCCGCGCCGAAAATGCTCTTGCTCTGGGTTTGCATCTGCTCCTGCATCTGCACGAACAGGTTTTTGCTCTGGTCGATGTAGTTGTTCATCATCCCCTGCATCATCGGTCCCTGCACATTCATGAACTGGGTCCACATTTCCGGGCTGAACGGCTTGCCTTCGAACGTCCCGGTCTGGCCGGTGGTGAACTTGTTCTGGATATCCGTGAACGCCTGGACATTTTTTTCCAGGTACGACCCCATCATCCCCTGCATGGCATGGCCGTAATAGCGAATAATCTGCGACAACACGCCACTCGAAAACATCGGCGCGCCGTTCGCTTCTTCTTCCAGGATGATCTGTAGCAAGATGCTGCGGGTCAGGTCTTCATTGCTCTTGGCGTCGATCACGGTGAACTCATCGGCGTCGAGCACCAGCTGCTTGACGTCGGTCAGGGTGATATACGAACTGGTCTGGGTATCGTACAGACGACGATTCGGGTACTTCTTGATCAGGCGTTCCGTACTCTTTTTTGCACTACTCATCTCAAGGTTCCACTTATTGCGCCGCAGCGCATGTTGACTGATCACGAAAAAAAAGCGGACCGGGGTCCGCTCCTGACACGCCTGCTTTTTCCATTATAGAGTGGATAATCGCAAAAATACCACTTTACGCAGCCGCGTGCAGCAAATAGTGCGCCGCACCCAAACTGTAAGTACCAGGCAACGCCCGTTGCCCGGCACTACCGGTCACGTCACTCGGCCCGCACCTTCACGTAACGCCCCGGGGCCGGCTCGATCGGCTGGAAGTCCGCATTCCCAAGTTGCTCGCGAGCACTAACATCCTGGCCGCCGTTGGCGACCAAAAACGCCGCCCATTCCGGCCACCAACTGCCCACGTGCTCGGTGGCGCCGCTGAACCACTGCTCGGCCGGCGGGATGACGGCGCCCGCCTCGGCCTCCACCTCGACCTTGGCCCTGGATTTACCCTTGCCCTTGGCCGACGCGGTAGCCGACGCGGTAGCCGATGCCGCGACCGGCGCAGGATCGTTGGTCCAGTAACTGCGCTTGTTCTTCGAGGCCGGATTGATCACGCCGGCAATGTGCCCGGACGCGCCCAGCACGAAGCGGTTGGCGCCAGCCTTGCCGGGATTGAGCAGATGCATCGATGCGTAGCTGGCCTTCCACGGCACGATGTGATCCTCGCGCGAGCCATAGACGAACACCGGCGCCTCGATCGCCCCCAGGTTGACGGGCGAGCCGGCCACGGTCAGCTTGCCCGGCTCCTTGAGGCTGTTTTCCAGGTAGGTATTGCGCAGGTACCAGCAAAACATCGGGCCCGGCAGGTTGGTGCTGTCCGAATTCCAGTACAGCAAGTCGAACGGCGGCGGTTCCTTGCCTTTCAGGTAGTTCGACTGCACGTAATTCCACACCAGGTCGTTCGGACGCAGCGACGAAAACGTCGTCGCCAGGTCGCGCCCCGGCATCAGCCCGCCTTTGGCCAGCGCTTTTTCGCGCATGGCGACCTGGCGCTCGTCGATGAATACTTCCAGCACGCCGGTGTCTTCGAAGTCGAGCAAGGTGGTCAAGAGGGTCAGGCTGGCGGCCGGCTGTTCGCCGCGCGCGGCCAGCACCGCCAGTGCGGTACTCATGATGGTGCCGCCGACGCAAAAGCCGAAGGCGGCAACCTTGTCACTGCCCGAAATGGCGCGCGTGACCTCGATCGCCTTGATCGCGCCAGTCTCGACGTAGTCATCCCAGGTGGTGCCGCCCAGCGAGGCGTCCGGATTGCGCCAGGACACCAGGAACACGGTGTTGCCCTGCTCCACCGCGTAGCGCACCACCGAGTTTTCCGGCTGCAAATCGAGGATGTAGAACTTGTTGATGCACGGCGGCATCATCAGCAGCGGCACCTGGCGCACGGTCGGCGTGGCCGGGCTGTACTGGATCAGCTGGAACAGATGGTTTTCGAACACCACCTGGCCCGGCGTGGTGGCGACGTTGCGGCCCACCTCGAAGGCAGACTCGTCCGACAGCGAAATGCGCCCTTTCTGCATATCGGAGAGCATGTTCGACATGCCCCGGCTCAGGCTCTCGCCCTTCGTTTCGATGAGTTTTTGCTGCGCCTCCGGGTTGGTCGCCAAAAAGTTGGCCGGCGACATGGCGTCGACCATCTGTTGCACGGCAAAACGGATCTTCTGCTGTTCGCGCGGGCCAGCTTCGACGGCATTGGCCATGGCGGTCAGAAATTCGGCGTTTAACAGGTATGATGCGGCACTGAAGGCGGACATCGGATTGGACAGCCATTCCGGCGCGGCAAAGCGGCGGTCGGCCAGTGCCGGGGTTTTACCGGATAGAAATTCCTGCCACAATCCCGCCGCTTTTTGCAGGTAGTCGTTGCGCAGCGATTCGAGCGCTTGCTGGGGAATGGTGGCGCCGGCGTCCCTGAGCACGCCGGCGATCGGGCTGGCGCCCTGCGGCTGGGCCGTGAACATCGCCTGCCAGACGGACGGATCGGTCATTTGCGCCATCCATGCGGAGGCCATCGCTTGCGGGTCGGGCATATTCATGTTTGCGTTCATTGTTTCAATCTTTTCCAAGGAAAGTTGTATGTGGCTTGTCGCTATTGCATGGATCTATGTGGTCGGACTGATGGCGCTTACCGAGCACAGTATTGTCGCAGGGATTATGACTTTTTTGGGCTATTGTGTGTTGCCTTTGTCAATAGTCTGGTACATCGCCGGTTCCAAGATGCGCCGCATGAAGATCGCACAGAAAGAAGAAATGGCGCGCCGCTTACGCGCGGGACGCCAGCCGGAGGGCCAGGACGTCGCCGGCGAACGCGAGCATCATCGCTCGTCACGCGACCGCGGCGGCAGCGATGACGACGGCGGCAGCGACGGCGGCGACAGTGGTGGTAGCGACAGCGGGGGTGGCGACAGCGGCTCCAGCGGAGACTGACCCCGTGCGCCGTCCTTATTTAATCCAGATCAGGCTGGCCTGCCGGCCGGTGACCTGGTCGCGGCGGTAGGAATAGAAGCGGCCGGGCTCGCTTGCAGTGCAATAGGTTCCGCCGGAAACGCGCGGTACGCCATCCCGTGCCAGCATGATGCGCGCCAGCAAATACATATCGGCCAGATACTTGCCCGGACGCCCAGGATACCCGGCGAACGCCTGCGCAAGCGCCCTTGCCTCTTCGGCGCCGTGCGCCTGGGTAACAAAGCTGTCGACCACATCGCTGCCGACTTCGAAGTGGCTGGGCCCGATCGCCGGCCCCAGCCAGGCGGTGATCTCGCCGGCGCCCGCGGCGCGCATGGCCGCCACGGTCGCGCCCAGCACCCCGGCAGCCAGCCCGCGCCAGCCGGCATGCGCCGCGCCCACCACCTTGCCGTCTGTTGAGGCGAACAGCACCGGCAGGCAATCGGCGGTCATGACCGCGCACACCACGCCGCTCGCGTGCGCAATGCTGGCGTCGCCCACCTGCACCGGCTGGCCGGGCTGCACGCTGGCGGCGTCGACCACGGCAATACCGTGCACCTGGGATATCCAGGCCGGTTCGCCCGGCAAGGACTGGCGCAGGCGCGCCCGGTTTAGGCCGACGAGGACCGGATCGTCGCCCACATGGTTGCCCAGGTTCAGCCCACCGCCGCCGGCCCCATCGTCGTACGGCGCCGGACTGACGCCGCCGGCGCGGGTGGTGGCAATGGCGCCCACGCCGGCTGGCATGTCCGGCCAGTCGGGTACGATGAAATGCACGCCCGGCATCAGACCTGCTCGGGCTCGGGAATGCCGGCGCGCTCGATCAGTTCGGCAAAATCATCGGCCAGCGGCACGATCCATTCCATGTCCTCGCCGGTGGCCGGATGCACCAGCCCCAGGCGGCGTGCCTGCAATGCCTGGCGCGGGAATACCGGCGTCAGGTGCTGCTTGCCGTAGACGGCGTCGCCCACCAGCGCGAAGCCGATCGAGAGCATGTGCACGCGGATCTGGTGGGTACGGCCGGTCTCGAGCTGGCATTGAACCAAACTGACGGGACGACGGTCCAACATGCCGGTAGCGATGCGCTGGTAGTGCGTAATGGCCGGCTTGGCCGAGAAATTGGTCGACACGGCCATCTTGACCCGGTCCTTTGGGTGGCGGCCCATCGACGCGTCGATGGTGCTGCTCAGTTGCGGCGTGCCCCAGACCAGCGCAAAGTACTCGCGCTTGACGGTGCGCGCCTGCAGCTGGCGCACCAGGTCGGTTTGCGCCGCCAAGGTTTTGCCGATCACCATCAGGCCGCTGGTGTCCTTGTCGAGCCGGTGCACGATGCCCGCGCGCGGCACGCCGCCCAGTTGCGGGCAATGGTGCAGCAAGCCGTTGAGCAAGGTTCCGGCCCAGTTGCCGGCGCCCGGATGCACGACCAGGCCGGCCGGTTTGTTGATGACGATGATATGCTCGTCCTCGAAGACGATGTTCAGTTCCATCGCTTCTGGCGTGTAGGCCTCGTCTTCCGGCGCGCTTTGTGGCAGGATGACGACCGCTTCGTCGCCATAGGCCGTGTCTTTGCCGCGCGCGGGTTTGCCGTCGACCAGCACGTGGCCGGCTTCGAACCACAGTTGCAGGCGGCTGCGCGAAAATTGCGGAACCAGGCCGGCGATGACCTTGTCCAGGCGATGGCCGCAGGCGTCCGGCGTCAGTTCGAGGTGGATCGGGGAGAGGTCGATGCCGGTGGCAAGGGGAACGTATTCGTCGCCTGCCTCGTCGTCGAGGTCGATCTCCAGATCGGGGTCTAAGGGCAAATCCGCCGAATTCGGCGTTGGAGTTAATATCACAGCAGTCCCATCGGCTATAATCAGCCTTTCGTTGAATCTCAGTTAATACTCTCTTGCAAAAAGTTATGCAAAAAAAATTATCGCGTGTTGTTGCCACTACTGTTGTTGCTACTGTTCTGCTCGGTTTATCCGCTTGCAGCTTGTTGCCGGAAAAAACCGACGAGACCAAAAACTGGCCGGTGACGAAATTATACGCTGAGGCACGCGAAGAAATGGCGGGCGGTCACTACGAGGCGGCAATCAAGCTGTTCGAGCGCCTCGAAACGAACTATCCGTTCGGCAACTATGCGGCGCAGGCACAGATGGAAATTGCCTACGCCTACTACAAGAGCCAGGACCAGGCCCAGGCGCTGGCGGCGGTGGAGCGCTTCATCAAGCTGCACCCGAACCATCCCAACGTCGACTACATGTACTACCTGCGCGGGCTGATCAACTTCAACGACCAGATCGGCTTCCTGAGCTTCGTCTACGAGCAGGACCCGACCGAGCGCGACCCGAAAGCGACGCGCGAAGCGTTTGCCGCCTTCAAGGCGCTGGTCGACAAGTTCCCGGAGAGCATCTACGCAGCCGATTCGATTGCGCGCATGAAGTACCTGGTCAACGCGATGGCGCAGTACGAAGTGCACGTTGCCAACTACTACCACGACCGTGGCGCCTACCTGGCGTCGCTGAACCGGGCGATGGCGGCGGTGGCGGACTACCAGGATGCGCCGGCACGCGAGGAAGCGCTGTTCCTGATGATGCGCAACTACGACAAGCTCGGCATGCCGGAGCTGCGCGACGACACCAAGCGCATTTTCGTGCGCAATTACCCGAACAGCAAGTATCTCGACCCGAATTTGGGCGAGCAAGCGTGGTGGAAGTTCTGGGCCAAATCGAACCGCCCGGCACGCATGGCGCAGTGACGAGGATGTAAAAGACCGGGGGAACCCGGTTTTTTGTTGCTGCAATCCCGGACGCCGCTCTCCCGCCGGCCTGAAAACCGTCGCCCCCGCGCAGGCGGGGGTCTATACCACCGCTGAGCAGAGCTCCTGTGTCCTCCGTCGAAGACCGCCTTAGCGCGGGGCAACGAAGACTAAGTCCAGGTCATCGGACCAATCGGAACGATCAAGAGCGACGGTGGTGGCTCATTGACTTACGCCTCCACCTTGCGCCGGAAAACCCAGGTCCGCTCGTCCGAATCCTTCTTGTCGAAGGCATACCCGTCCACCTTGAAGCCCTTGAGCTTCTCGGCGTCGACAATGCCCTTGACCGCCGCATAACGCGCCATCATGCCGCGCGCCCGCTTGGCGTAGAACGAGATGATCTTGTACTTGCCGCCCTTCCAGTCCTCGAACACGGGCGTGATCACCGGCACGCTCAAGAGCTTGGGCTTGACCGACTTGAAATACTCTTCCGACGCCAGGTTGACCAGCGCCTTGGCCCCGTTATCGGCAACGGCGGCGTTCAGCGCCCCGGTGACGGTCTCGCCCCAGAAGGCGTACAAGTCCTTGCCCGCCCCGGTGGCCAGCTTGGTGCCCATTTCCAGCCGGTGCGGGTGGATCAGGTCGAGCGGACGCAGCACGCCGTACAGGCCGGATAAAATACGCACGCTGCGCTGCGCATGGTCGAGCTGGCCGGGCTTGAGCGAACGGGCGTCGAAACCGGCATACACGTCGCCGTTGAAGGCCATGATCGCCTGGCGCGCCTCGGTCGTATCAAGGCTCCAGCTCGCGTAGCGGCCGACGTTGAGCACCGCCAGCGCGTCGGAAATGTGCATCAGGCTGCCCAGTTCGGCCGGCGAATAGTGGCGCAGCACGTCGATCAGCGCGCTGGAACGGTCGAGGAAATCGGGCGTGGTGTGGAGTTTGGTGGTCGGGGGCGTTTCAAGGTCCAGCGATTTTGCGGGCGACAAGACAATCAGCATAAGATTTCATCAACTTACTACGAATAAACAGACCAATATGATACCCGCTCCAGCCAAACGCATCGTGCTCGACACCAATGTCTGCCTCGACCTGTTCGTCTTCCACGATCCGCGCTGGGCGCCGCTACTGGCCGCCATCGACAGCGGCGACGTCGAGGCCGTCACGCGCGCCGATTGCCGCGAGGAATACCTGGTCGTGCTGCACTACAAGCACCTGCCGCTCGACGACGACAGCCGCCCGCTTGCGGCCGCGCGCTTCGACGCCCTCATCAGCGTGGTGGCGCCCGACGCCAAGCCGGTGCGCCTGCCGGTCTGCACCGACCGCGACGACCAGAAATTCCTGGAACTGGCGCGCGATGCCGGCGCCGATATCCTCATCACCAAGGACAAGGCGCTGCTCAAACTGGCGCGCAAGACGGCGCAGGCCGGCATGTTCCGCATCATGCTGCCGGAAGCCTGGGTCAAGCTCGCCGCTGCCGAGGCGGCCGTGCCGGCGTGAGCGCCGCGCGCGTGCGCTCCTGCTGAGCCAGCGCGCGACATTCCTTCACGCCGGGCCGAGGACAAGCGCCGTTCAGGATCCGGCCGTACAGCGAAAATAAATGTTTTGTGCTAAGTTTATTCCATTGGCATAGCGGCCGGACCGCCTGGGGAATTCGTTGACACATTCGCTGCATGATGCGCCCGCCGGCAACGCGCCGGGCGGCGCCGACAAGGGCTTTCTCGACGGCGGCAGCGAGATGGCTGCGCTCATCCGTGCCCACGACTGGCGTACCACGCCGCTCGGCCCGGTCGAGGGCTGGCCGCAGAGCCTGCGCACCACCGTCAGCCTGTGCCTGGCCTCGAACTTCCCCATCAATATTGTGTGGGGACCAGGCCATACCCAGATCTACAACGATGGCTACCGCATCATCTGCGGCGAAAAGCATCCCGCCGCCCTCGGCATGGATTACAGCCAATGCTGGGCCTCGGCCTGGCCCGCCATCGGGCAACCTTTCGACAACGCACAGCAGGGCAATACCTCCTTTTTGGAAAACCAGCGCATGTTCCTGTTTCGCAATGGTTATCTGGAAGAGACGTTTTTCACCTTCTCGCTCAGTCCCATCCGCGACGAAAGCGGCGGCATCGGCGGCCTGTTCCATCCGGTGACCGAAACCACCGAAACCATGATCGGCGAGCGCCGCACGCGCGCCATCCGCGACCTGACCGCCTGCCTGGCCGACGCCACCTCGACCGCCGACGTATTCCAGCGCAGCGTCGACACCCTCGGCGCCTTCGACTTCGACCTGCCCTTCCTGCTGCTGTACCAGCGCGTGGGCGAGCGCCACTACCGCCTGGCCGCCTGCAATGGCATCGCCGCGGACACCCCGGCCAGCCCGTCGGTGCTGCATCCCGACCAGCTCGACGACTGGGTGTTCGGGCGCGTCGCCAGCAGCAGCTCGCCGTTTTTCGTCAGCGGCCTGCGCGGCCAGCTCGGCACCGGCCCCTGCGGACCGTACGACGAAGCACCCGACCAGGCCTACTGCGCCGCGCTGGCAGTGTCCGGCACCTTGCCGGACGCGCTGCTGGTTGCCGGCGCCAGCGCGCGATTGCCCTTGAGCGACACCTACAGCGGCTTTTTCGATCTCGTCGCCGCCGCCATCGGCGCCTCGCTGGCGCGCGTCACCGCCGCCGAAGAAGAGCGCAAGCGGCGCGACATGCTGGCCGCGATGGACCGCGCCAAAACCGTGTTCTTCTCCAACGTCAGCCACGAATTTCGCACGCCGCTCACGCTCATGCTCGGCCCGCTGGAAGACGCGCTCGCCTCAAACACCATGCCCGATGAAGAAAAAGACCGCCTCGGCATCGCCCAGCGCAACGCGCAGCGCCTGCTGAAACTGGTCAACTCCCTGCTCGATTTTTCGCGCATCGAATCGGGCCGCAGCGACGCGCGCTTCGTGCCGACCGACCTGGCCGCCCTCACCCGCGACCTGGCCAGCAACTTCCGTTCGGCCTGCACCAAGGCCGGGCTCAGCTTGATTGTCGATTGCGCCACCCTGCCCGCGCCGGTGTTCGTGGACCGCCAGATCTGGGAAACCATCGTCCTCAACCTGGTGTCGAACGCCTTCAAATTCACCCTCAGCGGCAGCATCAGCGTGACGCTGCGCGATGTCGACGATGGCGTGGCGCTGACGGTGTCCGACACCGGTGTCGGCATCCCGCCCGCCGACGTCGGCCGCGTGTTCGAGCGCTTTCACCGGGTCGAGGGCCAGCGCGGGCGCTCGATGGAAGGCACCGGCATCGGCCTGGCCCTGGTGCGCGAACTGGTCACGCTGCACGGCGGCACCATCTCGGTAGCGAGCAGCGAGGGCGAAGGCAGCACCTTCCGCCTGACGGTACGCTACGGCACGACGCACCTGCCGGCCGACCAGATCGTCGACGAACTCGATGCCCAGGCATCCGGCCAGAGCGCATCGGGCTACGTGGGCGAGGCGCTGCGCTGGCTGCCCGACGCCGCCGGCACGGCCCAAACGCCGCACGCGGCCGGCAGCCCCACGGTGCTGCTGGCCGAAGACAACGCCGACATGCGCGCCTACATCGGCCGCATCCTGGAAGAAGGCGGCTGCCGCGTGCGCGCGGTGGCCGACGGCGCCGCCGCGCTGGCCGCCATCGGCCAGGGACCGCTGCCCGACCTGGTGCTCACCGACGTGATGATGCCGGTCATGGACGGCTTCACCCTGCTGGCCAGGCTGCGCGCCGATCCCGCCACCGCCTCGCTGCTGGTGATCCTGCTGTCGGCCCGGGCCGGCGAGCAAGCCCGGGTCGAAGGGCTGGTCGCGGGCGCGGACGACTACATGGTCAAGCCGTTCAGCGCGCGCGAACTGCGGGCCCGCGTCGACGGCGCCCTGGCCCTGGTGCGCCAGCGCCGCGCCGCCGCCCTGCGCGAGCAGCAGCTGCGCGACGACATCGCGATCGAACGCGCCCGCGCCGACCTGCGCGAGACGCAAGCCCACCTGGCCACCCTGTTCGAACAGACCGCGGCCGGCATCGCCGAAATCGACCTGTCCGGGGTCCTGCAGCGGGTCAACGCGCGCTATTGCCAGATCCTCGGGCGCAGCGCCGACGAGCTGCTCGGCCGTTCCTTGTACGACTACCTTGCGCCGCAAGAGCGCGCGACGCACCTGGCCTTGCTGCGCCAGAGCGCGGACAGCGGGCGCGCCCTCGACACCGAGCAGCGCTACCTGCGCCCGGACGGCTGCGGCGCATGGGTCACCACGGCGATTACGCCCATCGATCTCGGCGACGGCGCCCCGGTGCGCAGCGCGCTGGTGGTGGCGCTCGACATTTCGGACCGCAAACGGGCCGAGTTCACGCTGTCGGAAACGGTCGAACGGCTCGAGTTCACGCTCGAATCGGCGCAAATCGGTAACTGGGACCTCGATCTGGTCAACGACACGGCTTACCGCTCCTTGCGCCACGACCGCTGTTTCGGCTACACCACACCCGTTGAGAACTGGGGTTTCGACGTCTTTCTGGCGCACGTGCATCCCGACGACCGCGCCCGCATCAAGGCGCAGTTCCGCGATGCGGTATCCGAACTGCGCGACTGGCACTTCGAATGCCGCGTGATCTGGCCCGACGCCAGCCTGCACTGGCTGGCCGGGCACGGCACCGTCTACCACCACCGCGGCAAGCCGACCCGCATGACCGGCATCGTGATGGACATCACCGAGCGCAAGCAGGCGCAGGAAAAGCTGATCCAGGAAGGCGCGCGCAAGGACGAATTTTTGGCCATGCTGGCGCACGAATTGCGCAATCCGCTGGCGCCGATCAGCGCCGCCGCCGAGCTGATCGGCGCGGCCGGCCCCGACCCCAGGCGGCTCGAGACGGCCAGCGCCATCATCGGGCGCCAGGTGCGCCACATGACCAGCCTGGTGGACGATTTGCTCGACGTCTCGCGCGTCTCGCGCGGCCTGGTCGACATCAGCAAGGACCGGGTCGCCATCGCCGAGGTGATCGCCGGCGCGGTCGAACAGGCCAGGCCGGCGATCGAGGAGCGCGAGCAGGTCCTGACGGTGACCGAGGGAGCGCGCGAGGCGCAGGTGTGCGGCGACCATAAGCGGCTGGTGCAGATCGTCGCCAACCTGCTCAACAACGCCTCCAAGTACACGCCGCGCCACGGCCATATCCGGGTCGCCACGCTGCAGGGCGAGGCGCACGTGGCGCTGGCGGTCGAAGACAACGGCATCGGCATCCTGCCCGAGGTGCAGCAGCGCGTGTTCGACCTGTTCGCGCAGGCCGAGCGCAGTTCGGACCGTTCGCAGGGCGGCTTGGGCCTGGGCCTGGCGCTGGTCAAGAACCTGGTCCAGCTGCACGGCGGCGAAGTGGCCTGCGCCAGCGCGGGACTGGGCGCGGGCAGCACCTTCACGGTCACCCTGCCGCTGCTGGCCGAGCGGCGGTCCGGCGCACCCGGGGCGGGCCAGCCGGGGCAGGAAGCGGGCGGGAAAAAGCTCAAGATCCTGGTGGTGGACGACAACGTCGACGCCGCCGACATGCTGGCCATGCTGTTGCAGGCGTTCGGTCACGAGGTCGTGGTCGAGTACGGGGCGCGAGAAGCCCTGGTGCGCGCGCCGGTCGAGCGGCCCGATGTCTGCCTGCTCGACATCGGCCTGCCCGACATGAACGGCAACGAACTGGCGCGCCGCCTCAAGACCGAACGCGCGACCAGCCACATCAACCTGTTCGCGGTGACCGGCTACGGCCAGCAATACGAGCGCGACACGGCGCTGGACGCCGGCTTCGACCAGTATTTCGTGAAACCGGTCGACATCGGCCTGCTCAACGAGCTGCTGTGCCAGATCGCACCAGCCTGACCGCCGCTGGCGCGCTGCGCTAGAATAGTTGTCCCGTCACTATCCGAACGCTCCATGTCCACTCCCGTCCTGCACACCCGCCTGCCCGCCGTCGGCACCACCGTTTTTTCGCTGATGTCGGCGCTGGCCAGCGAGCATGGCGCGGTCAACCTGGGCCAGGGCTTTCCCGATTTTGCCTGCGAACCGGCGCTGCTCGACCATGTCGACGCCGCCATGCGCGCCGGCCACAACCAGTATCCGATGATGAGCGGCGTGCCGGCCCTGCGCGTGGCCATCGCGGCCAAGATCGCGGCCCTGTACGGCGCGCAGTACGACGCCGCCACCGAAGTCACCGTCACCGCCGGGGCCACCCAGGCCTTGACCACGGCGATTTTGTGCTGCGTGCATCCGGGCGACGAAGTGATCGTGATCGAACCGGCTTACGACAGCTATTTGCCGGCCATCGCCCTGGCCGGCGGCGTGCCGGTGCCGGTGGCCATGCAGCTCGGCGAGACGGGCTTTTCGGTGCCGTGGGACCGGCTGGCCGCAGCCGTCACGCCGCGCACGCGCCTGATCGTCATCAACACCCCGCACAACCCGACCGGCTCGGTGCTGCGCGCGGCCGACATGCAGGCACTGGCCGACATCGTGCGCGGCAGCGACATCCTGATCCTGTCGGACGAGGTGTACGAACACATGGTCTACGACGGCGCGCGCCACGAGTCGGTAAGCCGCTATCCGGAACTGGCCGAACGCAGCTTTGTGGTGTCGAGCTTCGGCAAGACGTATCACGTAACGGGCTGGAAAATCGGCTACGTCGCCGCGCCCGCGAGCCTGATGGTGGAGTTCCGCAAGGTCCACCAATACAATGTCTTCAGCGTCAACACGCCGATGCAGCATGGCCTGGCGAGCTACATGGCCGATCCGGCGCCTTACCTGGACTTGCCGGCGTTTTACCAGCGCAAGCGCGACCTGTTCCGTGATGGTTTGCAGGGCTCGCGCTTCACGTTGTTGCCAGCCGACGGAACCTATTTTCAATGTGTCAGGTACGAAGCGATTTCGCCTATACTAGAGTCGGATTTTGCACAATGGCTCACCACCGAAGTGAAGGTCGCCGCCATTCCCGTGTCCGCGTTTTACAGCAAGGGCCAGGAGTCGGGAATCGTGCGGTTTTGCTTCGCCAAGAAGGACGACACCTTGCGCCTGGCGCTGGAGCGCCTGGCCAGACTGTAGGCCCCCCTGAGACTTACCGGAGCTCGATACCCCATCATGGCAATCAGGCGCATCACTTCGGCAGACCTGGCATTCGGCGAGCCCTTACGCTGGGATATTTTCAGCACGCCGTCGGCGGCCCGGCCCCTGCTGCAAAAAGGCCAGGTGCTCGCGCCCGGCCAGCTTGACGACTGGCTCGCCGCGGGCCTGTACGCCGAAGCATCGGCGCCGGTGTCCGTGCTACAGTCGCTCAACCAGATCAATCGCCGCCTCGAACGCACCTTGATGGACCTGCGCGACCAGGGCAGCGCCGAGCGCGAACTGCGCGCCGCCGCCGCCGACCTGATCGCCACCGTCGAACGCGGTAGCGACATTGCGCTGGCCGCCATCTTCCTGAACCAGATCGCCGGCGCGTATGCGGTGCGCCATTGCACCGAAGCGGCCGTCGTCGCTTGCCTGATCGCGCGCGCGATGGACAAGTCGCCGGCCGAAGTGCTGGTGGTCACGGCGGCAGCGCTGAGCATGAACGTGGGCATGGTGCGCCAGGCGGAACTGTTCCAGAACAAGGATGGCGCCCTCTCGCACGAAGAACGGGCGCTGGTGCGGCGCCATCCGTCGGCCAGTGTGGAGATGCTGCGCTGGGCCGGCGTGAACGACGAAGCGTGGCTCGACCTGGTGCTGCTGCATCACGAAAATGACGACGGCAGTGGCTATCCGGCCGGGAAGCTGGGCGATGAGATTTCGCAAAATGCCAAGCTGATCGGACTGGCCGACCGCTATTGTGCTTTTGTGTCGGCGCGCAATTACCGGCGGTCCCTGCTGCCGCCGGTGGCGCTGGAGCGTTTGGGGGCCGGCAACGAGATGCCGTACGACCAGATCGTGCTGGGCCACTTCGCCACGCAGATCGGGGCGTATCCGCCGGGGACGCTGGTGCGGCTGGAGAATGCGGAGTTGGGCGTGGTGTCGCGCCGCGACCAGAATGGCGCCGGGATAGGTGTGCATGTGCTGCGCGCGGCCGATGGCAAGAGCCTGGGTGAGGCGCAGGAGCGGGTCACCAGCGAGCCGGGCTGCGCGATCGCGGAAGCCTTGCATGAGGATCATGCGAAATTGCGCTTTCCGATGAAGCAGATTTGGGGCGAGCTGGCGAGTTTGTAAGCACGTCCCTCCTTTTCCATAAACCGAACCAAGGGCTGCCTCAAGTCGCTGGCCACTTCCTTTCCCCATTCCTTTCAAAGCGGCCTTAAAGCAGACTGTTCCGGTGTCACCTCATGCAAGTGCTTTCCCGATGTGGATTATTAATTCAAATCGAAGTTATAAAACATGGGACAAGCGGACAACGAACTGGTGCTCGTGTCTTCCTGGGAAATAAATTTGAGCTGTTATGGATACTCTAAAAGAAATTCCATCCGCCCGAGATTGGGGGGATTTCTCGTCGGACCGAGATGTGAGATATGCGCATGAAAAATTCTTTGGCAAGAACCTCGACGAAGCGTTGATTCGGTTCGAAAACCATGTTCTCTCAGCATGTGAGGACTTGCGTTTTATGCCAGAGATTCCTTTTCGGTATTACATGCTTTCCTTTAAAAATTATCTAGCAGGACCGCAATTTTTGGAGACGTATGAGGCGTGCGACGCAGCAAGTTGCTTTCTAGGCCTCGTCTTGGATAAGTTAGACAATTCTTTTGATGACATCGCTCCTATCTTGTCGGAGATTATGCCAACTGTTGAATATGTCGCAAAGAATCAAGTCCTCTTCGACGCCGACGTAGAAATTTATGGCGATTTCAACGAAAAGCTGTCTGAAATAAAACAGATGATGAACAAGGCGAAGTCAAGTTTAGATGCCGAGCGCTTCCGCGTCGATTGAGGAGGACGGTTCCGGGGTCAGCGCAGGATACGCGGTCAGTGCAGACAAACATACGCGGGCTGATGGATAGCGAACCGGTCAAGCCCGCGATCCCGGTTCTTGAACAAAAAAGCCGTCCTATTGTGGACCACGATTTGAGACGGCAGTTGAAGTTATGGTTCTCACTGGAGGATTGCGGCAAATAGCGGACGGGGCACGGGGTCAAGTCTGACAAACGTATACGGGCTGATGCATAGCTGGATCGTCCGCTCCCAAGCTCTTCTCTATTAACAAAAAAGCCGTACCCAACCCGCTATTTGCAAGAGCGCGGGTTCCGGTACGGCTTTTAATTTTTAGCGGCTAAAGAAAGAAAGTGACCTATCGTCTTGCCGCGCGCACGGGCCGCTTGAGCCGGTCGCCGGCGCCTTCGCTTCAGCTGCCGCCGCCCGCGAAGCATCCCAACGCTTTGCCTCGTGTTCCACCGGTCCACGCGATGGGCGCAGTTTCATGGAAGGCGACCTTCGCAGGGATTCGGTTCTGCAAATGGCACGAACAACAGAGGTAGCGGCCGCAAGCCCGGCCCGCCCACGGCGCAAATGAGGTGGTCGTAATACGAACGCGCCAGTTCAGCGCCCCAGCGCCCCCACCTTGCGCTCCACAAACCCTTGCAGCTCCGGCGACAGGCTCCCCGCCGCCCTAGCCCGCTCAAACGCCGCCAGCGCTTCCGGCAAGCGTTTCTCTGCCTCCAGCGACATCCCCAGCCCCATCCACCAGACGCCGTTCTCGGGCGCGCTGCGCAGCGCCGCCTGATATTGTTCCACCGCTTCCGGATGCCGCCGCTCGCGCTGCAATGCACCCGCCAAAAACGCGCGGTACTCGCCATTGCCCCCGGCCGCCGGCAGACTCGCCAGCAAAGTCTCGACCCCGGACGCGCCGCTGTCGATCTGCATCCTGGCCAGCAGCATCGCCACGGCCGGCTGCCTGACATCAAGCGCCAGCCCGGCTTGCAGCAAGCGCATCGCCTCCGCCGCCCGCCCCTGTTCGATATGAATGCCAACCAGCGTCTGGCGCGCCGCCTCGTGGCGCGGATCGGCGGCCAGCGCCTGCTCCAGCTGCACCACGGCGTCGCTCACGCGGCCGTCCTGCAAGCTGGTCAGGCTACGCCGATAAACACCCTCAGCGCCCTGCCCGCCCGCCGCTTGGCGGCCGGACTGCGGCGCGCTGACGACGCTTGCCGCAGGCGCTTTCGTCGGCATTGCTCGTTCCGCCTTGATCCGCGCCATTTCCCGCTCGCGCAGCGCAGGCATCGACACTTGATCGGACTGCGCTTTGTCGGGCGCTGCGTTCTGCCGCGCCTCCCGCACTGGAAGCGGCTTCACGGCCGGCGGCGTTTTCTCGGGCACCACCGCAGCGGGCGCTACCACCCGCGCTGCCTTCGGCGCCTGCGCCACTTCCGGCACCGGCAACCGCTCCGGCGGATTGATCACGGCCTGCGCAACCGGCGCGGCCTGCTGGATCGGGGTCGCCGGCACCACTGCCACCGGCGCGGCCGGCTGGTGCAGCACGCGCCACCCGTACACGCCACCCACGGCCAGAATCAGCACCCCGGCCAGCGCACCCATCACCACCGGCACCGGCACGGCGCGCTCGCCGCGCCCGACCGGGCGAATATCGGACTGCGCCGTGTCGCTGCCCTGCGAGCCGCGCGCGTCGAGGTCTTGCAGCATCTTGTTGATCAGACTCATGTGTTCAAGGCCCAGGTAAGTCCGCCGCCCGCCGCCAGGGTCAGCGCCAGCGCAACAAGCCAGGGCCACCGACGGCGCCTGGCGGAAATCGTATCGCGCACCGCTTCGCTCACGTGGCGCCGGCTCACTTGCTGCTTGCCTTGCCCGTAGCACAGCATCAGCGCCTTGTGCGCGAGGATGTTGACCAGCCGCGGAATGCCGCCGCTGGCCGAATACAGCGCCGCCACCGCCGCCCGGCTGAACAGCCGCGCGCCGGCAAACCCCGCCACGCGTAGCCGGTGCGCCAGGTAAAACTCGACGTCGTCGCGCGTCAACGGCCCCAGATGGTAGTGAAACGTGATGCGCTGAGCCAACTGGCGGATCGATGGCAGCGCCAGGTGGCGGTTCAGCTCCGGCTGGCCGAACAGCACGATCTGCAGCAGCTTGCGCTTTTCGGTTTCCAGGTTGGTCAACAGGCGCAGCGCTTCCAGGCTCTCGATGGGGATCGCCTGCGCTTCGTCCAGGCACAGCAGCACGCGTTTGCCTTCGCTGGCCAGCGCCATCAGCTTGTGGGTGATGGCCTTGAGCAGCTGATGCTGGTCTACATCGTTGGCCAGCACCAGTTCCAGTTCGTCGGCCAGCGCCAGCATCAAGGTGCGCGGCTCCAGGTAGGGATTGGGAATGTAGGCGGTGACGAAATCGTCGCCCAGGGTCGCCATGAACTTGCGGCACAGCAGCGTCTTGCCGGTGCCGACTTCGCCCGTGATCTTGATGAAACCTTCGCCGTTCCGGGCGGCCACCAGCAGGGTATTGAGCGCTTCCTGCGAATGCGGGCTGGTGAAAAAGAAACTCGTGTCCGGCGTGATGCCGAACGGGACTTCGCGCAGGCCGAAGTGCGAGGTGTACATGCTAGCGTTGTCCCGCCGCGCGCGGGTCGAGCTCGTCGAAGCGGCGCCTGGTGTCGAGCAGGTCCTGATTCCAGCCGTTGGCGCCGTCGACGATGGTCGGCTTGATCAGCACCACCAGTTCGCGCTTCTGGTTGACGTTGTTCTTGTTGCGAAACAGGTTGCCCAGCACCGGAATGTTGCCGGCGCCCGGGATCTGGTTGCCGTCGGCGGTCGAGGATTGGCGCATCAGGCCGCCGATGGCGACCACCCGGCCGTCCTGCCCGCGCACCATGCTGTCGATTTCCGAGGTGGACGAGGCCGCCAGCGGCAGGCTCAGGCTGCCGGCGCTGCCCAGGTTCACCGATTTGCTGACCGTCGTGACCTGGCTGACCGAGGGGTGCACGTGCAGCAGGATATTGCCTTTTTCATCGATCTGCGGGGTCACGTCGAGCACCACGCCGGAAAAGAACGGTTGCAAGGTCACGCTCGGGCTGACCGTGTTGTTATTGTCGCCGGTGCTGGTCGTGGTCGACACGCCGGTCACGTAAAACTCGTCGGTGCCGATCTTGAGCACGGCTTTCTGGTTGTTGATCGTGGCGATGCGCGGGCTCGACAGCACGTGCACGGTGCCCTGCGATTCCAGGAAGGAAATCAGCGCGGCGAAATTGCTGGTCTGGAAGGCCAGGCCGAACATCGACCCGGCCGAGGCCGCCGCATTCGAGAGCAGGAAGCCGGTGCTGGCCGTCAGCGACCTGGCGTCGCCGATCACCGCCGGCTGGCCGCCGGTATACGGCAGCGGCGCCAGCGACGTGCCGGGCTGCACGAATCCGGACGAAACCCGGTTGCCGTGCGAGCCGCGGAACGAGGCGAACGATGCCCAGTTGATGCCGCTCTGGAAACTGTCGTTCAGTTCCACCTCAAGAATCTTGGCTTCCAGAATCACCTGGCGCCCGACCGAGAGCTGGGTCGCTCTCAGGAACTGGTCGACATTGCGCAGTTCTTCCGGCATGGCGCGGATCACCACCACGCCCGACTGCGGATTGACCACCACGCTGCGGCCATTTTCCTTGGAGCCGACAATCGCGCCGAGAGAGGCCTTCAGTTCGACCCAGAAGTCGCTGTCCGAGGTGGTGGTGACGTTGGTGCTGTCGGACTGGCTGTTGCTGCCGTTGCCATTGCCGCCGTCCTGGCCATTGTTGCCGCCGCTGTTATTGCTGTTGTTGCTGTTGTTGTTGCCGCCGCCGCTGCCGCCATTCTGGTTGCCGTTGCCGTTGCCGGCGGTGCCGGCGTTCGACACCGACGTGGACGTCACGCGCAGGTTCGACTTGCCCTTGCGGTTGCCGACCAGGTAATTCACCTGGAAGATGCGGGTCTGCATCGTGAGCGGCTTGACCGAGACCCGGTTGCCCTCGATCCGGTAGTCGTAGCCGTACATCTCGCGCACGGCGTCGAGTGCTTCGGCCAGGGTCACGTCCTTCAAATTGGCGGTGATGTTGCCGCCGACCTCGGGGTGGACCAGCATGTTGTAGCGCGTGCCGGTGACGATGGAATTGAAGAACTGCTGCGCCGGCACATTATTAAAACTGACGTTGAAACGCTCTTCCAGCGCCTGGCGCGACTTGGGCAACTGCCCGGCCAGCGCCGCCACCGGCGGCAGCAGGGCCGCGCTCACGGCGTCGTCGAGCGGGGCCGGCGTCGGCCCCGGCCTGGCCGCGGCCGCCATCTGCGCGGTGATCTGATCGTAGGTGTCGCGCTTGGGCGTGCTGTCGCAGCCGGCAAGGCCGAGGGCGCCAGCGCCGGCGATCATCGATGCAATGACGAGGTGTTCCACACGGTGTTTGTGCATGCTGTTTGTCAGTCTTTCTCGTTATGCCGCTGGGGGGATGGCGCCGGCGCGAACAGGCGCAACACGCGCCGCTGCTTGCCGTTCACCAGTACAACTTCGTTCTGCGTCATGCTGGCCACGCGCGCGCCGCGAAACTGCTCGCCCAGGCGCACGGTCTGGCCGTCGATTACGGCCACGTGGCGTCCGCCGGCGTGGCGCGCGATCAGCACCGATTGCAGCTGCGGCTCCACGCTCGCCGGTGGAGCGTTCTCGGCGGCGGCCGGCGCCATCAGCCGGGCCGGCGGGCGGGTCGGGTCGTTCAGCGGCTGGGCGAGAAGCGCGCCGTGGGCCAGCAGCGCCGCGAGGCACGGCAGCAGGCGCGGGTTCACAAGGTCATCCATTTCTTGTCCAGGCTCAGCGTGTAAATCGTCAGGCTCAGGCGCGCCTCGGGATAGGTGTCGACCTCGAGCTGGGCCTTGCCCCAGAACAGTTGGGCCGGCATCGCTTCCATCGCATCCATGTAGTTGACCATGTCCAGGTAGTTGCCGCGTACCGTCACCTCGAACCCGTGCGCGTAAATGGCGCGGCCGCTGACGGCTGCCGCCACGGCGGCGCCGGCCTGGGCGGCATCGGCCTCGAACGAGCCGTTGTAGGGAATCACCGGCAAGCTTTTCACGCCCACCATGCGCAGCCGGGAGTTGGCCTTGAGGATGCGTTCGAGCAGCGGCGCGATGCGTTCCGGCGCCACCAAGCTGTTGTGCACGGTGCGCAGGTTCTCCGACAGCCTGGCGCTGTTGGCCTTGATGGCGGCCAGGCGTGCGCGGTTGGCCTGGTCGGGGTCGATCGCGGCAGCCTGCACGGTGGCCGTGATTTCGGTATCGATGCCGATCATATTGTTTTGCTGCTGGCTGATCTGGCTGCGCAGCATTTTCTGGCGCAGGAACAGCGGATCGAGCAGGAGCGCGTAGAGCACGAACGCGATCACGCCGGCCGCGGCGCCAAATAGTATGGCGCGCTCGCGCACGCTAAGTGAATCGATTTTCAGTTGCAGCTTGAGCAGGCGCGCCTTCATTTGGCCGCCTCCGCTTTGATGCTCGCGGCCACCTGGGCCGCGTCTGCCGGCGCGCCGGCAGACGCGGTGGTGGACACGGTGGTAGACGCAACAGCGGCCACGCGTTCAGGCACCGCATCCTGCAGCGTAAAATCGATGTACGGCGCCAGCTGGACCAGGTCGTCCGCATCCTTGCCGTCGACCGTGCCGTCGACCTTGACGTCGGCCTTGAGGCGGGCGCGGTTCATCTGCAAACTGGTGAAATTCTTGCCCTGCATAGCCGGCTCGCGCGTGAGCCGGGTCACATAGGCCGGCACCAGGCTGGCATCCATCGCCCTGCCCTGCAAGGTGATATGGCTGCCGTCGCCGCCGATGCGCACGCCGGTCAGCCACAGATCGCCCGTACCCTGGCGTGCCAGCGCCTTGAAGTAGCGCGAAAAACCCTTGCGCGAGTCCGCCAGGGCCGGCCCGCCGAGCACCTTCGAGACGTCGTGCAGCGACGCCAGGTCGGCTTCGGCGGAGGCGATCTCCATCTCGAGCTCGCGGCTTTTCTGGCGCGGTGCGAATTCGGCGATGACCCTGGCCTGGCGCTCCTTTTTCAGGGCCAGCTGTTCGGCGCCGGCGGCAGCTTCGGCTTGCAGCACGCCCACGCTGTGGCGGCCCACCAGCACCAGCGCCAGCGCACCGGCCATCAGCACCCCGAGCGCGAGCAGCATGGTCCTGGACGTGAAGATCTTCTTCTGCTGGAGAAACTCCGGGTTGAACAGATTGATCTGCTGGCTCAAGAGGAGGCCTCCTCTTGGCGCAGCGCCGCGCCCAGGATCAGGAAAAAGCGCTGCTGTTGCGCCAGCGCGGCCAGTTCCGGTACGCCAGCCAGGTCGAGCACGCTTGCCAGGTCGAGCGACTCGACCTTGGTGTACAGGTTGCTCGACAGGTATTCGTCCAGGCCGCTCGCACCGGTCGGCGCCAGCACCAGTTTGGAGACATTGATGAAGTTGTACTGGCGGTCGAAATGGTCGAGCGAACGTTGTAATTCGAGAGTGATCTTGTCGTAGCACACATGCTTGCGGTCATGGTCGCTGTCGAGCAACTGGTCGAGCGTGACGTCGATGCGGCGCGCCAGGTACAGCTCGGCTTTATAGGTCACGGTCAGCAAGCCGCCCTCGTTGCTGAACGAAAGCATGGCCACGCCGCGCCCGTCCGGCTCGACCAGGGCCGAGATATTGCGCTGCGCCATCTCGGGAATATCGATCACGGCCAGCGGCACGCCGGCGTCGACGAAGCGGTTCTGGCGGCTTTCGATCAGCGAATTGCGCGCGGCCACGGCGAACAGCGACTGGCTGCGGCCCTGGGCCTTGTCGGTGGGAATATCGAGCACGTCGATGCTGGCCTGGTCGGCCGGGAAGTCGAGCATGTCCTTCAGGCGCCAGCGCACCGCCGTGCGAAGCTCGTCGGCCGGCACGTTGGGCGCTTCGACCGAGAGCAGCGTGTATTCGCCGGCGCCGAGCACGGTCGCGCAGCGAAAACTGTTCGCGTGCAAGTCCTTGCCGGTCTTTTCCAGCATGTCGGGGCCGCTGCCCTTGTCGGCCGGATAAAACGAGGCCAGGGTCACGCGCGGCATGCCCGCGTCCTGACGCTTGACGCGGGCGGCGAACACGCCCTCCGCATGCAGGGCGATTGCCAGCAAGCCATCCTTCTTCTTTGATGTCGAGAAAAATCCCATGCCCGCAATCTATATGAATACCGCGCACGAAGTCCGTGCGGTAGCGTCTTGATTATATTCAAGTTCCATCGGGATTTAACACAAATTTGCGTTCGGCAACTGAAACCGTCTGATTTCCACCGCATACTGATAGCTATATGGAATGTTCCTGACATGTTGCCCCGGCGCGCCCATCAGAAAATCTCGCGAATGTAGATCAGCGGGGTCGCCTTGTACACGCCGAAGGTCAGCCTGCCGGGCGTGGCCGGCAGCCACGGCGGCACATTCACGGCGGCGTCGACGCTGCCGGTCCTGCCGGTCGGCGCCAGCTTGAACTTCACCAGGCCCAGCGTCATCGCGGCCGTGGCGAGCGTGGCCTTGGGATCGGGATACGGCACGACCGCGTCCCCGCCCGCCCTGCAAGTCCCCATGTTGCCCTTGCAGCGCGTGTAGCTCAGCGCCAGCTGGGCGCTGGTGACGCTGTGCGGGAACGTCACCTGGCCCGAACCGGCCAGCGGCGGCAGCACGATGCTGATGCTGTCGGCGGCGCTGTCGAGCCAGCGTCCGTTGGTGGCATTGGTGCCGCTCCAGTACTGGGCGCGCATGGTGACGGGCAGCGTCGTCAGTTCCGAGCCGAAGGCATTTTCCACCAGCAAGCGGCCGCGCACGATCTTGGTACCGCCCTCGATCGACGCGCTGGAGCGGTTCGAGGTGACCAGGTCGGCGTCGCTGGCGCGCAGGTAAATGTCCAGCGGCGCATAGGTCGTGGACAGCACGTCGTAGCTCGGCCAGGCCGTGCCGATCCCTTGCACGAAGAGCGTCGCGGCATTGGCGATCGGGCTCGGCGTGAGCGTGCCCAGGTTGGCCTGGGTGGTCCCGCCCTTGGCGGTGTACGGCAGCAGCTTGGGCGACTTGACGAATTTGCCCTGATAGAATTTCGTCACTTTGTTGTCGGCGTTGAAGGCCGTCACGATGGTCTGGATCGGCTGCTTCGAGTAGTGCAGGCCGATATCCTTGCAGCCGAGCGGATCGGGCGCGACGCAGGGGATCGCGATCGGCACCACCGTGGTGAAGTAGCTCGGATAAAAACGCCCCAGCGCGATGCCGTTGCTGGTCACGTCGCCGCCAGTGAGGTAGCTGTTGCCGTCCATGTGCGCGCGCACGTTGATGATGCCGACTTCGGCGAAGGTGAACTCGCTCCCCGTGCCCGCTCCGGCGCTGAAGGGGCCGAACTCGCCTTCCACCTTCTCCACCAGCGGGGTTGCCATGTCGGCGAAAGGCAGCCGCTCCGAGTTGCTGTCGCCGGGAACGGCGAAGTTGGTCGAATCGATGGCGGCCGTGGTGATCAGGTCCACCTTCTGGGGATCGGTTTCCTTGCCAAAATTCGGGGTCGGATTGCCGTCGAAGTTCTGTGCGATCACGTCGAGCGTGAAGCCGGCGCCCGCCTTCCAGAAAGGCCCGATATCGGCCGTCATGCTGCCCAGCACAACCGCGCCGGCCGGATTGGCGAGCGGCGTGCTCAAGGCGAATTTGTACGGCTTGACGACGAACTGGCCGCTCGGGCTCACTTGCAGCGGCAGCGCGGTGGCGGTTTCGGCCAGCATCAGTTCGATCATGCCGACGTCGGAATACACGAAGGACAGCGGTTGCGAGGTGGCCGAATTGGGGTCGAACACGATCGGAATCGACTGCCACTGGGTGGTGGTCTGCGCCGCCGTGGCCCCGATGCACGCCTTCAATGCCACGCCCTTGAGTTTGGCGATGCCGCCCGCGCCGGTCGTCGGATTGACGCAGCGCATCGAAAACTGCAGGTTGACCGTGGTCGAGGGCGGCACGATCGTCTTGAAATTCGCGTCGAGCGCGGTATTGTCGAGCGCCGTGACGTACACCGTGCCGTTCACCGCCGCCTGCTGGACCGGCATGCTGAGGAAATTGCACTCGTTCGGCGTGCCGGGCGTGATGCCGGTGCGGCACGGGCTACCGGTGAAGACATATTTGGCGCTGGAAAAGCTGATGCTCTTGCTGGCGGCGTTATTGGCCAAATCATTATCGAACTGCAAACCGCCGACGGAGGCGTTGGTGGTCATGCTGCCCGGCGCGGTCAGCGCAATCCTGGCGCTGATGGTCAAGGCCGGCGCCGCTTCGCCCACTTCCAGCTGTTCGCCGCTGGTGCAGGTGACGAGCTGGCCCGACTGCGAGCAGCTCCAGCCGGCGCCGCTGACCGAGACGAAGTCCAGGCCAGCGGCCAGGCTGTGCTTGACGGTGATCGGGCCGGCGTCCGGCAAGGGCCCGTTGTTGGTCACCGTGTGGACCAGGTTCATGACGCTGCCGCGCGCCGGCGTGCCGGTCGAGGTCAGGCTGAGCGAGAGGTCGGCCACGTCGACATTCGGCACAGAGACGATCTCGGCATTGAGCAGCACCATGTCCTGGCCCGACTCGTACAGCATGGTGGCGGTAGTCTGGCCGCCGAACAGCTTGGGACTGGCCAGCACGTAGGAATCGAAGTCGATGCCGTAGGAAGCGTTGTCGACGGTGCCGCCGACATTGCTGGTCGAATTGAACTGGTTGCCGGATGGATTGGCCGCATCGACCATCTCGACGCCGTTGAACTTGAGGTTTTCGCCCCCGCCCGAGAGCGTGGTGTCGCCCTCCCAGGTGACGTGGGCGATGCGCCCGGTGGCCCCGTTCAGCGGCGTGGGGGTCCTGAAGTTGCTCAGGTTTAGGTTGACCTTGATGTTGTCGGTGCCGAAGGTGCGGATGTACTGGAAACCCTCGTACAGGTTGAGCACGCGGAACGTTTCGGCCGGCGCCGGCACGGAATAGATCGCCAGCAGCGAAAAGCCGCCCAGCACCCCTTGCACCCCGCAAAACGTGCTCCCGTTGTCGATCGTCAGGCCGCCGAAGGTATAGATGGCGTTGCGCTTGGCCGTGACCTGGGCGGTGACGTCGGCCGCGCCCGAAAAATAGTTGTAGCCGATGGTGGCGGTGGTGAAGCGCCGGTTCGATGGCGCGCTGACCGAGGCGCCGTCGAGCAGTACCGTGTAATCGGGCGTGCTGCCGGACCCGGCCCAGTACAGCTGGGCGCTGACGATCTTGGCGGTGGAGGGAATGCCGGACAAGGTGCCGGTCAGCGCCGTGGTACTGAGGGTGCAGGGGTTGCCCGTGTTCGACTCCTTGCGCATGGTTTTCTGGGTGCCGGTGAAGTTCAGGCGGCCGGCGAAGCTTTTGTACAGCGCGATCGGCGTATCGGCGCGCGCCGGCACGCCTGCCGCCAGCAGGCCGGTTGCTCCCAGGATGGCCAGCGCAGCGCGCCAGCGGGGTCGGTGGCGCATCGTCATGGCTTCTCCGGGACGCTGAATTCGACGTGCATCACGCGCTGCACATAGTCGAGGCCGTTGGTCGGGTTGGGGCAGCCGGCGTTGCCCGGGCCGTTGCAGGCGGTTGAGCGCACCGTGTAGCGCGGCAGCTGGGTGGCGTTGTCGACGCTGCGCGTGCACACCACCGTCACCGTCATGGCGGCCAGGCCGCCATCGGCCGGCAGCGCGAAGGTGCTGGTGGTCGTGCCAAGCGGCCCGGCCAGCGTGGTGCAAGGCCCTTTGGCGCGCGTGACCTGGAACACGCCCCATTCGGTGCCGGCGCGCGCGGCCAGGTAAGCGCGCGTGCCCTGCACGTCCAGCATCGAGCTCGTTTGCGCGGTGGTGGCCAGGGTCACCATCGCCACCGCCAGGCCGGACAGCACGACCAGCAGGAAGATCGCGGTGACCAGGCTCACGCCCTGCATGCGCCGCAAGCGCAGACGCGCGATCATGGATTATTGTCCACGTGAACCTGCTGCATCATCCGGATCGCGCCGTCGCGCCCGTCCGGCCGGCGCAGGGTCAGTGTCAGGCGCACCAGCGCCGAGCGCGTGTTGCCGACCAAAACGTAATTAAACTCGCACGACTCCACATTCGTCGCCAGGATCGCCGGGGCGGCGCTTGGGGATGCCTTCGGGGCCGCGTTGAAGCCGTAATCGGCGTGGCGGTACAGCATGCCGTTGGCGCAGCTGTAGGTCACCGGCTGGCCGCTGACCTGGAAACGGTGCTGCGGATGGGCCAGCGGCGGGTCCTGGGCGGCGAAGGGATTGGCCTTGAGCGTGATCAGCTTGGCGGCCATGTTCACCGACTCGACTTCGGCGCGGTTGGTGGGCACGGCCGCGTACACGTTCGAGGTGTCGCCCTCGATCATCATGTTGTTCACCACGACGTTGTCGCCGGCGACGATCTGCTGGGCGCCGTCCTGCATCGGGCCGACCACGTGAAACGTCTTGTCGTTGGGGTCGACGAAGTTCAGGTGGTCCCCCGCCGCGCTGTCGGCGGGCGCCACGATATCTTCGGCGGCCAGGTAGCGCCCGCCGGTCTTGGACGGCACGAACTCGATCGCATTGCCCGTCACGCGCACCGTGTTCGGCAGCGCCAGGCGGATTTCGCGCACCATGCGCCGCACGGCGGTGTCGGCCACGTCGGCCAGGTCGGCGCGCCCGGCGCTGTCGACATAATTTTGCACCGGCAGGCGCAGGAAGGTGGCCACGATGGCGCCCAAAATCCCGGTGATGACGATCACGACGATCGCTTCGACCAGGGTAAAGCCGTGCTGGCGGAAAGCGCGCGTCATCATGGCGGCGAATTCGGTGCGTAGCGCACGCGGTAGCCTTCCAGCACCACGGTTTCCACGTTGTTGTAGAACACGGCAACCCGGATCGCCAGCGCTTCCGTCTGCGGCACGGCCGCGCCGGCCGGCCCGAGCAGCCCGGTGGGCTTGACGGTCAGGCTGACGGTGTAGCCCGGCAAGGGGATTTCCTGCCCGGCCGCGTCGCTCAGCTTGCCGCCGATCAGGAAGGCCTGGACCGGGGTGCCGTAGGCGGCCACGTAATCGTTGACGTTGTCGTAGGGCCGCGCGCCGCCGGCCTCGTTGCCGACGTTCTCGACCAGGGCGGCGCAGCCGGCCGGGCCGATCAGCGGTGCGGTGGCGCTGTCGACCTGCTCGTCGGTGGCGTCGCAAAACGTATAGCGGGCCAGCTGCACTTCTTCCATCAAGCCTTCGGCCAGCATCAGCGCCTGCTTGGTCACCAGCGGATCTGCGCTGATGCGGGTGGTGAGGTTCATGGCGTTGAGGATGCCGGCCAGCCCGACCCCGATGATCACCATGAAGATGATCAGCTCGACAAAGCTGATGCCGCGCTGGCGCGCCAGCGTGGGAAGGCCGAGGCGCGCGCGCTCAGTGCACATGGCCGGTATCGGCTTCGACCACGAGCACGGAACTGCTGCCGCCGGCCTTGACGGTGATGGTGGTTTTTGCGAACGCGGTGAGGCCGGCGCGCACCGGGCGCCCCAGCGCATCGAAGAAAAATTCGCCGATCGCCGTGTCGACGGCGTAGCTGACGGCGGCCAGCTTGCCTTCGCAAGCCCAGCTGGCCGAACCGTTGCAGGCGGCCAGCGTGGCGCTGGCGCCGCTATTGCTGCCGGAAGGCGCCAGCACGCGCTGCTGCGCCGGGCAGACGCCGGCGCCCGAGGACGCGAAGCACAGCGCGACGCTGGTGCCGTCGAGGCGCACGAACACGGGACGATTTTGCGCGACAGCCACTTTCTGGCCATAGCGGATCAGAGCGCGCGCCTGGTCGGCGAACGCGGCCGCGTCATACACGGCGCGGTCGAAGTAGCGCACCGCCGCGGCGGCGGCCAGGATGCCGACGATCACCATCACGGCGATCAGCTCGACCAGCGTGAAGCCGTGCTGGTGCGTGGCGTGGCGGCGGAAGGGGAAGTTCATGGGGATACATCGGATAAAACGGGGAAGACTGGCGCAATGGGCGGCGGCCGTGGCCGCGGTACCCATGTTGCGCTGCGCCAGTCTGTCAGTCACGCTTGGCGAATGGTTAGCAGGACGTGGTCTTGACGGTGATCACCGGCGGGGTTGCGTCGGTGGCAGGCGCCACTGCGGCGACCGCTGGTTTGTACAGCACGTAGCAGTTCAGGCCCTTCGGGGTGCCCTTCACGCTCAGCGGCACGATGGCCACTTCGCCCGACGCGGTGGTCGGCGCATTGGTGCCGCCGCCGGCGGCGACGATCAGTTCGTAGTCGGTGTCTTTCAGGCCGGCCGCTTCGAGCAGCGCGGCGTTACCGGTAGGATAGCCGTTGGTCACGCCGACCGAAGTGCCTTCGAGCGACACGGCGGTCGTCGGGGCGATCAGGAACTTGCCGTGCACCATGGCCGACACCGCTTCCAGCGACCCCTTGGCCGCCTTCATGGTGGCGCCGCGGGCGTCGCCGCCGAGATCGGCGAATTTCGGCAAGGCGGTGGCCGCCAGGATGCCCAGGATGACGATCACGACGATCAGTTCGATCAGGGTGAAACCCGACTGGGCGGCGTGACGGAACTTACCAAAGGATTGCATTTTCATATGAATCTCCAAATTCGATTTAAGCAGTGAAATGTGAGGTGCGTAACAGAAACACGAGTACCGTATTCTTTAACGGCGGTTTATCTATTAACTTGAGTAAGGGCAACGGTCCGTGACTCTGGCGTACCACTCTGCTTGGCGGGGATTGTGGGCAAGCGAGTTAATTCTACCTTGAAAGTTATGCGCTTCGAAGTGCCTTGTGGAAATTTTTTTTCCTTGCTTATCAAGTACACCAAGGATTTCGTCTTCAGGTCGAAATACCAGTTGCCCGGACCGACCTGTTCGGCTGTCGGCGTGAAATATTCGCCGGCATAATTGCGCGGTTTTTCGGCCAGCAGGTCGATCGGATTTTTCCCTGCGAGCGAGGGAATTTCCGCCTCTCTCCCGCGGGCCTGCAACTGGCCGACCTTCAACACCAGCGCGGTGCGCAGTACCCCGGCGAGTTGTTCGACGGCAACCAGCTCGGCGCGTTCGCGGTAGTCCAGCAAGCGTTGTAAAAGCACACCGGTGAGTACCGCCACCACCACCGAGCACACCGCAAATTCCAGCAGCGAAAAGCCGCGCGAGGTTGACAACGTTGGTGGGGTGGCAACCTGTCTCATTTATGCAAAGCGGCTTTGCCCAGGTCCCAGATCGGCAGGAAAATGCCGAGCGCCAGCACCAGCACCATCGCCCCCAGGAACACGATCATGATCGGCTCGATCTGGGCCGACAAGGTTTTCAGTTCGTAGTCCACTTCGCGCTCGTACATCTGGCCGATTTCATCCATCAGGTCGTCGAGCGAGCCGGTTTCCTCGCCCACGGCGATCATCTGCAGCACGATCGGGGTGAACACCCCGGCCGCGACCCCGGTGCGCAAGATGCTCTCGCCGCGTTCGACGCCATCGCGCATCTGCTCCACGCGCGAGGCCAGGTAGGCATTGTCGACCGTTTGCGACACCACCGTCAGCGCCTGCACCATCGGCACCCCGCTCTTCATCGACAGCGCGAAACTGCGCGCAAAGCGCGCCATGGTGCCTTTCAGGATGATCTTGCCGGCAATCGGCAGGCGCAGGCGCACCCGGTCCCACCACATGCGCCCCTCGACCGAGTTGATGTAGGCGCGCCAGCCGAAAAACGCCATCAGCGAGCCCACCAGCAGCACCGGCCAGAAGCGCACCATGAAATTCGAGCTGCCGATCAGGATGCGGGTCATCAAAGGCAGCTCCGAATTGAAGCTTTCGAACACCTTCACGAACTGGGGAATGACGAAAATGTTCACCACGATCATCGCCAGCAGCATGGCGATCATGACAAAGGTCGGGTAGCGCGTGGCGGTCTTGACGCGTTCGCGCATGTCGCGGTCGAATTCGAGGTGGTCGAACAGGCGCAGGAACACGTCTTCCAGGCGCCCGGTCATCTCGCCCACGCGCACCATCGACAGGTAAAAATTGGAAAACACGGTCGGATGGCGGCGCATGGCGGCCGACAGTTCGCGCCCGGAGTCGAGCGACTCGCGCAAATCCTTGATGACCTTGCCGAACGACTTGCTGATGGCCGATTCCTGCAAGCCGGCCAGCCCGCGCATGATCGGCACGCCCGATTTGAGCAGGGTGTAGAGTTGACGGCTGAACAACTGCACGTCCATCGAGGTGACTTTTTTCTCGAACAGGCGCGCGAAAAAGCCTTCTTCCTCGCCGCCGCTGGTGACGGCGCGGCTGGTCTGGGTGATGTCGAGCGGCGTGACGCCATTGCCGAACAACTGGTCGGCCACGGCCCCGCTGTCGGCCCCCTCCAGCACGCCTTGCATCAGCTCGCCTTTGGCATTGCGTCCCTTGTAGGCGAAAAACGGCACGGTTTATTCCTCGACCTGGTTACTGATGCGCATCGCTTCGGACACCGTGGTGCGGCCCTGCACGGCCAGCTGCACGGCGTGGCGGCGCAGCGTTTCGCCCTGCATCTCGGCGTGCGCGGCCTTCAGGAAGTGGGCCGGGTCGGGATGGTTGGCCGCGTCCACCACGGCGGCCGTCATCTCCAGCAGTTCGTACACGCCGGTGCGTCCCCGGTAGCCCATGCCGTTGCAATGCGAACATCCCTTGCCGTGGTAGAACTGGGTCGTGTCGGCATGCTCGCGCAGTTCGGCGCGCAGCCATTGGCGTTCAAGCGGGGTGGCCTGGTACGTGGTGCTGCAGCTTTCGCAGATCACCCGCACCAGGCGCTGGGCCAGCACCGCTTGCAGCGAGCTGCCCACCATGTAGCGCGGCACGCCCATGTCCATCAGGCGCAGCGGGGTGCTGGCGGCGTCGTTGGTGTGCAGGGTCGAGAGCACCAGGTGACCCGTCATGGCGGCGCGCAGGCCGATCTGGGCGGTTTCCTGGTCGCGCATCTCGCCTACCAGGACGATGTCGGGATCCTGGCGCAGCGCCGAGCGCAGCACCCGCGCAAACGACAGGTCGATCTTGTCGTTGACCTGCACCTGGTTGATGCCGGGCAGGCGGTACTCGACCGGGTCTTCGACCGTGATCAGCTTTTTTTCCACGGAATTGAGTTCCGACAGCGCGCTGTACAGGGTCGTGGTCTTGCCGCTACCGGTCGGACCGGTGACCAGCACCAGGCCGTTGGGGCGCTGCACGATGGCGCGAAATTTTTCCACCAGGCGCGCCGGCATGCCGATCGCGTCCAGGCGCAAGGTGGTGCCGCCCTGGTTCAGCAATCGCATGACCACCGATTCGCCGTACTGGGTCGGCATGGTCGAGATACGCACGTCGATCCGTTGCTGCTTGACCTTGACGGCAAAGCGGCCGTCTTGCGGCAGGCGCTTTTCGGAAATGTCGAGGTCGGACATGAGTTTCAGGCGCAGCGCCAGCGGCGTGGCGATCTTGATATCGGCCTCGGTTTGCAGGTGCAGCACGCCGTCGATGCGAAAGCGGATCTGCAACCGCGTTTCCTGCGGTTCGATGTGGATGTCCGAGGCGCGCACCTGGGTGGCGTCGTCGAACACCGATTGCAGCAGCTTGACGATCGGCGCTTCCTCAAGACCCGGATTGGCGGCCAGGGTGCCGAAGTCGACGAAGGTGTCGCCCAAATCCTGTTCGAGCTCGCGCGCGAAGTCGGTGATCTCGTCGGTGCGGCGGTAGATGCGGTCGATCGCGGCCAGCACTTCGGTCTCGTTGACCACGGCCAGCTCGATATTGCGTTTGACCAGGCGCGCGATCTCGTCGTAGGCGAACAGGTCGGTCGGGTCGGACATGCCGATCAGCAGCGCGCCGCGCCGGTCTTCCAGCGCGATGGCGCGGAAACGCCGGGCCTGGGTTTCCGGCAGCTGGCGCACGATGTCCGGGTTGGTGTTGTAAAACTTGAGGTTAATGTACGGAATGTCGAGCTGCTTGGCGAGCGCGCCCGAGATTTGTTCCTCGGTGACGAAGCCGTTTTCGATGAACACCCGGCCGAGTTTGCGGCCGGTGCGCTTTTGGTCTTGCAACGCCGCACCCAGTTGATCTTCGGATAACAGCTTTTGCTGGACGAGGATTTCGCCGAGGCGGACTTTTTCTGGCCGTGCCATGAAGACCCTTGTTGAATGCTTGTCGAGTGAATAAGACGCTCTTCGCTACCCTTCAAACCGTCGTCCCCGCGCAGGCGGGGACCCAAGTTGTTTCCCGGCTGAGCAGACAAACTTGGGCCCCCGCCTGCGCGGGGGCGACGGCGCTGGCACTTGCGCAAAGCCGTCGAACTATTCTATTCCAGAAACACTCGTTTTTTACATTTAGAATGATTTCGTGTCGTACTAACGTGCAACCATTGTGCAAGCGATACTGAATGCGCTACAGTCGGTGATGCCGCAATGGTCAAGATGCCTAAAAATCCACTGTCGTTTCGCTAACAACCACTGAACCAAGCGCCGTAACGCTATTCACCATTGCCAACATGAGCACACCCGCGCTGCGCTTTCGCCAGCTAGTCAAACGCTACGCCGGCACGCCGGTGCTGGAAGGCATCGACCTCGACATCGCCCCCGGCGAATGCGTGGGCCTGGTCGGCGTGAACGGCGCCGGCAAGACCAGCTTGCTCAAATGCCTGTTCGACTTCGTGCGCGTGGACGGCGGCAGCATCGAGATCTTCGGCCGCAGCCACCGCGAGCCGGCATCGCGCCGTCCGCTGGCCTTCCTGCCCGAACGCTTCATGCCGCCCTACTACCTCACCGGCGCCGAATTCCTGAAATACATGGCCAAACTGCACGGCAACACCTACGACGCGCAAGCCGCCCACGCCATGCTCGATGCGCTCGACCTCGACCACGCCGCCCTGTCCATGCCCGTGCGCAAGCACTCGAAAGGCATGACGCAAAAGCTCGGCCTCGCCGCCTGCTTCCTGGCCGACAAACAAGCCTACGTGCTCGACGAGCCGATGAGCGGACTCGACCCCAAGGCGCGGGCACGTTTAAAAGAACATCTGCAGCGCGCCCGCAGCGGTGGCGCCACCGTGTTTTTCAGCTCGCATGCGCTGGCCGACATTGACGAGCTGTGCGACCGCATGGCCATCCTGCACGACGGCCAGCTGCGCTTCGTCGGCACCCCGGCGGCCTGCCGCGCCGCCTACGGGGCAGCGACGCTCGAACAAGCCTTCCTTGCGTGCGTGCATTGAAGCGCGCGCCTCGACTTATGTACCATCAACATTTCGGCCTGCACCAGTCACCCTTCGGCATCACGCCCAACCCGGCATTCTTCTACGCGGGCAACACGCGCGGCGAGATCCTGGACGCCCTGCTGTACGCGGTCGAGCACGGCGAAGGCATCATCAAGGTGACCGGGGAAGTGGGCAGCGGCAAGACCATGCTGTGCCGCATGCTGGAAAATCAACTGCCGAAGCACATCGACGTCATCTACCTGGCCAATCCGACCCTGAAAAACACCGAGGTCGCCTACGCCATCGCCGGCGAACTGGAACTCGACGTGAGCGGCAAGCGCATCGATGAAGTCACGCGCATGCTGCAAGCGGACCTGATCGCCCGCCACAGCGCCGGCAGGCAGGTGGTGCTGCTGGTCGAGGAAGCCCAGGCCATGCCGCTCGACACGCTGGAAGAAGTGCGCCTGTTCTCGAACCTGGAAACGGCGCGCCACAAGCTGCTGCAGATCGTGCTGTTCGGACAACCCGAGCTCGACCTTCACCTGAACCTGGCCAGCATGCGCCAGTTCAAGGAGCGCATCACCCACAACTTCGTGGTGCCGGCCATGCCGCCGGACGTGATTGCCGACTTCCTGGCATTCCGCCTGCATGCGGCCGGCTACAACGGGCCGGCCGTGTTCAGTGCCGCGGCGACCAGGAAGATCGCGCGCGTGTCGCAAGGCATCGTGCGCCGCATCAATATCCTGGCGGACAAAGCCCTGATGGCGGCCTACATCGACGAGTCCGACCGGGTCGAGGCGCGCCATGCCGAAGCGGCGATCGCCGACTGCGCCTTTGCCGGCGCAAAAGCCCCCAGCGGCAGGACCTTGGGACTGGCAGTTGTCGGCATTACCACGCTATCGTTGCTTGCGTGGCTTGTTTCACGCAGCATCTTCTTCCATTAGACGTGCAGCAATTGCCCCACGCTTACTTTTCAGCCATTATTGTGTCTTGGCACTCAAGAGCGCACCAATGACCCTGAAAAAATCCGTTTCTCCGCTGCGCACCGCCGGCACCGCCATTGTCTGCGCCGTCTTGAGTGCGTGTGCCACGCCCACCATGCCCGGTTCGCCCTCGCACGTGACGCAGGCGCCGCGCGCCGCCGGCCGGATTCCCGATCCGGTGCTGCACAGCGCGCCGCTGCCGCCGCCCAAACCCACGCCCAAGGTCGAGACCTACAGCGTGACGGTGCACAAGGTGCCGGTCCAGTCGCTGCTGTTTGCGCTGGCGCGCGACGCCCGCCTGAACGTGGACATTCATCCCGGCATCGACGGCACGGTGACCCTGAACGCGCTCGACCAGACCCTGCCGCAGTTGCTGACCCGCATCGCCAGGCAAGTGGACATGCGCTACGAAATCGACGGCACCACCCTGACCGTGCTGCCCGACACGCCGGTATGGCGTAATTACAAGGTCGATTACGTCAACATGGCGCGCAGCACCAACAGCAGCGTCAACATCGCCACCCAGATTTCGACCGCCGGCGGGGGCTCGAGTTCCCCGACCTTGACCAACGCCAACGGCACCACCAGCGGCGGCGCGGCGGCGGGCAATTCCGGCTCGGGCAATAACAATTCGACCACCTCGGTCACCAACCGCTCGGAAAACAATTTCTGGGGCAGCCTGGAAAAGAATATCCGCGACATGCTGCGCGAAACGACGCTGAACGACGCGCCGAGCACGATCTCGTCCGCGCAGCCAGCGCCGGCCCCCGGCACGGTGCCGGCAGCCCCGGGTCAACAGGCCCAGCCCGCAACCCAAGCGGTGCCCGACAACGTGCTGGCCGCCTTCAACGCCTCATCGAACGAGCGCCAGCGCAACGCGCCGTCGGTGATCGTCAACGCCGAGGGCGGCTTGCTGGCCGTGCGCGCCAGCGGCCGCCAGCACGAAAAGATCCAGCAATTTCTCGACATCGTGCTCGGCAGCGCCAAGCGCCAGGTGCTGATCGAAGCGACCATCATCGAAGTGCGCCTGTCCGACCAGTACCAGCAGGGCATCAACTGGAGCCGCGTGCGCGACGGCGTGGGCGGCCTGTCCTTGAGCCAGCGGCAGGTCGGCACCACGCCGCTGTCGTCGAACGTGGTGGTGGGCACCACGCCGGGCATCTTCGCATTGAATTACGTCAATCCGACCTCGGCGCTGGGCAACATCACCGCCGCGATCCAGCTGCTCGAATCGTTCGGCAAGGTCAAGGTGCTGTCCAGCCCCAAGATCAGCGTGCTCAACAACCAGACCGCGATGCTGAAGGTGGTCGACAACAACGTCTTCTTCACCATCAAGGTCACCCCCGCCGTGATCGGCGTAAACGGCAACGTGACCACCCCGGCCACCTACGAATCGCGGCTGGAGACGGTGCCGGTCGGCTTCGTCATGAGCGTCACGCCGCAGATCGCCGACAACGACGAAGTCACGCTCAACGTGCGCCCCACCATTACCCGCATCGTCGACTACGTGCAGGATCCGAACCCGGCCCTGGCCGCCGAAAAGGTGACCAGCCGGGTGCCGGTGATCCAGGCGCGCGAAATCGAATCGATCCTCAAGGTCTACAGCGGCGATATTTCGGTCCTGGGCGGGCTGATGCAGGACTCGGTCGACAACGCCAAGGATGCCGTGCCGGGCGCGGGCCAGGTGCCGATCTTCGGCAACCTGTTCTCGTACCGCAACGAAAAAGTCAGCAAGACCGAACTGGTAATCTTCATCCGTCCGGTGGTGGTCAAGAACGCCAGCGTCAATGGCGACTACAAGGATTACCGCTATTTGTTGCCCGACACCAGCGGCGCCGTGTCGGAACCGTACTCCGAACCCGTGCGCGTGAAGGTGAACTGACCATGAGCCTGTTGATGCAGGCGCTCAAGAAAGCCGAGCGCGCCAAGCAAAACCATGTTCCGGACGAGGAACTGGCCAAGCCGTCCGAAGCCTACGACGAGGTGCTGGAGCTCTCGCCCCATGAGGACGCCAGGTCCGCCGAGCCGCTGACCTTGTCGCCACTGGACGCGGCGCCGGGCGGCGCGTCGGCTAGCGCGCCGGCTAGCGCGTCGGCTACCGCGTCGCGTAGCGCGCGCGCAGAGCCGTCCATCGCGTCCATCGACTTCGCGCCCGAGGCGCCGCGCATGGCCGCGCCTGATCCGCAGGCCGAGCCGCCGCGCCGCTCGCGCAACGCCCCGCCGCCAACACCGCCAAGGGTCAAGGCCCAGAAGCGCGCCATGGCGGCCCGGATCGACGCGCGCACCATCCGCATCGCCGTGCTCGGCAGCATCGCCCTGCTGATTGCCGCCGTGTTCGGCTACATCTACTGGCATGCCGTGTACGGCCCCGGTTCCAGCCGTGGTTTGCCGATGGTGCCGATGCCGGGCCAGAACCAGCCGCTGGTAAGCAACCCTGGCGCCGCAGTGCCCGGCGTGCCGGTGGTGGCCGCCCAGGGGGGCGTGGAAGTGCCAGTACCAGCACCAGTACCAGCACAAGCGCCCCAGCCGGTCCAGGCGTATGTGCCGGAAACACCGGTGCCCTCCTCGCGCGAGCAGATGCCGCCGGATGAAGCGATGCGCCTGGCGCAGCTGCAACAGCAGGCGCCACCGCAGGCCGCTCCAGCCGCGCCGCGCGCCGCCAGAGAGCGCACTGTCGCAGCGGCAGATACGAGCGGCATCCGCGTCGCGCGCGTTGCCAAGCCCGAACAGGTCAACCCGTCGCTCCAGAACGGCTTTGCGGCCTACAACAACGGCGACCTGCCGGCCGCGCGCCAGAGCTACCAGAGCGTGCTGCGGCAAGACCCGAGCAACCGCGACGCCCTGCTCGGCATGGCCGCTCTCGCCGCCCGCGACAACCAGGCCGAGCAAGCCGCCGGCATCTACGCGCGCCTGCTCGACCTGGACCCGAACGACAACGACGCGCTGGCCGGCCTGTCCAGCGTGCGCCAGGGCGACCCGGGCCAGTCCGAAGGCCGCCTGCGCCGCATGCTTGAGCGCAATCCGGAATCCGGCCCGCTGCTGTTCGCCCTGGGCAACCTGTACGCGCGCCAGGGCCGCTGGCCGGAAGCCCAGCAGCACTACTTCCGCGCCTATTCCGCCAACCCGAACAACGCCGACTACGCCTTCAACCTCGCCATCGGCCTGGACCGGCTGAACCAGGGCAAGCTGGCATTGACGTACTACCAGCGCGCGGTGGAACTGGCGCCGCGCGGCGCCGTCAATTTCGACCGCGAGGCCGCTGCCACGCGGGCGCGCGAACTGGGCGCGCAAGTGGGCGTTCAATAGCCGCATGTCGGAACACGCCAAATTCCCCCTCGGTAAGTTGCTGATCCAGAAAGGGGTCATCAGCGAAGACCAGCTGCGCATCGCGCTGATCGAGCAAAAGCGCAGCAGCGAGCCGCTCGGCAAACTCCTCATCACGCTCGGTTTCGTCACTGAAGCGACGGTGCGCGAGGCGCTGTCCGAAAACCTGAACCAGCAAAGCGCCGACCTCACCAGCCTCGTGGTCGACGCCATCGCGTTAAAACTCATCCCGAAAGACGTGGCCAAGCGCTACCGCGTGTTCCCGATCGTGTACGAGCGCGATACCGACAACCTGATCCTGGCCATGGCCGACACCAGCAACATCGTTGCGCTCGACCAGATCAGCGCCATGCTGGTCAAGGGCATCACGATCGAGGCCATGCTGGTGAACGAGTCGGACATCGCGCGCGCCATCGACCAGTACTACGGCTTCGAGCTGTCGATCGACGGCATCTTGCTGGAGATTGAAACCGGCGAAGTCAATTACGCCGCCATGGCCGCCACCACCGACGAATACAGCCAGCCGATGGTGCGCTTGATGGACGCGCTGCTGGCCGACGCGGTGCAGAATGGCGCCTCCGACATCCACTTCGAGCCGGAACAGAGCTTTTTGCGGATCCGCTACCGCATCGACGGCATCCTGCGCCAGATCCGCAGCCTGCACAAATCGTACTGGCCGGCGATGGCGGTGCGCCTGAAGGTGATGAGCAATATGAACATCGCCGAATCGCGCGCGCCGCAGGACGGGCGCATCTCGATCAAGTTCTCGGGGCGCCAGATCGATTTTCGCGCCTCCGCCCAGCCGACCACGCACGGCGAGAATTTTGTCCTGCGCGTGCTCGATCGGCAAAAAGGCCTGGTGCCGCTGGACGGCCTGGGACTGGGCGAGGACGAGCTGCATCTGCTCAAACTGATGATCGCGCGCCCGCACGGCGTGATCCTGGTGACCGGGCCGACCGGCAGCGGCAAGACCACCACCCTGTACTCGATCCTGAACCACATCAACACCGAGAGCGTGAACATCATGACCTTGGAAGACCCGGTCGAGTACCCGATGAACATGATCCGCCAGACCTCGATCAACGAATCGGCCAAGATGGGCTTTGCCGAGGGCATCCGCTCGATGATGCGCCAGGACCCGGACATCATTTTGGTCGGCGAAGTGCGCGACAAGGAAACCGCCGACATGGCGTTTTCGGCCGCCATGACCGGCCACCAGGTGTACACGACCCTGCACACCAATTCGGCCATCGGCTCGGTCTCGCGCCTGCTTGACATCGGCATCCTGCCCGACATCATGGCCGGGAACATCATCGGCATCATCGCCCAGCGCCTGGTGCGGCGCCTGTGCCAGCAATGCAAGACCGAATCGATCGCCGACGCCACCGAACGGCGCCTGCTCGGCCTTGGCGAGGACGACCCGGCGGCCACCATCTGCCAGGCGGCCGGCTGCGAAGCCTGCGGCCACCAGGGCTACAAGGGCCGTATGGCGATCATGGAACTGCTCAAGGTGAATGCCGACATCGACGAAGCCATCGCCCGCCGCGCCTCGCTGCGCGACCTGAAGGACACGGCGCGCGCCGCCGGTTTCAGGTCGCTCGTGGACGACGGCATGCGCCGCGTGCTGGAAGGGACCACCTCGCTCGACGAAGTGGCGCGCGTAGTTGACCTGACCGACAGGCTGGCCTGATGCCGCTGTACGCCTACCGCGCAATGGACCTGGCCGGCCAGATGGTGCCCGGCGCCATGGACGCGACCAACAGCGCCGACCTGGAACTGCGCCTGCGCCGCATGGAGCTCGACCTGATCGACTTTCGCCTGGCCGGCCAGAAGGCGGTCGCCTTCGGCAAGCGCGTGGTGCGGCGCGCGGACCTGATCAACTTCTGCTTCCACATGGAGCAGCTGACCGCCGCCGGCGTGCCGATTCTGGAGGGCCTGGGCGACCTGCGCGACTCTACCGACCACCCGCGTTTTCGCGAGATCGTCACGGACGTGATCGAGAGTATCGAAGGCGGCTTGACCCTGTCCGAAGCGCTGCGCCACCACGACGAAGTGTTCGACAACACCTTCACCAGCCTGATTACCGCGGGCGAATCGAGCGGCAAACTGGCCGAGGTATTTCGCAACCTGTCCGAAAGCCTCAAATGGCAGGACGAACTGGCAGCCCAGACCAAGAAAATCGTCACCTACCCGATCGTCGTCGCCGTGGTGGTGCTGGCCGTGACGTTCTTCCTGATGATCGTGCTGGTGCCGCAGCTGACCTCCTTCATCAAGAACATGGGCGGCGAGCTGCCGTTCCATACCAGGGCGCTGATCGCGGTATCGAATGTGTTCATCCACTACTGGTACATCCTGCTCGCCCTGCCGCTGCTGGCCTGGTTCGGCGGACGCGCGTGGCTGCGCCGCAGCGACAGCGCGCGCATGCTGGCCGACGGCCTCAAACTGCGCCTGCCGCTGATCGGCCCCGTGCTGCACAAGATCATCCTGGCGCGCTTCGCCACCTTTTTCGGGCTGATGTACAGCTCCGGCATCACCATCCTCGAATGCATCCGCCTGTCCGAAGGCATTGTCGCCAACCGCGTGGTGGCGGCCGGCCTGCAGCGCGCGGCGCAATTGATCTCGGACGGCCAGAGCGTCACGCTGGCGTTCCAGAACAGCGGCATTTTCCCGCCGCTGGTGCTGCGCATGCTGCGCGTGGGCGAGTCCACCGGCTCGCTCGACGGCGCTCTGCGCAACGTCAGCTACTTTTACAATCGCGAAGTGAAGGAAATGATCGAGCGCGTGCAGTCGCTGATCGAACCGGCCATGACGGTCACGCTCGGCCTGCTGCTCGGATGGATCATGCTCTCCGTGCTGGGACCGATCTACGACACCATGAGCCAGTTGAAAACCTAAGGACGGGTGTGCTGCCTAAACAATTATTCTATGTGACGAACGACCGGCTGTGCGCCTTCGACTGGCGCGCCGGGCAGCTCACGCCCGGACCCTGCTTTAACGCCGACCGCGACGGCATGGACGCCTTCGCCCGCCATCTCGACGGCGCCGCCAGCGCACGCGCCTACCTAGTGGCCGACCTGGTCGAAGAAGACTTCCAGCGCTGCCTGCTGCCCCACGTGGGCGGGCGGGCCGGGCGCAACCTGGTCGAACGGCGCCTCTCGCACGCCTACCGCGACACGCCGTTCCGCCACGCCGACATCCAGGACCGCGACAGCGAAGGCCGGCGCGACGACCACACGCTGTTTTCGGCGCTGACCAACGCCGCCATGGTGCAGCCATGGGTGGCCGTGATGGAGCAAAACAAGGTGCCGCTGGCCGGCCTGTATTCGGCGGCGCACCTGTCGGCGCAACTGGTACGGCGGATCGGCATCGCCCAGGACCACCTGCTCTTGATCGCCGAAGAAGGCGGCGGCCTGCGCCAGAGTTACTTCCAGGGCCCGTACCTGAAGTTTTCGCGCCTGACGGTGCTGGCCGCGCACGACGACGTGGTCGAGGCCAGTGCATCGGAGACGCTCAAGATGCAGCAGTTCCTGACCAGCACGCGCCTCCTGGGACGGGGCCAGATGCTGCACGTGGTGGTGCTCGCGCCCCTGGCGCGCGTGGCGGCGCTGGAGCGGCGCTGCGAGGACGACCACGAACTCGCCTTTCATTTCATCGACATCGACAGCGCCTGCGCGCGCCTCAAGCTGGCCGGCGACGTGGACTCGGCCGAACAGCTGTTACTGGGCCTGTTGGGCCGCGACGCGCCGCCGAGCCAGTACCGGCTTGGGGCGGCCGGCCGCTTTTATCAGATCTGGCGCGCGCGCCTGGCGCTTAACTGCGCCAGCGCCGCAATCGCCCTGGTCGGCGCGCTCTGGCTGCTGGGGAGCGCGTGGGGCGGTGTGCGCGATGGCCAGGAGGCCACGCGCCTGCTGGCCGAGGCGGCGCAGCTCGATGCGCGCTACCGCGCCATCATGGCGTCCCTGCCGCCGACGCCCGCGCGCAGCGCCAACATGAAGGCCGCCGTGCAGCTCGACCGCCTGCTCGGCGCCACCGCACCCGCCCCGGCCCCGCTGGTGGCGCTGGTGAGCCGCGCGCTCGAACGCGCACCGGCGATCCGCCTGCTGGCGCTGGACTGGCAGGTGCAGCAGCCGCCGATGGCGCAGCCGGGCATTGACGTCGGCGCCCTCAAGCCGGGTGCTGGCGACGGCGCCACCGAACCGATCGCAGCGAGCGTGGTGGGGCTGCCGGGGCCACCGGCGCAAGTGCTGCGCATCGACGGCGAAGTCGACTTCGGGCAATCGGACTACCGCGCCATCCTCGAGAGCGTGAACCGGTTCGCGCTCGACATGGCGGCGAACCCCGGCGTGGCGGTGCACATCGTCGAAGCGCCGGTCGACGTGCGCCAGAACGTCAAGTTAAGCGGCAAGACCGACAGCGGCGACGCCGCCGGCAAGCCCCGCTTCGCCATCAACGTGACATGGAAACCATGATGGCCAAGCCGAACGCCGCGCGCGGCAAGCAGACCGACACCAGCGCGCCGACCTGGCGCGACGAACTGGGCATGATCGCGGCGCCGGCCAGGCTGTGCGCCGGCGTGCTGCTCGGCGCCGCGCTGCTGGTCGGCGCGGCATCGTGGTACGGCGCGCGCCAGGCGAGCGCGCTGGCGCAAGCGGCCCAGGTGCGCGCGGCGGCGGCCGGCCGCTTCCAGAATGTCGAATCGGAAAAGCAGGACATCGCAGTCTATCAGCCGCGCTTCGTGGAACTGCAGGCCGGCGGCTTGATCGGCGACGAAAACCGGCTGGCCTGGATCGAAGCGATCAAGTCGATTCAGGGCAACCGCAAGCTGGTCTCGGCCAGTTACGATATCGAGCCGCAGCAGGCGCTCGTGTTCGCCGCCCCGATGGCGCTGGGCGACTACCAGCTGCGCGCCAGCCGCATGCGCGTCGAACTGGGCCTGGTGCACGAACTGGACCTGTTCCACTTCATCGACGACCTGCGCGGCGCGGGGCGCTTCACTGTCCAGGACTGCAGAATCAAACGCACCGACGCGCCGGCCGAATCGATCGGCGTGGCCCGCCTGGGCGCCAACTGCACGCTGGTCTTTCTCACGCTTGGCGCCGCCCCGCAGACCGATGCTTCCCCGCTTGCGAAAGGAGCGCCATGAAACTGATTATCACCGCCTGCATGCTGCTCGGCGCAGCCGCCACTGCCCAGGCCCAGATCGGGCGCCTGTTCACGACGCCGGCCGAACGCCAGCAGCTCGATATCGCCCGCGGCCTGGTGGCGCCGCCGCCACCGCCGCCGGTGCTCGAAGCGCCGCCCGCGCCGCAGCCGCTCACCGTGAACGGTTTTGTCCGGCGCAGCAGCGGCAAGTCCACCGTGTGGGTCAACAACGAGGCCCAGGACGGCGCGCGCAACCGCTTCAGCGGCCAAGCCCAGGCGCCGCGCGTGACATTGACCCTGCCATCGGGCCAGAAAATTACCGTCAAGCCGGGGCAAAGCGTCGACGCCAACACCGGCACCGTGATCGACAACAAGCCATGAAACGCGCGCAGGAGGGATTTAGCCTGGTCGAAATGGCCGTGGTACTGGTCATCGCCGGCCTGATGATCGGCGGCTTACTGACGCCGCTGGCGGTGCAGATGGAGCAGCGCAAGATCAGCGACACCCAGAAAACCATGGACGAAGCGCGCGAAGCGCTGATCGGTTTTGCGCTGCGCAACGGCTACCTGCCCTGCCCTGCCATTTCGCCGGTCAACGGCCTGGAAGACCGCAGCGGCGCCACTTGCCGCGAGGGCAAGCGCCAGGGCGTGCTGCCGTGGGCCACGCTCGGCCTGCCCAAGCTCGATAGCTGGGGACGCGCTTTCCACTACAGCGTGGCGCCCGCCTACAGCAACAGCGGCACCATGTTCACCCTGCAAAGCCCGCGCGACATCACTATCGGCACGCGCGACGCGCGCGGCAACCTGGTGGCGGCCACCGCCATCAACGACATCCCGGCGGTGATCGTCTCGCACGGGAAAAACGGCGCTGGTGGCTTTGGCGACACCGGGATCCGCAGTCTCGATGCCAGCACGACCAACGTCGACGAACGCACCAACGCCAGCAGCACCGGCATCGCCTTCGTGGCGCGTACGCCGAGCGACAGCCCCACCGCGCCGGGTGGCGAGTACGACGACCTGGTGACCTGGCTCTCGCCGAATGTGCTGTTCAACCGCATGGTTGCCGCCGGAACGCTGCCGCGCTAGGCCATGCTCGGTTCCGCCTATACCATCGCCGCCTACACCCTGCTCGAAGCGCTGCGCAACCGCCTGGCCTGGGTACTGGCCGCGCTGGCCATTGGCGCGCTGGCGCTGGGCGGCTTTCTGGGGCAACTGGCGCTGACCGAAAGCGCCGCCCTGCAAGCGGCCCTGCTGGCGGCGCTGCTGCGCGTGTGCTGCGTGCTGCTGGTGGCAAGCTTTGTCATTACCAGCGTGGTGCGCGAAAGCGGCGACAAAGGCCAGGAACTGCTGCTTGCGCTGGCCATGCCGCGCGCCGCTTACGTGCTGGGCAAGCTGGCCGGCTTTGGTCTTGTGGCGCTGCTGCCCGCGCTGCTGTTCGGCGCAATGGCGTTGACCCTGGCGCCGGCCGCGTGGTGCGCCGCGTGGGCGCTGGCGCTGTGGTGCGAACTGTGGATCGTCGCCGCATTCAGCCTGCTGTGCGTGTTGACGCTCGGGCAGGCGATGGCGTCGCTGGCGGCCACCCTGGCCTTCTATGTGCTGGCGCGCGCCATCGGCAGCCTGCAAGCGATGGCCCAGGATGCGGCGACCTTGCCGCGCATCGCCATCGACGCCTTGTCGGCCGTGCTGCCGCACCTCGACCAGTTCGCGCGCAGCGAGTCGCTGCTGTACGGCGGCGCGCAGGTGGCGCCGCTGCTGGCGCAGACGGCGATCTACGTCACCTTGCTCGGCGCCGCCGCGCTGTTCGATTTTTACCGCAAGGACCTGTGATGGCGTCGCGCGTGCCGCTGCCCGTGACGCTGCTGCTGGCAAGCGCGTTGGCGCTGCAGGTGGCATATCAGGCCATGCGCGCGCCCGGGCCTCGCCCTTCATCGCCTCTGGCGCCAGCGCCGCCTCTGGCCATGCTGCGCCTGGCCAGCCTGGGCGAGCCGGTGGCGCTGGCCAAGGCCATGACGCTGCACGCGCAAGGCCAGGACGACGCCGATACGCCGTTGAACGGCATCGATTACGTGGCCTTGCGCAGCTGGTTCGAGCGCATCGTCGACCTCGATCCGCGCGGGCAGGCGCCGCTGCTCGCTGCGAGCCAGGTGTACGCCGCCAGTTCCGATCCGGCGCGCACCCGGATCATGCTCGATTTCGTGTACCGGCGATTCGGCGAAGACCCCGACCGGCGCTGGCCGTGGCTCGCGCATGCGGCGCTGGTGGCGCGCCACCGGCTGCACGATCCGGCGCTGGCGCGGCAGTATGCGCACGCGATCCGCACCCGCACCACGGCAGGCGTGCTGCCCGCGTGGGCGCGCCAGATGGAGCTGTTCATCCTCGACGACATGGGCGAGGACGACAGCGCCAGGGCGCTGATCGGCGCCATGCTCGCCACCGGCCAGGTCAGCGATCCGCGCGAACTGGCGTTTCTGGAACGGCGCCTGCACGACATTTCGGAGCGGCAGCGCCAGGCCCATCCTTGATAAGCTAGAATAATACGCAGCGGCCGTCACAACAGAGAGAATCCCATGCAACGACAACAAGGCTTTACCCTCGTCGAAATCGCCATCGTGCTGGTGATCATCGGCCTGCTGCTGGGCGGCGTACTCAAGGGGCAAGGGCTGATCGACAGCGCCAAGGTCAAGAACATCATCCAGCAGTCGAATTCGCTGTCGGCGGCGGTGAACGCCTACCAGGATAAATTCCGCGCGCTGCCGGGCGACGACGTGCTGGCCACCACCCATGTGGCGGGCGCGACGGCCAACGGCAACGGCGACGGCCAGATCACCGAATATCTGTCGGCGCCGCAGCACCTGGCGCTGTCCGGCTTTATTACCGGCGCCTACAACGGCACCACCGACTTCATGACCAGCGCCCAGGGCGGCGCGGTATACATCTACAACGACGCCGTGGGCGGACGCAGCGGCAACGGCCTGCGTTTCGACAACCTGCCCGATTCCTTCGCCCAGCAGCTCGACAGCAAGCTCGACGACGGCGTCGCCACCACCGGCGCCGTGCGCGCGACCGCGCCGTACACCAACACCGGCAGCATCGTCACCCGTACCGCATTGTTTTTCTGAACCAACTGCAAGGACCCATGCTTCCTACCTCCCAGCGCCGGCGCGTGTTTTTGATGCGCCACGGCAGCGTTACCTACTTCGACGCCGCCGGCAAACCTTTCCTACCAGAAACCGTCCCGCTCAACGAGCAGGGCTGCGCCCAAGCCAGTGCCGCCGGGCACGCCTTTGCCGCCGAAGGCATCCAGTTCGACCGCGTGATCGTCTCCGGCCTGCCGCGCACGGTCGAAACCGCTACGCGCGTGCTGGCCGCGACGGGACAAGGGATAGACATCGAAATCTGGCCGGAGTTCGAAGAAATTCGCGGCGGGCGCCTGTCCACGATTGCCGATGCGGATCTGAAAGACGCGTTCACGGGCGCCTTCGAAGGCATGGTGGGCGAAGACAAGCGCTTCCTCGGCGGGGAATCGGTCGGGCAACTGATGGACCGCATCCACCCGGCGGTGACGCGCTTGCGCGGGCAGGACGACTGGGACACGATATTGCTGGTGCTCCATGGCGGCGTGAACTGCGCGATTTTATCGCTGGCGCTGACCGGCCAGCGCATGTTCCTGGGCGGACTGTCGCAAACGGCCGGCTGCATCAACGCGCTCGACGTGGGCGAAGCCGAGGGCGACTGGGTGGTCCGTTTCGTCAACTATTCCCCACCGGCGCCATTGCAAACGAGCACGCGCAGCACCACGATGGAACAGCTGTACGAGCAATACCGCCTCTCGCGCTAACCTCCCCCACGCAAACGTTGAAAAACCGGGGACAGACCCCGGTTTTGCAACACCCGGAACATTTCTAATTAAAGCGCTGATTCCGGTTGTAGGCGTTGTGGAAGAAGCAGGCGGGAATCGGCGCACAATTGGCAGAATTCGCTCCACCTGATCGATTCATGCCAGCCGCGTGGCGATCTAAAATTGCTTCATTGAATCCTCTTGAAGTAGCCCATCCATGAAAACGTTCCCCTTGCTTCCCGCCTCCTTCTTTGCGCTGACCCTCGGCCTGGCCGAAACCGGCAACGCCTGGCGCCTTGCCAGCGGGCTGTGGGCCATTCCACCGTTTGCCGGCGAAGTGCTGCAGGCGCTGGCGGTGCTGTCGTTCCTGCTGTTTTCCGGCCTGTACCTGAACAAGTGGCGGGCGCACCGGCACAGCGCGATGGCCGAACTGCGCGATCCGGTGCAGTCGGCCTTCCTCGCGCTGATACCGGAATCGGTGCTGCTCATCGCGCTGGCACTGCATCCGTATTCGCTGGCGGCGGCCACCGCGCTGTTCTGGACCGGCTCCGTCGCCAATTTGCTGTTCGGCGCCTGGCGCCTGGCGTCCCACTGGAGCCGCCCGCGCGACCCGGCCCAGATCGTGCCGCCGCTGTTCCTGCCCTATACCGCCAGTGTGCTCGTCAACGCCCTGGCGGCCGGGCTCCTCGGCTACACCGATTACGGATGGATGCTGTTCGGCGCCGGCACCATCTCGTGGCTGATCCTCGACTCGGCCATCGCGCACCAGTTGATGACCGGCGGCCTGGCCGAAAAGACCCGCAATTTCATGGGCATCTACAGCGCCCCGCCCGTGGTCGCACTGGTGGCCTACCAGGTGCTGGCCGGTCCCGCCGTCAACGAGGCGATTACCTATGCGCTGGCCGGCTACGCGCTGTTCGTCTTCGCCGCCCTGGCGTTGGCCACGCGCTGGCTGGCGCAGCAGGATTTCGCGCCCGGTTATTGGGCCTACACCTTTGGCCTCGCCACGCTCGGGCAAGGGCTGATGCTCAGCGCCGGGCGCACCCACAACGGCGTGATCGAAGCGCTGGCCGGCGCGGTCTTCGCCCTTACGCTGCTGCTGGTGCTGTACGTCGCGGCGGCGTCCCTGCGCCTGTCGGTCAAGGGCGCCTACTTCCCGGCAGCGCCGGCGCCGGGACCGCTGTGAAAACACTGGCCCTGGTGCTGTTCCCGGGCGTGCAGTCGCTCGACGTATCGGGGCCGATGGATGTCTTCGCCGAGGCCAACGACTTCGTCGGCGCGGGCGATGGCTACCGCCTCGTGACCGTCGGGACGGCGCCCTATCCGATCCGCGCCTCGAACGGCCAGCCGCTCGGCGCGCACTACCAGCTCGACGACGCCGGCACCGGTTTCGACATCGTGCTCGTCGCAGGCGGCCCGCACCTGGCCGAGGCGCCGGATAACCCGCAGCTGTCGGCCTGGCTGCGCAAGGTGGCGGCGACGGTTCCGCGCTATGGGTCGATCTGCACCGGCGCGTTTTTGCTGGGACGGGCCGGCCTGCTGGACGGCAGGCGCGCCACCACCCACTGGAGCGATGCGGCCCGGCTGGCGGCGCAGTTTCCGCTGGCGCGCATCGAGCATGACCGCATCCACGTGCAGGACGGCGCGCTGGTGACGTCGGCCGGCGTCACCGCCGGCATCGACCTGGCGCTGGCGCTGGTGGCGCAGGACCATGGCCCTGCCGTGGCGCTGGCGGTCGCCAAGCGCCTGCTGGTGCTGGCGCAGCGCCAGGGAGGCCAATCGCAATTCAGTCCCTACCTGGACGCCGCGACTGCGCCGGACAGCCTGGCGGCGATCGTCCAGCGATGCGTCATGGCGCACCTGGCCGATGCCCTGCCGGTCGAGCATCTGGCCGGCGTCGCGGGAATGAGCACCCGCCATTTCGCGCGCCAGTTCGTGAAGGAGACGGGCGTGACCCCGGCCGAATTCGTTCAGCGGGTGCGCATCGACGCAGCCCGCGGGCTGCTCGAAGGCAGCACGCTGGCGCTCAAGACCATCGCCTGGCGCTGCGGTTTCGGCAGCGCCGCGCGCATGCGGCTGGTGTTCGCGCAGCGCTTCGGCGTCACCCCGCACCAGTACCGCGACAGCTTCCGCGTCGGTGGACATTAACTTGCAAAACCGGCGGCCGGCGAACCGGGGTCTGTCCCCGGTTCGCCG
>DASVVC010000022.1:0-2618 GCA_036386755.1 Telluria sp.
AACCGGGGTCTGTCCCCGGTTCGCCGGCCGCCGGTTTTGCAAGAATTAGTACGATCGTTCTATTCATGAGCTAGAATAGATCGTACATAACAAGCGGGAGACAAGATGTTCGAGGAAATGATGGGGACCAAGCCGGTCTCGGAGCGCCAGAAATTCGATGTCGATGCCCTCGACGCCTATCTGCGCGCGCATGTGGAGGGTTATCCCGGCGGCCCGCTGGACGTGGTCCAGTTCAAGGGCGGGCAATCGAATCCGACCTTCAAGATCAGCGCCGGCGGCCAGCATTACGTGCTGCGCACCAAGCCCGGGCCGGCCGCCAAGCTGTTGCCGTCCGCTCACGCCATCGAGCGTGAATTCCGCGTCATGGATGCCTTGCAAAAGGCCGGCTTTCCCGCCGCCCGCCAGTATGCGCTGTGCACCGACGAGTCGGTCATCGGGCGCGCCTTCTACGTGATGGAATTCGTCGACGGCCGCGTGCTGTGGGACCAGTCCCTGCCAGGCATGACGCCAGCCGAACGCGGCGCCATCTACGACGAACTGAACCGCGTCATCGCGCTGCTGCACACGGTCGACTACGCCGCCATCGGCCTGGCCGACTACGGCAAGCCCGGTAACTATTTCGCGCGCCAGATCGAACGCTGGACGCGCCAGTACCAGGCCTCGGTTACCGAACCCATCGAGGCCATGGACCAGTTGATCGCCTGGCTGCCGCACAACATTCCTCCGGGCGACGATACCGCCATCGTGCATGGCGACTTCCGCCTCGACAACATGATCTTCCACCCGACCGAGCCGCGCATCCTGGCAGTGCTCGATTGGGAATTGTCGACCCTGGGCCACCCGGCGGCGGATTTTTCCTACCATTGCATGAGCTGGCACATTCCTCCCGGCCAGTTCCGCGGCATCGCCGGCCTCGACCTGGGCGCGCTCGGCATTCCCACGCAGGAAGCCTATATCGCCGCCTACGCCGCGCGCACCGGCAAGACCATCCGCATCGAGGATTTCAATTTTTACCTGGCCTACAATATGTTCCGCCTGGCCGGCATCATGCAGGGCATCATGAAACGCTACGTCGACGGCACCGCATCGAGCGCCCAGGCCCTCGAGAACGGCATGGCCGCCCGGCCTATGGCCGAACTCGGTTGGCAGTATGCGCAGCGCGCCATTTCTCTTTCCAAGGACAACTAATGAACTTCGATTACTCCGACCGCTGCAAAGAGTTGCAGGCGCGCCTGCTCGCCTTCATGGACCAGCACGTCTATCCGAACGAGAATGCCTTCAAGCAGGAAGTCGACCGGAACGGCACCGACAAGGGCAACCGCTGGATTCCGACCGAGCTGATCGAGCGGCTCAAGCCGCTGGCGCGCGAACAGGGCCTGTGGAACCTGTTCCTGCCGAAATCGGCGCGCGCGCCGGAAGGCTTGTCGAACCTCGACTACGCGCCGCTGTGCGAGATCATGGGCCGGGTCGGTTGGGCGCCGGAAGTGTTCAACTGCGCCGCGCCCGACACCGGCAACATGGAAACGATCGAACGCTACGGTAGCGAAGAGCACAAGCGGACCTGGCTCGAACCCTTGCTGCGCGGCGAGATCCGCTCGGCCTTCGCCATGACCGAGCCGGCCGTGGCCTCGTCCGACGCGACCAATATCGAAACCCGCATCGAGCGTGATGGCGGCGACTACGTGATCAACGGGCGCAAGTGGTGGATTTCGGGCGCGGGCGATCCGCGTTGCAAGATTTTCATCGTCATGGGCAAGACCGACCCGCAAGCGGCGCGCCATGCCCAGCAATCGATGATCCTGGTGCCGGCCGACACGCCCGGCATCACCATCGTGCGCCCGCTGCCGGTGTTCGGCTACGACGACGCCCCGCACGGCCACTGCGAAATCCTGTTCGAGAACGTGCGCGTGCCGGCGTCCTCCCTGCTGCTGGGCGAGGGACGCGGTTTCGAAATCGCCCAGGGCCGCCTGGGACCGGGCCGGATTCACCATTGCATGCGCGCCATCGGGGTGGCCGAGCGCGCGCTGGAGCTGATGTGCCTGCGCCTGAACAGCCGGGTTGCCTTCGGCAAAAAGATTTCCGAGCAAGGCGTGTGGCGCGAGCGCATCGCCGAGTCGCGCATCCAGATCGACACGGCGCGCCTGCTGACGCTGAAAACCGCGGCGCTGATGGATACCGTGGGCAACAAGCACGCCCAGGCCGAGATCGCCATGATCAAGGTGCTGGCGCCGAACGTGGCCCAGCAAGTGCTGGACTGGTCGATCCAGGCGCATGGCGCGGCGGGCGTGTCGGACGAGTTCCCGCTGGCCTACCAGTGGGCCGGCAACCGCACCCTGCGCCTGGCCGACGGCCCGGACGAAGTGCACCGCAACGCCATCGCCAAGATCGAGCTGGCCAAGCACATCAAGCTGGGCGAAGACCTGGCGCTGCCGATCACCCGTTCCTGACCCGTTGCACACGGATCGACAATGTTTTTAAACCGGGGTCTGTCCCTAATGCCGTTAAGTTAAGCCCTTGACTGTCGCTTCTTGTAAACAAGCTCAAGAAGTGTTAACTTCTTGAGCTATGTTCTCAGATGCCCTCTCTCTTGCTATAGACCTGCCGCGATTTCCTCCAGA
>DASVVC010000023.1:0-5583 GCA_036386755.1 Telluria sp.
GTGCTCATAGACTGAAGTTTATGCGATGTGCTGCAACCGATGGGACGACCGCGGTGGCAAACCGGCGATCAACTCGTCAAGCACGACCCTGGCGCGGAACAAAGCCATGCTGCGACGAGGAATATGATCACACGAAACTAAACAGCTAGTAGCCTGCCTTTCTCCTGTAAATTCAGAAGTAAGCGTTAGTATCGCAGCACCAGCATGGTAGTGTGGGCGGACATGACGAATCGGAGGCTTTTCGGTACATCAAGTGCTGACGAGTATCGTTATTTGGTGAATTAAATTCCCAAATCATGTTCTATTTCCGGGTCTAATCATTTGGGTCGGTTCATCCCATACTGTGTTTCAGGGAGTTGGCAAGGTGCCGCACCCAGCACAACCAGGGAAGATCATGACCATCAGCAAAGTACGTAAGGCCAGCATTGCCATCGCGATCGCAGCGATCCTTGCCGGCGCCAGTGTGACCGCATCGGCAGCGCCCAAGACAACGGCAACGGCGCCCGACACCCTGCCGCAGCTAATCAATCCAGCCGCGCTGCAATGGGTGAAAACCATCCCCGAAGCCGGCGACAAGTCGCCCGAATACGCCATCCTGCGCAGCGATCCTGAGACAAAGCTGACGATGCTGATGTTCCGCACGCCGGTGGCGGTCCACATCAAGCCGCATACGCACGATCGCGCCGAAACGCACGTGATCCTGGTCGGAGGGACCCACACGTTCGACTCGAAAGGGGTGCGCTACAACGTGCAAAATGGCGGTTTTTTCCGCGCTCCGGGCGGCGCCGTGCACGAGGCGTGGCTGCCGGCGGGTTCGCAGACGCTCAACATCCTGGAAAGCGGCTGGGTCGTCAACTGGCTCAAAGGCGGGCCATCGAAAGAGGATCTCGACCAGTATCCGCCTGCGACGGTGAGCAAATAATGGGCGCTCTTGACACCCTCACCATCGTCGCCCACGCCCGCGCCACGCCCGGCATGGAAGCATTGATGATCGCGGCGCAGCGCCAACTGGTCGCGGCGGCCGTCGCAAGCCCCGGCTGCGTGCGTTATGAACTGCACGAGTCGAACAAGGACGCGGGCGCGGTCACCTTCATCGAAGAATGGACCGATCGCCAATCCTGGCTGGCACATATGGAAAGCCCGTACATGGATGTGTTCCGGGCCTCGGGCGGGCAGGCCATTGCCCAGTTCTCGCTGCACGAGATGCACAGGCTGGCCTGAACCACATTATCTGAGTCCCGGCGCATCCGCCGTGGCGACCAATTAACGACATACCAGAGCGGGCGGCGTGCGCCGTCAGGGATCTGTTCGTCCGCTCACTTTATACAACACGGGAAAACAAGATGAATCTGCATTTACAAGGTAAAACGGCGCTGGTCAGCGCATCGACGTCGGGCATCGGCTACGCCATCGCGTCGCAACTGCTGGAAGATGGCGCGACGGTGATCGTCAATGGCCGCAGCGAGCAAACGGTGGCGGCGGCACTAACCACGCTGCAGGCGCGTTTCGGTGCCGAGCGCGTCTTGCCGCTGGTGGCCGACATGAGCGTCGCCGGTGGCGAACTGACTGCCGCACGCGCATATCCCGACGTCGATATCCTCGTCAACAACATGGGCAGCTATGCGCTCAGCGATTTTTTCGAGACCAGCGATGAAGACTGGCGTCATATGTTTGAAGTCAATGTCTGGAGCGGCGTGCGCCTGGCGCGCACCTATATGAAAGGCATGCTCGCACGGGGCCATGGCCGCGTCATCTTCATTTCCAGTGAAGTCGCCTTGACGCCCATGGCCGCGATGGCGCATTACAGCGCAAGCAAAGCGACGCAACTGTCGATTTCGCGCAGCCTCGCCGAGCTGACCAAGGGCACCGCCGTCACCGTCAACGCCGTGCTCCCGGGCCCCACCGAAACCGAGAGCCTGCAAGGATTCATCAAGTCGGTCAATCCCGACCTCACGTACGCCGAAGCGGAGCGCAAGTTCATGGCGGAGAATCGCCCATCCTCGCTGATCCACCGTCTGGCGAAACCGGCGGAAGTGGCCAATGTCGTCGCCTTCCTTGCCAGTGAGCGCTCGGCTGTCATCAACGGCGCCGCCATCCGCGCCGAGGGCGGTACCGTGCAAACCATCGCCTGAAGCGGACGAAGGTGATTGTCAGCGCATTGGCTTTCACCCTATGATTGGGCACGCAAGTTCGACAAGGGTAGCGAGATGGATAGCCGAAGTGGTGAAATGCTGGTTTTCGTGAAGGTCGTGGAAACCGGCAGCTTCTCGGCCGCCGCCCAGTTGCTCGACATGACGCCCTCGGCGGTCAGCAAGCTCATTTCACGCCTGGAGGCCCGCCTGGGCGTGCAGCTGTTCCACCGCACCACGCGCCAACTCGCCTCGACGCTGGAGGGGACCATGTTTTACGAGGACTGCGTGCGCATTCTCGACGAGATCGACGAGGCCGAACACGGCATCGCCAACGGCGCCCGCGCGATCCGTGGCGTGCTGCGGGTGAATGTATCGCTCCCGTTCGGCACACACTTCGTGCTTCCCCTGGTGGCGCAATTTAACCGCCTGTACCCCGACATCACCCTGGACATCTCGCTGACCGACGCCAAAGTCGACTTGCAACGCGAGCGCGTCGACGTGGCCATCCGTATGGGCTCGCTACAAGACGCCAGTTTCCATGCGCGTTTGCTGGGACGCAGCCGGCGCGCCGTGGTGGCGTCGCCGTCCTACCTGGCAGCGCACGGCACGCCCGATAGTCCGGCGCAACTTGCCCGCCACAGCTGCCTTGGTTTTAATTTCCGCCGCACGGCCTCCATGTGGCCGTTCCTGATCGATGGCGAGATTGCGCAGCTGCCCATCCGCGCCGCCATGCTGACCAATAACGGCGAAACCATGCGCCAGTTGACCATCGACGGGCTCGGCATCAGCCGGCTTGGCATGTTCCACGTGTACGACGACATCGAAGCGGGCAGGCTGGTTGAACTTCTGCCTGCCTACAATGCCGGCGATATCGAGGAAGTGAGCGTGATTTTCACGAACCAGCGCCACATGCCGCAACGGGTACGCGCCTTTATCGATTTCGCCGTCGACAAGCTGGCACCGCTGCTCCAGGTAAAAGGCGGAGCCCGGCCGGGAATGGGCCGCTGACACCTGCGATCTGATGTCACCGCGCGGTTCGCCAGCCTCCAGCGGGCCTGCCCTGCGCAGCCACTGCGCCAGTCTTGCACCAGTCGTTCTTGCACCCCGATATCACGCGAAAACAAGCGGACTGAGCACTTGAGAACCATCAAAAGCGGGGCGACATCGGCCGATACACTCGACCATTGAAGCGGCCGGTTTGCACGTGTGCACGGCGGCATCAGGACCTTTCGCTGCCACCTTTTTGCGCAGCACTCTCAAGGAGAAACAACATGAAAACAATATTCTCGACCATCGCCACGGCCTTCGCCATGGCCTTCGCCAGCGGCGCAGTCTCGGCCCAGCCCACGGTGTCCACCTCGCAAGTGGGCACAGGCAACAGCCTGTACGTGGTGCAGCAGGCGCCCGACTATGAATTCTATGATCTGACTGCCACGATCAAGCAGACAGGCAATAACAACGTCGCCGGCGACCCGCTCAAACACCATCGAGCAGACCGGCAACCGCAATCTGGTCAATGTCGATCAGCTCGGTTTATTCCCGTTCAGTATCCGGGCCTACCAGAAGGGTAACGACAACAACATCACCGCCAAGCAGGTCAATTCGGGTTTCGGCGGGCCGCTGGTGGAACAAACCGGCAACCTGAACAAGGTGACGCTCGACCAGAATAATGCCGTGTATTCGGGCGTGCAGGTGCAGCAGGAGGGCAACGGCAATAACGCCAGCGTGAAGCAAAAGGATTCCTACTTCACGCGCGAACAGACGATCATCCAGAAGGGCAATTACAACGTGGCCAGCGCCGACGAGCAGGGCAACGATAACGCCAGCAAGATTGTCCAGACCGGCAACCTGAACAAGGCCACGGTGGTGCAGCGCCTCGATTACAGCCAGTCGCTCATCAACCAGACCGGTAACAACAATATCGCGTCCGTCACGCAAAACGGCGGCAATAACTACGACAAGCCGAACATCGCGTCGATCATCCAGACCGGCAATGGCTTCGCCGCCACCATTACGCAAAGCGGCAGCGGCAATCACGCCGGCGTCGTGCAGCACTAGCAGCACTAGCAGCACCGGCAGTACCCGGGAGCCTGGCGTCGGCAGGTTCCCTGCCGCGAATGCGGTGCTTATTCGCCCCGGTTCAGATTGTCCTTCACCTGCATCAGCAATCCGAGCAGCACCTCTTGCTGCTCCCCGCTCATCCCCCGCACCGCCTGCGCGTTCAGCTTGCCCGCTTCGGCCTGGGCCGCCTGCTGGATCGCCCTGCCGGCATCGGTCAGCGACAGGCGCGTGTTGCGCCGGTCGGCCGCGTCGGCTTCCCCCTGCAGCAAGCCGCGTTCGCGCAGCGCCGTGATCAGGCGCGCGACCTGTGCCTTGTCGCGTCCGCTGTGGCGCGCCAGCTCGCTCTGGGTCGATCCCGGATGACGGCCGAAAAACGCCAGCACCTTCGCTTCCATGTGCGTGAGCTCGTGCTGGCCGTCGCGCAGCGCCTGGAATTGCTGCGAACGGTACTGGTGCATGATCGAATGGATCAGCTCCAGGATGACATCCTGCCCCGCTTCGCCAGAATGGTTGACATTGTCATTTGATTCGTGGATGATAGGGGACATTGTCAACCAGTTGAAAGATAAAGAGATGAGTATAGACGCTCCTGTCAGCCGTGTGCAGCGTGTGCGCCACGAGCTCAAGATTCGCCGGGTCGAGGTGCAAAGCGTGCGCGCCATCGGCAGCCATTTCCGCAGCATTACCTTCGGCGGCGCGGCGCTGCACGATTTTCACAGTGCGTCGTTCGACGACCACGTCAAGTTCATTCTCGGCGATGGGCTTGACGCCGCCAAGCGCGATTACACCCCGCGCAGCTTCGATCCGGCCGCCGGCGAACTGGTGATCGAATTCGCCCTGCACGGCGACGGCCCCTGCGCGGCCTGGGCGGCCCAGGCCGCGCCCGGCCAGCAGGTGGTCATCGGCGGACCGAAAGGCTCGCTGATCATTCCGGTCGATTACGCGTGGCATTTGCTGGTGGGCGACGAAACCGGCTTGCCGGCGATTGCGCGCCGCCTGGAGGAACTGCCTGCCGGCACCCGCGCCACCGTGATCGTCAAGGTCGGGAATGAAGAAGACCGCCGCGCCTTTGCGGGCGACGCCGAGGTGGACTTGCGCTGGGTCGGGAGCGACGCCGACCTGCTGGCCGCCGTGCAGGCGTGGGCGCTGCCGGCCGGTGACGGCTATGCCTGGTGCGCGGGCGAGGCCGCCACCATGGCCGCCGTGCGCCAGGAACTGGTCGGCGTCAAGGGCCTGGACAAGAGCGCCATCCGCGCCGCCGCCTACTGGAAGCGCGGCGGCAGCGGGTTTCACGAGAACCTGGAGTAAGCCGGCGCACGGTGAGAGGGCCTCGTCAGGCGGCCCGCGCGTCACCCTCCACGGGAGCATCGAACCAGATGCCATAGCGGTC
>DASVVC010000024.1:0-18696 GCA_036386755.1 Telluria sp.
AGTTTGCGGAGTCGCCGGTAGCTGCAGCACGAACTTGGGTTCCCGCCTGCGCGGGAACGACGAGGTGGTGGCCGCAATTACGCGTGGTGGTGACGGGAACGACGTCTCAGTGGCCCCAACGACGCCGTGGCGGCGGGAAGTCGGTTCCGGCAATGCCGGGACCGACGGCTACAAGTCAGCGATACAAATTAATCGCGTCGCGCGTCTCTGTCGCCACCCTACGCGCCGCCGCCGCAAAATCCTCGCTCCCCTGCGCGGTCGCATACAAGATCGCGCGCGAGGAATTGATCATCATGCCGGCCCCGCTGGCCGTGCGTCCGGACCTGACGGTCGCTTCCACATCCCCGCCCTGCGCGCCGACACCCGGCACCAGCAGCGGCATCTCGCCCACGATCGCCCTTACCTGCGCCAATTCCTCCGGAAAAGTCGCCCCCACCACCAGCGCGCACTGCCCGTTCTGGTTCCACTTTTCGGCCACCATGCGCGCCACGTGCTGGTACAGCGGCTTGCCATCGGCCATCAGGAACTGCAAATCCGACCCGCCGGGATTGGACGTGCGGCACAGCACGATGGCGCCGCGGTCGGTCCATTCCATGTACGGCTCGACCGAATCGAAACCCATGTACGGATTGACCGTCACCGCATCGGCCCCATAGCGGTCGAACGCTTCGCGCGCGTACTGGCGCGCGGTGGCGCCGATATCGCCGCGCTTGGCGTCGAGAATAATGGGAATGTGCGGATAATGCTGGCGCGCATACGCGCAAATGCGTTCGAGCTGGCCTTCGGCGCCGAGCGCGGCGAAGTAAGCGATCTGCGGCTTGAACGAACACGCCAGGTCCGCCGTGGCATCGATGATTTCCTTGCAAAACAGGTAAATCGCGTCGGGCTCGCCCGCCAGTTGTGCCGGAAAACGCCCCAGGTCGGGGTCGAGGCCCACGCACAGCAGGGAGTTGTTGGTGGTCCAGGCGGCGGACAGCTTGTTGATAAAGTTCACAGGACAGCCTCGTAGTCGATTACAAACCCGACATTGTAGCGCGTCCCATGCGCCTCCCCGCCGGCCGGCACGCACGTTTGAAAAGTCATCTTGTTGGCATTTAGGGTATATTTTTGACCATTCGACAACTTGCTACGGACGGAAATACCATGACAAACACTGCATTCGCACGCTGCGCCCGGGTGCTGCTCACCCTGGCACTGACAGGGACGCTACTGTCCGGCTGCGGCTACAACGAGTTCCAGACCAAGGATGAAGCGACCAAGGCCGCCTGGGGCGAAGTCGTCAATCAGTACCAGCGCCGCGCCGACCTGATTCCGAATCTGGTCAACACGGTCAAGGGTTACGCCACCCACGAAAAGGAAACGCTGGAGTCGGTCACGCGCGCACGCGCCGCCGCCACCAGTTTCCAGATCACGCCCGAGGTGCTGAACAATCCGGAAGCGTTCAAGAAATTCCAGCAGGTGCAGGGCGAGCTGTCCGGCGCCTTGTCGCGCCTGATGGTGGTAGCCGAGAAATATCCGGACCTGAAAGCCGACGCCAGCTTTCGCGACCTGCAGTCGCAGCTGGAAGGCACCGAAAACCGCATCACCGTTGCGCGCCAGCGTTACATCGTCACCGTGCAGGATTACAACGTCCAGGTGCGCAAGTTCCCGACCAACCTGACCGCGAAAATGTTCGGCTATGACGTCAAGCCGTCGTTTACTGTCGAAAACGAAAAGGCGATTTCGACCGCCCCGACCGTGAACTTTGGCAAGTAAGCCGATGAAGCTGCTGCGTTATCTATGGATGCTGGCCCTGGCGTTCGGCCTCGGCGTCGGTGCAACTGCGCAGGCGCAGCTGGTGCCGGTGCCGACCCTGAGCAGCCATGTTACCGACCAGGCCGGCATGCTGAGCGCAGAGCAGCGCGCCAAGCTCGAAACCGTGCTGACCGAGTACGAAAGCAAGACCGGCAGCCAGATCGCCGTGTTGCTGGTCAAGAGCACGGCGCCGGAACAGATCGAGCAGTACAGCATCCGCGTGAGCGATGCCTGGAAGCTGGGCCGCAAGGGCGTCGACGATGGTGTGCTGCTGGTGGTGGCGCCCGACAATCCGGCAGCCCTGCGGCGCTTGCGCATCGAGGCCGGGCGTGGCGTGCAAGGAGTGCTGACGGACGCGCAATCGAAGCGCATCCTGCAGGATGTGATCGCACCGCATTTCCAGCAGAAACAATTTTATGATGGCCTGGTGGCCGGCGTGGGCGCCATCGCCACCCTGCTCAATGCGGAGCAGTTCCCTGCCCCGCCGCCGCAACAACAGCGCCAGGCCCAGGAGTCCGGCAGCGGCGGCATACTGGTGCCGCTGATCCTGTTCGGCGCCTTCGTGCTGGCTTCGATGTTCCGGCCACGCCGCTCGCGCCTGGGCAGCGGCGGCTGGAGCAGCGGTGCCACCGGCTTCATCATCGGCAGCGCACTTGGCGGCCTTGGCCGTGGAGGCGGCGGTGGCGGCGGTGGTTTTTCCGGCGGCGGATTTTCCGGCGGCGGCGGCAGTTTTGACGGCGGCGGCGCCTCGGGAGATTGGTAATGAGTCAGTCCGCCACATCAAGCGGTTCGGCCACGCAAGGTCGCCTGGCGCGCATCTGGCGCCACTGGCGCAGCACGGCGGCCAAGGGCCGGCGCGCGTTTCCGCCGGAAACGCTGGACGCGATCGGCAAGGCCATCACGGCCGGCGAGCAAACCCACCGCAGCGAGCTGCGTCTCATCGTCGAGCACGGCATGCCGTTCGACGCCTTGTGGGCCGGCATGGGCATCCGCGAACGCGCGATCGCCCTGTTTGCGGAATACGGCGTCTGGGATACGGAAGACAATTGCGGCGTGCTGATCTACGTGAACCTGGCCGAGCATAAAGTCGAAATCGTGACCGACCGCAACGTCGGACGCAAGATCGACAATATCGTCTGGAAACGCGTATGCGCATTGATGACGCAGGGTTTTGCTCGCGGCGAATTCCACGCCGCCACCCTTGCGGCATTGGAGCAAGTCAACACTTTGCTGAGCCAGCACTTTCCGGCCAACGGCGCGCGCGCCAATGAGTTGCCGGATCGCCCCATTGTGTTGTGACGCAGTGCAAAAAACCCGACGCCGGGCGCGCTGTGTGGTTAAAATTCGCTATTCCCGCACCACATTGAAAGCACTACATGAGACTTGAGCAAAAAGTAGCGATCGTCACCGGCGCCACGCAAGGCATCGGCCTGGCCTGCGCCCAGCGCCTGGTGAAGGAAGGCGCGCGCGTGATGCTGGTCGATATCAAGGCCGACGGCGCCGCTGCGGCCGACGCGCTCGGCGAGAACGCCCGCTTCTTCGCCGCCGACGTCAGCCAGAAGGCCGATGTCGACGCCATGATCGCCGCGACCATTGCCGCCTTCGGCCGCATCGATGTGCTGGTCAATAACGCCGGCGTGACGCACGCCGCCGATTTCCTCGACCTGACCGAAGACGATTTCGACCGCGTCATGCGCATCAACCTCAAATCCATGTTCCTGTGCGGCCAGGCCGCGGCGCGCCACATGGTGAGCCAGCAGCACGGCTGCATCATCAATATGTCGAGCGTCAATTCGGAAGTGGCGATCGCCAACCAGGTGCCGTACGTGGTCTCCAAGGGCGGCATCAACCAGCTGACCAAGGTGATGGCGCTGAACCTGGCCGGCTACGGCATCCGCGTCAACGGCATCGGCCCCGGTACGATTTTGACCGAACTGGCCAAGAAAGCCGTGCTGGGCAGCCCGGAAGCGCGCAACACGATCCTGTCGCGCACGCCGCTGGGACGCTGCGGCGAGCCGGAAGAGATCGCCTCCGTGGTGGTGTTCCTGGCCAGCGACGACGCTTCCTACATGACCGGCCAGACCATGTACGTCGACGGTGGCCGCCTCGCCCTCAACTACACGGTCCCGGTGAAGGAATGAGCCAAACCAAACAGACGCTGCCGGCCTCGGTCAACATGCTGGCGCTGGAAAACCAGTTTTGCTTCGCGCTGTACTCGGCCTCGCATGCGATGACCAAGACCTACAAGCCGATGCTCGACCGGATCGGCCTGACTTATCCGCAATACCTGGTGATGCTGGTGCTGTGGGAACAGGACGCGATTCTGGTCAAGGATATCGGAGCGCGCCTGTTTCTCGATTCGGGCACGCTCACGCCGCTGCTCAAGCGCCTGGAAGCGAACGGCCTGCTCTCGCGCAACCGCGATCCGCATGACGAGCGCCAGGTGCGCATCGTGCTGACCGCGCAAGGCCAGGCCCTGCGCGTGCAGGCCGAAGCGATTCCGGAACAGGTGCTGTGCGCCAGCGGGCAGGAACTGGCCGCGCTCGGACGCATGCGCAACGAGCTCTCCAGCGTGCGCGACGACCTGTTCAAGGCGATGGAAGACCACGACTGAATCGACGGCGGGGGCCGCCTCCCCCGCCAGCTTCAAAAAAACCTCCATAAATAGATTGCACACAATTGGATTGTTCGCTATAGTTCTCTCATCGGCACAGCGATGCCGCCCAACCCAACCAAGGAGTCACCATGCAAGTTCTCTACACAGCACACGCAACAGCAACCGGTGGTCGCGATGGCCGCGCCGTTTCCGATGACAAGGTCCTGGACGTCAAGCTGTCGACGCCAAAATCGCTGGGCGGCGCAGGCGGCGACGGCACCAATCCTGAGCAATTGTTCGCGGCAGGCTACGCAGCATGCTTCCTGTCGGCACTGAAACTGGTCAGCGGCGCGCTCAAGACCCCGGTTCCGGCCGATACCAGCATCGACGCGTCCGTCGGCGTGGGCCCGAACGACAAAGGTGGCTTCGGCCTGACCATCAAGCTGGTGGTGAACACCCCCGGCATGGACCTGGCAACGGCCCAGGCCGCAGTGAACAAGGCGCATGAAGTATGCCCGTACTCGAACGCTACGCGCGGCAATATCGAGGTGGACCTGAGCGTGACCGTCTGAGGCGACCGCATCAGATATACGGCAGACGCATGTCTGGTATCCGAAATGGCAATTAGACATATAAGTGCCCGGCCCGCATAATTGCACCTGTCTCCACTATCTTCCTCCAAGAAAATAGTTTGAAGCCCGCTTTCATCAGCGGGCTTTTTTTTTGCCTGCGCCGAAGGTGCGTGGACGAAGCTTGAATTCCGTCGATCATTTTTCTCCTTACTTCTCAGAATGTTGCGCGGTGTCATAGCTGCGTAACATTTCCTCCCTATACTTGCTTCATCTGCTGTACACGTAACCGATATGCGTGACTGGCAGCCAGGTGTGCCGACCCAGAGGGCGGCACACCACTCCGAATTGACGATCTCTTGGCCCGATCTTGGGTTTAGCCCGCTCCCACAAGCGGGCTTTTTTTTGGCGCAACACTTTTTCCTGTTCATTTGACGAGGATAGGCGAAAAGCTGACACAAAGGCTTGAAGCCGGCGCTCATTGCTCTATGATGAAGTTCCTCGAGCTTTTTTCATAACCATTGGCCAGCCAAGCGGAGCGATAAGAATGAGCGAATATGTCCTTGATGCACTATCCGAGCCACTTTATCAACAGGCAAACGCCAGCCGCCGCCAGCGCCACACCCCGGACGACAAACTCGTCCTTACCGAACTCAATCCAAGCGCCGTTGTCGATCACCTCGACGACGACAATGCCCCGGTCGAACTGATCACCTTCGGCACGGTGAGGGAGACGTGCCCCAACTGCAGCCATACCCATCTCAAACTGGTCCTGCGCCAGCGCGCAGTGCGCGTCGCACATCTTTTCTGTGCCGAATGTCATGGCTGTTTTGACGCGCGCTACCCCAACGGCGCACCCGCGCTGACCATCTGACCCCCTCCCGGGCAGGGAACATGCCGGCCGCGCACGCGCGCGGGCCGGCATGGTAAGGTAGCGGTTTTCCCTCACGCTTCCTGTCATGCCTGCCCTGCTTTCCCTGCTTGTTCTCGATGAACGCCTGCGCAAATTGCGCTATGGCACCGCGCTGGCGATGTACGCGGCCATTCTCATCATGGGTTCGCTGCCCGGTGCGCGCGCCGAGATTGGCACCGTGGCGTCCGGCATCGTGCTGCACTCGCTGGCCTACGGCATCATTACCTTCCTTTTATTCACCGGCAGCCTGGGCAGTGCGCGCGAACGCGCCCTCAAATCGGTGCTGACCGTGATGGTCATGGGTGCGCTTGACGAACTGGTGCAGAGCTTTTTACCGTACCGCACAGGCGCGGTCGGCGACTGGATGGTCGATTGCAACGCCGCGCTCGTCACCGCCGCCCTGCTCTGGGCATTTCTCCCCCAAGCGCGTTCCCGGTAGCGCCGGTGCGCCAGGCGGCGCACCGGCAACATCGCCCAATTGCACCTCGCGCAAGAGGCGACGCAACGCCCGCTCCGACTGTTCGTGCTCGCGCAGGCTGGCGACGGTCGACTCCATCGACGCGACCAGGTCTGTGATCAGGCTGGAGAGTGAAGTTGCAGGCATGGAAAACCCTCAAAAAGTTCAGTAGGAAATTATTGCTTGTTTAAAGCAGCGGGTACTTGCGCTGTATCAAACGCGCACTGCACTGCCCTTGCGCGCGTCGCCCACCCTCCGAAAAATTCAAGACAATCTACTCATTGTTTGATCTGCGTCAAAAGGCTGGGAATGCATGGGAACGTTAGTCGCATCGACCGCTCTTACCAGAGTGGCACGCGGCATTGTCACGCACACAAGGAAGACACCCAACCAAAGGAGTTGATCATGAAGCGTATCGAACAAAGCGTGCTCTTGGCGGGCTTGCTGGCCCTGGCGGCCTGCAGTTCCACTGGCATGAACGGCAGCGACACAGCCAGTGGCACCAGCGGCACCAGCGGGGACACATCGGCGAGCACGTCGTCGACAGGAGGCAGCACGACGGACAGCGGCGGCGCGTCGGGAAGCGGCAGCGGCAGCGCAGGAACGAGCGGCAGCGGCCAGAGCGGCGGCACCAGTACCAGCGGAGGCAGCGGGAGCATGGCGGGCACCGGCACGGGCAGCACGACGGGCACCGGAACCGGCAGCACGACAGGCACGGGCGGCTCCGGGTCGAGCGGGGCCGGCAGCAGCATGGGCAGCGGCAGCTCCACGTCGGCCGGAGGCAGCGGCAGCATGGCCGGTGCGGGTAGCTCGGGGAGTGCCACAGGAACCGGAATGAACAGTTCCACGTCGGGCTCGGGTAGCTCCGCAGCAAGCGGCGGTGCCCAGGCGGGCGGCAGCATGGCCAGTGGCGCGAGCGCTCCATCGGGTGCTTCGGCAGGCACGCCCAACAGCACCGTGAGCAAGATCGAAGTGGTGTCACGCCAGGGCAGCGGCACGGCAGGTACTGGCGGTTCGGTTGGCGGCAGCGGGAGCGCCGGCAGCACGGGCACCAGCGGCAGCACCATGACCGGCGACCGCGTCTACCGCATCACGCTGAAGATGGACGACGGTGCGACCCAGGTCGTCACGCAGGAAACGGCGCCATCCTTCGCAACCGGCGACCGCGTGCGCATGTCGGGTGGCGCAATCCAACGCTAGCGCATTAATACACGCACGGCCAGCCAGGCGATGGCGCCTGGCGTTGGCGAATCCGGCGCTCTGTGGATGCAGGATGGTCAAGCTGTCCGCGCGTCGCGACCTGTTGCGTCGTAGTTGGCGAACCCGGCGCTCTTGCGGATGCAGGATGGTCAAGCTGTCCGCGCGTCGCGACCTGTTGCGTCGTAGTTGGCGAACCCGGCGCTCTGTGGACGCAGGATGGTCAAGCTGTCCGCGTGTGGTGGCCTGTTGCGTCGTAGCTGGCGAACCCGGCGCTCTGTGGACGCAGGATGGTCAAGCTGTCCGCGCGTCGTGATCTGTTGCGTCGTGGTTGGCGACCCGGCACTCTGTAGACGCAGGATGGTCAAGCTGTCCGCGCGTCGTGACCTGTTGCGCCGTGGTTGGCGATCCGGCTCTCTTGCGGACGCAGGATGGTCAAGCTGTCCGCGCGTCGTGACCTGTTGCGTCGTGGTTGGCGACCCGGCGCTCTGTGGACGCAGGATGGTCAAGCTGTCCGCGCGTCGTGATCTGTTGCATCGTGATCTGTTGCCGCCCATCGTGGCCGATGTAGCAGCGCTGCCGGATGCGCGGCAGAGCGCGGCGACGAGATGTCGCAAACGATCACGCATGCGTTAAACGCGCGATCTCTGGGCGCGCGGCCGGCCGGGCCATCCGCCGATCGCGGCGTACGCACGTTTTGCGAATCGCCGGAGAAGCGCGACAAGTTCCTCACGATTCCATTTCCGCCGACGGCCGAAACGACGCGCCGTATCGATACCGGTGATGCCCGCTACCGAAACGATGGATTTGCCGATGCCGGTTGTCCCAACGGCGCAAACGACGCGCCCGGTTAGACACCGGTCATGCCGCTACCTGAAACAATGCCCCCCAATGCCAGTTGCGCCAACGCTCGAAACGTCGCGCTGGGTGGACGCCGGTTATGCCCATACTTGAAACAATGGACCGGTCCGCCTTCCGCCTGCGGCTCACATGACGCGCCGCGTGGCTGCCTCGTCGACAACGCGCGAAACAACGCCTTGGTCCACTGCAATTCCCGCCAACGACCGACACGACGCACGGGCCGGATGGCCGCCCGCCAATGCCCGAAACGACGGGAATGAACCACTCATCCGGCCGGCGCGGCAAACCCACCTCGGGCACGAGCGCCGGCCCATGCGCCAGGCGGCAGCAATCCGGTCACTCCGATCCTACATTTTGAGCGGCATCGGCCTGCTGGCGCAGCACCGCTTCCGCCGCCTTCTTGCCGGCGATGAAGGCATGGTCGGAATTGTAGTATTCCCACTCGCTGTAACGTCCCGCCAGCACGATGTCGTAACGCGCCAGCCATGCCTTCACCAGCGCCACGTTGGCCGCGCGCGCGTGGTCGTAGACGACGTACGCATACGGCATGTCGACCAGGTTGGCGGTGATGATGCGGTCGTCCGGCCTGAGCATGGTGACCTTGATGCAGTCTTCGATGCAGCGGTCGATCAATGCCTGGCCGTCGAGCGGAAGCGGCTTCCAGGGCGAATACGAAATCTCGCAGGTGAGCCCGAATCCACCCGGCGGATTGCAGTGCGGGCTGGCGTTCCCCTGCACAAAGATGCGGTGAAAAATCGTGTCCTCCGGATAGTAGACCCAGTGCTTGTCGGTGACGTTCTCGCGCGCCACGCCAAGGTTGACGCAGCGGATCGACAAGTGACGCAACCCGCCGGCGGCCGCCTGCACCTCGGCCGGCGCTTCGCTGCCGATCAGCTTGATCAATTCGGGCAAGGGCATGGTGCTGATCAGGTGGTCGTAACGGTAGCGGCTGCCGTCGGCCATCACCAGCACATGTTCGCGCGGCAGCAGCTGGGCCGCTTCGGCGTTCATTTCGATCTTGCCTTTGATGTGCGGCAGGAAACCGGACATCAGCGCCTGGAAGCCGCCCGAGAGCGGATAGCCGAAGCGGGCATTCGGCCCCATCGGCTTGGCGACCGGTTCGAGCGCGCCTTCGATGATGTCTTCCAGGTCGGGCAGCGGCACCCTGCCCCCGAGCCAGGAGGTTTCCATCTCGCTCAGCGGCACCGTCCACAGCTTCTTGTTGTAGGGAATAGCGAAATGCCTGGCGATGCCGCGCCCCCACACCTTGTAGATGAATTCTTCGAAACTCTGGTTCTCGCGCTTGCGCGGCGCGATGCTGGCCGTGCCGTGGGCGACCTCGACCGTGCCATCGGCGCAGCAGTCTTCCACCGGCTTGACCGCGCAGGGCGACCCCGCCGCCCCGTCGATGCTGCCGAAGCGCGCTTCCACCGCGCCGAGGATGCACTCGGTGATCACCTTGGGCGGCAAGCCGTACAGCGCGCCCTGGAAGGGGTAGCGCGTGTACACCTGCTTGCTGTAGACCCAGGCTTCGCGATTCTGCCAGTGCAGGTTGGGCCCGAGCAGCATCTCGTACAGCGACAGCACATACGGATCGTTCGAGAACATGATGTGGCCGGCATAGTCGAAGGTGAAGCCCTGGTCGTGGATCGAGCGGCACCAGCCGCCGACGCTGCTGTTCTTGTCGAGCAGCACCGCGCCCTCGCCCAGGTGGTAGGCGGCCGACAGGCCGGTGGGACCGGCGCCGACGATGATGGTCTGCACGTTCTGCGCGCCGGTCTGCGTGCGCAGCGGGTTGACCGTGGCGCCGCTGCCGGCCGCGCCCGTACTCGCGCCAGCAGTGCCCGCGCCCCCGGTGCCCGCGCCGCTAAAGCGCGCCGTGCTGCGTCCCGGCGCTGTCTCGGCCAGCAGGCGGCGCATCGCGTCCACCGTCACGTCCCACGAGGTGCCGGCCACGATATCGCGCATGGTCGCGCACATCGCGGCGCGCTGTTGCGGCGTCATCGACAGCGCCGCTTCGCACGCCGCAATGAAGGCGCCGGTCGCACGCGCGACCGCAACCACGTGGCCGTAGGGCCGGGCGACATCGGCAATGTCGGTGCTGACGATCGGCAGCTCGGCGGCCATGTATTCGAGCACCTTGGTCGGGCTGATGAAGCGGGTCGCTTCGTTCAGGGCGAACGGGAGCAGGCACACGTCCCATCCGGCCAGCAGGTCGGGCAGCGCCTCGTACGGCTGCTGACCCAGGTAGTGGATATTCGGACTGCGCGGCAGGCTGGCCGGGTCGACTTTCATGACCGGCCCCACCATCACCAGTTGCCACTCGGGATGCGCCTCGGCCAGTGCGCCGATCAGGGGCGCGTCGAAGCGTTCGTCGATCACGCCGTAAAAGCCCAGGCGCGGCGCGCCGATACCGGCCTGGAGCGGATGGCTGCCGTTGCGATCGAGCGCGCGCTCGAAGTGGCGCACGTCGACGCTGCTGGGAAAACAATGCGCGTTGGGATGGCGCTCGCGCTTGGCCTGGTACAGGCTGGGACCGCCGGCGAACACCAGGTCGGCCAGGTTCAGCAAGGCCGTTTCGCGTTGCAGGAGCTGGCGCGGCGGGTTCTTGAACGCCGCCAGTTCATCCATGCAGTCGTACACCACCAGGCCGGCGTGCAGCTCCTGCAGCAGCGGCAGGGCCATCGGCGTATAAAACCAGGCGATGGGGCGCTCGCCGGACGGCACCAGGCCGGCCAGCATCGGTTGCAGCAGGCGGATCTGGTCGTCATGAAAGCCGGAAGCGTGCACCGGCGTGTGCGGGCGCAACACGGTCACGTTGGGGACCGGACTCGACTGCTCCATGAAGCTGTCGCCATCATCGTGAACGGGCTCCTCCACAAAGAGGATGCGGAAATGGTGCGCCAGCCGCGATAACAACTGCTGCGGCCGCTGGTAAACAAAGTCCCAGCGCAGGTGGCAAAAAACGATGATGGTAGACATGCGATCTCCTTTCGCCCGTCGCGGGCGTATATTGGCTCATTGATGTGTCCTGCAGGCCCGCGGCGCCGTCCCGCGCGGGCGAGGATGGCGGCTAATCAGGCAATTCCCGGGGGGCACTCCTCCTTCTCGTGGTCGTTGCGCGTGGCCGCGCGGATCAGTTCGAGCGGAACCTTGGGCGTGCGGTCGGCGCACAACAGGCCGTTCGTCTCCTGGAAGGTGTCGCTGAACTGGGTGTAGCAAAAGCCGCTGAACATGGTCGTGGTGTTGACCACCGCCAGCAGGCGCCGGTACAGGTCGAGGAAACTGTCTTCGGTGTGGGCGCGCGAGTAGCCCCAGGTACGCTCGCCCGTGCCGTGCTTGTCGAAGGCGACGCCGCCGAACTCGGTGAGCACGATCGGCTGGCCGCGGTGCGGAAAGCCGTCCAGGGTGAGGATGCGTCCGCCCGGGCGGCGCTGGTCGAACAGGGTGCGCGTCGTTTCGCTGGTGGTGTAGCGCGCCGCCAGCCGCTCGGGATTGCAGTCGTAGTCGTGGATGCCGAGGATGTCGGTGGCCGACGCTTCCCAGCCATCGTTGCCGATCACCGGGCGTGTGGCGTCGAGCGTGCGCGTGAGGTGGTACAGGGCCTCGACCGCGTTGCGGTGGGCTTGCGTCAGGGTCAGGTTCGGCACGCCCCACGATTCGTTGAACGCAACCCAGACGATGATGCACGGGTGGCTGTAGTCGCGCTCGATCGCCTCGGTCCATTCGCGCACCATGCGCGTGATGGCCTTGGGACTGAAGCGGTAGGCCGAGGGCATTTCTTCCCATACCAACAGGCCGAGCCGGTCGGCCCAGTATAAATAGCGCGGATCTTCGATCTTCTGGTGCTTGCGCACGCCGTTGAAACCCATCGCCTTGGCCAGCTCGACGTCGCGTTTCAGGGCCGCGTCGGACGGCGCCGTCATCAGCGACTCGGCCCAGTAGCCCTGGTCGAGCACCAGCCGCAGCGCGTAGGCGCGCCCGTTGAGCATGAAGCGGTCGCGGTTGATCGCCACCGAGCGCAGCGCCGTGTAGGAACGCACCACGTCGAGCACCTTGCCGCGGTGGCGCAGGGTCACCTCGGCATTGAGCAGGGTAGGACGCTCGGGGCTCCACAGCAGCTCGTTGCGCGAATCGTCGATGCCGGGGTCGGACAGGGAAATCTTGCGGTTGGCCTCGTGCCCGAGCAGCTTGTAGTGGTCGTCGGCCAGCAGGTTCTCGCCATGCCAGATCTTGACCTCGACGAACAGTTCCTCGGTGATGTCGCCGGTGGCAAAAATTTCGCAGCCGATTTCGTAGGTCTCGAAAATGGGTGTCCAGCGCAGGCGATGGATGTAGGTCGAGGCCACCTGCTCGATCCACACCGTCTGCCAGATGCCGGTGGTGCGCGAATACCAGATCGAGTGCGCTTCGAGCAGCCAGTCCTGCTTGCCGCGCGGCTTGGCCAGGTCGTGCGGATCGTCCTCAACGTACACCGTCACGACCTGCGTGCCGTCCTCCGTGAGCACGGCGCTGATGTCGGCCGAGAACGGCGTGTGCCCGCCCTCGTGTTCGGCCACCAGGTGCTGGTTGACCCAGACCCGCGCGCGGTAGTCGACCGCGCCGAAATGCAGGATGGTGCGGCCGGCGTGCGGCCTGAGCTGGAAGCTGCGCTCGTACCAGCAGACCGAATGAAAGCCGGTGTCGCCCAGGCCGCTGGCGCGCGCCTCGGGGGCGAACGGCACCTCGATCTGGTGCGTCCACTCGGTCGCGCCATCGGGCATGCGGCAGCGCCGTTCGTCGTCGAACATGAATTTCCACGGGCCGTTCAGGCTGATCCAGTGCTCGCGCACGAGCTGGGGCCGCGGGTATTCGAATTGACTCATTGATGCTCCTCGTCGTGGGACCGCAAACGGCCGTGGCCGCCGGTCCGTACCGGGCTGCGCGTGTACGGCGCCATGCTGCAAGCGGGGCCGCTGCCGGACGCCGAAAGCGGGTGCCGTAAGCTAACGCCGCAAGTTGGTGCCGCCAGCGGATGCCAGCGGATGCCGCAAGCGGGCGCCGCAAGCCGGCAGGCTCCATGCCGCGACAACGCCGGTGATCGCGGACAGGGAACGGATGCTAGCACGCCAATTCTGCGCATTTTCACGCTTGGCCAAAGCAAGATTTCTGAGGAAAAAAGGCGTGTAACCAGCCATGATGCATCGGCGCAAAGGCGCCACTGCCTGCCAGAGGAAGAAGTCGGGAAGTTGACTGTTAAACGGCACAACCGGTTACATAATGTAGGCTGCTGCCTACATTACGGATCGGTGTTTTTACGGGTGCAATCGAAGCGGACAGGTGGACGCGTGCGCCCGGACAGGCCCGGCCCGGCGCGACGCCGCAGGGCACCCCGCGTCGCCCCGCGCGCCAACGGCCGCGTCTATTTTGCGAGCTCGACCATGACGGCCGTGTACATCTGCAGGTTCAGCATCAGCTGCTTGACGGTGATGAATTCATGCTCGGAGTGGCCCGAGTACACCGTGCCGGGCATGGTCGGACCGAAGCTGACCGCGTTCGGGAACAGGCGCGAATTGGTGCCGCCGCCGATCGAGATCGGACGCGGGTTCTTGATCCCGGTGTAGTAGGAGAACACGGACAGCAAGGTCGGCACCTGGGGCGCGCTTTTCTGCAGCCACGGTTCGGTGATCTCGACCTTCACATCGGCCAGCGCGACGCGCTGCGCCTGCCACTGCGCCAGCGCCGCGTTCACTTCGCGCGTGAGCTGCTCGGTGCTCTTGCCTTGCGGACGGCGCAGGTTCACATGCAGCGAAATGCCAGCCTCGCCCTGCTTGATGACCGTCGGCGCCACGGTCATCGGTCCCATGAATTTATCGCGGTAGGCGATGGCGCCGAACTTTTCGCCATACATGCCGGTCCCAATCAGGTCGTTGAGAAAATTGACCATGGCCCCGGCCGTGGTGTTCGGCCACGCCTGCACGCTGAGCGCGTCGGCCAGCATGCTGATCGCGTTGACGCCGTCTTCCGGCTTGGACGAATGCGCCGCGAGCCCCTGCGCCTTGACCAGCAACTGCTGGCCCTGGCGGGTGAAGGTGTAGCGCATGCCGCCCTGGGCGGTGGCGCGCTGGCGGATGCGCGCTTCCAGTTCGGGCGTGGCGTTGTCGATGGCCGCAGTGGCGTCTTCCGGAATCTGGCTGCCGAAAAAGCCGCCGCCGAACGCGCCGAGCGATGCCGTGCCGGGCGCCGCCGCTACTATCGGCTGCGGCGGCACCGTCACGCTGATCGTGCCGTAGCCCTTCTCGGCCGTCACCACCGGATACTCGGCGTCGAGGGTGATATTCACCTGCGGCGCCTGGTGCGTCTTGAGGAACTCGGTCAGCGGCCCCCAGTCCGATTCCTCGGCCATGTAGACATACAGTTCCAGCCGTTTCGACAGCGCCACCTTGCGATCCTTGATCGCCTTCATCGCGTACATGGCGGTCGCGATCGGGCCCTTGTCGTCCTCGCTGCCGCGCCCGATCAGGCGCCCGGCCTCGCTGGTCTTGTCCAGCTCGAAGGGGGATTTTTTCCACTTGGAAGGATCGACCGGCTGGATATCGCCGTGCGTGATGATGCCGACCCGCTCGCTGCCGCTGCCCAGGCCGATCACCATCACATAACCGTGGTCGGTGTAATCGAGCCCCAGCCGTTCGGCCTCGGCCTTGAGGTACTGCTTGAAGCCGAGGTGCTGCGGGTTGCGCTCGAACGGCACCGCCTTGTCGGCGACGGTATTGAAGCTGACCATCTTGCCCAGCGTGTCGATCAGCTCGGTGCGATAGGTGGCTGCCGCATGGGCGGCCGCGCGCAAGGCCGCGTCCCCCGGTGGCGGGGGAGCGGCGCTGGCGGCGCTGCCCAGGCAGCACAGCAGGCTGGCGATGACGAACGAATGGCGCATGGTGACAATCCCGGACGTTGTGTTTGATTAACGTCAAAGTCTATCACCGCCAGCCATGCGGTGCAGTGCCCTAACGGTTACGCGCGGCCATCTTGCTCAGCAAGTAAATACCATACAGCGACGCGATGCCGACCAGCACGTACACCAGGCGCGACCAGGTGGTGCGCTCGCCGAACAGCTCGGCTACCAGGTCGAACTCGAAGGCCCCGACCAGCCCCCAGTTGATGCCGCCGACAATCATCAGCACCATCGCGACCCAGTCGATGGCCGAAAAGTGCGTCGAGTGCAGGACGATGCTGCCGTTGCGCCGTTCGGGGATGTGGCGGCGTTCGGTTGCGGGTGCGTTCATTGTTGCCATTGTTACCTCCTTGTGGTCTCCACCAGAGTGGTGGCGTCCCACTAGGACAGCAAACCGGGGCATAAAGTTTTCACAATCGTGCAGGCCGACGACGTGCGCGCCTCGCTTCGGGTATGGTAATGGACGATATCATTCATTCAAGGAGTTCGCCCATGAGCGAAAAGACCATCAAGCGCCTGCACCCCGCTCAGCGCGACGATATTGGCGACCTGATGACCCAGCGCCCGCTGCCCGGTCCGTACGCCGACCAGATCGACCCCTTTCTGTTCCTCAATCACCACGGACCGCAGCACTACCCGCCGGGCAACCGCGGTTTGCCGTTCGGGCCGCATCCGCACCGCGGCTTCGAGACCGTCACCTTCATTATCGACGGCACCCTGATGCACAAGGATAGCGCCGGGCACGAGAGCGTCATCGGCGCCGGCGGCGTGCAATGGATGACGGCCGGCAGCGGCATCGTGCATGCGGAAGTGTCGCCGCCGGCGTTTCGCGAGCAAGGCGGCCAGCTCGAAATCCTGCAACTGTGGATCAACCTGCCGGGACGCCTGAAGATGACGGCGCCGGCCTACACCGGCCTGCAGCAGGGCGATATTCCCATCATCGCGCTCGACGGCGGCAAGGTCGACCTGCACCTGATCGCCGGGCAATGGGACGGCCGCGCAGGCCCGGTGCAGTCGCTCACCGGCGTATTCATGAGCACGGTGGCAATGCGCGCCGGCGGTAGCCTGCACGTGCCCGACCTGCGCGCGCGCAATGTGTTTTTGTATGTCGTGCGCGGCACCGTGGAGGTCAACGGCGACCGCGTCGACGCCTTCCACCTGGCCGAGCTGAACGAGGAAGGCGATGCGCTGGGCATCATCGCCGAGACCGACGCACTGCTGATCGTCGGCCACGCCACGCCGATCGGCGAGCCGGTGGTGTCGCACGGACCGTTCGTGATGAACACGCGCGAGGAAATCCAGACCGCGATCGCCGACTTCGAGGCCGGGCGTTTCCAGAGCTTGCGTTAGCTAACGCTCAACCCTGCGCAAGGAGCGCCTCGGTCGACAGCACCAGCGTCTCCTTGATCTCCTCCATCACCACATAGCTTTTCGACTGGGCCGCGCCCGGCAACTGCAGCAGCATGTCGCCGAGCAGCTTGCGGTACTCCGCCATCTCGTGGATGCGCGCCTTGATCAGGTAATCGAAGTCGCCCGATACCAAGTGGCATTCCTGCACCTCGGGAATGCGCAGCACCTCGCGCCGGAACTGCTCGAAGGCCGAGGCCGACTTCTGGTTCAGGGTAATTTCCACGAACACCAGCAACTTCGCGCCGAGCGCGGCCGGATCGACGCGCGCGTAATAGCCGCTGATGACGCCGTCGCGCTCCATGCGCTTGACGCGCTCGATGCAGGGCGTGACCGACAAGCCGACCCGCTCGCCCAGGTCCTTCATCGAGATGCGGCCCTCGTGTTGCAGGATGCGCAGGATGTGGCGGTCCAGCTTGTCGAGGCTGCGGGTCGATTCTTTAACGGTGCGCATGAAATTCCACTAAATAAGTGCAGTTATACGTGAACAAAGACTGGTTGAAACCCAATAATATAGCGGAAATTCTTGCATCCACATTTATTCTTCCGGAGAGACCATGCGTGTCGTCATTTTGGGCAGCGGCGTTATCGGCGTCACCACCGCCTACTACCTGGCCAAGGCCGGCCACGACGTCACCGTGCTCGACCGCCAGGCCGGTCCCGCGCTGGAAACGAGTTTCGCCAACGCCGGCCAGATCTCGCCCGGCTACGCCTCGCCCTGGGCCGCGCCGGGGATTCCGCTCAAGGCCATGAAGTGGATGCTGCAGCGCCATTCCCCGCTCTCGATCACGCCCGACGGCACCACCTTCCAGCTCAAATGGATGTGGGACATGCTGCGCAACTGCACCTCCGACCGTTACGCAGTCAACAAGGAACGCATGGTGCGCCTCGCCGAATACAGCCGCGACTGCTTCAAGACCTTGCGCGAAGAAGCCGGCATCAGCTACGAAAGCCGGCAGCGCGGCACCATGCAACTGTTCCGTACCGAACAGCAGTTTGCCAGCGCGGAAAAAGACATCAAGGTGCTGCAGGATTCCGGCGTGCCGTACGAACTGCTCACGCGCGACCAGCTCGGCCAGGCCGAACCGGCTTTGGCGCTGGTCAAGGACAAGCTGGTCGGCGCGCTGCGCCTGCCCAATGACGAGACCGGCGACTGCCAGCTGTTCACCACGCGCCTGGCCGCCATGGCCGAAGCGCTGGGCGTGCGCTTTCGCTACAACGTCGCCATCGACCGCCTGGCGGTGAGCGGCAATGCGATTGCCGGCGTGCACTGCGGCGACGAACTGGTGCAGGGCGACGCCTACGTGGTCGCGCTCGGCGCGCACTCGACGGCGCTGCTCAAATCGATCGTCGACCTTCCCGTGTACCCGATGAAAGGCTACTCGATCACCGTGCCGATCACCGACGCCAGCAAAGCGCCGGTCTCGACCATCCTGGACGAGAGCTACAAGATTGCCGTGACCCGTTTCGACGACCGCATCCGTGTGGGCGGCATGGCCGAGCTTGCCGGCTTCGACCACCGCCTCAACCCGCGCCGCCGGGCCACGCTCGAAATGGTGGTCAACGACCTGTTCCCGGGCGCCGGCGACAGCGCGCGCGCCTCGTTCTGGACCGGGCTGCGCCCGATGACGCCGGACGGCACCCCGATCGTCGGCCGCACCGCGCTGGGCAACCTGTTCCTCAACACCGGGCACGGCACCTTGGGCTGGACCATGTCGTGCGGCTCGGCGCAGATGCTGGCCGATTTAATGTCGGCCAAGCGCCCGGCGATCCGCTTCGACGACCTCTCTGCCGGCCGCTACCACGGCCGGGGCAGCGACGCCCGCCTCGACCTCGCCAACGCCTGACACCAAAACTCCTACCCCGCCGCCACCACGTCCTACCACCGGGGTCTGACCTCTGATTAGCAACAAAAAATATTTCGAATCAGAGGTCAGACCCCGGGGGTAGGACGATTCGCTGCCGAACTCT
>DASVVC010000025.1:0-15986 GCA_036386755.1 Telluria sp.
GCCGATTACCTGGCGCGTGCCGACGACGTGGCGCACAACGACGGCACGCTGGACGATGTGCGCGCCCTGACCGAACAACTGCATCACCGATACACCGACCTGTGGAGCTGAACCTTGAAAAAAATCGCATTCTCCGGCACGCTCGACCCGATCACCAACGGCCACCTGTGGGTAATCGGCGAGGCGCGCGAACTGGCCGACGAAGTCGTTGTGCTGATCTCTGAAAACCCGTTCAAGAAGCCGCAGTTCAACGCCGCCTCGCGCAAGGACATCGTCGAACGCAGCGTCGCCGCGCAAGGCTGGACCAATGTCAGCGTGGTGCTGGTGCACGGCGACTACACGGCGCGCGCGGCCAAGCGGCTGGGCATCGACTTCCTGATTCGCGGCATCCGCAACACGTCGGACTTCGATTACGAAAACCTGATCCAGCAAGCCAACGTCGATGTGCTGCACGGCGCCAAAACGCTGTTCGTGATGCCGCCGCGCGACCTGGGGTCGGTCAGTTCGAGTTTCGTGCGCGGTTTGCAGGGACCGGTCGGCTGGCACTGGACCACGCGCCAGTTCATGCCGGCGCCGGCCTATTGCGCCTGGATCCTGGACTGGCTGCGCAAGGACTGGGACAGCCTGTGGCCAGGCGACGACGCCAACGCCGCCGCCTGGTTCGCCCGATTGACCGGCGAGAGCGCCTACGGCGCCAAGGGGCGTCCGTATCACAACCTCGACCACCTGGTGCACGGACTGACCGAGATCACGGTGTGGGCAGCCAATGCCGGCGCCGGCGCGGCCCAGGTGGCGGCGCTGAAAAAGGCATTCTGGTTCCACGACGCGGTGTATGGCGGCGGCGGGGGCGAGAGCGGCGGCATTGGCTCGAACGAAGAACAGAGCGCGCAGATGTGGCTCGCCTCGAACCTCGACAGCGGCGCCGCGGCGGCCGAGGTGGCGAGCCTGATTCGCGCCACCGAGCACCTGGCGCAGGTACCATCGCGTCATGCGCTGCAGGATGTGATGCAGGGCGTGGACCTGGCGATCCTGGGCCAGGCGGCCGATGTGTACGATGGCTACGCGCGCGCGGTGCGGGCCGAGTACCGCCACATCGAGGAAGCCGATTACCTGGCCGGCCGCGAACGCATCCTGGCGCATTTCCATGCGCAGGCCACGGCGGGCACGCTGTATCCGGACGCGTATTTCGCCAACCTGTACAACGAGCGCGCGCGGGACAACCTGGCGCGCGAACTGGAAACGCTGCGCGAGCGCCAGTCGTTCGCGGGCGAATCGCCGTAAGCGGTGCGGGCCAGCGCGACGACGCAACATGGCTTTCCGGGCTAGACTTGTTACTTCGCCACTTGCCAAGGAAGCCCCTCGATGCCTGTCCATTCCAGTATCTCGCGCCTGCTGTGCGCCAGCGCCCTCGCCGTCCCGCTGTTTGCCGCGCACGCCGCCGACGAGCCAAGCTACGGCCCCGAACTCGACGGCTTCAGCTACCCGGCACCGGTGCAGAAATTCGCCTTCACTTCGCAAAAAGCCAGGCTGCACATGGCGTACATGGACGTCAAACCCGCCAAACCGAACGGGAACACGGCAGTCCTGCTACACGGGAAAAACTTTTGCGGCGCGACCTGGGAGTCGACCGTCAAGGCGCTGAGCGATGCGGGCTACCGCGTGGTGGTCCCCGACCAAATCGGTTTTTGCAAGTCCAGCAAGCCCGCGCATTACCAGTACACCTTCCAGCAGCTCGCCGCCAACACGCGTGCGCTGCTCGAATCGATCGGCGTGAAGCAGGCCACCATCATCGGACATTCGACCGGCGGCATGCTGGCGGTGCGCTATGGCCTGATGTACCCGCAGCAGACGACGCAACTGGTGCTGGTCAATCCGATCGGGCTGGAAGACTGGAAGGCGGCCGGCGTGCCGTCCATCGATGTGGACGCGTGGTACGAGCGCGAATTGAAGACCACGGCGGAGCGCATCCGTGAATACGAAAAATCGACCTATTACGTCAACCAGTGGAAGCCCGAGTATGAGAAGTGGGTGCAGATGCTGGCCGGGATGAACCGCGGACCGGGCAAGCAGATCGTCGCGTGGAATTCGGCGCTCCTGTACGACATGATCTATACCCAGCCGGTCGTGTACGAGTTCCCGCTCTTGAGCATGCCGGCCCTGCTGCTGATCGGCGAGAAGGACAACACCGCCATCGGCAAGGACCTGGCGCCGCCGGAACTGCGCGCCACATTGGGGAACTACCCGGTCCTCGCAAAGCAGGCGGCAAAAAGCATTCCCAAGGCGACGCTGGTGACATTCCCGAACCTGGGCCACGCGCCGCAGATGCAGGATCCGGACGCGTTTCATGCGGCTCTGCTGAAGGGAATGGCCGACGCCAGGTAGCCAGCCAGCGGGGCCCTAGGGCGCCGTCAGTACGGCCGTGGAATACGGCGCCAGCACCTGCCATCCCAGGCCCAGGTAGAGCGCGCGTCCGGCCTCGGTCGCCACCAGCAGGCGCTCGGACACGGCGCCTTGTTCCGCCAGCGCGTCCAGCGCGGCCATCAGCGCGCTGGCGAGCCCCTTCCTGCGATGGGGCGCGAACGTTTCGATGCGGTCGAACACGGCGGTGCCGCCAACAAGCACCACGCGCCCGATCGCGGCGGCCTGCCCCGCCGCGTCAAACACGCGGATCACACACGCGCCGTGTTCCTGGTCCATGTTGAAGACGTAGCCGGCAGGCAGGGCGGGCGAGCGGCGCATGGCAGCGGGAGCGGGAGCTAGAGCGGGAGCGGCCATGAGATAGCGCGGCGTTTCGACCCGCCAGCGTTCGGGAAGCGCAAGGCGCAGCCGGGCGGGATCGACCGCCGCCTTCAGATACACGAACGGCTCGTGGGTGTTGGCCGCGCATTGCTGGAGCGCGGACCCGGCATCGGCAAAGACGTGACGGCGCACCTGATCGGGCCAGCCGACGTCGACCACCAAGCCGCCCCCGTGGTGGCGTGGCAGCGGCAGGCCGCGCGCCAGGCTCCATCCGGTGAGCCAGCGCTCGAGAAGGCACAGCTCAACCTCCATGGCGCGTGCGCCGCAAAACAGCTCAGGCTCTTCCAGCGGCAGTGGCGCGCGATTAGTCACGATGGGTGGTGTGTCAGATTAGAAGCAACGGTGCCAGGTCGGACAAACGGACACGGGCCCGGCTATTAGAACCGCAAATGCGATTTCAACGGCAGGGCCCGTGTCCGTTTGTCAGACCTGGCACCGGGTGGTGTGCGTTGGATTATTCGTCCGTGGCAGCTTTCTTGACGGCGGCTTTTTTGGCTGCCGGTTTTTTGGCGGCAGCCTTCTTGGCCGGCGCTTTTTTCGCCGCAGCCTTTTTGGCCGGCGCGGCTTTTTTCGCCGTGGCCGGTGCGGCCTCGTCGCCTTCGGCTACCGGATCGGCTACCGCCGCAGCCTTGCCCTTGGCCGGTGCTTTTGCCTTGCGCTCTTCGAACTCGAAGCTGATCTTGCCATCCTTGCCCTTGACCAGGAAAGCCTTGAACGGGCGGCGCGTGCGCTGCGAGACGAACCCCGGCATCAGGTCGGTCTTGCCGTCGTTGAGCAGCTTGACCATTTGCTCCGGCAGGATTTCCTGCTGCAAGATGATGCGTCCGCTGCGGAAGTCGCACGTCTTCGGCTTGGCCACGCTGTGCTCGCACACATACGCCAGGCCCATCTCGAACACGCCGCCGGCGCATTTCGGGCACGGTCCGAGCGCGGTCTGGCCGGTGAAGTCGACGCCTTCGCCATCTTCGCCGCCTTCGTCGTTCTGGCCGAAATCGAACTCCAGCTTGCAATTCTTGATATCTTCATCGCGCACGATGCGCAAAATCGCGGCAAATGGACGTCCCATCTTCGAGCGGAAACCCTGCATCGGGCCGATCGTGCGTTTTTCCAGCAACTCTTCAACTTCGGCAATTTCGAACTGGCGGCTGCCAGGCGTCTTGCTCATGTTGAACTCGCACTTGGTGCAGGCGAAGCGGCGATAGTTCTCCTTGACCACGCCGCCGCAGTTCGGGCACGGCGTCTTCAGGGTGGCGTAGTCGCCGGGAATCGTGTCGTTGTTGTATTCCTTGGCGCGCTTGACGATGATCTGCGTCATCTGGGCAATTTCACGCATGAACTCATCACGCGAAATCTTGCCCTTCTCCATTTGCGACAGCTTGTATTCCCATTCGCCGGTCAATTCCGGGGCGGTCAGTTCGTTCACGCCGAGGCCGCGCAGCAAGGTCATCAGCTGGGATGCCTTGGCGGTCGGAATCAGTTCGCGCCCTTCGCGCAGCAGGTAGCGCTCGCCCAGCAAGCCTTCGATAATGGCCGCGCGCGTCGCTGGCGTGCCCAGGCCCTTGCCGGCCATGGCGTCGCGCAGTTCGTCGTCGTCGATCAGCTTGCCGGCGCCTTCCATGGCCGAGAGCAAGGTTGCTTCCGAATAGCGTGCGGGCGGCTTGGTGACCAGGGCGTTCGGGCTGACTTTTTCGGTCTGCACTTTTTCGCCCTTGGCCACCGGCACCAGGTTGCCGCCGGTGTTGTCGTCCTTGTCGCTGTCGGTCGAGGCTTCCTTGCCGTAGATCGCCAGCCAGCCCGGATTGGTCATGACCTTGCCTTCAGTCTTGAACTGGTGGCCGGACACTTCGGTAAAGCGGGTGGTGACCTGGAATTCGGCAGGCGGGAAGAACACGGCCATGAAACGGCGCGTGACCAGGTCGTAGAGCTTCTGTTCCGGCTCCGACAGGTTCTTCGGCGCCAGGGTGGTCGGGATGATCGCGAAGTGATCCGAGATCTTGGTGTTGTCGAAAATGCGCTTGTTCGGCTTGACCCAGCCCTTGTCGGTGATCTGCTTGGCGAACTGGTGGTAGTTATTGTTCTCCGCCAGGCTCACCATGGTGTCCTTGACGGTGCTGATGTAGTCTTCCGGCAGATGGCGCGAATCGGTACGCGGGTAGGTCAACACCTTGTGCTTTTCGTACAGCGCCTGGGCCAGGCCGAGCGTGTTCTTGGCCGAAAAGCCGAAACGGCCGTTCGCTTCGCGCTGCAGGCTGGTCAGGTCGAACAGGGCCGGCGCCATCGAGCTGGTCGGCTTCGATTCTTCCGTTACATTGCCCTGGCGGCCCTTGCAGGCCATGGCGATAGTGTCGGCGGCCGCCTTGCTCCACAGGCGCTCGGCTCGCTTCTCGGGGTCGTTCTCGTCCTTTTTGAAGGCTTGGTCGAGCCAGCGCCCTTCGTACACGCCGGCGGCGCACACGAACTCGGCGCGCACTTCCCAGTAATCGCGCGAGATGAACTTCTTGATCTTGTCTTCACGCTCGACCACGATCGACAGGGTCGGCGTCTGCACGCGGCCCACGGTGGTCAGGTAGAAGCCGCCTTCCTTGGAGTTGAAGGCGGTCATGGCGCGGGTGCCGTTGATGCCGATCAGCCAGTCCGCTTCGGAACGGCAGCGCGCGGCGTCGGCCAGCGGCAGCATTTCTTCGTCGCTGCGCAATTGCGTGAAGCCGTCGCGGATCGCGCCCGGCGTCATCGATTGCAGCCACAGGCGCTTGATCGGCTGCTTGGCCTTGGCGTTTTGCGCGATCAGGCGGAAAATCAGCTCGCCTTCGCGCCCGGCATCGCATGCGTTGATGAGCTGGGTGACATCCTTGCGCTTGATCAGCTTGTTCAAGACCTTGAGGCGGGCCTCGGTCTTGGCGATCGGGTTGAGCGCGAAATACGGCGGAATCATGGGCAGGTGGGCAAAGCTCCACTTGCCGCGCTTGACGTCGTGCTCTTCCGGCACCGCGATTTCCAGCAGGTGGCCGACGGCCGACGACAGGACATATTCGTCCGATTCGAAGTACTCATCGTGCTTGGTGAAGCCGCCCAGCGTCTTGGCGATATCGTTCGCGACGGAGGGCTTCTCGGCGATGATGAGGGTTTTGGTCATAGGTTTTCTCGTCGTACTATATTAAGTGGTTCGGCCCGCGCATCATACATGCTTGGCCGCAGCAGGCGGCATTTTGCCAGTCTGATATCGAAATTGTAACAACCCGATAGAGCGGCCAATGATAAGCGGGTTGTCGGGAAATCCGCAAGTAGCCACTGCATGCTAACAGCCACAATCGTGCCGGCAGCGGGGCAAAGCGTTGCGCGGAAGGGAAACGACACGCTGGCGGGCGTAATACGGGAGTGATACGGGCGGCGCCGGCCGCGCCCGGACGGAATCAATGCAGCAAGCGGGGGGCCTGCTCGTCGTCGGAGCCGAACAGGTCGTCGAACATGAGCGCGTCCGGTTCCTTGCCCTGGCTCCACAGCAGCATCAGCACGATGATCTTCAGCTTGCCCAGGCCCACCGGGGACTCTTCCAGCGCGAGCGCGCGTTCGATCACGATTTCGCGCTGCACGGGGCTGAGCACGCTCGCGCTTTCGAGGAACTGGATGAAGCCGACCGCGGAACTGCCGAGGGCGTCGTATTCGCGCTGCACGTAAAAACGCGTGCCGCTCGAGGTGAACGACAGGTTCGTTTCGTCGCCCGCCATTTCGGTCAGGTCGGTCAGCCACACGAGCGCTTCCGAGATCTCGTCTTCGTCGAAGCCGACAGCGGACAGCTTGCGCGCCAACGCGGCCGGCTCGGGGCAGGCGTCGGGGCGGTAGTACGTCTCGTAAAGGTAGACCAGGATATCGAACATGGCTCTACTCTATCAGTTAAGCTCGCTATGACACAAGCCCCGTCCGTACGCTCTTTACGCGCCGCCGCACCGTTTTTTCAGGGCTTCACGCGCTGGAACAATCCGCCGGGCAACCGTTCAAGATGACCGGCAATTTCCAGCGCCAGCAGGTGGCCCGCCAGTGCGCCCGGGTCGCTGCCGGTAAGGGCGCCCAGCGCATCGGCGCCGACCGGCTCGTACCCGAGGGCATCGAGCAACGCCAGCTGGGCGGCATCGAACGACGCCGTGGTGTCGGGTTGGCGCGCCAAGCTCGCCAGGGGCGCCACGCGGAGCGGAATGAGGATATCGTCGACGCAGTCGACCAGGGTGGCGCCGTCGCGGATCAGGCTGTGGCAGCCTTTGGACAGCGGCGAATGGATCGAGCCGGGAATGGCGAACACGTCGCGGCCCTGCTCAAGCGCCAGCTTGGCGGTGATCAGCGAGCCGGACCCGGCCGCCGCCTCGACCACCAGCACGGCGCAGCACATGCCGCTGATCAGGCGGTTGCGGCGCGGGAAATTGCCGGGCACGGGTCCGGTGCCGAGTGGGTACTCACTGACGATGCAACCCTCTTCGGCGATGCGCCGGGCCAGCGCCTCGTTGCGGCGCGGATAGATGCGGTCGGCGCCGGTGCCGGTCACGGCCACGGTCGAGCCGGGGCCGCGCAAGCCGCCGTCATGCGCGGCGGCATCGATCCCCAGCGCCAGGCCCGAAACGATGGTCAGGCCGGCCGCGCTCAGCGCACCGGCAAAGGCGCGCGCATTGGCCGCGCCTTGGGCGCTGGCATTGCGGCTGCCGACGACGGCCACGGCCGGGGCCGACAGCAGCTCAATACGGCCGGCGGCGTACAGCAGCAGCGGCGGCATGGCCAGCTCGCGCAGCAGCGGCGGAAAAGCCGGGTCGTCGGGCGTGAGAAGGTGGTGGCCGGGGCCGGCCAGCCAGTCGGCCAAGGTGTCGAGATAGGCGGCGCAGGCGTCGGGCATGGGGCCGCACAGGGCGCGCGCGACACTGTCGGAGACAATCTCGCGCAAGACCAGGTGGGAAGCGGTAAAGATGGACTGCGGGGTGGCGAAGCGCTCAAGCAGGCGCTGCGCGGTCACGGCCCCCACGCCCGGGGTCTGCTCCAGGCGCACCCAGGCAGCCAGGCGCTCGGCCTGGCTGATGGGGTTGGCGGGGTCCGTGTCTTGCACGGCGGTGTTACTCCGGTGATCTGGCCACGTCGCCGACTTCCACCGGCTCGGTTACCTGCATGATCAAGCCGTACGATACACGGTTGAACACACGGAAAATGAACAGGGTGCCGGACTGCTCGTCAGGCAACTTGATCATCGTCTTCTTGGTGCCCAGGATGCCCGATTTCGGCGCGCCCGGGTCGGGCACCGTTCTGCCCAGATTGTACAATTGGAGCACGGTGCCGATATCGATTCCGTCAAGCGAACCGCGGTTAATGCTGACCACCTGGTTCTGGCCGGCATGGGTCACGCCCGAGTACACGCCCATGATGCGCGCGTCGACCTGTCGATCGGGCGGGTGCGGCATGTAGTTGCGCACGACGGTCGGCGGCGCTGGAATGAGCAGGTCGCCCACGCCGATTTCCTGCTTGGAGCTGCCCACCACGAAAGTGTGCACGTCGACACCCGGCTTGGCTTCGGCGAACAGCTTGGCCGTGCCCAGGTACACCGCTTCGTACGCGAGCCGTTTGCCGGTCTGCGGATCCTTGAGCGGGGTGCCCGGACGGAACACCTGGAACGAACTGCCGCCCTTGAGGTCGCCGCGAACATAAATCTTGTCGTCCTTGCCGAGGTAGACGTGGCCACTCTCGGCCGCGGCGATGCGCGGCGAGCCCTTGAGCTCGTTTTCTTCGACGATCAGCGGCTGCGACAGGAACGGCTCGATCACGCCGGCCGGGATGGCCTGGATCGCATCCTTGCCCAGGCCTTCGGTACGGATCTGGGGCGACAGGCGCAAGGTGCCGTTGGCGCTGCCGGAACCATCGCCGCTACCCGGACGCGACAGCGACAAGCGGTTGTTCTTGCGGTCGAAATAGACGATCTGGCCCGGATAAATCCAGTGCGGATTGCGGATTTCTTCCTTGTTCAAACCCCATACCTGGGGCCAGCACCACGGGTGCTGCAGGAACTTGCCGGAAATGTCCCACAAGGTATCACCCTTGACCACCAGATGCTGGTCAGGGGCATTGGGCCGGAATTCGCAGGTGGCCGCTTGGGTCGGGGCTGCGAGCAGTCCCGCAAAAAGCGCCACAACCGCTACGCGGACGCCGACTGTGCTAAAATTTTTCATTGAGATGTCCGTAAAGTGCGGCATTAACACGGAATTGCTAGCTGGACACGTCACCTTGCCAGCCACAGCGCAAGAGACAGCGCGATTTAACGCTACCCTATCGACGATATCGATGATAAGGCTTGCCGAACTGGATCAAATTCTGCACATAAATCCTTGAACTAGCAAGAAAAACCATGCTTGACCCGGTTGTGGGTCTGTTGTGTTTTTGTTGTGTTTTGGAATTCTTACGCGCAGGACCACTTGAAATTATCACCGAATTGTTATCGAAATTACTAGACCTATGGCAATACTGAATATTCTCCGCTACCCGGACGCACGCTTGCACAAGGTGGCCAAGCCGGTCACCGAATTCGGCGAGCGCATCACCAAACTGGTAGCCGACATGGCCGAGACCATGTACGACGCGCCCGGCGTGGGCCTGGCCGCGAGCCAGGTTGACGTGCACGAGCAACTGATCATCGTCGACACGTCCGAGACGAAGGACGACCTGCGCGTGTTCATCAACCCGATGATCGTCTGGGCCAGTGCTGAAAAGCAGGTCTACGATGAAGGATGCCTGTCGGTGCCCGGCATTTACGACGGCGTGGAGCGCCCTGCGCAGATCAAGGTCAGCGCGCTCGACGCCGACGGCAAGCCGTTCGAGCTCAGCGCCGACGGCCTGATGGCTGTGTGCATCCAGCACGAGATGGACCATTTGATGGGCAAGGTGTTCGTGGAATACCTGTCGCCGCTCAAGCGCAACCGGATCAAGGCCAAGATGCTCAAGGAAGAGCGCGGGATGGAACGCGAAGCGGCGCTGCGGGCGGCGGGTCGCCGGCACTGAAGGCAGGCCGCAGGATAAAAGCCGGCGGCCGGAAGCAATCCGCCGCAGCCGGCGTCTTCAAAACCGTCGTTCCCGCGAAGGCGGGAACCCAAGTCCGTAGTTCAGTCCCCGACTGCGCCGAAAACTTGGGTTCCCGCCTTCGCGGGAACGACGGTTTTTAGCGCTTCGGTCGTTTTTAGCGTTGCTGCCGGTTTTTGTGCTGCTGCCGTGTTGGCGCTGATGGCGCCCAGTCCGTTTGTACTTTGAACTGTTTAACCCAGGAATCCCATGAAAATCATCTTCGCCGGCACGCCGGAGTTCGCCGCCGTCGCCCTCCAGGCCCTCCATGTCGCCGGCTTCGAGATTCCACTCGTGCTAACCCAGCCCGACCGCCCCGCTGGGCGCGGCCTGCAATTGCACGCGTCCAGCGTCAAGCAATACGCCCTGGCGCACGGCATCGAAGTGCTGCAACCGCTCTCGCTGCGCCTCGACAGCAAGGACCCCGAACGCGCCGCCCAGGCCGCCTCTGCCCACGCGCGCCTCCTGGCCACCGACTACGATGTGATGGTGGTCGCCGCCTACGGCTTGATTCTCCCGCGCAGCACGCTCGACATCAAGCCCTGCATTAACATCCACGGTTCCCTGCTGCCACGCTGGCGCGGCGCCGCCCCGATCCACCGCGCCATCGAAACGGGCGACCTGGAGACCGGCGTGACCATCATGGAAATGGAAGAAGGCCTCGACACCGGCCCCATGCTGCTGATGGAGCGCGTGCCGATCGGCCCTGCCGACACCACCGCCACCCTGCACGACACCCTGGCCGCCCTGGGCGCGCGCATGATCGTCGACGCCCTGCGCGCGCGCGAGGCCGGCACCCTGCACCCGGTGCCGCAGCCGGACGTGGGCGTGACCTACGCCGCCAAGATCAGCAAGGAAGAAGCGGCGCTCGATTTTTCCCTGTCCTCGGTCGAACTGGGCCGCAAGATCCGCGCGTTCAACCCCTTCCCCGGCGCCCACGCCGAGGTCAACGGGGTGGTCATCAAGATCTGGGGCGCCGAAGCGCTGGACGCGGACAGCGATGCCGCGCCCGGCCAGGTGCTGGCGGCAGACGCCCAGCACGGCATCGTCGTTGCCTGTAAAAAAGGCACCTTGCGCCTGACGGAACTGCAAAAACCCGGCGGCAAGCGTCTGCCTGCGGCCGAGTTTCTTAAGGGATTCCCTCTGGACGGACTCAGCCTCGACTGAGCCACCCCTGCCTCCGAGTTGCCTGCCTCCGCGTTGCCCGGCCAGCTTACTGCTGGGCTGCGTCGCGCTCGGCTTGCTGCGCTTCCATATGTGCACGCAGGATCTGGTTGATGCGGGTCTGGTAACCCGGACCTGCGGACTTGAACCATTTGAGCATGTCCACATCGAGGCGGATCGTCACGATCTGCTTGAGTGGAGCGGCAACTGGCGGGCGCTGCACGGTGCTGGCGTCACCGTTCTGCATGGATACTGGCTCGGACCAGCTGGTTTGAAAATCATCGTTCATGTATGTGTTCCCCGTAAAGACGCACTGCGGCGTCATCGAAGCGATTGTCGTCTTCGCATGTAACGCGAAGATTGCAGACACAACACGTTTTGTATCGTCTTGTATCAAGCCGCCATTTAATTACAAAACGATACAAAGCGAACTGATCATTAAGCCTCCGGGAACCAAAAGGGCACGATGACGTATAATTTTAGACCCGGTCCACACCGGTTCCGACCCGCCTATTGAAAGCACAATCATGACTACCGCCCATCCCGCCATGTCCACGACTGAAACCCGGCTGCGCGACATCCTGTCGCGCCGGATCATGATCCTCGATGGCGCGATGGGCACCATCATCCAGCAGTACAAGCTGGACGAAGCGGCCTACCGCGGCGGCCCGGACGGGCGTTTCGCCACCTTCGCCGCCCCGGCCGGCAGCGGTGCGCGCGAGCTTTTCGTCAAGGGCAACAACGAATTGCTGACCCTGACCCAGCCGCACATCATCCAGGAAATCCACGAGCGCTACCTGGCGGCCGGCGCCGACCTGATCGAAACGAACACCTTCGGCGCCACCACCATCGCCCAGGACGACTATCACATGGGCCACCTGGCCTACGAGATGAACGTGGCCGCAGCCAGGCTGGCGCGCGCCGCCTGCGACAAGTACAGCACCCCGGACAAGCCGCGTTTCGTCGCCGGCGCACTGGGGCCGACCCCGAAGACGGCCTCGATCTCGCCCGACGTGAACGACCCGGCGGCGCGCAACGTGACGTTCGACCAGCTGGTGGCCGCCTACCACCAGCAGGTGGGCGGCCTGGTCGAAGGCGGCTCCGACGTGCTGCTGGTCGAAACCATTTTCGACACCCTCAACTGCAAGGCGGCGCTGTTCGCGATCGACCTGTATTTCACCGAACACCCCGCCATCGAGCGCCTGCCGATCATGATTTCCGGGACCGTCACCGACGCCTCGGGCCGGATCTTGTCGGGCCAGACCGTGCCCGCCTTCTGGAACTCGGTGCGCCACGCCAAGCCGCTCACCATTGGCCTGAACTGCGCGCTGGGCGCGGCCCTGATGCGTCCCTACGCCGAAGAACTGTCGCAAATTGCCGACACGTTTGTCTGCATCTACCCGAACGCCGGCCTGCCCAATCCGATGAGCGATACCGGTTTCGACGAACTGCCGGCCGATACGTCTTCCCTGCTGCGCGAATTTGCCGACAGCGGCTTTATCAACATCGCCGGCGGCTGCTGCGGCACCACGCCCGACCATATCAAGGCGATCGCCGACATGCTGGCCACGACAAGCCCGCGCGCGGTGCCGGTCATTCCGGTGGCGCAGCGCCTGTCGGGTTTGGAGCCGTTCACCATCGACGAACATTCGCTGTTCGTAAACGTCGGCGAGCGCACCAACGTGACCGGCTCCAAGGCCTTCGCGCGCATGATCCTGAACGAGCAGTACGACGAAGCGCTGTCGGTGGCGCGCCAGCAGGTGGAAAACGGCGCCCAGGTCATCGACATCAACATGGACGAGGCGATGCTCGACTCCAAGGCGGCCATGGAGCGCTTTTTGAACCTGATCGCGTCCGAACCCGACATTTCGCGCGTGCCGATCATGATCGACTCGTCCAAGTGGTCGGTGATCGAAGCGGGCCTCAAATGCGTGCAGGGCAAGGCCATCGTCAACTCGATCTCGATGAAGGAAGGCGAAGAAGAATTCATCCGCCAGGCGCGCCTGTGCCGCCGCTACGGCGCCGCCGTGATCGTGATGGCCTTCGACGAACAGGGCCAGGCCGACACCTTCGCGCGCAAGACCGAGATCTGCGCGCGCGCCTACAAGGTGCTGACCGAGCAGGTGGGCTTCCCGCCGGAAGACATCATTTTTGACCCGAACATTTTTGCGATTGCCACCGGCATCGAGGAACACAATAACTACGCGGTCGACTTCATCAACGCCACGCGCTGGATCAAGGACAACCTGCCGCACGCAAAAATTTCGGGCGGCGTCTCGAACGTGTCGTTCAGCTTTCGCGGCAACGACCCGGCGCGCGAAGCGATCCACACCGTGTTCCTGTACCACGCCATCAAGGCGGGGATGACCATGGGGATCGTCAACGCCGGCATGATGGGCGTGTACGACGATATCGCCCCGGAACTGCGCGAGCGCGTCGAAGACGTGGTGCTCAACCGCCGCGAGGACGCCACCGAACGTATGATCGAGATTGCCGGCACGCTCAAGGCCGGCGACAAGCAGGACGTGCAGACGCTCGCCTGGCGCGAAGGCACGGTGCAGCAGCGCCTCTCGCACGCGCTGGTGCACGGCATCACCCAGTGGATCGTGGAAGACACCGAAGAAGCGCGCCAGGAACTGCTGCACAATGGCGGGCGCCCGATCCATGTGATCGAAGGCCCGCTGATGGACGGCATGAACGTGGTCGGCGACCTGTTCGGACAAGGCAAGATGTTCCTGCCGCAGGTGGTCAAATCGGCGCGCGTGATGAAGCAGGCCGTGGCCCACCTGATTCCCTTCATCGAAGAAGAAAAACTGCTGGAAGAAAAACGCACCGGCATTGTCGCCAAACCGAAGGGCAAGATCGTCATCGCCACCGTCAAGGGCGACGTGCACGACATCGGCAAGAACATCGTCTCGGTCGTCCTGCAGTGTAATAACTTTGAAGTGGTGAACATGGGCGTGATGGTGCCCTGCTCCGAGATCCTGGCGCGCGCCAAGGTCGAAAACGCCGACATGATCGGCCTCTCGGGGCTGATTACGCCATCGCTGGAAGAGATGGCGCACGTGGCCAAGGAAATGCAGCGCGACCCGCACTTCCGCATGCTCAAGATTCCGCTGCTGATCGGCGGCGCCACCACCAGCCGCGCCCACACGGCGGTAAAGATCGCCCACAACTACGACGGCCCGGTGGTGTACGTGCCGGACGCATCGCGCTCGGTGTCGGTGGCGCAGTCGCTGCTCACGCCCGAGAGCCGCGACCAGTACATCGACGACATCGCCCAGGATTATGTGCGCATCCGCGAGCAGCACGCCAACAAGAAGGCGCTGCCGATTTTATCGCTGGCGGCCGCGCGCGCCAACAAGATGGCGCTCTCGTTCGAACCGGTGCGGCCGAAATTCATCGGCCGGCGCGAATTCAAGAACGTCGACCTGGGCACCCTGGCCAGGTATATCGACTGGGGTCCGTTCTTCCAGACCTGGGACCTGGCCGGTCCCTTCCCCGCGATCCTGACCGACGAGGTGGTGGGCGAAGCGGCGTCGAAAGTGTTCGAAGAAGGCCAGGCGCTGCTCAAGAAAATCATCGAAGGGCGCTGGCTGACGGCCAATGGCGTGGTGTCGCTGATGCCGGCCAACAGCGTGAACGATGACGATATCGAGGTCTATACCGACGACACGCGCAGCAACGTGGCGTTCACCTATTACGGCTTGCGCCAGCAGGGCGTGAAGCCGCTGGTGGATGGCGTGCAGCGGCCGAACCAGTGCCTGGCCGATTTTATCGCCCCGAAAGCATCGGGCATCAAGGATTATATCGGCATGTTCGCGGTGACCAGCGGGCTGGGAATTGAAAAATACGAAAAGCGTTTTGAAGACGCGCATGACGATTATTCGTCCATCATGCTCAAGTCGCTGGCCGACCGCCTGGCCGAAGCGTTCGCCGAATATATGCACGAGCGCGTGCGCACCGATTTGTGGGGTTATGCAACCGGCGAGGATCTGTCGAATGAAGAGATGATCGCCGAGCGCTATGCGGGTATTCGTCCGGCGCCCGGTTATCCGGCGTGTCCGGAACATACGGTGAAAGCCGATATGTTCAAGGTGCTGCAGGCGCAGGAAATCGGCATGGAATTGACCGAGTCGTTCGCCATGTTCCCGGGGGCTGCGGTATCGGGATTTTATTTCGCGCATCCGGAAGCGAAGTATTTCGTGGTCGGGAAGATTGGCGAGGACCAGTTGAACGATATGGCCAAGCGGCGTGGCGTGCCGAAAGAAGACCTGGAACGCTGGCTGGCGCCGAATTTGTCGTAGATTGCGCGCTGCCTTGGCTTGCGCTGCCTGCGTTGGAGCCGGTGACACCGGGGTCAGACCGGTGACACCGGGGTCAGACCCCTAACTGAAAAACCGGGGTCTGACCCTTGGGCTCCATCGCGTCGTTGAACTTTTCCGCTGTTTGCCTGCCTAACTCCCTGTAGCCCGGGAGTGCCGGCGCAGCTCCCGCGCAGTAAATTTCCGCGCCGGAATTCGCGTTCAGGAGGCAATATGGAAATCCAACGCTCTGCCAGGCGCTGGCAGGATCAGGCGATCCTGCTGCTCGGCCTCTGGCTGCTCGTCTCACCCTGGGCACTGGCCTACCCCAGTGACTCCCCACAGGCCATGAATGCCTGGATCGCGGGCGCGGTCATCGCCTTGCTCGCCGCATTCGACCTGTTCAAAACCTATGTCTGGGCCGTCGTCGTCAATCTCCTGGCGGGGGTATGGGTGGCGGTGTCGCCGTGGATACCGGCCGTGGCCGACCGCGGCCCCATGATGAACAACAGCCTCATCGTGGGCATTGCCGTCATCGTGCTGACCTTGTGGGAGCTGCGCAGCGACCCGGACCTGCACAGGCAATGGGCCGGCGGGGCATGAAAGCGCGCGGGGCCGCCGGCAATGCCAGGGCGGCCCCGC
>DASVVC010000026.1:0-6944 GCA_036386755.1 Telluria sp.
CCCAAGTTATTCGCTGAGCAGATAGCACTTGGGTTCCCGCCTTCGCGGGAACGACGGTTTTTAGTTTAGCGGTTTTGTCATTTTTTCGAATCTCATGCCATCCATTGGAATAGTCTCCCCGCAAGCAATGCGCTTTGCCGAACCGCTGCGGTTGCAGGGCGGTGGCGCCCTGGCCGAGTACACCCTGGTGTACGAAACCTACGGCACCCTCAACGCCGATAAATCGAACGCGGTGCTGGTCTGCCACGCCCTGAACGCCTCGCACCACGTGGCCGGTACCTACGAGGGCGACCCAAAAAGCACCGGCTGGTGGAACAACATGGTCGGCCCCGGCAAGCCGCTCGACACCGACCGCTTCTTTGTCATTGGCGTCAACAACCTCGGCTCCTGCTTCGGCTCCACCGGCCCGATGCACCTCAATCCCGCCACCGATAAACCCTACGGCGCTTCCTTCCCGGTGGTGACGGTGGAAGACTGGGTCGCCGCGCAGGCGCGCCTGGCCGACGCCCTGGGCATCGCGCAGTTCGCCGCCGTCATGGGCGGCTCGCTCGGCGGCATGCAGGCGCTCGCGTGGAGCATCATGTTCCCCGACCGCCTGCGCCACTGCGTCGTCATCGCCTCCACCCCCAAGCTGTCGGCGCAAAACATCGCCTTCAACGACGTGGCGCGCCAGGCCATCCTGTCGGACCCCGATTACCGCGGCGGCGACTTCTACGCGCACGGCGTGGTGCCGAAAAACGGCCTGCGCGTGGCGCGCATGGTCGGCCATATCACCTACCTGTCGAACGACGACATGGCCGAAAAATTCGGCCGTAAACTCCGTAACGCCGCCGAAAACAACGACTACAAATTCGACTTCGGCATCGACTTCGAAATCGAATCCTACCTGCGCTACCAAGGCGACAAGTTCTCGGAGTATTTCGACGCCAATACCTACCTCCTGATCACCAAGGCGCTCGATTACTTCGACCCGGCGCGCGAATTCGGCGGCTCGCTTCAGCGCGCGCTGGCCGGCACCAAGGCCGACTTTTTCGTCGCCTCGTTCACCACCGACTGGCGCTTTTCGCCCGAGCGCTCGCGCGAGATCGTCGAGGCGCTGGTGTGCAACCGGCGCCGCGTGACCTACGCCGAAATCGACGCCCCGCACGGCCACGACGCCTTCCTGCTCGAAGACGCGCGTTACATGAACATGGTGCGCGCTTACTACCAGCGCATCTGGGAAGCCATGCCGGTGAAAGGGCAAGCATGAATTTTGAAGACCTCTCCAGCCTGCGCCCCGACCTCGCTTTCATCGCGCACTGGGTGCCGGAGCAGTCGCACGTGCTCGACGTGGGCTGCGGCGACGGCGCCATGCTGCGCTACCTCCAGAGCGGCAAGGGCTGCACCGGCTACGGCATCGAAATCGCCGACGATTCGCTGCTGGCGAGCGCGCGGCGCGGCATCAACGTGATTCAGCAGGATATGGAAAAGGGCCTCGGCCTGTTTTCCGATAATTCCTTCGACACGGTCCTGTGCCTGTCGTCGCTGCAGATGATGCAGCACGTCGAAGCGCTGCTGCGCGATATCGTGCGGGTCGGCGCCGAAGCGATCGTCTCGTTCCCCAACTTCGCCTACTGGCCGCACCGCATGGCGCTGCTCAAGGGCCGCATGCCGGTGTCCAAGTCGCTGCCGTACCAGTGGTACGACACGCCCAACGTGCGCTGTGCGACCATTTACGATTTCGAGGAACTCGCGGAAGAATGCGGCCTCGAAGTGCTGGAGCGGGTCGCGCTGGCCGATGGCAAGCCGGTCTCCTTCCTGCCCAACCTGCGCGGCAGCCTGGCCGTATTCCGGCTGCGCAAGAAGGCGCGGCCGGCGTAGGCACGGCCGGTATAGGCGCGGCCGGCGTAGGCGCGGCCGGCGGCGTGAACGCGCGCGGGCTCGCCTGCGTGGCTTATCGTGTGCGCATTTACGCGATTTCCTGCGATGATGTTGTTATCAAAGACACAGCATAGAAACGAAACATGAAAAAGATCACACCAATGTTACTGGCCGTGGCGCTCAGCCTGTCGACCGTGGCCAGCGCCCAGCCCTTGCCGGCGCCCATCAAGACCGAGGCGGGCGGCAAAAGCAAAGCGGCGGTGCAGGACGGCATCCAGGTGCGGCCGATGCCGCGCTACCGCGTGCTGGCCTCGGCCGAACGCATGGATGAGCAGGCCGCGCAGCAATACACGCAACTGATGGGCCAGGCCCAGCAGAAGGGGGCGTTGGTGCCCGACAACCATCCGCAGGTGATCCGCCTGCGCGGCATCGCCAAGCGCATCATTCCCCACGCCACGCGCTGGAATCCGGAAGCGGCCAAGTGGAACTGGCAAGTCAACCTGCTCTCGTCCGACCAGGTCAATGCCTTTTGCATGCCGGGCGGACGGATTGCGTTTTTCAGCGGCATCCTCTCCAAGCTGAACCTGACCGACGATGAAGTGGCAGCCATCATGGGCCACGAAATTTCGCACGCGCTGCGCGAACACGGGCGCGAGCAGTCGGTCAAGTCGACCGCGACCAGCGTCGGCGCGCGCCTGGGCGGCGCGGTGATCGCCTCGGTATTCGGGATCGATCCCAGCGTGACCGACACCGTCGCCCAGTACGGCGCACAGTTCGCCTCGCTCAAGTTCTCGCGCGACGATGAACGCGAAGCCGACCTGATCGGCCTGGACCTGGCCGCGCGCGCCGGTTTCGACCCGCGCGCCGGCATTATCCTGTGGCAAAAAATGGCTGCGCAAAACAATGGCGCGCCGCCGGCCTGGATGTCGACCCACCCGGGCGGCAAGGAACGCATCCGCCAGATGGAGTCGCACATGAACGTGCTGCTGCCGCTGTACGCGCGCAGCAAGAATACGTCGGTGGCGCAACTGCCGCCATACCGTACCAGCGCGACCGAGTAAATGGGACGGCAGGCCGACGCCAACGCGCACGTTCCGCTTCCCATCCGCGATGGCGTCGCGCCCAGCTATTTGTGGCTCGACGAGACGCCGGCCGTCGGCGCGCTGGCTTTTCTTGCCGCGCACTTTGCCGATGTCGGCGAGGCGACCTGGCGCAGCCGCATGGCGCGCGGCGAGGTGGTCGACGCCGGCGGCGCCGTGCTCGGGCCCGACAGCGTGCTTCAGCGCGGCATGCGCATCTGGTATTACCGCGAGCTCGACGCCGAGACGCCGATTCCTTTCGAGGAACAGATCCTGTTTCGCGACGCGCATTTGCTGGTGGTCGACAAGCCGCATTTTTTGCCGATGACACCGGGCGGGCGCTTCTTGCACGAAACGTTGCTGGTGCGGCTGAAGAACAAAACGGGGCTGACGCAGTTGACGCCAATCCACCGGCTCGACCGCGAAACGGCCGGGGTGGTGATTTTTTCGCACCAGGAAGCGACCCGTGGCGCCTATCAGTCGCTGTTCCAGAAGCGCAGCGTGCAGAAGGAGTACGAAGCGCTGGCCGCACCCTTGCCTTCGCTGAATTTTCCGCTGGTGCACCGTAGTCGCATGGTCGAGGGAAATCCGTTTTTCCGCATGCAAGAGGTGGAGGGCGAGCCGAACTCGGAGAGCATCATCGATGTCATCGGCGCGCAGGGCGACGCCATGCTGTACCGCTTGCAGCCGCATACGGGCCGCAAGCACCAGTTGCGGGTGCACATGGCCGCGCTCGGCGCGCCGATCATGAATGACGCGTTTTATCCCGAGGCGCTGCCGTGCAAGGACGATTTCGCCAATCCGCTCAAGCTGCTGGCGCGCTCGATCGGCTTCGACGACCCGTTGACGGGCGAGCCGCGCCGCTTCGAAAGCCGGCGCGTGCTGTAGCGGCCCTACGGGACGCCCTACGGGGCGCCCTACGGGACGCCCTACGGGGCGCCCTAGATGCGGTAATCGATGATCAGGGGAGCGTGGTCCGAAAAGCGCTCATCCTTGTAGACGAACACTTCCTTGGCCTGGGCCGCGATGCCAGGCGTTGCCACGTGATAATCGATACGCCAGCCGACGTTCTTGGCGTAGGCCTGGCCGCGGTTGCTCCACCAGGTGTATTGCTCGGGGCGCTTGTCGATGCCGCGATGCACGTCCACGAAGCCGACTTCATCGAAAATGCGCGTGAGCCAGGCGCGCTCTTCCGGCAGGAATCCTGAATTTTTCTTGTTGCCCTTGAAGTTTTTCAAGTCGATCTCTTGATGGGCGATGTTCCAGTCGCCGCAAATGACCACCTCACGGCCCTCGGCGCGTAATTCGAGCAGGTGCGGCAGGAACAATTCCATGAAGCGGAACTTGGCTTCCTGGCGTTCCGGCGAGGACGAACCGGACGGGCAGTAGACTGAAATGATGGTCAGGTTGCCGAAATCGGCGCGCACGTAGCGGCCTTCGGCGTCGAATTCCGGACTGCCGAAACCGATGCGCACGGCGTCCGGCGCCACCCGGCTGTAGATGCCGGTGCCCGAGTAGCCTTTTTTCTCGGCGTAATGGAAATGGCCGTGATAGCCGCCCGGCATCAGGAACTCCTCGGTCATGTCGGGCAACTGCGCCTTGAGCTCCTGGACGCAGACGAAATCGGCGGTCTGGTTCGCCATCCAGTTGAAAAAGCCCTTCTTGTGGGCGGAGCGGATCCCGTTCAGGTTCGCGGAAATAATTTTTGGCATGGTTCCAGGGGGTGAGGAGGGTGGCGTAAAATGGCGCCACTTTTCTAAATGAACAAATGAGGTCGTCGTGAATAATTTGCGCCAACAGTTTATCGCGTTTTCGGTGTCGGCGGGCGTGTTGCGCTTCGGCGAGTTCACCACCAAGGCTGGCCGCCTGTCGCCGTATTTCTTCAATGCCGGCCTGTTCCATGACGGCGCCACCCTGGCCCAGCTGGCGCAGTTTTACGCGCAGACCCTGATCGATTCAGGAATCGAGTTCGACATGCTGTTCGGGCCGGCCTACAAGGGCATCACCCTGGCCTCGGCCACGGCGGTGGCGCTGGCGGGCAAGGGACACAATACCTCGTTCGCCTACAACCGCAAGGAAGCCAAGGACCATGGCGAGGGCGGCACCATCGTCGGCGCCAAGCTGGCCGGCAAGGTCGTCATTATCGACGACGTGATTTCGGCCGGCACCTCGGTGCGCGAGTCGGTCGACATGATCCGCGCCGCCGGTGCCGAGCCGTGCGCCGTGCTCATCGCGCTCGACCGCATGGAGCGCTCGGGCAAGGATGGCGAACTGTCGCCGAGTTCGGCGGTGCAGCAGGTCAGCCAGGAATTCAATATCCCGGTGGTGTCGATCGGGAACCTGGAGGATTTGTTTGCGTACCTGAATGCGGCTGGAGCCGATCCGGAAATGGCGCAGTACAAGGATGCGGTGTCGGCGTACCGGACGCGCTACGGGGTGTAAGGCAGCGGGCGCCGCGCGGCCCCCTGCACGTGCGTCTTAGCTGGGCTGGCCGGTGGCCTGCTCGCGTTCGGGCATGGACGGTGCCGCCGTGCGCCGTTTGCAGGTAAAAATATAGCCGCGGTCGAATTCCTTGTCGAAATAGCGGCTGTATTTCATCTTCACCAGGCCGTGCTCGACGTCATAATCGTCCAGGATGTCGTCCAGTTCCTCATCGTCGGTGTCGAGGATTGTCACGTGCGCGATCATCGTCCGCTCGGGATTGCTACACACTGCATAGTATTTATCGACAATATATTCGATCGCGTCAAATCTGCCCCCCCGGTCAATCCAGGGCGCCGAAACGGTCAGCTCCCATGCCGAGCGCCCCCAGGGCAGAAGTAAGGCGAAAAACGTCAATTCTCCTTTTTCTTCGGAAATTTCGTGTTCGATCACTGCCATTTTGCTCAATAGTATCTTCAGTTCTTCCTTCATATATTCCTCACAAGAAACGACGCGGAGGCCAGCCTGGCCCGTACTTCTCTCTCAGGCATAGCGCCGGCCCGTCGATAGCGTTCTTCAGGGGACCAAACGTGTACATTTGACCAATGGGAGCCAAATTTGTTCCGCACTTTTTCTTGAAGACCGGTCAGGTCGAGCAGTATTTCAAGGTCGTGCGTACGAAGCGATGTAAAGCCTTCGAATTCTTTGCGCGACTCGGGATATCCCATCCAATCCAGGTTGATGCAAATCCGCGCCTTCAGAACCAACTCGACGGCGTAGCCGCTGAGATAAGCCGATCCGTCGAACTGTCGCGCGATCAACAGGGCGGTGGCCTCGTGCAGGCGCGTGCGAGCAAGCTTTTCAAGATCGGGGATGGTCAGCATGATGGCCGGGCGGAAGGATGGGGATCACCCAGTCTGACGGCGAAAAACGAAGGCTTATTTGCGCGTTCTCAATCGCGCTCAGCTCTGCGGTACATCCGGCGCAATGTCGGCCGAGCCCCCCAGTGCCTGCTCGCGGCAGATGCGGTCCACGGTCTTGAGCAGAACGGGCATGCGATGCGGCCCGTGCATGGCGGCGATGTGTTGCTTCGCCTCGGGCAGTTCAAGGCCAATGCAGGTGATGAACAGGGGTTTGATGCTGTCGCCGCGCAGCAATTTGTAGTCGTCGCCGATACCGGCATACGCCGTCTTCGCCACACCGATGACCTTGGCCTTGCCACCCAGCGCATCGTACAGATGCTTGCCCAGCCCCGCGTGCGAATGTCCGTCGAGGAACACGAAGCCATCGATGACGATGTATTCGGGAAGCTCGTCGAGTTCACTGAGCAGGGCCAGGATGCACGGCAGTTCGCGCTTGTAGAATTCCCCCGGCACGTACTCGCCGACGCCGAGCTGTTTTTTGCTGACACTGGAAAGCGGCGACAAGCCATCCCAGTGCCCGAACAGCACGCCGGCGGCATAGCCGCAATCCTCGTCATACTGCACGTCGACGGCCAATATCATCGGCTATTTCTCCTTGGAAAACGACAACGGCCGTCGATGTTGCAAAACCGGGGTCTGTCCCCAGTTTTGCAACATCGAC
>DASVVC010000027.1:0-12315 GCA_036386755.1 Telluria sp.
CAAGAGCTGGCGTAGGGTTTTTCCTCAAGGGACGAGGCACATGCAGCACGCGTCCCTTGCTTGCCGCCGCGTATGCATATGAATATATTGACAGTTTTGTAACTAATGGGTATATTCCTGTCGAAATTACATTTGGACAACGTTAAACCGTCGGACACCGCGTGACCGCCACGGCTCTGGGCTGATCCATTCATCTCAATTGCCCTGCCGGAGTTCGCCATGCCCCCCGTGATTCATCGTCCCGCCTTGTCCCTCCTGGCGTTATCGCTGCTGCTTTCCGCCTGCGGCGGCTCATCGTCGAACAAGGCGGTTCCCGGTATCGTCGCCATGATCGATCCGCCGTCGAGCGGCCCGGTAGCGACGCCAGCGCCGGCGCCAGCCCTTCCCGACAGCGTGCCGGCGGCAGGTCCACCGGAAGCGGCTCCCGCCGCGCCGAACGCCGCTCCGATGGTCGATGCGAACCCGGTTGGTGATCCCGTGACCGCCACACCGGTCGCCGTGCCGGCGGTCCCGGCGGTTGTCATCGCGCCGACGCCAGCGGCCGTTCCAGTCCCCGTGACCGTTGTCGCCACGCCGGTCGTTGCTGCGCCTGTCGCGACGCCACCGGTCGTGGCACCGCCGGTCGTGGCCCCGCCGGTCGTGATTCCCCCAGTCGTGGCCCCGCCGGTGGTTATTCCGCCAGTCGTGGCACCGCCGGTCGTGGTACCGCCAGTCGTCACGCCGCCTGTCGTGGTTCCACCTGTCGTGGTTCCACCTCTCGTCGCTCCGCCGGCCGTTCCACCGGTCGTCGCGCCACCGGTCGTCGCGCCACCGGCGGTGCCCGCCGCCTGGACCACGGGCGTGACCACCTTCGTCCACCCCGGCATCGGCTACAACGCGGCCGACCTGGCGCAATACAAGGCGCACGTGCTGGCCGGCGAAGAACCCTGGGCCAGCGGCTACCGCTTCCTGGGCGGGCGCACGCCGCTGAACTACGCCATGCTCGGCCCCTTCGCCACCGCCAACCGGAATATCGACCTTAATCGCGGCGCGTTCGAGCGCGACATGCAGATGGCCTACAACCACGCGCTGATGTGGTACGTGTCCGGCAACAGCGCGCACGCGGAAAAGTCGATGTCGATCCTGGACGCCTGGGCCACGACCAACACCTCGCTCGACGGCGTCGAGGCCGCGCTGATGCTGGGCGACTATTCCGGCCGCGCCATCATCGCCGCCGACATCCTGCGCGGCCTGTATCCCGGCTGGAGCGCGACCCACACCGCGCACATGAAATCTTGGCTGGACAACGTCTGGTGGCGCCGCCTGCAGGTCGGCGGCAGCTCCGCGATCGGCACCGGGCTTGGCAACGGCAGCCTGCTCAAGCCGTGCAACCAGGGCGGACTGGCGCTCAAGGCCGCGCTGTCGGTGGCCGTGTTCCTCGACAGCCCGGTCAAGTTCGACCAGGTCATCAACGCCTACCTGAGCGATCCGGGCGGGCTCGACCAAATCATGTCGAACGGCGAAGTGGGCGACACCGGGCGCGACCAGGGCCACGCGCACGGCCAGCTGGCCACCTACGGCGCCATCGCCGAAACGGCCTGGAAGCAGGGCATCGACTTGTATTCGCTGCGCAACAACCGCCTGCTGACGGCGGGCGAATACTATGCCAACTTCAACCTCGGTAAACCATTCACCTTTACCCCGGTATCTTGCGGCTATGGCTACTACGACCGCATCGGCGGCGTTCCGCTCACGACCATGCCGGCCAACCTGTTCGAGACCCTGTACACGCACTACGTGGTGCGCAAGGGATTGAAGGCGCCGAACATCGGCGAATACCGCGAACTGGCCAAATCCAACGGCGAAGCCGGCCCCTACAGCGGACCGTACTCGGGCCAGGTGATGCGCCGCACTACCGACACCTCGAGCGCGCGCGCGGTCACCTTCCCGTTCCCCGCGCCGGCGATGACGGCGGCGACCAGCTTCACGCAAGCCGACCTGGGCAACGTCAGGACGCCCGGCAGCGCCACCATCAGCGGCGCCGGCTGGAAGATGACGGCCTCCGGCGCGGGCGCCGAGAAGGGTTATCACTTCGCCTACAAGGAGCTCAAGGGCGACTCGGAAGTGATCGCCACCGTCACCGACCCGGGTGCGCTGGGTGGCGGCGTGGCCGGCATCATGATGCGCAGCGCGCTCGATGCTCGGCCGGCCACGGCGGCGGCCCAGATTTACGTGGCGCCGGCCAGCTCGGGCAACGGCACGCACCTGTTCTGGCGCGTCGGCACCCAGTTCTACGGCGGCTACCACGCGGCGCGCAAGTTCCCGACGGCGGTGGCGCCGATGTCGCTCAGGCTGGTGCGGCACGGTAACTTCATCTACGCTTACCTGTCGGCCAACGGCGGGACCGACTGGTCGGCCATCGGCACCATCATTTATCCGGAGTTGTCGGACACCTTGTATGTGGGCATTTTCACGGCCTCGGGCGATCCGTTCGCCACCACCACCGCCAGTTTCGAGAACGTGAAGACCGGATCGAAGCCCGGCAGCATGGTGGCGCCGCCCACCAAGGTCAGCGCCAGCGCAAGCAAAGGTGGCGTGGCCGTACAGTGGGCAGCGAGCCCAATGGCGCGCAGCTACGACGTGTTGCGGTCAAACACCGCCGCCGGGCCGTTCGAGCGGGTCGGCACCGAACTGACCGGCACCAGTTTTGTCGATACCGGTGCCAGCGGCACCGCGGCGAGTTTTTATGTCGTCAAGGCATCGACTTACAGCGGCCTGAGTGCCCCCTCGGCGGTGGCGAGCGTGCCAGCGCGCTGATGGCGGGCAAAAAAAAGCAGCCGGATGGTTTCCGGCTGCACGTGTCTGGTGCCGGTGTTCGAGGTCACCGGACTAACCTGTGGGAGATGCAGGGGCATGTCGCCAACAGAGTCAGAATAATCCTCCCAGATGACGGGAGCATGACCTAAGGCCAATCGGAACAAGGTTTTTTTGCCAACAGATTGCTTGGCAAAACCTTGTTCGGGCCGAATGACGCCTTACCCTTGCACTTTCACAGCGCGCACGGTCAGACCTGCGGCTTGGCCGGCGCCAGGCGTTCTTCCAGTTCGGTCACGCGCAACTCCAGTGCTTCGAGCTTGGCGCGGGTCTTGGCCAGCACCTGGGCCTGGATATCGAATTCCTCGCGCGTGACCAGGTCGAGCTTGGAAAAGCCCTGGGTCATCATGCTCTTGACGTTCTTCTCGATATCCTTGGCCGGCGAACTCTCGATGGCCTGGTTGATCTTGCCCTGCAAGTCGTTAAAAAAGCTGTTCATATCCATCGCAATCCTCGTGAAATCGGTAGCGCACCGCAGCGGTGCGGCAGGTGGGCCAGTTTGGTGCATGTAGGCCGGCCGCGACCGGAATCGCGGAAATTTTACTGTTTATTAACAGCAAGTTGGGGACGCCAGGTGCAAATACAAGTTGCTTCCGGGCGTAACCGGGGCTGGCACGACTTCTGCTACTGGATAAGCAAGCAGTGTGCATGCCCCAGGCTTCATTTTAAACCCCAACCGCCATCTCTGTTAAAAAACCATAAGGGAACCGCCATGAAAAAGCTGTCTACTCCGTCGTCTCTCGCCGCTGTGCTGACGTTAGCGCTGGCAAGCCTGGGAGCGCCGCTGGCCCACGCCGCCGACGAGCCCGTGCCCGACAATGTAGTGAGCTTCAACGCCGCCGTGACCAGCGACTACCGCTATCGCGGCCTGTCGCAGACCCGCATGAAGCCGGCAGTGCAGGGTGGCGCCGACTACACCCACAACCCGAGCGGCGCCTACGCCGGCATCTGGGCCTCGACCATCAAGTGGACCAAGGATCTGGGCGGCGATGGCGATGTCGAAATCGACTTGTACGGCGGCAAGAAGGGCGAGATCGCCAAGGGCATCAGCTACGACGTGGGCGGGCTGTACTACGGCTACCCGTCCAATGGGTTGCACCCGAACGCCAACACCTTCGAGCTGTACGGCCAGGTGGGCATGGGGCCGGCCTACCTCAAGTATTCGCACTCGACTACCAACCTGTTCGGCACCACCGACAGCAAGGGCAGCGGCTACCTGGACCTGGGCGCCAACCTGGAACTGGCCACCGGCCTGGTGCTCAACCTGCACGTCGGCCGCCAGCGCGTGGCCCACAACGATGCCCTGAGCTACAACGATGCCAAGATCGGCGTGACCAAGGACTTCGGTTTCGCCTCGGTCGCGCTGGCCGTGATCAGCGCCAACACCGACATGTACGTCAGCCCGGTCAACGGCAAGGACCTGGGCCGTTCGCGCGCCGTGCTGACCGTGTCCAAAACTTTTTGAGAGTGCCGCCATGAAAATGATCACCGCCATTATCAAACCCTTCAAGCTGGACGAAGTGCGTGAAGCGCTCTCGGCCATCAACGTGCAGGGGATTACCGTGACCGAGGTCAAGGGCTTCGGGCGCCAGAAAGGCCACACCGAACTCTACCGCGGCGCCGAGTACGTGGTCGACTTCCTGCCCAAGACCAAGATCGAACTCGCCGTCGACGATGCCATCGTCGAACAGGCCATCGAAGCCATCGAAGGCGCCGCGCGCACCGGTAAGATTGGCGACGGCAAGATTTTTGTCTATAACCTGGAACAGGTCGTGCGTATCCGGACCGGCGAAACCGGCAACGAAGCACTTTAAGCTTAGGGGAAAATTGATGAATAAAACGATAACAACATGGCTGGCCGGACTGGCGCTGCTGTGCGCCATCGGGGCTGCTGTACCTTTGCCAGCCTCGGCCCAGGATACGCCAAAGCCTGACACGGCGGCGGTGGTCGTCACTCCGGTAGACGCACCGGCCACGGCCACTGTCACGCCGGCCACCACCGCCAACGTGGCCGCTCCCGCCGCGGCACCGGCCCCAGCCCCGGTGCCGCACAAAGGCGACACCACCTGGATGTTCATCGCCACCGTGCTGGTGATCCTGATGACGATTCCCGGGCTGGCGCTGTTTTACGGCGGCCTGGTGCGCACCAAGAACATGCTGTCGGTGCTGATGCAGGTGTTCGTGGTGTTTGCCCTGATCATCGTGCTGTGGTGCATCTACGGCTATTCCGTCGCCTTCACGCCGGGCAACGCCGTCATCGGCGGCTTCGACCGGGCTTTGCTGGGCGGCATCTGGGATCCGGCCAAGGGCGCCTTTGCCTACGCCGCTACCTTCAGCAAGGGCGTGGTCATTCCCGAGTTCATCTATGTCGCTTTCCAGGGCACGTTTGCCGCGATCACCTGCTGCCTGATCGTGGGCGCCTTTGCCGAACGCATCAAGTTTGCCGCGCTGCTGGCCTTCATGGTGCTGTGGTTCACCTTCGGCTACCTGCCAATCGCCCACATGGTCTGGTTCTGGACCGGTCCGGACGCCATCACCGATGCCGCCACCCTGGCCACCGAAACCGCGAAAGCCGGCTGGCTGTTCCAAAAAGGTGCGCTCGATTTTGCCGGCGGCACCGTGGTGCACATCAATGCGGCGGTGGCCGGCCTGATGGGCGCGATCCTGATCGGCAAGCGCGTCGGCTACGGCCGCGAAGCCATGGCCCCGCACTCGCTGACCATGACCATGATCGGGGCCTCGCTCCTGTGGGTGGGCTGGTTCGGCTTTAACGCCGGCTCGGCACTGGAAGCGGGCGACATCGCCGCGCTGGCCTTCATCAACACCCTGCTGGCCACCGCCTGCGCCACCCTGTCGTGGGTGTTCGGCGAGTGGGTCACCAAGGGCAAGCCATCGATGCTGGGCGCCGCCTCGGGCGCGGTCGCCGGCCTGGTGGCGATCACCCCGGCCGCCGGCTTCGTCGGTCCGATGGGCGGCTTGGTCATTGGTTTGCTGGCTGGTATTATCTGCCTGTGGGGAGTGAACGGCTTGAAGCGCCTGATCGGCGCCGACGACTCGCTCGACGTGTTCGGCGTGCACGGCGTGGGCGGTATCCTGGGTGCGCTGCTGACCGGCGTGTTCGCGGCGCCATCGCTGGGCGGCCAGGGCATTTTCGACTACGTTGCCAACAAGGCATCGGCGGAGTACTCGATCGGCGGCCAGGTGATCACGCAGCTGACCGCGGTCGGCACCACGATCCTGTGGTCGGCGCTGGTGTCCTTCATTGCCTACAAACTGGTGGACCTGGTGATCGGTCTGCGCGTACCGGAAGAAGAAGAACGGGAAGGGCTCGACATCACGAGCCATGGCGAATCGGCCTACCATTCCTGATCCACATTTTTGCTCCGGCCCGCGCAAGCGGGTCGATCCAGGCGCCCCGCGGGGCGCCTTTTTGCTTCATGGGTCCGGCCGGGACTTTAAAACGCCGGTTCCGCCCCGATGTGTGCAGTTCATTATTTTCATCAAGCAGCCTTTAAGGACGTCTCATTCATGGTTCCCCACCTCGTCACGGCTCTGACTGGCCCGCTGCTCGACCTCGAAAAGAAAATTCTGGCGGCAACGCCTGCCATTGAGCGCTGGTTCCGGATGGAGTGGCAGGAGCATACGCCACCGTTCTATTGCTCGGTCGACCTGCGCAACGCCGGCTACAAGCTGGCCCCGGTCGATACCAACCTGTTCCCTGGCGGTTTTAACAATCTTGCCACCGAGATGCTGCCGCTGGCGGTGCAGGCCGCCATGGCCGCGATCGACAAATATTGCCCGGACGCCCGCAACCTGCTGCTGGTGCCGGAAGGGCACACGCGCAATCCGCACTACCTGCAGAACGTGGCGCGCCTGATGCAAATTTTCCGCCAGACCGGGCTGCATGTGCGGCTCGGTTCGCTGTCGCCCGAGATCACCCAGCCCACGCCGCTGGCGCTGCCGGACGGGAACATGCTGGTGGTCGAGCCGCTGGTGCGGTCCGCCAACGGGCGCCGCGTCGGGCTGAAGGATTTCGACCCGTGCACCATTTTGCTGAATAACGACTTGTCGGCGGGCATTCCGTCGATCCTGGAAAATATCCACGAGCAGTCGCTGCTGCCGCCGCTGCACGCGGGCTGGGCGCTGCGGAGGAAAAGCAACCACCTGGCCGCCTACGACGAAGTGGCCAAGAAGTTCGGCAAGCTGATCGATGTCGATCCGTGGATGGTCAACCCGTTCCACAGCAAATGCGGCGCGATCAATTTCGACGAAGACCAGGGCGCCGAATGCCTGGCCGACAACGTCACCATGCTGCTGGCCAAGATCCGCAAGAAGTACAAGGAATACGGGATCAAGGAGCAAAAACCGTTCGTGATCCTGAAACCCGACGCCGGCACCTACGGCATGGGGATTTTGACCATCAAGGACGCGAGCGAAGTGCGCGAACTGACGCGCGCGCAGCGCCAGAAGATGTCGGTGATCAAGGATGGCGTGGAAATCAGCGACGTCATCATCCAGGAAGGCGTGCCGACGTTCGAGAACATCAAGGATGCGGTGGCCGAGCCGGTGGTGTACATGATCGACCGCTACGTGGTGGGCGGCTTCTACCGGATCCATGCCGAGCGCGGGATCGACCAGAACCTGAACGCGCCGGGCTCGCAGTATGTGCCGCTGGCGTTTGCCCAGCAGCATGCCGTGCCGGACCTCAAGGCCAAGCCGGGAACGGCGGCGCCGAACCGCTTCTATGTGTATGGCGTGGTGGCAAGGCTGGGGCTGATTGCGGCGTCGCTGGAGATGGAGCGGACTGATCCCAATCCCGAAGTCTACTAGGGTGAGCTGCAGCAAGCTAACGGGAACCGTCGAGGCCAAATCGGCACACATGTGATATCCTGTTTGTCAGGTTGAGTAAGTCCATTGAAGTTACCGGAGGGGCAAGTTTAGGCTTGTTTGTCCTAAGCGCGGTCTAAACGCGCGGCCTTTTTGGCATAACCCCTTTTTCCTAAAAATGGCCTTCTGCATTGAAGGCCATTTTTTTTGCCTGGATGGTTTATGCCTGATTCAGCAATGGCGGGTCTGCAAGATACTTCGTTATCGCTATCGCACTGGGCATGAATCAATCTTATCGTCGTTTGGGGAAGGTGGTTGAGCAACTCCACAAACAGCAAGGATGGACTTCCAGGAAGGAAAAGAAATGGGCAACGATCAGCGCTCGTCCGCGGGAGGTTTTCTGCCAGTTGGCTGCCAGGGAATTGGCCAACAATGACCAGCTCAAGGTCATGATTGCCGTCTATCACAAAGAATGCGCTCCGGACTTCATGCGTGGCGTCGATGTGCGGACGGTCTACCCCAAGGCGAGCGAGGCAGAAGTTATTGCTTTGGAAGCAAAGTACAAAGGTAGAGCCCATCTGGTTTACGCCATGATGGTGGCGGAAACGCTTGCCGAGAATCTTCCCGCCATGGACACCTTCACCTTTTGCCCTGATGAGCTGAACGAGGGGCAGCGCGCCCTCGACCATATCCTCACTTATCGCCTTCTCCTGCAGCAACGACGCAAGCTGGTGCTCAAGCGTGTCGACCGCGTAGCGGCCATGCAACGCGGGCTAGATTTCGCGGACATGTGTGCCGGGGCAGCATTTGAAGCATACCAGCGGGGCGAGTCCAGGTATCTCGATATTCTTCGTCCTTACGTCATTATCAAGGACTTCACCTATACCGGCTCGTCCGGCCCGTCAGCCGTGGGCGGATAGCAAAGTGCGCAGGGCTCGGCGCCCCCGCAGGAACCCAAGTTTGCGTGTTCGCACCCCATCCAGCCTCATCCCAAGCCAACATTGGCGTTTCCGGCTAAAATCAGTCATTACTCCCGAATGGAATCGCCCATGAAAATCGCTTTCCTCGCCGATCCGCTGTCCGGCTTCAAGACGTACAAGGATTCGACCTTCGCCATGATGCGCGAAGCGGCCCGGCGCGGCCACGCGGTGTACGCCTTCGAGCAGCGCGACATGGCCCTGGAAGAAGGCATCGTCAGCGCGAACATCGCGCAGATCACCCTGACCGGCGAGGCCGACGACTGGTACCGCGCCGCGCCCAGGGCCGCGATGCGCCTGTCCGAGTTCGACGCCGTGATCCAGCGCAAGGACCCGCCGTTCGACATGGAGTACGTGTACGGCACCTACCTGCTCGAACTGGCCGAACGTCAGGGCGCGCGCATCTTCAACAAGCCGTCCGCGATCCGCGACCATAACGAAAAGCTGGCAATCGCCCAGTTCACCGAATTCACGTCGCCCACCCTGGTCACGTCGGACGCGGCGCGCCTGCGCGCCTTCCACGCCAAACACGGCGACGTGATTTTCAAGCCGCTCGACGGCATGGGCGGGGCCGGCATCTTCCGCATCGGCGCCGACGGCATGAACCTCGGCTCGGTCATCGAAACGCTCACCCGCAACGGCGAACAGACCATCATGGCGCAGCGCTACATCCCCGAAATCGTCAAGGGCGACAAGCGCATTCTCGTCATCGACGGCGAGGCGGTGCCGTTCGCGCTGGCGCGCATCCCGCAGGGGACCGAAATTCGCGGCAACCTGGCCGCCGGCGGCATCGGCGTGGCCCAGCCGCTCACCGCGCACGACCTGCACATCGCCAAGACCATCGGCCCGCTGCTGGCCGAGCGCGGCCTGTTACTGGTAGGATTGGACGTGATCGGCGAGTGCCTCACCGAAGTCAATGTGACCAGCCCGACCTGCTTCCAGGAGATCTTCGACCAGGCAGGCTTCGACGTGGCGGCGATGTTCATCGACGCCGTCGAGCGGCGCAGCCAGGGAAAGTAAGGCAAACATTATGGTAGGCATTCTGTTGATGACCCACGCACCGCTCGGGCAAGCGTTTGTCGCGGCGGTGGCGCACGTGTTCCGCGGCCCCACCGAGCATTTCGAGGCGATCGACGTCACCGCCGACCAGGACCTGGCCGAGGTGAACGAACTGGCGCGCGAAGCGATCTGCCGCCTCGACGACGGCAGCGGCGTGCTGGTGATCACCGACATCAAGGGCGGCACGCCGGCCAACTGCTGCAATCGGCTGGCCGATGCCGGCCACGTGGAAGTCATCGCCGGCATCAGCCTGCCGATGCTGCTGCGCGCGATCACCTACCGGCGCGACACGCTCGACGTGGTGGTCGAGATGGCGCTGGCCGGCGCGCAGAGCGGCGCGGTGCGGGTCGACAATCGTATCAGGGTAGGACCGACGTAAAAAAGGGTGCGAAGCCCAGGGCGGTGGCTGCGGCCACCGGGTGTGCGATCCGTGTGAAGAGACGACAAAAAAATGATTCAACAAGATCTTGAAATTATCAACAAGCTGGGTTTGCATGCGCGCGCCTCGGCCAAATTCACGCAGCTGGCCGCGAAGTTTTCGAGCGACGTCTGGCTCACCCGCAATGCGCGCCGCATCAACGCCAAGTCGATCATGGGTGTGATGATGCTGGCCGCCGGCAAAGGCGCCAAGGTCACCCTGGAAGCCGATGGCGCCGATGAAAAGGAATGTGTCGAGGCGCTCACCGCGCTGATCAACGACAAATTCGGCGAAGGCGAGTAATGCCGGTCGGACGCACCTCTACCGGCATGTCCATGGCATCGTTTACGCTGCACGGCATTCCCGTCTCGCGCGGGATCTCGATCGGGCGCGCGCACCTGCTCACGCCCGCCGCGCTCGACGTCAAGCACTACCTGGTGGCCGAAGAACACCTGGAAGCGGAGGTCAAGCGCCTGCAGGATGCGCTGGCGGAAGTGCATCGCGGCCTGCAGGCACTGTGGACCGACCTGCCCAAGGATGCGCCGACGGAGCTGGGCGCCTTCATCGACGTGCACGCGCTGATCCTGTCGGACCCGATGATTTCGGAGGCGCCCCTCGACATCATCCGCACGCGCCACTACAACGCCGAGTGGGCGCTGGTGACGCAGATCGACGAATTGTCGGCGCAGTTCGACGAGATTGAAGACCCGTACCTGCGCGAGCGCAAGGCCGATATCCAGCAGGTGGCCGAGCGCGTGCTCAAGGTGTTGATGGGCACTGCCCAATTGGCGCCGGCGCCGGTGACGGACGATCAGTTCCAGCCGCAGATGATCGTCGTCGCGCACGATATTTCGCCGGCCGACATGCTGCAGTTCCGCGACCGCTCGTTCATCGGTTTCGTCACCGACGTGGGCGGACAGAACTCGCACACGGCGATCGTGGCGCGCAGCCTGGATATTCCGGCGGCGGTCGGCATGTCGCAGGCGTCGCAACTGATCGAGCAGGACGACTGGGTGATCATCGACGGCGACGCCGGCGTGGTGATCGCCAATCCGAGCACCCTGGTGCTGGAGCAGTACCGGGCGCGCCAGGCGGCCATGCTCAAGGCGCGCAAGAAGCTCTCGAAGCTCAAGAAAACCCCGGCGATCACGCGCGACGGCACCACGATCACCTTGCTGGCCAATATCGAGCTGCCGGACGACTGCCCGCACGCGCTCGACTGCGGGGCCGAAGGCGTGGGCCTGTTCCGCTCCGAGTTCCTGTTCATGGGCCGCAGCGGGCAAGCGCACAAGATCCCGAGCGAAGACGAACAGTTCGAGCAGTACCGCAAGGCGGTCGTCGCCATGAAGGGGCGGCCGGTGACGATCCGCACGCTCGACATCGGCGCCGACAAGCCGCTCGACCAGACCGAGCACACCGCGCTCAATCCGGCGCTGGGACTGCGCGCGATCCGCTACTGCCTGGCCGAGCCGCAGCTGTTTTTGACGCAGCTGCGCGCGATCCTGCGCGCTTCCGCGTTTGGCAAGGTGCGTTTGCTCATTCCGATGCTGTCGCACGTGTTCGAGATCGACCAGTGCCTGGCGATGGTGGAGCAGGCCAAGGCGCAGTTGCGCGAGGCGGGGCAGAAGTACGATGTGGGGATCGATGTCGGCGCCATGATCGAGATTCCGGCGGCGGCGCTGGCGCTGCCCATGTTCGTCAAGCGCATGAACTTTTTGTCGATCGGGACCAACGACCTGATCCAGTACACCCTGGCGATCGACCGGGTCGATTACGAAGTGGCGCACTTGTACGACCCGCTGCATCCGGCGATTTTGCAGCTGATCGCGATGACCATCATGGCGGGGAAGAAGGCGGGAATCGACGTGGCGGTGTGCGGCGAGATGGCCGGGGACGTGAAGCTCACGCGCCTGTTGCTGGGCATGGGATTGCGCGAGTTTTCGATGCATCCGGCGCAGCTGCTGTCGGTCAAGCAGGAGATTTTGAATTGCGACCTGACCACGATCACCCCGCAAACCCGCAAGATCCTGCGCACCACCGAGCCGCACGCGATTGTGGAGGCGGTGCAGCAGTTGCAGGTGATATGAGTCGCAGCTTGTTCCGCTCCTACGTCGTTCCCCGCCCCAGTCGCGTCGTTCCCGCGCAGGCGGGAACCCAAGTTATTCGCTGAGCAGATAGCAC
>DASVVC010000028.1:0-5616 GCA_036386755.1 Telluria sp.
CCCACACTTATCGACTGTTAATTGTTAAAGAACTTGTTCTGTACTACCTTCTGCCGTTCGCTACGAAGCGTTGTGTTCGTTGCAGCAGAGAGATGAGATTATGCGGCGTTTTGCGTTTTTCGTCAACCTCTTTTTTACTACCGCGTCTCTTTCGAGACGGCCCTGACAGAGTGCTAACTACTTGATTTCGTTAACCCTTTCTGCGGGGAGGCGAACTATAGCAAAGCCTCCCCGAACTGGCAAGGCCTATTCTGATAATGTGCTCACCGAATAATGCGGATCGGCGCGGATGCTGCCCTGGTTAAACGGCAGCAGCGGCCAGGTCTTCTGCGAATACAAAGACAACTGATCCACATGGTAGGGCGAGGCCGGATCGACCGATTGCCCATACAGCAGCATTGCCTGGGCAACCGGCCCGGCGTCGTCGAACGTCACCGTTTGCACATAGCTGGTTCCCCATGCAATCTGGTGATAGCCGTCGGCCTGCAGCGGCGTCTCCATATGAATCGAGTTGTAGGAACCATCGATATCGCCAATCGCCCCGTGCAGCGGCACCCGTATGCCATTGCGCGTGTCACTCTGGTAGTCGCCCAGGCGCCCGTCCAGCGGTACTGACAGCGCCTGCATCCGCTGCGCCGCCTCTTTGAGCGCCGACAGCATGGCTGGCCCTGCGGCCGGAGCCAGTCCGCGCGGCGTATTGACCGGGTCGGCCGCATCCAGCGGAACAGCCCATTTATCCGCAACGAGCGACGCCCGATTCCAGAACTCGCGAAACAGCACCGCGCCGCGGCTATCGAGATCGGCATGCCTGTCCCATGCGGCCAATACCCGGCACGCCTGCGCTACCAACATATCGACGGAGGCGCCGCACAAGGGGAGTAAGTCCGGAAGCATTAATTCGGCCGCATACACGCGATTGGCAAACGCCAGCGCCTGCACGTCGCTCATGTGCAGGCGCGGCTGATGCGCCAGGGCTTCCTCGATCTGTTTGAATCCGATCCGCGTGCGCAGCATCTGGGCCACCGCGGTCTGCCCGTACAGCGGCGAATAGCCAAGCGGCGCCGGCCCTGTCAACAAGGCGCGCGGATTCGACAGCCAGTAACTGTCATTCGAGTTACCCACATAATCGGTGCGCATCATCCACGGCGCATCGACAGGCGAATGGACGCCCGCCGGCGCCCGCGCATCGTTTTCCCACGCGCAGGCGCTACGCGAGCCGTCGAACATCAGCAGCTGCGGCACAAGAAGACAATTGGACGCGAATCTGTCAGCGCCGACCTTGGGTACCAGGCTCGCATCGGCATACAGCACATTGCCATCGCGGTCGGCGGCCATGGTATTGACCCAGGGCAGTCCCACGATCGTGTCGAGCGAGGCCTTCATCTCGCGCACATTTTTAGCGCTCCCCAATCCGATCCATTGTTCGATCAAGCGCGTATTGTGGCGATTGGCATCGGCCAGCACATGCACCGCCTGGGCCGACCAGGTTATGCCGGCGTCCGGCTTGACCAGCACCACGCCGTGCCTGGTGAAATAAAAGGTCTTGCTGCGCCTGGCCATGCTGCCATCCGGACGCACGCTGTCGACGCTCACCGTTTTGGACGTCATCCTGGCGGGCACGCCATCGTAAAAATAGGTCGTGCCACTTGGATCGCGCGCATCGAGCGCCAGCTTGAAGGTCGTGAAGTGGACCGCGCGGGTTACGGTATGCGTCCACGCCACATCCTTGTTAAAGCCGATCACGATCATCGGGATACCGCCCAGGATGGCGCCCATGGCATCGTATCGCCCGGGAATGGTCAGGTGTGCCTGATAAAAGCGGTCGGTGCTGGTCCAGGGATAATGTGGATTACCGAGCAGGATGCCGCGCCCGCTCGCCGTGGTGTCCTTGCCCAGCGCCAGCCCATTGCTTCCCAATTGTTCCCTGGTCAAACGCTCAAGCCTGCGCTGGAGGAAACCGCTATCGCTGACCGGCACCTGTGCGGCTTTGTCCGCGAGGGCAATACCGCCGTCGCGCGCGGCGTCGACAATCTCTTGCGCGAATACCTGGCCCGACGCGTGCAGCGCTTTCTCGGCCAGCACCAGCATCATGTCCTCGTAGCTGATCGGCCTGACCCAGGGCGCCTTGTTGCATGCGGCAGGATAGCGCCCGGCGTAATCCCTGAGATAGCGGTTATAGCCGGCCGCATAGCCCGTCAACAAATCGCGTGCCTCCTGGCTGCCGGCGGCATAGCCGGCTTTTAACTGCTCCGCGTCGAGATAGCCCTTGAAGAAAAAATCGCTATCCTCGTTATTCAGTTTCATGAAATCGCTGTTGGCGCCGTATTCCCCATTTGCCGCCGGCGTTGCCGCTTTATCCGCGCCGAAGAACCGCGCGCGCTCGCCGCGCACCGTGAGGATGGTATCGGCGAACATGCACACATTATCCTGGGCATAGGCATAAGCGAGGCCGTAACCGATGCCGCGAAAATCGCTCGCGCGGATATGGGCGATGCCGTGCGAGGTGCGCGCCAGCTCGGCGCTGAACTGAGCACGTGCGTCACTGCGCCCCTCCGCCTCGTCGCTGCGCCCGCAACCGGCGACGGCAAGCGCGGCCAGCCCTGCCGCCAGTGCGAGCGCTACACGACGATTGTGGCGAACTAAATCCGTTAACACGCATCTCATGGTGACTCCCTTTCACTATGCCGGCCAGGATGACCGACAGGCAATCGTACGAATGCCGGCCCTGGTCGTATTGAGGGCAGTCAACAAAAGAAAGGCGTGTGGTGCCAGGCAGGCCGCACTGTTCGTCCGCATCAACTGTGTGCCGTTGAATGGCCGCGCTGGGCTGTGGGTTTGCATTTGCCTGGCATGAGCGCAGGCGCTGTCGCCCGCAGGGGCGCGGTACGGGAACAACGCTAGCGGGCGCCCTGCCGCAGCCCCGGCGGCGGCAGGGCGCCAGGACGGGTTCAGTACGGACTGGCGGTCGGGCGCACAATGATTTCGCTCACGTCCACGTCGGCCGGCTGGTCGATGGCGAAGCGGATGGCGCTGGCGACGGCCGACGGAGCGATCGCCACGCGCCGGAACTCGCGCATGACTTCGCGTGCCAGCGGATCGGAAATCGTTTCCGCCAGTTCCGACTCGGTCACGCCGGGCGAGATGACGGTCACGCGGATATCGCCGCCCACTTCCTGGCGCAAACCTTCCGACAGCGCACCAACCGCGAACTTGGTCGCGCAGTACACGGCGGCGGTCGGGCTGACGGCGTGGCCGCCGATCGACGAGAGGTTGATGAACTGGCCCGAGCGCTGTTCCTGCATCACGGGCAGGGCGGCGGCGATGCCGTGCAAGACCCCGCGGATATTGACGTCGATCATCTGATTCCATTCATCGACCTTGAGCGCATCGAGCCTGGACAAGGGCATGACGCCCGCGTTGTTGACGAGCACGTCGACGCGCTTGTACACATCGAGCGCGAAGGCCACGAAGCCTTGCACGTCGTCCAGGCGGCGCACGTCCATGGCAAAACTTTCGGCTGCGCCGCCTTCGCTGCGGATCTCGGCGACCAGGGCCGTCAGGCGATCGGCGCGACGGGCACCGAGCACCAGGCGGTAACCGTGGCGTCCGAGCAAGCGCGCGGTGGCTGCGCCAATGCCGCTGCTGGCGCCGGTGATGAGGACAACTTTCTGGTGCGAATTGTGATGGCTGGACATGCGATTCTCCTTGAATATCGGACAGGTGACGCATCTTACAAATCACCGGCCCGCACGGAAATACACAGGACTCTCGCTTGATTGCCTATTTCTACAAGGCGTGCAACGCCAGCGCGCAAGGCACGGAACCGCGCGTGCCGGCGCATGGTCTGAGGTTCAGGCGTGGCCCGGGCTTGATGCGAAAAAAGAAAGATTCGCAGCTTTCGTTAGGTGTAATATTCGTCGAAGTGCACGTCGCCCCACTCCTCGGCGACGATGTGCGCGCATGGCCGGTGCCTGGACACCGGGGAACTTATAAGAAAACCGGCAGCATTGCCGGTAGATTGTCTGGGGATGGGAATGGGTTTGACGGCGAACACCAAAGTCGACTGGCGCAAGGGACGCGCACAGCCGCGATCGTCCGCTCACCCCCTGCACATCGATGTGAGGATGCTCTGAGTCAAGCATCCGTCAAGACTTACCTGCCCTGGGTCGTCGCCGCCGCCCTGTTCATGGAGCAGCTCGATGCAACCATCGTCAACACGGCGGTACCGAGCATCGCAGTGAGCCTGGGCGTCAGTCCGCTCAGCCTGAAATCGATCGTCTCCAGCTATATCCTCAGCCTGGCCGTCGGCATCCCGGTCAGCGGCTGGATGGCGGACCGCTTCGGCACGCGCCGCGTATTCGCGGTGGCCATTGTCGTCTTCACGCTGGCATCGGTCCTGTGCGGCATGGCGGTCAACGCGCCGATGATGATCGCCGCCCGTTTGCTGCAAGGCCTGGGCGGCGCCATGATGATGCCGGTCGGCCGCCTCGCCATCATCCGCACCTTTCCCAAATCCGAATTGCTGGGCGCGATGAACTTCGTGATCATTCCGGCGTTGATCGGCCCGCTGCTGGGACCGACGGTCGGCGGCCTCGTCGTGCACTGGGTGTCGTGGCGCTATATCTTCTTCATTAACGTGCCGGTCGGCCTGGTCGCGCTGTTCCTGGTGTTCCGTTATATGCCCGACTACCGCGCGGCGCAGCGGCGCCCGCTTGATGTGATCGGCCTGATCCTGTTCAGTTCCGGAACCGCAATGCTGTCATGGTTCCTGGAAATTTTCGGCGAGCACACGCTGGCGCCCTTGACCGCCGCGGCCATGCTGGCCTCGTCGCTGGGTTTGCTGGGCGCGTATGCGCTGTATGCGCGGGGCCGAAAGTTTCCGCTGCTGCGCTTGGCGCTGTTTCACATCCGCACCTTCCGCATTGCCGTGGTCGGCGGCTTCCTGACCCGGCTGGGACTGGGCGGCATGCCGTTTCTGCTGCCGCTGCTGTATCAGGTCGGGCTGGGTTTTCCAGCGTGGAAATCGGGCTTGCTGATGATGCCGGCCGCGATTGCGGCAATGGCGATGAAACTGGTGTCGCAACGCTTGCTGCAGCGCTTCGGCTACCGCCAGATCCTGGTGGTGAACACGGTATGCATCGGTTTGACAATCGGCTTGTTCGCTTTCGTGGGCGCCGGCACGCCGCTGGTGCTGATCGTGATACTCGGGCTGACGCAGGGTTTTTTTAATTCGCTGCAGTTTTCGTGCATGAATTCCCTGGCGTATGCCGATGTCGACGACCAGGATTCGAGCATGGCCAGTACCATATCGAGTTCATTCCAGCAGTTGTCGATGAGTTTCGGGCTGGCTGCCGGATCCTTGGTCACCGCCTGGTTCCTGGGCGATGTGCCGCAAACCGACCGCACGATGGTGATCAGCGCGCTGCATCATGGGTTTGCGACGCTGTCGATCATTACCGTGATGTCGTCGCTGACCTTCTGGCGCTTGCACAAGAACGATGGCGAGAGCATCAGCCGCGGTACGGCCTTGCTGCAGCGATAATAAACACAGTCGGATTGCAGAGGCGAGCGGTGTAAATGCGATGCGCCTGGCCGAGGAGGCAGCTTCGGCAAACG
>DASVVC010000029.1:0-49599 GCA_036386755.1 Telluria sp.
TACGCGATCCGCATCGTGCCCGACGTTCGCCCGTACATATTCGCCTTTCCTCCGGTGCCGCCGTTCGACCTGGAGCGCGCCGTAGCGAGCTCGACAAAGGCGACGCCGGAAGCCACGCACAGCGAACCGTTGCCCGCGCAAGCGCTGCCAACCATCATGCGCCTCACCGCCCCGCCGGGGCCGCATTGAACGCACAGCCATCCAAGCTACCGACCCGGGCGAACTGCGGCGCGCCTCGACCAGGTTTGATACTGATAATCACCCGTAAATACAGCCAAAGTGTCGCAAATCAAAGACGTTCCGCACTTGCCTTTGATGCCGCGCAAAGTCGGTTCACTTGATAGCGGGGCGCGTAAATGGTGATGCCTATACTTCAGACCACAGCCAGCCTCAGCATTTACGCTGAAAGCCATGCTGTCGGGGAAATGCGCCGCATTTTCCGAGGGGACATACCAATAACTCACATTACAGGAGCCTCACGTCATGGATACCAACGCCGCCGATCTGCGTACCACCCTGGCCACCCAACCCGTCGATCGGCCCGTCAGCGTTTCGCTGCCGAGCCAGGTATATTTCGACCTGGACCAGTTCCAGCGCGTCCAGAAGGAGCTGCTGGGCCAGCTCGGCTGCCCGGCATGCACCTCGGGTTTCGATATCCGCTACGATATCCAGCGCCGCTTTATCGTCGATGCCAACCTGGCGGTGCAGGCAACCGGGCTGGCGCAAGACCAGCTCTCGCCCTGACATGCGCGACCTGCCCGAAGCAGGCGTCGGCATGGTCTGCCTGCCAGGCCTCGAAACATTCATCGAGGCCGCGCAAGACCTGATCGACGTCATCGAAATCGAACCCCAGCCGCTGTGGTTTAAATCGGCGGCGGCCGGGGTGCCGTATGCAATCAATGCCGACGTCCTGGCGCAGCTGTGCGCCGCTCCGCATCAAAAACTGGTGCATGGCATCGGCTTTCCGGTCGGCGGCAGCGTGCCGCCCGAGCCGGAGCAGGTGGCGCTGTTTGTCGATGTGATCAAGGCGCTCGGCGCTTCCTGGGCCAGCGAGCACCTGAGTTTTTCGCGCGTCGACGGCGCCGACGGCGTTTTCAATACCGGCTTCTTGCTTCCTCCCCTGCAAAGCGCGCAAACCGTGACGATGGCTGCAGCCAATATCCGCGCCTTGAGCGCGCAGTTGCCGGTGCCGTTCGCGTTCGAAACCGGGGTCAATTATTTGCGCCCGGTGCCCGGCGAAATGCCGGACGGCGCTTTTTTCGGCGCCATTGCCGAAGAAGCCGATTGCGCCATCCTGCTCGACCTGCACAATCTGTGGTGCAACGAGCGCAATGGCCGCCAGAGCGTGATGGCGGCGCTCGATGAAATGCCGCTGGAACGTGTCTGCGAAGTTCACCTGGCCGGCGGCGACCATCTGGACGGGTATTATCTCGACGCCCATTCCGGCTTGGTGCCGCCGGAGCTGATGCAGCTGGCGCACACGGTGCTGCCACGGCTGCCCAACCTGAAGGCCCTGATCTTCGAAATCGTTCCCGCCTATATGTCGGCGCGCGCCATCACGCAGCGCGAGCTGACGGCGCAGCTGCTCGACTTGCGCCAGCTCTGGGACGAGCGCAAGAAGCGTCTCCAGGTGGCCTGCGGGGCGCCGCGCGCCATGGCCCGCAACATCACGGCGGCCGAAAGCGCCTTGCCGTCGCCGACCGAGTGGGAACGCGCGCTGGCCGGCCGCGTGCTCGAATCGGACCCCGACGCGCCGTTCGCGCAGGTGTTCGACGCCGACAATGGCGTGGACGTATTGCGTAAGCTCGTGGCGGCGGTGCGCAGCGGGACCATTGTCGATTCGATGACGCTCAGTTACCGCCTGATTGTCCTGAGCCTGGGCGAGCCGGCCTTTTTGTCGCTGCTGCGATCGTTCTGGAAAACCCATCCGCCCGAACCTTTTGCGACCGAAGAAGCGCTCAATTTCGCCGAATTCCTGCGCACGCAAGCATTGGCCATTCCGCATCTGGACGAGGTGCTGGCGTTCGAACTGGCGTCGCACCAGGTGCGCATGTACGCGCAGCACAAGACCGTGCGCTTTACCTGTTCGCCGCTGCCGCTGCTGATGGCCTTGCGCCAGGCGCGCATGCCCGATTTTGCCGATCATGGCGATTTTGCGCTGACCATCGAGCCATGAACGGCCCCGGCGCCGCGGCGCTCAGCGCGGCTGGCGCCGTACCAGTTCGATCTCGAACAGCTTGGGCCACAGCTTGCCGGTGACGAACAGGCGCTTTTTCTTGCTGTCGTAGGCGATGCCGTTCAGGACATCGGCGGCCCCGCCGGCGCGGCTTTTTTCATCGAGCAGGCCGGCCAGGTCGATCCAGCCGACCACCTTGCCGCTGGCCGGGTCGATGCGGGCGATCACGTCCGAGCCCCAGACATTGGCATACAGTTCGCCGTCGACCCATTCCATCTCGTTGAGGCGGTCGACCGGCTTGCCCTCGGCCGTCACCTGGATGCGCCGTACTTCCGCCAGCGTCTTCGGATCGAGCACCCGGATCGCAGCAGTGCCGTCGCTCATGAACACGGCGCTGCCGTTGTTGGCCAGCCCCCAGCCTTCGCCGGGATACGAAAAGGTCTGCTTCATCTTCAGCGTGGCCTTGTCGAACACGAAACCGACGTGCGAGGTCCAGGTCAGGCCGACGATGGTGTTGCCGACATCGGTGATGCCTTCGCCGAAGTAGTCCGAGGCGATGTCGGTCTTCATCAGCACCTTGCCGGTTTTCAGGTCGGTCTTGCGGACCGAGGACTTGCCGTTCAGGCCCGTGCTCTCGTACAAAATGCCATCGGTGTAGAACAGGCCCTGCGTGAACGCGTCCGGATCGTGCGGGTACGTATTCTTGACAAGAAAGCCGTACACGGGAATGGCCGCCTGCGCCGCGCCGGCGCCGGCCAGCAGCAGCGCAGCGCCGGCGGCCAATAGGGTAAATCGTTTCAAATAACACCTCGGGTCGGATCGATGGAACGGCGGTCATACCGCTTCTCAAGGCATGAATACTAATACAATTGGGCGGCAACAGCGCCGCAAGCGTGGGCGCTGCCGAAAAAACGATCACTCACCATGGAGTCCTGCTTGAACATTCGCGATGCCGGAGCCGGCGATGCTGCCGAAATTGTCTCGATCTATAACCACTACATCCTTACCACCACCGTGTCGTTCGAAGAAGAAAGCGTCAGCGAACAGGCCATGGCCAGCCGCATCGCCGACATCCAGGGCGCCGCGCTGCCGTTCCTGGTGCTGACCGAGGGCGACACCATCACCGGCTATGCCTACGCCACCAAGTGGCGAGTGCGCCACGCCTATCGCTTCGCCGTCGAGACCTCGATCTACCTGCTGCCGGGCCATGGTGGCAAAGGGCATGGGGCAGCGCTGTACACGGCCTTGCTGGCGCGCCTGGCCGAGGGCGGCTTCCATATGGTCATCGGCGGCATCGCCTTGCCGAACCCGGCCAGCGTGGCGCTGCACGAAAAGTTTGGTTTCAAGAAGGTTGCGCACTTCAGTGAAGTCGGCTTCAAGTTCGGGCGCTGGATCGACGTCGGGTACTGGGAGCTGAAACTGGCGGGTGCATAAAAAGCGACTGCCAATCTACCGGTAGCGGTTTCTCTTGGGACTGATAGTATGCAAAATTGCCTAGTTTGCAACCCAAGGAAAATTGATGGACGTATTTTTGTTGTTGCTGTCGGTGGCGTTCTACGCGCACTTCCTGACTGCGCGCAAGCAATTCCGACGCCGCTCCGACGCGCTGGAGAAATCCCTGGCGGAACTGGCTGCCGAAGTCGTGCAGCTCAGGGACGATGCCAGCCGCCGCACCGCGACCGCCGCGGCGACGGCGGCCGCCTTGCAGGAATCGCTGGCGCGCAACGAGGCCGCCAGGGCCGCCAGGGCAGCGCGGACCGCCCTTGACGCCGCGACCGCTGCGGCGCCAACGCCGAGGGCGGCGCCGCCCAAGCCCCAGGCGTCGCCTCCTGCCGTGCCCGTGCCGGCGGTTCCCGTCCCCGCCGCGCAGCCGGCATCGCCGGCGCCTGTCGCACCACCGGTTGCTGCCGCGCCTGTGCGTCCACCGCGTACCGCGGCACCGATGCAACCGCCCGTCGCGCCACCGGTTGCGCTACCACGCCCGGCACCGCGCCCGCAGCGCAGCGATACCGCCCCGGCATGGATCGCGGCAGCCAAAAAATGGATGTTCAGCGGCAACCTGGTCGCCAAGCTCGGCTTGCTGATCCTGTTTATCGGCGTCAGCTTCCTGCTCAAATACGCGGCCGAACGCACCGTCGTGCCGATCGAGCTGCGCCTGGCCGGCATCGTCCTCGCCGACATCGCCCTGCTGGTCTGGGGCTGGCGCATCCGCGACAGCCGTCGCGGCATCAGCCTGCCGGTCCAGGGCGCGGCGCTGGGCATCCTGATGCTGGTCACCTTCGGCGCCTTCCGCATCTACCACCTGATTCCAAGCGGCATGGCATTTGGCCTGCTGTTCGCGCTCACCTTTTTCACCTGCCTGCTGGCGGTGCTGCAAAATGCGTTCTGGCTGGCCGTGTTCGGCATTTCAGGCGGTTTCCTGGCGCCGATCATGACCTCCACCGGCCAGGGCAGCCATATCGCGCTGTTCTCGTACTACACCTTGTTAAACGCAGGCATCCTCGGCATCGCCCTCAAGCGCGCCTGGCGCACGCTCAACCTGATCGGCTTCGCGTTCACCTTCGTCATCGGCACGGCCTGGGGCGTTCTGCGCTACGCGCCCGAGAACTACCTGTCCACCCAGCTGTTCCTGATCGTCTTCGTGCTGTTCTACGTCGCCATCGCGATCGCCTATGCCACGCGCCAGGCCCCTGCGCTGAAGAACTACGTCGACGCCACCCTGGTGTTCGGCGTGCCGCTGGTGGCCTTCGGCCTGCAATACGGCCTGGTCAAGGAGTTCCGCTTCGGCGTGGCGTTTTCCGCGCTCGGCCTGGGCCTGTTCTACACCACGGCCGCGCTGGCCCTATGGCGGCGCGGGGCGCACAACGTCCGGCTGCTGGTCGAATCCTTCCTGGCCCTGGGCCTGGTATTCGGCACGCTGGCCCTGCCGTTCGCCCTGGACGGGCGCTGGACCTCGGCCGCCTGGGCGCTGGAAGGCGCCGGCGTGGTCTGGGTTGGCTTGCGCCAGCGCCAGGCGCTGACCTGCGCCTTCGGCCTGCTGGTGCAAGCCGGTGCGTGGATCTCGTTCCTCGCGGCGATCGGCGGCATCGACGGCGCCGCCGACGCGGCCAGCGCCAACCTGTGGCTTGGCTTCCTGCTGCTGACCGGCACCGCCTTCCTGATGGCCACCAACTTCCGTTCGCGCGCCGCCGACCTGCCCTCGTCGCTGCCGCAGTGGCTGGCGGGCGCGTTCCTGACCGTCGCGGCGATGTGGCTGGTGGCCGGCGCCTGGACCGAAGCCGTGCTGCGCACCAGCGGCAGCACGCAGGCGAGCCTGCTGGCCGCAAGCGCGCTGGCCGCCTCGCTGATCCTGGCGTTCATCGCCAAACGAATGCGGTGGCCGCTGGCGCGCAGCCTGGCCCTTGGCGTGCAAGTGCTCGCCGGCGCGGCCCTGGCGCTGCTGACCTTCGCCCTGCTGTTCATTGCGTATTCGCCCGATGCGGGCCTGTTCAATACGCCGTTCCTGGCGGCGCTCATCATCTTCGGCGGCGCCGTGTTCAGCAGCTGGGCCATGCAGCGCCTGCCGCAACAGCAATACCCCAAGATGTCGCGCGCCATGCTGGCCTGGTCCGCCGTCTGGTGGTTCGGTCCGGTGCTGATGTTCTTCTGCGCCTGGCTGGACAACCGTTACCGGCTGGCCGGCGGCGGCTACTCGCACGAGGCCAGCGCACTGTCGGCCTACGGCGTGGCGCTGTCGGTCTCAGCGCTGGGGTTTGCGGCAGCGGCACGCCGCCTGGCGTGGCCGACGCTGCGCTGGCTCAGCGCAGCGTCCTGGGGTGGCCTCCTGGTGGCCACCGTTTGGATCCTGTCGATCCTGTACGGCGGCGACAGCGTGTCGTTTGAGACGGGCCTGGCCCTGGCCTGCCTGTGGCTGACCTCGGAATACATGCTCAAGCGCTGGCCGGCCAACGGCTGGAGCATCGCCGAGCCGTGGTTGCAGGCGCTGCACACGGTGCGTACCGCCGGCCCATGGCTGATGATCTGGCCGGCCGCCTCGATCGCGGTATCGCGCGCGCTGTTCGGCGTCGACGACGCCGATGCGCTCCTGCTCAGCCAGGCAGGCTGGCACACCAGCGGCAGCTGGGCGCGCTTCATCCCGGCCTGGCTGATGATGCTTGCCATCATCTGGATGATCGGCCGCGCCCGGGCCGGCAAATGGCCGACGGCTCCGCTGGCCCGCTGGCACCGCGGCACCTTGGTCCCGCTGGCGACCGGCTGGTCGCTGCTGCTGGCCGCCATCTGGAACCTGACCCAGGACGGGACGATGGCGCCCCTGCCCTACCTGCCCGTGCTCAACCCGCTCGACCTGACCACCGGCTTTGCCATGCTGCTGGCGGTGGCCTGCTACCGCATGCGCCTGCAAGACGCGCGCAGCGGCGCCGACCGCCTGCTGCTGGCGCGCGTGCCCACGGCGCTGGCCTGGGCCGGCTACGCCTGGTTCAACCTGATGCTGCTGCGCACGGCGGCGCATTACTTGCACATCCCGTACAACGTCGACCAGTTGTTCGCGTCGCAATTCATCCAGGCCATGCTGTCGCTGGTGTGGAGCGTCTCGGCGCTGCTGCTGATGTGGCGCGCGGCGGGGCACGCATCGCGCAAGCTGTGGGTGGTGGGTGCGGTGCTGCTCGGCCTGGTGGTCGGCAAGCTGTTCCTGGTCGACCTGTCGAACGTGGGCGGCGTGGCGCGCATCGTCAGCTTTGTCGGGGTCGGCTTGCTGATGGTCGTGATCGGCTATATTGCACCGTTCCCGACGCAACCGGAAACCCCGCCGGAAGCACCGGCGGCATGAACCAAGGACCAATTTTGATGTCGAACATATCTCTGGCTTCGCTGTGTTTGGCCGCCGCGGCCGCTCCCGTGGCGCTGGCCGCCGCCCCGCTCAGCGACCTGCCGGGCGACTACCGCCACTTCTTGCCGCTCACCGTCAGCGGCAAGGAATCGGTGGTCCAGCTGCGCCTGCCCAAGGACGTGTACCTGCACGCCCGCACGGCGGACTTGCGCGACCTGCGCCTGTTCGATGCCCAGGGCAACAAGCTGGCGTTCAGCCTGCTGGAGCCGATGCCACGGTCCGAGCGCTCGCGGCGCGACCTGCCGGTGCGCCTGTTCGGGGTGCAAACGGCGCGCCCGGCCGGGCCGCTTGCCGGGGTAACGTTCGAGCACGATATCGACGTGCGGCGCTCCGCCGACGGCGCGGTCGTGTCGGTCAGCGCCCGCTCCCGCCCGGCCGTGGCAGCGGCTGCCGGCGGCATCGACACCCTGGTGCTCGACCTCGGCGCCTCCGCCGCGACCGCCACCGTCGATGCGTTGCGCTTCACCTTGCCTGCCGGCATGAACAGCTACAACGCGCGCGTGGTGCTGGAAGTGAGCGACGATCTCAAGCACTGGGAGTCGGCCGGCGAGACCGACCTGTCCTGGCTGGTCAACGAGCGCGCCGAAACGCTCGCCAGCGACCGCATGGAGTTCGACGCACGCGCATTCCGCTATGCGCGCCTGAGCTGGCGACAGGGCCAGCCGCTGCAGTTCGCCGCCATCACTGCCGAGTCGCCGCTGGACACGGCGCTGGCGCCGCAGCTCGAGCGCCTCGTCATCCAGCCCAGGCCGGGGCGATTTGCCAGCGACCATGTGTATCGGGCCTCGGTGGCCATTCCCGTGCAGCGCATCGGCGTCGACCTGGGCGAGCAGAACGTGGTCATGCCGGCCCAGCTGGGCCATTACGTGGAATTGCCCGATCGCCAGGGCGGCAAGACCAGCACCTGGCATTTCGAACCGCTGGCGGCGGCCACGTTTTATCAATTGACCCAGGGCGGCAAGCGGCGCGCGTCGGGCGAGATCAGCATGTCGCCGGCGCACCAGGCCGAGTGGGTGTTGCGCACGGAAATGGCCGGGGCCGGAACTGCGGCCCCCAGCCTGCGCCTGGCCTGGAGCCCGTCCACGGTGGTGTTTTTGACCAACGGCAAGCCGCCCTACCGGCTGGCTTTCGGCCGCGCTGACGCCAAACCGTCCGCCAGTGCGCTGGCGCAGGTGGCGCCCGGATTCAGCCCGGCCGACATTGCCGCCCTCGAAAGCGCTATGGCCGGACCGCTGCAAACGGCCACGGCGGCTATCGACGAAGGCCCGGGCGCGGCGGACAAGGCGGCCTTTGCTGCCCGCATCCGCATGTTCGCGCTATGGGGCGCGCTGCTGGCGGGCGTGAGCGTGCTGGCCTTCATGGCGTGGCGCCTGATCCGGCAGATGAAATAGAAAAGACCGCTGCCGGCCTTACGTGAACAGGAGCGAGACGCAATGCAAGGCAAGCCCCACCAGACCGCCGACGATGGTGCCGTTGATGCGAATGTATTGCAGGTCGCGCCCCACATGCAGTTCGAACTTGCGCGCGATGGTTTCGGCATCCCAGCTGCGGATCACGCGCCGCACCAGCGCAATGATCAGTTCGCGCTTGGAGACGATGGTCTCGGCCGCAAACGTGCGCAGCCAGTCGTTGATGCGCTGCTGGATCGCGGGATTGCGCTCCAGCGCGCGGCTGAACGCTTGCAAGGCCGATTGCAGGTGCGCCGACAGTTGCGAGTTATCCGATTCGGCATCGGCCAGCAAACGGTCACGCACGTCTTCCCACACCTGGCCTACGTAGGTGCGGAACAATGGGTGGTTCAGGCTGCTTTCCAGTAGGCCGCGCAGCTTGTCTTCGTATTCCGGCGAGTGGGCCAGGTTCTCGATCAGCTCTTCGGTGGCCGCCTGGAAGCGCACGCGCCATTCGCTGTCTTCGCCCTGGATCTCTTCCAGCGTATTTTGCACCCCTTCCATCAGGCGCTCGTAGAATTTTTCGTCAATGGCGCGCGGCAACCAGCGCGGGCTGTGCTCGTGCACTTTCTGGCGGATGTACGGACGGTGGGCTTCGAGCGCACCCGAAACTAGTCCGAGCAGGCGTTCGAGCAGCACGTGATGCTGGCGCCCGGCCACCAGCACCGACAGTACCTGCGACAGGATCGGGGCCAGCTTGACGTCCTGCAGCGCGCCGGACAGCGCTTCGCGCAGGAAGCCGGCGGCGTCCTTGTCGTCGATCATGCGCAGTAGCACCGGCACCGCGCTGACGGCCTGGTCGGCCACGGCGCGGCTGTTGGCGCTCTGCGCAAGCCAGTGCGCGGCCGAGCCGGCGAAATCGATGCGCACCAGTTCGGCATGCACGACATCGTAGCTCATGAAATTTGTTTCGAGAAAATTGCCCAGGTTTTCGCCGATCTTTTCCTTATTCGTCGGAATGATGGCGGTATGCGGGATGGGCAAGCCCAGCGGATGGCGGAACAGGGCGGTGACGGCGAACCAGTCGGCGATCGCGCCGACCATGGCCGCTTCGGCGAAGGCGGCCACGAACGCAAACGCCGCATGGCGCGGCTCCAGCAGGCGCGCGGCAACGAACACCACGGCCATCGCCACCAGCAAGCCGGTGGCGATCAGACGCATGCGCGTCAGCCCTGCCTGCTGCTCGCTTTCGCGCACGGAAGCAGGCGCGGTCAGAGCTTGATCGTGCCGTGTTCGCCCGGGTCCACCTCGGGAGTGGTCCCGGTCAGGACGGCCTTGGCCATTTCGAACAGGCTGACCACCTTGCCGCCGGTCGAATCCCAGTACTCGGCACTGCTCGAGACCACGCGCACCAGCACCACGTGCGGATCGTCCGGACCATGCGGATACCAGGCCTGGACCGCGGGGTTCCACATGGCCTTGATCTTGGCGCGGTCGACGATGCGCTCGGCGCGTCCGCTTACCGACACATAGGTATGGTCTTCCGGCTCGGCGAAACTGACGTTCACTTCAGGGCGCGCGACGATGTCTTCCCACAGCTCGGTATCGGTCGAAGTGTAGAACCACAGGTTGCCGTCGTTGTCGGTTTCCTGGTTGGTCATCGGGCGGCTGACCAGGCGGCCCTGCTCGTTGACGGTAGTGAACATGGCGAAGCGAATCGACTTGATCTTGGACTTTAACTCAGCCACTTGATCGGAATGGTTATATGCTGACATGGGCTTTTCCTTCACGCAGTTCTAGGTTATCAAGAAACTGTATCGTAAACGCAATGGTCGAGCGCTTCTGTGCGCAAGCGAACTTACCACGCAGCCTGGCCGAATGAGCGGCCCATCCCCGCCTCCACCGCATCAGCTCGTAAAACTCCCCATTGGTTCAATTGCGCACATTGATGTGTATCAGTTTGCGCATTGAGCGTGCGCTGATACTAAAAAAAGACCGACAAGGAGCCAACGTGATTATTCCAGGCGACGAGCAAGCGACGACCCTGCAGGACCCGCACGCCTCTTTCATCGAGAGCCTGGGCGTGTTCACGCGCCAGCATCGCGCCGGGCACTGGTCGGGCACGTTCGCCGGGTTCATGGAGCAGGTGCTGCCGCGCATGCCGCAGCAGGTCGCGCGCAGCTCGCACCAGTATATCTGGGACATGATCCGCTCCACCTCCACCGAGGACGCCGACGGCCATTTCCGCTGCCGCCTGTTCGGGGAAGACCTGTTCGGCATCGACGATGCCATCGACCGGGTGGTCGACTACTTCAAGGCGGCGGCCGCCGGCTCCGAGGTCGGACGCCGCCTGTTGCTGCTGCTCGGGCCGCCCTCGGGGGGCAAGTCGACCCTGGTCATCCTGCTCAAGCGCGGGCTGGAAGAATACAGCTACACCGACGACGGCGCGCTGTATGCGATCGCCGGCTGCCCGGTGCACGAATCGCCGCTGCACCTGATTCCGCACACCATGCGCGCCAGTTGCCGCAACACCTACGGCATCGATATCAGCGGCGACCTCTGCCCACATTGCCGCGCCCGCCTGGAAGACCAGTACGCGGGCGACTTCATGCAGATGCCGGTCGAGCGCTTCTTCGTCTCCGAATCGGGCCGCAGCGCCATCGGCACCTACGCCCCGCACGACCCGACCACGGCCGACCTGGCCGACCTGGTCGGCTCGGTCGACCTGTCCAAGGTGGCGCAGTACGGCGACGAGGGCGATCCGCGCGCCTGGTCGTGGTCGGGCGCGGTGTACGCGGCCAGCCGCGGCGTGCTCGAGATGATCGAAATCCTCAAGGTCAAGCGCGAGTTCCTGTACCTGCTGCTCACGCTCACGCAAGAAAAGAACGTCAAGGTGGCGCGCTTTCCGCTGATCTACCTGGACGAAACCATCCTGGCGCACACCAACCTGGCCGAGTTCCGCCGCTTCCTGCAAGAGAGCGAGAACGAAGCGCTGCTCGACCGCATGGTCATCATCCAGGTGCCCTACACGCTCAGCTACAAGGAAGAAGCGCGCATCTACAAAAAGCTCATTTCCTCGGCCGCGCCGGCCTTTCGCGACGTGCACCTCGACCCGCACGTGCTGCACGCGGCGGCCGTGTTCGCGATCCTGAGCCGCATCCAGGATGGCGACGAGAAAGAGGTGGAACTGGTCAAGAAGGTGCGCATCCACGCCAACGAGGAAGTCGAGGGCGTAAACCGCGCCGACGTGCGGCGCGTGAAGGAAAAAGACAAGGCGCCCGACGAAGGCCTGGCCGGGGTGTCGCCACGGTTCGTGATCAATGCGCTGTCGAACGCCATCATCCAGTCCAACCGCAAGAGCCTGTCGACCATGGACGTGCTGCTGGCCCTGAAAGATGGAATCGAGAGCGACGCCCGCATCGACCCCAAGAAAAAGCGCAAATGGGTCGATTATCTGGTGCTGACGCGCAAGGATTTTTACAACCGCTGGGTCAAGGAAGACGTGCACAAGGCGCTGTTTGTGTCCTTCGAGCAGGAAGCCCAGGATTTGCTCAACAAATACCTGGACGAAGTCGAAGCCATGCTCGACAACCGCCACATCAAGGACCCCATCACCAACGAAGAACGGCGGCCCGACGAACGTTTTTTGCGCGCGGTGGAAGAAAAAATCCATATTTCGGAGTCGGGAAAGCAATCGTTCCGCCAGGAAGTGGTGCGCAAGGCCATGGGCGCCTACAAGCGCGGCACCAAATTCGGCCTCGACAGCCATCTCCAGCTGAACGACGCGGTGCAGCAATACCTGTTCGAGCAGCGGCGCGACGTGCTGCGGCTGGTCAGTTCGGCCAAGCGGCCCGACGACGAGATCCGCACCAAGATTTCCGCCGTCGAAAAACGGCTGGTCGACGAATACGGCTACGACAGCCACAGTGCGCGCGAAGCGCTGAACTATGTAACGACCTTGCTGGCGCAAGAATAGCCCGGAGAAATGGCGTGACGGCGACAATCAACACGGCATGGTACGACCTGTTTTCGCGCGGCGCGCGCGACTGGCTGCGCCACAACGACAAGGTGCGCGAGGCCGTGCACAACCACCTGCCCGAGCTCATCGCCGGCCCCGACCTGATCACCGGGCCGCAGGAACGCACGGTCCAGGTACCCGTGCGCATGCTCGAACACGCGCGCTTTCGCCTGGCCGACGCCCGCACCGACACCGGCGCCGGCCAGGGCTCAGGGCAGCCGGGCGACGTGCTGCAGCCGGGCGCGCCCGAGCAAGCCGGCGCGGGCGAAGGGCAAGACGGTGGCGGCAACGACGATGGCGACGTCAAGCTGCTGCTCGAACTGTCGATCGACGACGTCATGGACTGGGTGTGGGAAGAATTGAAGCTGCCCGAGCTCAAACCGAGGACCAGCGCACGCATTGAAGAGGTGGAGCTGGTGCGCGAGGGCTGGGACAAGCGTGGCGCGCGCTCGCGCCTGGACCGGCGCCGCACGGTCAAGGAAGCGATCAAGCGGCGCGCCGTGCAGGCCGACGCCGTGCCTTTCACCAACGACGACCTGCGCTTCCGGCAGCTGGTTTCGCGCCCGCGCCCGAGTACCAGCGCGACCATCCTGTTCGTGATCGACGTCTCGGCCAGCATGACCCGGACCGAACGCAAGCTGGCCAAGTCCTTTTTTTTCTTTGCGCTGCAAGGCATCCGGCGCCAGTACGCCAGGGTGGAGACGCGCTTTATCGCCCACACCACGCACGCCTGGGAGTTTTCGGAGCGCGAGTTCTTCCAGGTATCGGGCATGGGCGGCACGATCGCGTCGAGCGCGTTCCGGCTGGTACTCGACCTGGTTCGCACCGAGCTCGACCCTGCGCAGAGCAATCTGTACATGTTTTACGCATCGGATGGCGAAAATTTTTCCGAAGACCGGGCCGCCGCCAGTGCATCGCTGACCGAACTGGGCAAGCTGCTGAACTACACCGGCTATGTCGAAACCCTGCCCGGCGTGCCGCGCACCCTGGAGACGGAAATGCGGCGCCTGTGCAATGAGCTCGAACGACGTGGCGTGCACATCGGCAGCACGGTGCTGCGCGCGCCGGAAGATGTCTGGGGCGCGCTGCGCAAGTTCTTTACCAGCGAAAGCGCGCTCGCTGGGGTGGAGGCTGCCCGATGAACGATTTTGGCGCCGTCCTGGCCGACTATACCGCCCGCCTGGAAGCGCTGGCGCTCGACCTGGGCATGGATTTCTACCCGGTCAACTTCGACCTCGTCCCCGGCAATTTCATGGTCGAGATCGCCGTGTATGGCTTGCCGGTGCGCATGCGGCACTGGTCCTTCGGCGTGCGCTATATCCACCAGCTGGTGCGCCAGCATATGGGCCACTCGAAGATTTTCGAAGTCATGTTCCCGGGCGACCCATGCCACGCCTTCATGCTTGAGCAAAATTCGCTGGCGGAAAACACCCTGGTCACCGCCCACGTGCTCGGTCACGCCGATTTTGCCAAGAACAATCAGCTGTTTTCTCGCTTCATGGCAATGGCCGGCAGCCACATCCTCGAACAAAGCGCTGCCCGCGCGCACCGCCTGGAGCGCGCACTGGCCGCGCACGGGCAGGCGCGGGTCGAAGCGGTGCTCGATGCCGCCCTGGCGCTCGAAACCCATATCGACATCAACCAGCCGCTGCACCGGCCGCGCTATCCCGAATTCCTGGCGCCGCGTGCGGGCCCCGCGGCCGACCGGTTCCACGACCGCTTCGCGCGCCTGCCCGGCGAGCCGGTCGAGCCGGTGTGCAACGAGCGGCCGCAACGGGCGCCACTGCCGCCCCATCCAGAATCGGACTTGTTGTGGTTCATCGCCCAGTACGCGCCCGACATGGAAGACTGGGAGCGCGACATTTTCCTTGCCGTACGCGAAGAAGCCTATTATTTTCATCCGATTCATGCCTGCCAGATCATGAACGAAGGCTGGGCCTCGTACTGGCATGCGCGCTTGCTGCGCGAAGCGACGTTTTTGCCGCACGATCTGTATGTCTCGGCCATCAAATCGCATTCCGACGTGGTGCGCCCGTTCGCCGGCGGCCAGCAGCTGGCCCTGTCGCTCAACCCCTACCATCTCGGCTTTTCGCTGTGGGAGCACATCATCGACAAACACGGGCTGGAGCGGGCCCGCCAGATCTGCCGCGAGGAAGACGACTTCGGTTTCGTGCGCAACTACCTGGACCAGGATCTGGCGGACAAGCTCGACCTGTTCGTGTACGAAGCGCGCCAGGACGGCGACACCAAAATCGCCAGCCGCGACATTCACCAGATCCGCGAAGCGATCCTGGCGCCGAAGTTCAATTACGGCGCGCCCTGCATCGCGGCCGGACAGGTCGGCGCCGACGGCACGCTCGCGCTGCACCACGACTACCTGCGCGACGGCCGCGGCCTCGACTTGCCGCAGGCTGAAAAAGTGATCGATTACGTGGGCCGGGTGTGGCGCCGGCCTGTGACCTTGCACACGGTCGACTTTCGCGGCATCGTGCGCGTGCTGCCGGCGCGCAAATAGCGGCGCTGACGCGATGCGCGTGCTGTCGGCCCGCCAATAATGACGCTGACCTCGTGCACGTGCTGTTGGCGCCCACATACTGACGCTGACCTCGTGCACGTGCTGCTGGCGCCCCATACTGACGCTGACATCGCGCGGGCTGCCGGCGCGTAAATAATGAAGCTGCAAGCTGCAAGCGGCAAGCGGCAAGCTGCAAGCGGCAATCCGACGGTGCCGGACGGTTCGCGCGCGCTACGAGCGCGGCGTGCCCAGGTGCGCCACGTACCAGTCCAGCGCTTCCTGCAAGCCCTCTTCCAGCCGGTGCGTCGGTTGATAGCCGAGCAGGCGCGCCGCTTTCGAAATATCGGCCTGCGAATGCCGCACATCGCCCGCCCGGAATTCGGCGTACTCGGGCTGGTAATCCTCCAGATGGGCGAAGCGTCCGGCCAGCAGCGCATGCATCATCGCGTACAGTTCGTTCAGGCTGGTGCGCGCGTTCACCGCCACGTTGTAGACCTGGTTGACCGCTGCCGGATCGTCGACCATGCCGGCCAGCAGATTGGCCTGGACCACATTATCGACAAAACAGAAATCGCGGCTGCTGTCGCCATCGCCATTGATGCGCAGCGGACGGTTGTGGATCATGGCGTAAAACCATTGCGGGATCACGGCCGCGTACTCGCCGCGCGGGTCCTGGCGCGGACCGAACACATTAAAGTAGCGCAGCCCGATGGCATTGGTCGCGTAGCAGCGCGCAAACATCTCGGCGTAGACTTCATTGACGTGCTTGGTAAGCGCGTACGGCGAGAGCGGGCGCCCGATATGTTCTTCCACCTTGGGCAAGCCGGGATGGTCGCCGTAGGTCGCGCTCGACGCCGCATACACGAGGCGCCGCACCCCGGCGTCGCGCGCGGCGACCAGGACGTTCAGGAAACCGATCAGGTTGACGTCGCTGGTAAGGATCGGATCGGCGATCGAGCGTCCGACCGAACCGAGCGCCGCTTGGTGAAGCACCACATCGATATCCTGGCAGGCGCGCCGGCACGTGTCGAGGCAACGGATATCGCCCTCGATAAAGTCGAAATTGGCCCAGGCCGAGGCCGGCACCACCGCCCGTACCTGCGCCAGGTTGGCGCGATAGCCGGTCATCAGATTGTCCAGGCCGGTAACGCGCTGCCCGAGTTTGAGCAAGGTTTCCAGCAAATTCGACCCAACAAAGCCGGCCGCGCCGGTGATGAGCCAGTGATGCCGCTTTTCGCGCAGGCTCGACACGACCTGCTGGTAAGGGCTGTTTTCGGGGGTGCTCAGCATCAACATCTCCAGGCGGGGCAGACAGCGCCAGGTGCGAACCTGCACGTACTGCGGCATCGCATCGGCCGGGGCCGACAACGCGCCAATCATCGGAAACCGGCGTCGACCAGACCGCAACGGTACGTCGCATCGCCGGGGAAACCGACGCCCACCCGGCCGCGCTACGCTGGCGTCTCAGGAAATTCTACGGAGCACGGCTTTGCATCTTTTGATTTAGTGCAACTTCAAGCCGATCACCTCGTTATTTGCACAAACGAAAAATATTGACGCAACACAATGGCTTGCCGCACCGACTGCCTACCCTAGGCAGGATGCCAGTGCGCTGGCGCGTCAGGAGAACTCCATGTCCCATTCCATTTCCCGCTGGCCGCGTCCGCTTGCCGCGATCGCCATCGCCTTTGCCCTGCTGCTGGCAGCCGTGCTCGGCGGATGCAAGCCGAGCGACCCCGCCGCGATGGTGGGCGAGGCCAGGCAACTCCGCGTGAAGGGCGATCTGCGGGCGGCGGTGATCGTGCTGAAAAACGCCATCCAGAAAAATGGCGCCGACCGCGATGCCCGCCTCTTGCTGGGCGAGGTGTATCTCGAACAGGGCGATGCTCCCTCGGCCGACAAGGAATTGCGGCGCGCGCGTGAACTTGGCGCGGCCTCGCCCGGGCTGCTGCTCCTGCTGGGCCGGGCGATGTTGATGCAGGGCCAGCATGAACGCTTGCTGGCCGAGATCGGCCCCAGCGCCCCGGCGGCGGAACTGCCCGCCATCCTGGCCTTGCGCGCGAACGCCCTGCTCGGCAGCGGCGACAACGCCCAGGCCAGCGCGCTGTTTGCACAAGCGCTCAGCCTGCAAGCCGATTCGCCGGACGCCCTGCTCGGCATGGCCCGCATGGCGTCGAGCGGCAAGCAGGACGCGGAAGCGGCCATGCTGATCAAGCGCGCGCTTGCCGCCCATCCGGACCACGTCGATTGCCTGCGCTTTCATGCCGACTTGCAGCGCGCCGCCGGCAAACCGGCAGAGGCGCTGGCCACCCACGAGCGCATCCTGGCTTTGCAGCCGTACAATGTACAAGCCCGGCTGGACGTGGCGAACCTGCACATCGATGCCGGGCGCTTCGGCGAGGCGCGCCAGGCGATCGCCAGCGCACGCAAGCTGGCCGGCGCCTCGCTCCCAGTGGTCTACGCCGAGGCCGCGGCCGACTTTCGCGAGCACAAGCTGAAAGCGGCACTGGCATCGCTGCAACAAGTGCTGCGCGTCGCGCCCGACTACTACCCAGCCATCCTGCTCGCTGGCGCGGTGCAATCGGGTCTCGGCGCGACGGGACAGGCGGAAGAACATCTGCAGAAATTTCTTGCTGCCTATCCCGGCGATTTATACGCCACCAAACTGATGAGTGCATTGCACGTGCGCGCCGATGCCCCCCAGGCCGCGCTCGACCTGCTCACGCCCTTGCTCGCGCAATACCCCGCCGATGTCGAACTGCTGACCCTGGCCGGCGAAGCGAACCTGCGCGCGCGCCAGTTCGGCCCCGCGACCGCCCTCTTCGAACAGGCGCTGGCGCTCGACCCGAAAGCGGCCACGCTGCACACGGCGCTGGCACTGAGCCGCCTGGGCAGCGGCGACACCGGACGCGCAACGGCCGAACTGGAGCGCGCGTCCGCGCTCGACGCCAGCGCGCCGCGCACCGGTTTGCTGCTGGTCATGACCCATCTGCGGGCCAACAACACCGATAAGGCCCTCGCCGCAGTGCTGGAAATGGAGCAGCACGGCGACAATCCCCTGGTACAGAACCTGAAAGGCGGCATCTACCTCGCGCGGCGCGACGCCCGCCTGGCGCGCGCCAGTTTCGACAAGGCGCTGCTGCTCGAACCGCTATACCTGCCCGCCCTGGCCAACCTGGCCCAGCTCGATCTGGTCGAGCGCAAGCCGGCCGACGCCCGCCAACGCTACGAAGCGGCCCTGCGCAAGGCGCCCCGCAACCGCGCGCTGCTCGAAGCGCTGGCCGGCCTCGCGCAACGCGAAGGAAAGACCGGCGTCGCCGTCGCCTGGCTGGAACGCGCGCGCAACATCGAGCCCGACTCGCTGCCCCTGGGGCTGCGGCTTGCCGATCTGTACGCACGCGCCGGCAGCAAGGACAAGGCCCTGCGCCTTGCCCGCACTCTCCAGGCCGCCAATCCGACCAATCCGCAAGCTGCCGAGATGCTGGCGCAGGCGCACCTGCTCACCGGGGACCTCACCGCCGCCATCGAGGCCTACGGCCGATTGGCGGCGTTGGTTCCGACCTCGCCCGCGCCCCTGTTGCGGATCGCAAGCCTGCAGTTGGAGAAACAAGACGACAGCGCCGCAGTCGCCCTGTTACGCCAGGCGCTCACCATCGACCCGGCCTCGTTCGAAGCGCAGATGACCATGATCAATATCCTGCTCAGGCAACAGAAATTTGCCGACGCCCGCGCGGTCGCTCTGGACGCGCAACGACGCTTGCCCGATTCGGCGAACGGGCACAAGCTCGAAGGCGACGTCCATGCCGCCCAGGGACAGCACGCGGCCGCCCTAGCCGCCTGGGAGCGCGCGTTGTCGCGCAAGGCCGACAGTGCCTTGCTGATCCAGATCCACGGCGCCCTGAACAAGCTCGGCCGCGCCGCCGACGCCGATGCCCGCCTGGCCCTGTGGTTCAAGGCGCATCCGGCCGACGTGCCGGCACGCCTTTACTATGCCAGCAGCAAGCTCGTCGCGGACGATTACAAGGGCGCCATTACCCAGCTCGAAGCCGTGCTCAAGGCCGATCCGGACAACGTCATCGCGCTCAACGACATCGCCTGGGCCTGCCAGCAGAGCGGCGATGCGCGTGCCCAGGCTTACGCCGAGCGTGCGCACGCGCTGGCGCCCGGCAACCCGGCCGTGCTCGACACGCTTGGCTGGATCGACGTCGAGCGCGGCAACCTGGCGCGCGCCGTACCCTTGCTGCGCAAGGCCAACGCGCTGGCGCCGGCGGCAGGTAATATCCACTTCCACCTGGGCACGGCGCTGGCGCGCTCGGGCGACAAGCGTGGCGCCCGGCGCGAGCTCGAACGCCTGCTCGCGCAGCCGCAACGCTCCGCCCATCACGAACAGGCAGCCGCCCTGTTGCGCACCTTGTAGGCCAGCGCCATGCGCAACCGGGCCTGTCGGCGACGGCTGGCGGGCCCGTCGGTACCGGGCATCCGGGCATCGGCCAAAGAGGGATCGCGGCAACGCTCACGTGCGTCCCGGCTCATAGCGTCCCAGCGCAATGACCCCGGCCGGGTCAAGCGCCGCCTTATCGGCGCCACCGTCTTCCAGTACACATCACCGTGCGGAAACAGGATCAAAGCAACGCTATGTCCGTCGCGGCTCGTAGCGTCCTGGCGCAATGATGCCGGCCAGATTCAGCGCCGCCTTGATCCGGGCCACCGTCTTCCAGCACAGGTCGCCGTGCGGGAACAGGATCACGGCAACGCTATGTCCGCCCCGGCTCGTAGCGTCCCGGCGCGATGATGCCGGCCGGGTCCAGCGCCGCCTTGATCCGCGCCACCGTCTTCCAGTACACATCGCCGTGCGGATCGAGCTGCCCCATCGACTGGTTGCCAACCCGATACGGAATATAGCCCGCGTTCATCACGGCGTCGAATACCGCCTGGTAGCACTGCTTCGCGCGCGTCACTTCATCCGCATCCTCCTTGTCGAAGGCGATCGTCAGCACCGCGCCGAGCGAGCGCTCGTTGATCATGCTGAACGTCGCAAACAAATCGAAGCCATGCGCCGCGAACAGCGGTTCGACCAGCGCGTGCAGCTCCAGCACATCAGCCCCGCGCATCGGCAACACCGGCGAAATCCACAGCATGCCGCAGTTGTCCTGCGCCGGATCGGCACGGCTGGGAAAGCCGGCCGGCAGCGCCGCGCGCCGGCGCCAGTAGGCGCCCGCCAGAAAGCGCCCGTTCGGCTTGCCCCGGTTCATCGCAAACAGCGCTTCGCCCAGCCCCACCTGCGCGCGCAGCCGATGCCCGGCGCGCGACGACCCCAGCACGCGCGCCAGCGCGCTACCCCAGCGCAGCTTGCGCTCGCTCAAGAACGCGGTGCGCGCGCGCGTGTGGCGCAAGGCCGCCTTGATCGCCGCGCGCGCCGCGGCCACCTGCGCGGCACTGCCATACAGCGCACCCGACACGGTCCACGCGCCGATCGCCGCCTCCTCGCGCATGGCGCCACGCAGCGTCTGCGGCAGGCGGGACTGGCCGGGCGCGAGCAAACGCGGAAACACACGCCCGCCGGACATCACGCGCAGGTCATTGCCAATATGGACGATGCTGCGCAAGGTGCCGTTCATGCGCAGCGGCCGCAGCGCATCGACGACCGCGCCGATATCATCATGGTCAGACACCGTGCACAGGAAATGGTTCACGCACTCGGCGGCGGGCACCAGCCAGATGCCGATGCGCGTGACGATGCCGAAGTTCGACTGCGTGAACATGCCATCGATGAACGGGCCCACGCCGTACGGAAACAGGTGGGTGGCGCGCGCACCCGGATAGTGGCCGAAGCCGGTGTCGAGCACCTCGCCGCTGGCCAGCACCACCCGCATGCCGGAAACGTGCTGCAGGCGGTTGCCGTACGGCGAGTGGCCGAAGCCGCGTTCCAGGATATTGCCCATGAAGCTGGTATCGGGACCGGCGCCGGTGCAATCGATCCACCAGTCGAGTTTTTCGGCCTGTAAATAATCCGACAACTGCTGCTGGGTCACGCCCGGCTCGATCACGGCGTAGCCGAGTTCGGCGTCGACGGTGATGATCCGGTTCATCCGTCCCAGGTCGACGATCAGCTGCGCCTCGCCCACCGCGCAGGCGTCGCCGTAGCCCCAGTTGCGCCCGGTACTGATCGGATACAGCGGCAAGCCCAGCTCGGCGCCCAGGCGTACCACGGCCGCCACCTCGGCCTGGGTCGCCGGCGACACCACCGCCAGCGGCTTGGTGGCGCGCGCGGCGGTGCTGCAACTATAGCGCTTGAGCGCATCGAGTTCGGCGCTCGCATGGGCCGGGCCGACGATGGCGCGCAACGCGGCCAGCACGCGGTCTTGCCCGACCGCGGCCCCGTACGGCCCGGTTTGTCGGAATTTTTGCTCGTCGAAAATGTGCATCTGCGCCCCCGTGTCAATGACGCCCGCCGTTCAGGCGCGCGGTGATGCCCGGCTCGTCCCACAGCGGGAAAAAGTAGGGATAAAAAGAGCGTTCCTCGCCGTGCTGCTCCATCAGCCCGCCCCATTTGCGGATCTGCGCGCCCATCTCCTCCAGCGGCAAGCGCAACAGGACTGCCGGCGCGCCGACCCGGGTGCACGGGCGCTCGCCGCCGAAGTCGCTGAAACCGAGCATGCGCTTATAGAACATCACGTGGCGTGGGTTGACTTCGATCACGTAATCGGTGAATCCGTGCAGCTTGTGCGAATACAGATACGAGATATGAATCAGTGCGGCGAAGACGCGCTTGGTCACGCCCTTGTCGATCGCCAGGCGCGACGGCTCGCACAGGCGCCGGCCCTGGCTGCGCAGGAAGTCGAGTTTGTCGCGAAAATTGTCATCGGCCGGCAGCCCGAATGCGCTGTCGAGGCACAAGCTCATGGTACCGACCAGCACCCCGCCGGTCTCGGCATACAGGGTCACCTTGTTCGGATCGTGCTGCAGGCTGGGCTCGAAGGCATAGCCGCGCCAGCCGTACATCTTTCGGATCAGGAGGCTGGCCGCCTCGCGCCGTCCGGCCGAATTGGCCAGCCGGATATGGAAAACCTGCATCTGCTGCCCGCAATCGTGAGGCGCGGGCGGCGCCTCGCTCGGTTCCGGCTCGCGTAAGCCCGCCGGCATCTCGAACGTCGCAATCGGTAGCTCGTCTTGAAACATGGCTCTCTTCCTTCCACGTGATCGCGCGGTCCGCCTGCCGGTCCGCGCGCAAAAGTTGTGTAGGTCAGACAGGGCCATCAGTAAGGAAGTTCACGCTGTCCGTTGAGACATTGTTCTGCGACAAACGAAGAACGTCGGGAAATTTTGCATGCCTGGCGAAAACAGGAAGAACTGCCGGGCAAGAATTTATAAGTCGTTGATTATAAAAGAAAAACGGAGCTGGCACGCTTGCTGCATATACGTTTGGCACGGCGGCGCCGCTAGCTGTCGACGCTACCCCACCTGATCCCACCGGAGAGTTAATTATGAAACTAGTCCCGACATCCCTGATGAAACATGCGGCGATTGCCGGTCTCTGCCTGGCCGCCATGAACGGCGCCCGCGCCGATGCGTTCGCCCAGGCCGTCCTCGTGATCGACAATTTCCGCCTGCTTCATTCCAGCGGCGCTGCTTTCAAGTCGACGGATTTCACCATGCTCGACGGCACCAACTCGGCCCATGCGACCGCTTCCCTCGACAACGTGGCCTCGGCCGCGATTCCGCAAAATCGCGGCATCCTCAGCGGCAGCGCGCCGGACGTGGCGCACCAGTTCGTCGGCCTGCCCAATCCGCCGCGCGCCGAAAACAACTTCACCGCCTTTTCCGGCCCTCCGCCAGTGCCGGGCACCTTCGGTTACGCCGACCAGCACATGACCGGCAGCACCATGACCATCGGCGCCAAGCTGGCCGGGGCGCGCACCTCGACCCGCGCCGACGCCTCGCTCGCCACCGATGGCGAGGCCGCCGGCGACTCAGACGTCGGTACCTCGACCGCGTTCAGCTTCACGCTGGGCGTGGGCGAGACGATGACCTTTTCCTTCGACGGCACGCCCTTTACCCAAGCGTATGCCAGCACCGGCAGCGGGATGGAAACGAACGCCATCGCCCGCCTGTCGTGGAGCGTGAACATCATGAACATGCAGACCGGCCAGATGGTGTTCGCCTACCAGCCTGGTGAATTGAACAGCTTCGGCAACGTCAGCCGTACCGACAGCTTCCCCGGGATGTCCACCTACAACCCGGGCAAGATGAGCTTTACGGCCACCACGCCGATGCTCAAGGCGTCGGAGAAGTACCAGCTGACGATCAACCAGACCACCCTCGCCAACGCCCTGCAAGATACGGTGGCGGTGCCCGAACCGGGCAGCCTGGCGATCTTCGGCCTGGGCCTGTTGGGCATGTCGCTGATGGCACGGCGCCGCAAATAGGCCGGCCATGCACCGCACAAGAAGAACAAGGTGGCCACGCTGTTACCGGCCATTCCAGGGTCCGCAGCCGGTGCTGCGCGGTCGGCGCCAGCTGGGGATGCAGGCGTCGGACCGCCCCGGGGGACCCTGATGCACGGCTCGCTGGCAGCCGGCATTTTACCGGTCAGGAGCGCGCCTGACCGGGCTGTTTTTTTGGTCAGCGCAGGCTGCGGACGCATGCTTTTATTATGCTTGACGCGAATCAACGCGCCCGTGATCAGCGGAAACTTACAGTTTCCGCGGACATATAATCGAACGAGTAGTGAAGCTGGCAGTGTCGCTTCCCATCGCCGCCCGACTTACGGAGACCCACACGATATGGAGGACTTCATCAGCCAGTTGCTGCTGCATGTACGGGGCATCTGGAAATATCGCTGGCTCGCGATCGGCACCATGTGGGTCGTGGCCGTGGCCGGCTGGGTGGTGGTGCTGCGCCTGCCCAACGATTACCAGAGTTCGGCGCGCGTGTTTGTCGACACCCAGAGCATCCTCAAGCCGCTGATGGCGGGCATGACCAGCATGCCGAACGTGCAACAGCAAGTGTCGATCATGAGCCGCACCCTGCTCAGCCGGCCGAACCTGGAGCGCGTGCTGCGCATGGTCGACCTCGACGTCGACGCCACCACGCCGCGCCAGCGCGAGCGCCAGATCGACGATCTGGCCACGCGCCTGAAGATTTCCGGCACCAGCACCAACGATATCTATTCGATCTCTTACGGCGGCGACAATCCGAAGCAGGTGCACGACGTGGTGCAGGCGCTGCTGACCATCTTCCTGGAAGGCAGCTTCAAGGGCAAGAAAGCCGATTCGCAGAACGCCATCCGTTTCATCGACGACCAGATCAAGACCTACGAGCAGCGCCTGGTGGCGGCCGAGAACACGGTCAAGGAATTCAAGCTGCGCAACAGCGCGCTGCTGCCGCGCCAGGGCGTCGATTACAGCGCCCAGCTGGCCATCGCCAGCGACGCGCTCAGCACCGCGCGCATCGACCTGCTCGAAGCGGAGCAGGCGCGCCTGGCGATCCAGGCGCGCATCAACGGCGATCCGCTGCCGGCCGGGGCCGACCAGCGAGCGCGCGCCATCGTCAACCCCGACATCGATGCCCGCATCGCCGCCATCAACAAGAACCTCGACAACCTGCGCCTGCAGTATACCGACCTGCATCCGGACGTGATCGGCGCGCGCCGCCTGCTGGCCCAGCTCGAAGCGCGCAAGATCGAGGAAAGCAAGCAGGCCGTGCGCGATGGCGACCCGGGCCGCTTCTACAGCCCCATGCTGCAGCAGCTCAAGGTGGCCCTGACCGAAGCCGACGCCAAGGTGGCCGCGATGCGCGTGCGGGTGCACGAATACAGCGTGCGCCACGAGCGCCTGCGCGAACAGAGCAACGCCGTGCCGGAGGTCGAGTCGCAGCTGGCCCAGCTCAACCGCGATTACGAAATCAACAAGGACAACTATGAAAAGCTGATTGCGCGGCGCGAGTCGGCCAGGATCTCGGGCGACCTGACTACGTCGACCGAGATGATGACGTTCCGCATCATCGATCCGCCCACCATGCCGATCTCGCCCAGCGGGCCGAACCGGCGCCTGTTCCACAGCGGCGTGCTGCTCATCGCCCTGTGCGCCGGCCTGGGCGCGGCGCTCCTGATCAGCCAGGTCCGTCCGACCTTCGTCAGCCCCAGTGCGCTGCGCGAGATCACCGGACTGAACGTGCTCGGTACGGTATCGATGAGCTGGAACGATGCCGAACGCAACAAGCTGCGGCGCGGGCAATATGTGCTCGGCGGCGCCTTCACCGCCTTGCTCGGCCTGTACGGCGCGATCATGGCATCCGGATTTCTCACGGGCTAAGCCCCAGGGAGTACAACGTGGACAGTTCCCTCATTTCGGCCGCCGCGCCGCACGGCCTGGACGCGCCCGCCGGCGTCCACAGCGCAGAGCAGCTGCGCGCGGTCGACATCAACCTGGCGCGCCTGCAGCAGATGGGCATGGTGACGCACGACGGCGGGCGCACCAGCGTGGCCGAAGACTTTCGCATCATCAAGCGCCCGCTGCTGCGCAATGCGCGCGCGGCGGTGTCCGGCGGAGTGCGGCACGGCAACCTGATCGTGGTCACCAGCGCCCTGCCCGGCGAAGGCAAGACCTATTGCGCGATCAACCTGGCGATGAGCATCGCCATGGAAAAAGACCACACGGTACTGCTGGTCGACGCCGACGTGGCACGGCCCTCGGTGCTGCGCACGCTCGGCCTGGCGCCGGGGCTGGGGCTGATGGATATCTTGCTGGGCGACGACCTGAGCCTGTCGGATGTGATTCTCAAGACCAATATCCCCACCCTCAGCCTGCTGCCGGCGGGGCGCAACAACAAGCACGCCACCGAACTGTTGGCCAGTCACGCGATGAGCAAGCTGTTGTCGGAAATCGCCAACCGCTACCCGGACCGGATTGTGATTTTCGATTCGCCGCCGCTGCTGCTGACCACCGAAGCGGCGGTGCTGGCGGCCCAGATGGGCCAGGTCGTGATGGTGGTCGAGTCCGAAACGACGACCCAGCGCGAAGTCAAGGAAGCGCTGCTGCGGCTCGACAACTGCGCCCGCGTCGACCTGATCTGCAACAAGGCGCGCGCCTTCAACGGCGGCGATTACCACGGCTATTACGACTAGCCGGTGTCAGGTCCGAAAGCCGGCGCTACCCGCGCCACCCGGATTGTTCCCGTTCGCCCGATTAACCTTTGCGGAGTCGACCATGACTACTTCACTTGAACCGCCGCGCCTTGTGGTGCACCTGATCCACCAGCTCGACATCGGCGGCCTCGAAAACGGCCTGATCAACCTGATCAAGCACATGCCGCCCGAGCGCTACCGGCACGCCATCGTCTGCCTGAAGGATTATTCGGAGTACCACGCGCACATCCAGCAGCGCGGGGTCGAGATCATCAGCCTGAACAAGCGCGAAGGCAAGGACTGGGGCCATTACCTGCGCCTGTTCCGCGCCCTGCGCGCGCTGCAGCCCGATTTGATTCACACGCGCAACCTGTGCGGCATCGAAGGCCAGCTGGTGGCCGCCCTGGCCGGGGTCAAGCTGCGCGTGCACGGCGAGCATGGCCGCGATATGAGCGACCTGTACGGCAAGCGCCTGAAATACAAGCTGCTGCGCCGGCTGCTGCGCCCGCTGATCGGGCACTTCATCGCCGTCAGCGCCGACCTCGAACACTGGTTGATCGACAGCGTCGGCGCCGAACCCGAAAAAGTGTCGCACATTTCGAACGGGGTCGACAGCATCCAGTTCCATCCGCGCCTGGGCCCGCCGGCCGCGATCGGCCCGGCCGGCTTCATGCAGGACAACGCCTTCGTCATCGGCAGCGTCGGGCGCATGGAAGAAATCAAGGATTACGGCACCCTGGTCGAAGCCTTTTTGCGCCTGATCGCCTCGCCCCATCCGGCGCACCAGCGCATGCGCCTCCTGATCGTGGGCGACGGCCCGCAGCGCGCCGCCTGCATGGAAACGCTCACGCGCGCCGGCGCCGCGCACCGCGCCTGGCTGCCCGGCGAGCGCACCGACATCGCCCAGCTGCTGCGCGCCATGGACCTGTTCGTGCTGCCGTCGCTCGGCGAAGGCAGTTCCAACACCATCCTCGAAGCGATGGCGACCGGCTTGCCGGTGGTGGCCACCGCCGTGGGCGGCAATCCGGTGCTGGTGCACCCGGGCTTTACCGGCATCCTGGTGCCGCCGCGCGCGCCCGACCTGATGGCCGCCGCCATCGCCGATTACTGCCGTATCCCCGACATGGCGGCGCGCCACGGCATGCGCGCGCGCAGCCACGTCATCGCCCGCCACAGCTTGCCCGAAATGGCGCGCGGCTACCTGCGCGTGTACGATGCGCTGGCGCACCCGGACGGCGGTTGCCCGGGGCCGGCCGCGCACTCCTGAGAGCGTCGATCATGCTCAAGCCAGGGCCGTCTGGGACCGGTGGCGCGCCTCGTGCAGCTCTAGGTAGCAGGCCGCCACCTGCTGAGCCACCCGCTCCCAGCTGTCGCCGCGCACCAGCGCGCGCACCTGTTCGCGCGGCGGCGGCGACACCAGCAGCCGCAGCACCGCGCGCTGCTGGGCGTCGGTATCGATCCAGTCGACCCGCGCCAGCGCGAACTCGGCCCCGGCCAGGCTGACCGGCGAATCGCGCGCGATCAGCATCGGGCTGCCCGCCGCCAGCGCGTCGCGCACCGCCAGCGCCGTGCCCTGGCCGTCGCCCGGCGCGATGCACAGCGCCGCCGCGGCGTAGGTACTGGCCAGCATCGCTTCGTCCTGGCGCAGCGCGCCCAGGCACGTGAGGCCGCGCACCTTGCGCAATTCGCGCAGATAATCCTGGTCGCGTTCGCCGGCCTCGCCCACCAGCACCATCGGCAGCGACAGCGCCGCCATGGCCTGCGCCATCGCCAGCTGGTTCTGGTAGGGCGAAATCGGACCGGCCATCAGGGCGAACGGCCCGCTCATGCCGGTGCGCTTGCGAAACAGCTCGCCGTCGGCCGCCAGCAAGGCCGGGTTGACCCCATTGGGCAGCACCCGCACCCGCTCGCCATCGATCAGGAACCCGGCGCCGATGGCGTCCTTCTCGGCTTGCCCGAGCGCCACGATCAGGCTGGCCTGCTGCAGGGCGCGCCGGGTCTGGGCGTAGCTGGACTGCACGTTCCACGCGGTCAGGCTACCCAGCCGATGGTCGCTGGCGCGCGCGCTGGTGCCGCTGGCGCGGTTCCAGCCCGGCGCGATCAGGGGCGTCAACACCACCGGCACGCCCTGCTCGACGGCCGCTTCCACCAGGCGCTGGTTGCCGTGGGTGGCCGAAAACACGTGGATCAGGTCGTACTCGTCGAGACGGCTGGCGTACGGGTTGACCAGCTCCACGTCGATCCCGCACGTCTCCTGCGCGCCGAGGCGCACCAGCGCGCGGATGGTTTCGCGGACCTGCTGCTGGACGCCATCCTCGCGCTCGAACAGCATGGGATAAGACAAAATTCCGATACGCATGCACGCCTCCATCGTCAACACGGGCCGGGCCCCGGGCACCAGCAAGGCGGGCGGCATGAGAATGCTCAACAAGTGGCCACCCGCGCTGATTTAGTATTGCCTCAACTTAAGAGTTCAGTGTACCGACGGGCACCGGCGCATCATTGAGGCAGATCAAGTAGTTTCACCAAAGAAAAACACATGCGCGTTCCGCTTTCGATCCTGATTTACCAACGGGTGCTGGCCGCGCCGGACCCGCTGTTTCCCGAGTGCCTGCACGCGCGCCGCTTCGAGCAGCACCTGCGCCTGTTGCGGCGCTGGTTCCGCCTGATGCCGCTCTCGCGCGCCGTCACCCACCTGGCCGAGGGCACCTTGCCGGCGCGCGCCGCCTGCCTGACGTTCGACCACGGCTACGCCGAGCATGCCTCGGTCGCCCTGCCCCTGCTGCAGCGCTACGGCGTGCCGGCCACGTTTTTCGTGGCCGCCGGCTACCTCGACGGCGGCTGCACCTGGAGCGACATCGTCACCGAAGTGGTGCGCAACGCGCCCGGCGAGCGCCTGAACCTGACCCGCAGCGGCTTTGCCAGCTACGACATCGGCTGCCCGGTGCGGCGCCGCGCCGTGATCGAGATGCTGCTGGCCGCGCTGCGCCTGCTGCCGCCGGCCGAGCGCCTGGCGCGCGCCCTGTCGATGGCGCGCCGCCCCACGCCCACCATGATGAGTTCGGACCAGCTGCTGGCCCTGCACCGCGCCGGCATGGACATCGGCGCCCATCCGCTGCACCACACCGTGCTCTCGAGCCTGTCGAACGCGGCCGCGCGCGCCGAAATCGCCGAAGGGCGGCGCCGCATCGAAGAGCTGATCCGGGCCCGCGTGAGCCTGTTCGCCTACCCCAGCGGCAAGCCGGGCGAGGATTTCGAGCAGCGCCACGGCCTGATGCTGCGCGCCCAGGGTTTCGAGGCGGCGGTCGGCATGGGCCGCGGCGCGGCGCGCAGCAGCAGCGACCTGTTCGCCCTGCCGCGCTTCACCCCGTGCGAGCTCGGCAGCGGCGGCTTCCTGCTGCACATGGCCGCCAATCTGCTCGCGCGCAACTGAGGGCCGTCCCGGTCACGCCGCGCCCGCCATCTGCGCCGCCAGCAGGCGCCGGTCGAATGTGCCGTTGGGACTGCGCGGCAAGGCCGCCGCCCGCACTTGCGCCAGCAGCGGCATCATATAAAACGGCAATGTGGCGCGGCAGGCGGCCAGCAGCGCCGCCGTATCGAGCAGGCAGCCCGGGCGCGGCGTGACCGCCAGCGCGATCGACTGCCCCAGCACCGGATGGTCCAGCCCCAGCGCCGCCGCTTCCTCCACCAGCCCGGTGGCGTACAGCACCTCCTCGATCTCGCTCGGGCTGACCCGGTAGCCGCCGGTCTTGATGGTTTCGTCGCTGCGCCCGATAAAGTACAAAAACCCCTCCTCATCGATGCGCACCGTGTCGCCCGTCCACAGGGCCAGCTCGGTTGGCGGCAGGTCGTCGCGCGGCGGCAGCGGGCGAAAGCGCTCGGCGCTGCGCGCCGCATCGTTCCAGTAGCCCAGGGCCACCAGCGGGCCGCGATGCACCAGTTCGCCCGGCTCGCCCGGCGCGCACGGCTGGCCGTCGGGCCGCAGCACCAGCACCTCGGCGTTGGCGATCGGCTTGCCGATCGAGTCCGGCCGCACATCGAGCTGCTCCGGCGCCAGGCAGGTCGAACGGAACGCCTCGGTCATCCCGAACATCAGGTACGGGCGCGCCTGCGGCAGGCGCTCGCGCAGCGCCTCCAGGGTGGCGCGCGGCAGCGTTCCGCCCGAACTGGTCAGGTAGCGCAGGCTGCACGGCGCGCGCCAGTGCAGGTCGGCCAGCTGGATCCACAGCGGCGGCAGCGCGGCCAGGCCGGTGATGCGTTCGCGCGCGACCAGTTCGGGGATGTCGCGCGTCAACAGCGGATTCATCAGCACCACGGTCGCGCCGGCGGCGAACGCGCCGGTCAGCTGGCTCAGGCCGTAGGCCAGGCTGAACGGCAGCAGCGCCAGGATGCGGTCTTGCGCCGTGTGCCCGAGCTCGGCGGCAAGGCCGGCCGCGCCCGCCACCAGGTTGCGGTGCGACAGCACCACGCCCTTGGGCGCCCCGCTGCCGCCCGAGGTGTACAGCAGCGCCGCGATGTCGGTCTCGATGCGGCGGTGCACCTCGCGCACGGGCGCGGCGGCGGCGCGCCGCATCCAGCCGTCCCAGCCGAGCACGCCGAGCCCGGGCAGCATGCCATCCTCGCGCCCGGTCTGCAGCACGCAGCGCAGCGCCGGGCAACGGCCCAGTTCGGCGTCGAGCATCGCCAGCCGTCCCGGCGAGGTGAGCAGCACGCGGGCGCCGCTGTCGCGCAGCAGATGGCCGACCTGGGCCGCTTTCAGCAAGGGATTGACCGGCACGAACACCAGGCCGGCGGCGGCCGCGCCGAACAGGGCCAGCACCGCCTCTTCGCACTTGTCGAGGAAAATGGCGACCCGCTCGCCGCGTTCGAGCCCCAGGGCCAATAAACCCTGCGCCGCCACGTCGACGCAGCGCGCCAGCCGGGCGTAGCCGAGGTTATTGTCGAGATAGCGCAGGGCCAGGGCCTGCGGCGTGCGCCGGGCGGCCTCGGTGATCAATTCGTGCACGAGCTGGGCCATATATTCCTCTCAATAGACTGTTTCCGAATGGAATTCATGATTGAGAAAAACGGCAGCGCTGTCCTTGACGCTGGTCAACAATCGGCATGGCACTCTTGAGCTTGTGCCCGCTCAAGAGGTGCGCAATTTCGGGGGTGTTTAATGAAACCGGTTCCGCGGACACGACAGGGGCGAGGGAACCGACCATTTCATAACCAGCGCGCCCGCAATGTTGGGTCCCGGCCAGGGCCGCGGACCGTACAGGAGATCACCACACCATGAATGCGCCCCTGTTGCCCCTACCGCGCGTGTACCCCTTCTTTTTCGATGTCGAGCCCGGCACGCGTTTCAGCCTGTATCACGCGCCCGCGCCCCAGGTGCGCCCGCGCGGGGCGATCCTGTACGTGCACCCCTTCGCGGACGAACTGAACAAGGCGCGCCGCATGGCCACCCTGCAGGCGCGCCGGTTTGCCGCGGCCGGCTACGCGGTGCTGCAGATCGACCTGTTCGGCTGCGGCGACAGTTGCGGCGATTTGGGCGTGGCGCGCTGGGACACCTGGAAGCGCGACCTGGCCACCGCCCGCGCCTGGCTCAGCGAGCGCGCCGGCGGCGGCCCGATGCACCTGTGGGGCTTGCGCCTGGGCGGCCTGCTGGCCCTCGACGCCGCCTGCACCATGCCGGTCGACGGCGTCATCCTGTGGCAGCCGTTCCTGAACGGGCGCACCTGCATCAACCAGTTCTTGCGCCAGGACCTGGCCGCGCGCATGCGCCTGGCCGATCCGGGCGATCCGATTGATTCGGCCCTGCTCGGCACCACCGGCCAGCTGCGCGCCGAGCTCATTGCCCGCGGCATGCTCGAAGTGGGCGGCTACGAACTGGCGGCGCCCCTGGTGCACGCCATCGACGCCTGCGACGCCGCCGCGCTGCCGCTGCCGCCCTGCCAGGTGCACTGGTTCGCCAGCGGTTCCCCGGCCCCGCTGCGGCTGGCCGCCAGCGCCGATCGCATCGCGCGGCGCTGGAGCGCGCATGGCGCCACCCTGCATTTCCATGCGATCGACGGTGTGCCTTTCTGGGGCGCCAACGACATCGCCGAGTGCCCGGCGCTGCTGGCCGCCACCAGCGCCGTCTTTACGGGGGACGACTAATGTACGCCGAACAACGCGCACTCCAATTCATCTGCCAGGGCCATGGCCTGATCGGCATCCTCGACCTGCCCGAACGCCCGCTCCCGCGCGGCGTGCTGGTCGTCACCAGCGGCCCCCAATACCGGATCGGCCACCACCGCCATTTCACCTTGCTGGCGCGGGTGCTGGCCGGACGCGGCATTCCCGTGCTGCGCTTCGACCATCGCGGCATGGGCGACAGCGAGGGCGAGGCGCGCACCATCGATGCCCTGGGTGACGACATCCACGCCGCCATCCGGGCCTTCTTCGCCCAGGTGCCCGAGATGCGCGAACTGGTGCTGTGGGGGCTGGGCGACGCCGCCATGGCCGCCCTGCGCTACGCGCAGGCCGACGCGCGCGTGTCGGGCGTGGTGCTGCTCAATCCCCAGATGGCGCCGTGCGAAGGCGAGTCCGGCGCGCCTGACGCACTGGCGCAGCGCGTGCTGGCCGGCCTGGCCGGCTTCGATGGCGCGGCGCTGGTGATCCTGGGCGGCGGCGAAGCGGCAGCGCAGCAGTTGCCGGCCCTGGTCGCCCGCTACGAGCTGCGCTGCAAATGCGTCACCATCGCCGGCGCCGGCCGCACCTTCGCCAGCCGCGCGTGGCGCGACGAAGTGGCGGAGGTCAGCGCGAACTGGATCGCGTCGTGGTGAGCTCGACGCTGCGCTTCACGGCGCGATCCTGATGCCGTGATGGTGCATCAGGTCGTACAGGGTCGGGCGGCTCACGCCGAGCAGCTCGGCCGCCTTGACGATCGAGCCGTTGGTGCGCGCCAGCGCCGTCACCATCACCTTGTATTCCGCGGCGTCGCGCACCTGGCGCAGGTTGACCGGGGCGTCCGGCTGCGGCACCCCGCCCAGGCCCAGGTCGCGCGCGCTGATCTGCGGCCCTTCGGCCATGATCACCGCGCGCCGGATGCAGTTTTCCAGCTCGCGCACATTGCCCGGCCAGCCGTACTGCTCGATCGCCAGCACCGCGTCTTCGGTGAACGCCGGCGCGTGGCGCCGCTCCATCAGGCTGGCCTGCTGCTTGAAATGGTGCGCCAGCAGCACCGCGTCGCCGACCCGTTCGCGCAGCGGCGGAATGGCCAGCACCACTTCGCTCAGGCGGTAGTACAAATCCTCGCGAAAGCGTCCCTCGCGCACCAGCTTCGGCAGATCCTGGTGGGTGGCGCAGACGATGCGCGCATCGATCGCGATTTCGCTGCGCCCGCCGATCCGCTCGATCACGCGCTCCTGCACGAAGCGCAGCAGCTTGGCCTGCAAGGCCATCGCCATGTCGCCGATTTCGTCGAGAAAAAAAGTGCCGCCCTGCGCCATTTCGATCTTGCCGAGGGTTTGCTGGCCGGCGCCGGTGAACGCCCCTTTTTCGTGGCCGAACAATTCGCTCTCGAGCAGGTCGGCCGGAATGGCGGCGCAGTTGATCGCCACGAAGCGCTTGTCGTGGCGCGCCGACAGGTCGTGCAGGCCGCGCGCGAACAGCTCCTTGCCGCTGCCGGAGTCCCCCAGCAGCATTACCGTGGCCGACGACGGCGCCAGCTTCTCGACGCTGCGGCACAGGCGCAGCATGCCCGGGTCGCGCGTGACGATGCGCGCCAGCGGCGAGTCCGATCCGATCTGCAGCATGCGCTGGTTCTCTTCCTGCATCGCGTGCAGGTAGTAGGCCCGCTCGACCACGAGTTTAAGCGTGTCGGCGTCGAACGGCTTCTGGTGGAAGTCGTAGGCGCCCATCCCGATCGCCTTGAGCGCATGCGCGCGCTCCTGGTTGCCCGACAGGACGATCACCTTGGTGTCGGGCGCCTCGGCCAGGATCGCCTGCAAGGTCGCCAGGCCCTCGGTGGCGCCGTCCGGATTGGGCGGCAGGCCCAGGTCGAGCGTGACCACGGCCGGGCGGTGCCGGCGCAGCTGCGCCAGTGCGCTCTCGCGGTCTTCGGCGATCAGGACGTCGTAGCCGTCGAAGCTCCAGCGCAGCTGCTTTTGCAGGCCCTTGTCATCCTCGACTACCAACAGCTTCTTTTTGCCCATTGTGCAGCTCCTTGTAAGAGATGGGTCGCCTTCAGCGGCTTCCCTTGCCCAGCAAAACCACCTGCACCGTATCGATCAGGATCAGCAGATCGAGGAACAGACTATTGTTCTTGACGTAGTAAAGGTCGTACTGCAGTTTCTGGATCGCGTCTTCGACCGAGGCGCCGTACTGGTAGCGCACCTGGGCCAGGCCCGTCACGCCCGGCTTGATGCTGTGACGGACGTTGTAGTAAGGGATATCGCGCGCCAGCTGGTCGACGAAATACGCGCGCTCGGGTCGCGGACCGACGAAACTCATCTCGCCCTTGAATACATTGAGCATCTGCGGCAGTTCGTCGATGCGCAGCATGCGCAGGTAGTGCCCGACGCGGGTGACGCGCGGATCGTTGGCGGCCGCCCAGGTAGGCACGCCCGGGGCCTCGGCGTTCTTGCGCATGCTGCGAAACTTGAGCACATTGAAGACCGCGCCATCCTTGCCGACCCGCTCCTGCTGGTAAAACACTGGCCCACCATCCTCGAAGATGATGGCGGCGGCGGCCAGCAGCATCACCGGCAGCGACACGAGGGCGATCAAGCCGCTGGCGACCAGGTCGAAGCTGCGCTTGACGCTGGCGCGCCAGAAGCTCTGGTCGAAGCCGCCCCCGAAAATGAGGTAGCTCGGCTGGAGCGAGTCGAGCCGGATCTGGCATGCTTCGCGCTCGAAGAAGGTGGCCGCGTCGATCACGCGCACCCCGCCCAGCGCGCAGGCCAGCAGGTCGCGCACCGGGAATTCCTTGCTGCGCCGGTTGGTGACCGTTACCACCAGTTCGCGCGCCTCGTAGCGGCGCGCCATCGACAGCAGCGACTCGCCCACCGGCAGCAGTTGCGAGGCCGGCACGCAGCTGTCCTCGCCGGTGATCGGCACGCAGCCGACCACGCTGAACTGGTGCAGGCCGATCTTGCTGTGCGCCAGGTCGATGCATTCGCGCGCCAGCGGGCCGCTGCCGACAAAGATCAGGCGCGCTTCGAGCAGCGCCGATTCGGCCGACTTGAACACCACCAGGCGCGTGAGCACCACGGCGGTGGCGCCGATGGCGAAGATGACGCTACTGATCCCGCGCCCGAAATAGAACTCGGGACGCACCGCGATCAGGGCGGACAGCAGCGCAAACCCGAGCGCGAACGAGGGCATGATGCGGATCAGGGTGGTGCGGATGCCCTCGCGCGAGCTGTGCTGGTACATCCCGAGCGCGCTCATGCTGAAAATGATCACCAGCGCGAACGTCAGGGAAGACAGGTACAGGTTATCTGCCCTGAAATTGCCGTGCTGGTCCGAAAACCACAGCACCGAAGCCACGCTGGCCGACGCCAGCAACATCAGCAGTTCGAGCAGCAAGAGCACGAACGCCATCTTGGATACGTAGTGACTGAAAATCCGGATCACGCTTCCCCCATGCCAGCGATGCTTGTTGCCTCCATGCCAGACGGCATGGCGTGGTAAATAATCGCTTACAGACACACAAGAGGTATTGACTAGGAACAAGCCGTTCCGGGCATTTCCTGAAGGCCAGACACAGTCCAGCCAAATAGACTATAGTGATGCTTCGATACTAATTACTCGCCCAACATGAAATTTGACGTCGCTATTGTCGGCAGCGGACTGGCCGGTCTGTCGGTTGCCCTGCATCTTGCGCAAACGCGCACCGTGGCCATCATCTCCAAGCGGGCGCTGCTCGATGGAGCCAGCAACTGGGCCCAGGGCGGCATCGCCGCGGTGCTCGACTCGGGCGACAGCCACGCCCAGCACATCGACGACACCCTGGTGGCCGGCGGCGGCCTGTGCGACGAGGCGGCCACCCGCTTCATCGTCGAACACGGGCGCGAAGCGATCGAATGGCTGATCGACCAGGGCGTGCCGTTTACGCGCGACCCGACCGCCGAAATGGGTTTTCACCTGACGCGCGAAGGTGGCCACAGCCAGCGCCGCATCATCCACGCGGCCGACGCCACCGGCCACGCGGTCCAGGTCACGCTGGAACAGAAGGTGCGCGCGCATCCGAACATCACCCTGTTCGAGCAGCACTGCGCGATCGACGTCATCACCTCCGACAAGCTGGGGCCCAAAACAGGCGCCGCCAGCACCGGCCAGCCGCACTGCTACGGCCTGTACGTGCAGGACGAAAAAACCGGCCAGGTCTTGACGTTCGAAGCCGAACATACGGTGCTGGCCACCGGCGGCGCCGGCAAGGTGTATTTATATACCACCAATCCCGACACCGCCACCGGCGACGGCATCGCCATGGCCTGGCGCGCCGGCTGCCGCGTCTCGAACATGGAATTCATCCAGTTCCACCCGACCTGCCTGTATCACCCGTACGCCAAGTCGTTCCTGATCACCGAAGCGATCCGCGGCGAAGGCGGCCTGCTCAAGCTGCCGCCGGAAGCGGGCGCCGCCGCCGGCACGCGCTTCATGCCGATGTACGACGAGCGCGGCGAACTGGCCCCGCGCGACGTGGTGGCGCGTGCCATCGACTTCGAGATGAAAAAGCGCGGCCTCGATTACGTCAACCTCGATATCAGCCACCAGTCGCCGGAATTCCTCAAGGAGCACTTCCCGACCATTTACGCGCGCTGCCTGGAGCTGGGTATCGACATCACCAAGGAACCGATTCCGGTGGTGCCGGCGGTGCACTTCACGTGCGGCGGCATCGTCACCGACCTGGCCGGGCGCACCGACGTACCGGGCCTGTACGCGGTCGGCGAAACCGCCTGCACCGGCCTGCACGGCGCCAACCGGCTGGCCAGCAATTCGCTGCTCGAATGCCTGGTGGTCGGACGCGCCTGCGCGCACGAAATCGCCGCCATGCCGAAAGGAGAAACGCGCGACCTGCCGGCCTGGGATGAAAGCCGCGTCACCAACGCCGACGAAGAAGTCGTCATCGCCCACAACTGGGACGAACTGCGCCGCTTCATGTGGAATTACGTCGGCATCGTGCGCACCACCAAGCGCCTGGAGCGCGCGCAGCACCGCATCGCGCTGCTCAAGGAAGAAATCGACGAGTACTACCGCAATTTCCGCATCACGCACGACCTGCTGGAACTGCGCAACTTGGTCGACGTGGCGTCGCTGATCGTCAACAGCGCGCTGACAAGGCGCGAGAGCCGTGGCCTGCACTTCAGCCGCGATTATCCGAATACCTTGCCGAAAGCCTTGCCGAGCGTGCTCACCCCACCACGTCGTTAACGTCGTTCCCGCCGAGGGCCGCCTTGGCGCGGGAACGACGGTGGCTTATGAACCAAAAACTGTCCCCTTCCACGATTGGTTTGCTGACCCTGCCCCCGCTTCTGTGGGCAGGCAACGCCATCGTCGGGCGCCTGGTGCGCGAGGCGGTGCCGCCGATGACGCTCAACCTGCTGCGCTGGTCGATCGCCATGCTGATCCTGCTGCCGCTGGGACGGCGACTGTTCGCCGGCGATGCCTTGCGCAGCAACTGGCGCCGCTTCGCCCTTCTCGGCCTGCTCGGCATCGGCCTGTATAACTCGCTCCAGTACCTGGCACTGCAAAGCTCGACCCCGATCAACGTCACCCTGGTCGCCGCCGGCATGCCGGTCTGGATGCTGGCGATCGGCGCGCTGTTCTTCGGCGTGAAGGTCGGACGCCAGCAAGTCATCGGCGCGGCCATGTCGATCGTCGGCGTGCTGGTGGTGCTGTGCCGGGGCGACTGGAACCAGCTGGCCGCGATGCGGCTGGTCGCCGGCGACCTGTACATGATCCTGGCGACCATCGCCTGGTCGTTCTACAGCTGGCTGCTGACGCAGCAAAAAGACCCGCCCGCCGTGCGTGCCGACTGGGCCGCCTTCCTGCTGGCCCAGGTGATCTACGGCATCATGTGGTCGGGCGCGTTCGCCGGCGTCGAATGGGCCGGCGGCGCGGTAGCCGTCCACTGGAGCTGGACCGTTGCCGCAGCGCTGATGTATGTCGCCATCGGCCCGGCCATCATCGCCTTTCGCTGCTGGGGCGCCGGCGTGCAGCGCGCCGGGCCGAGCGTGGGCGCATTCTTCACCAACCTGACGCCGCTGTTCGCAGCCATGATGTCGTCGGCGTTTCTGGGCGAACTGCCGCACCTGTACCACGGCGTGGCCTTTGCGCTGATCGTCGGCGGGATCGTGTTCTCGTCGCGCCGCAAGGCCGGGTAGAATCGGGCACATGAAAACACTTCCTCTCAGACTAGTGCCGGGACAGGACTTGCGCGCGGCCTTGGGCGGCATATTGGCCGCGCATGGCACGGCGGCCGGCTTTGTCTTGCAGGGCATCGGCAGCCTGCGCGGCGCGCGCCTGCGCCTGGCCGGGGCGCCCGACGCGACGCAGCTCGAAGGCGACATCGAAATCCTGACCCTGGCCGGCTCGCTCTCGCCAGACGGCCCGCACCTGCACATGGCGGTGGCCGATGCCGCCGGGCGCGTATTTGGCGGCCACGTGCTGGCCGGCTGCACCGTCCGCACCACGGCCGAAATCCTGGTCGCCCTGCTGCCCGGCCACCGCTTCACGCGCGAGCCGGACGCCGCATCCGGGTTCGATGAACTGGTGGTGCATTCCCATGACTGCTGACAGCGCGGCACTTGACCTGCTGGCCGATTTCGTGGAGCGCCACCGGCGCATCCTTGTCTTGAGCGGCGCCGGCATGAGCACCGCGTCCGGCATACCAGACTATCGCGACCGCGATGGCGTGCGGCGCGGGAAAACGCCGGTCCAGGGGCCGGAGTTCCGCAAGATGGAGGCGGTGCGACGGCGCTACTGGGCGCGCAGCATGGTCGGCTATCCGGCCTTGTCCGCCGCCGCGCCGAACGCCGGCCACGCAGCGCTGGCCGGCCTGCAAGCGGCTGGACGCCTGGGCGCCCTGATGACGCAAAACGTCGACGGGCTGCACCAGCGCGCCGGCAGCGCCGGTGTACTTGAACTGCACGGGAACATCCACAAGGTGGTCTGCCTCGACTGCCACGCCAGTTTTCCGCGCTCCTTCGTGCAGGAACAGCTGGTCCAAGCCAATCCGGCGCTGGCCGGCGCCGTCGCCACGCCCGCCCCGGACGGCGACGCCCACCTGGAGCCGGATGCGCTCGCCGAATTCCACCTACCCTACTGCGTCCACTGCGGCGGCACGCTGAAACCGGACGTGGTGTTTTTCGGCGACGGCGTGCCGGCCGACGTGACGCGCGATGCGCTCGAACGGATGACGGACGCCGACGCCCTGCTGGTCATCGGTTCTTCGCTGGTGGTCTACTCGGGGTTTCGTTTTTGCCGCCTGGCGGTTGATCACGGCAAGCCGATCGCCGCTATCAACCTCGGCAAAACCCGGGCCGACGACTTGATATCGCTCAAGATCGAGGCTGGCGCCGAGAGTGCCCTGCCCGCCCTTCTCACCCGTTTCGCATAAAGCACCATTGCCTGATTGAAATCAAGCCGCTATAATTGAGAATAATTCTCATTCAACAGCCAGCCTTCGCGTCGTTCAGCCAGCCATTGCACTCATTTCCAGGATGGCTCCATGGCGCACTATGCACCCTCCGGCCCGGCGTACGCCGGCGCCGCGAACTGTAATCCCCTTCCGCTGGCCGCAGCGGTCCGCTCGGCCCTGATTTTCGCAGCCTTGGCCGGCCCCGGCTCGCAGGCCTGGGCCAACGACGTTGTCGACGATGCCGCCGCTGTCGCCATGCCGGTCATCACCGTCGACGGCAAAAAAGAAGACAACGGCTACGTCGCCCGCCGCAGCGGTGCCGGCACCAAAACCGATACGCCGCTGATCGAAACCCCGCAGTCGATCAGCGTGATCCCGCGCGAGCGCTTCGAGGAGCAAGGTGCGCAAACGCTGCGCCAGACCCTGAACTACAGCGCCGGCCTGGTATCGAGCTATTTCGACAGCCGGGTCGACGCGGTCACCTCGCGCGGCGGCAATCCGGCCATGCTGCAAGACGGCGTGCAATCGAACTTCGGCAGCTACAACACCACCCGCCCCGATCCCTACACCTTGGAACGGGTCGAAGTGCTGCGCGGACCGTCATCGGTCTTGTACGGCCAGGGCGGCATCGGCGGCGTGGTCAATCTGGTGTCCAAGCGGCCGATGGCGAGCTCGCAGCGCGAAGTGCAGGTACAAATCGGCAGCAACAGCCGCAAGCAGCTCTCGCTCGACATCAACCAGGTGCTGGACAACGACGGCCGCTGGCTGGCGCGCCTGGTCGCCGTGGGCCGCAACAGCGGCACGCAGGTGAACATGGTGAGCGATGACCGGAAGCTGATCGCCCCCTCGCTGACCTGGGCACCGAGCGCCGACACCTCGCTTACCCTGCTGGCCCTGCGCCAGGAAGACCGGAGCGGGTCGATGATTGGTTTCTTCCCATGGCAAGGCACTCTGCTGCCAACCAGATTCGGCCAGATTCCGACCAGCCTGTTTACCGGCGAACCAGGCTACGATGCCTACGACACCGAACAAACCGCCCTCGGCTACCTGTTCAGCCACCGCTTCAGCGATGCCCTGAGCGTGCGCCAGACCCTGCGCAAGACCAGAAGCGAAGTCGATTACCGCAGCGCCTACACCAGCTTCACGGCCGTTGCCGCCACAGGTCGCCCGGCGCGCCCGGTGTTCAACGCCGACCAGCGCAGCATCAACCGCGATCTGACCCAGAACCTGAACAAGCTCGAGACGCTGCTGGTCGACACGCAGATCGAGGCGAAGCTGGCCACCGGTCCGCTCCAGCACACGATCCTCCTCGGGGCCGACGTGCAGCGCGTCGAAACACGCCAGGCCAGCGGCCGTGGCGTGGCCGCGCCGCTGGACGTCTACGCCCCGGTGTACGGCAACTACACGGCGCCCGCATCGCTTGCCCACCTGCCGACCACCAATTTGCGCCAGAACGGCTACTACGTGCAGGACCAGGTCAAGTACGGCTTGAGGTGGGTAACGGTGCTGGGCCTGCGCCATGACGGCGTGACCAACGATGTCGAAGGCCGCGCCACCGCGCGCACCGACGACAGCGCCAACACCAAGCGCGTGGGCCTGTTGTACCTGGCCGACGGCGGCTGGTCGCCGTACGTCAGCTATGCCGAATCGTTTTTGCCGCTGGGCGGCGTGGACTTGAACGGAAAGGCATTCCTGCCGCAGCGCGGCGAGCAGTGGGAAGCAGGCCTGAAGTGGCAGCCGCCCGGCCGCAGCCTGATGACCACTTTGGCCGTGTACGACCTGCGCGACACCAACCGCAAGACCGCCGACCCGGCCAACCCGCAAAACAGCATCCAGATCGGCGAAGTGCACGTGCGCGGGCTGGAACTGGAAAGCGCCGGCAAGCTGGGGCGCGACTGGGACTGGACCGCAGGCTACGCCTACACCGACGCCACGGTCTCGCGCAGCAATGGCGCCGACAACGGCAAGCGCCTGAGCGGCATCCCCACGCACAACGTGTCGGCCTGGCTGACGCATCGGTTTGCGGTCGCGCAGCGCGATGGTTTTAGCGCAGGCGCCGGCATGCGCTACCTCGGCACCTCGATGGACGGTCTCGATCAGCTCGAAACGCCCGACATCACCCTGTTCGACGCCATGCTTTCGTACAGCGATGGCCCGCTGCGCGTGGCGCTCAACGTCACCAATCTCACCGACAAAGTCCAGATTTCGACCTGCCTCGCCCGCGGCGACTGCTTCTACGGCCAGCGCCGCGCCGTCGCCCTCACCGCCCGCTACACTTTTTAAGCATCCCTGACATGACCATGACCTTGCATCCCCTCGCGCTGGCAATCCGCTCGGCGCTGCTGTTTTCCATCGCCGGCGCGGCGCATGCCGCCGCTCCAGAAGCCGTACCCGACGACGCTCCCGTCAGCGTCGTCGAAATCCGTGGCGACAAGGATGACGGCAGCGCTTACGGCGCGCGCGCCGCCAGCACCGCAACGCGCTTCAATTTGTCGCTGCGCGAAACGCCGCAGTCGGTCACCGTCATCACGCGCCAGCGCATGGACGACATGAACCTGACCAGCATCGCCGACGTGCTGGTGCAAACGCCCGGCATCACGGTGCAGGAAAACGATAGCGAGCGCACCGGCTTTTCGTCACGTGGTTTCTCGATCAGTAACTTCCAGGTCGACGGCGTGGCCGCCAACTACAGCTCGGGCAACAGCGCCCTGTTCGACACCGCCCTGTACGAGCGCATTGAAGTCGTGCGCGGCGCCACCGGGCTGGTGACCGGTGCGGGCGATCCGTCGGCGACCATCAACATGGTGCACAAGCGCCCCACGCGCCAATTGAGCGGTTCGGCCTCGGTGAACATCGGCTCGTGGGACATGCGGCGCGTGCAGGCCGACATCTCGGGGCCGCTGAACGCAGCGGGCACGGTGCGGGCAAGCCTGACCGGCGTCGTCCAGAACCGCCATTCGCACCTGGACTTCTACAAGGAGCGCAAGATCGTCGCCGGCGTGCTGGTCGAAGCGGACCTGGGCAAGGAGAGCCTCCTGAGCGTGGGCGCCGACTACCAGCACAACACGCCGAAAGGCACCACCTGGGGCACCACGCCGCTGTTCTTCAGCGATGGCACGCCGGCCAAGCTGCCGCGCTCCTACAACGTGGCCGCCGAGTGGAGCAGCTGGGAGCGCACTTACCGCAATCTGTACGCCAACCTCGAACACCGCATCAACGACGACTGGAAAGTGAAGGCCTCGTATAACCGGCTCGATTCCACATCCGAAGGCTCGCTGTTCTACGGCGGCGCCGGCTATCCGAACCGCGACGGCACCGGCCTGACCGTCTGGAACGGCACCTTCCCGTACGAAGAAACGCAGGACAACCTGGACCTGTACCTGACCGGCGCCTTTACGCTGTTCGGGCGCAAGCACGAGCTGGTGGCGGGCTGGAACGGCTGGCGCCGCGAAGGCGTGACGCCGACGGTAGCAACCGAAAACCCGCTGCCGTTCGCGCTGACGATTCCGAATTTGTACAACTGGACCGGCAAGGTGCCGCAGCCGGTCACCTGGCGCACCGGCGCGAGCACCTCGGCGGTGACGGAGCAGTCGGGCGCCTACCTGGCCACACGCCTGCGCCTGGCCGATCCGCTGCAAGTGATCGCCGGCGCGCGCCTGAGCACTTGGAAAACCCGCACCGACAACTTCAACACCAGCGGCGAATTTTTGAACGCCACCGGCCGCTACGCGTCGAAGGATGTGCTCACGCCGTACGCCGGGGTGGTGTTCGACCTGGCGCCGGCTACCTCGCTGTACGCCAGCTACAGCGACTTGTTCAAGCCGCAAAATTACAAGGACAAGGACGACAACTTCCTCGACCCGATCACCGGCAGCAATGTGGAAGCGGGCATCAAGGCCGAGTTTTTCGGCGGCCGCCTGAACGCCGCCGTCGCCGTGTTCGAAGCGAAGCAGGATAACCTGGGCGAGGAAGACAGCTCGGTGCCGCAGGGCGTGTTCCTGCCGGACGGCAGCCGGCCGTACATCTCGACCGGCAAGGGCACGAAGAGCCGCGGGGTGGAGGCCGAAGTGTCTGGCTCGCCCCTGCCGGGCTGGCAGCTCTCGGCCGGCGCCACGCGCAGCACCTCGCGCAATGCCAAGGATGTCGTGGTCAACACGATCCAGCCGCGCGACATGGTGCGCATGACCAGCACCTGGCGCCTGCCGGGCCAGTGGCGCGACGTGACGATTGGCGGTGGCGTGAACTGGCAGAGCGAGATCTACACCACCGCCACCGGGCCGGCCGGCAAGGTGCGCACCAGCCAGGCCGCCTACACGCTGGTCAACCTGATGGGCCGCTACCAGATCACGCGCCAGCTCTCGGCCGCAGTCAACGTCAATAATCTGTTCGATAAAACCTACTACCGCAAGGTGGGGTTTTACAACGGCGGCTATTACGGCGAGCCGCGTTCGGTGTCGGCCAACCTGCGTTATCAATACTAATCACAACAAGGAGCACCCATGAACAACCTCGCAAACACCCTCCTCGCCGCCGTGCTGTGCGGCGCTGCCGCCAGCGCCAGTGCGCACCAGATCTGGATCGAACAGGATGGCAAGAGCGCCTCCGTCTACTTCGGCGAATTCGGCGAGAACCTGCGTGAAACCTCGCCCGGCCTGCTCGATAAATTCATCGCGCCCACAGCGACGCTGATCGGCGCCGGCGCCGACCGCAAACTGAAACTCGACAAAACCGCCGGCGCCTTCGTGCTGTCGGCGCGGGCGGCCGACGGCCAGAGCATCATCGCCGAAGAAGCGAGCTACCCGGCCTTCGAAAAGAAGACCGGCGAGACCGTCGTACGCTCGATCTGGACCCCGGCCGCGCGCCTGGTCAACGGCAGCGCCGCGCAGCAGGCGCGCCTGACGCTCGACATCGTCCCGACCGGCAAAGCGGGCCAGTTCCAATTGAGCTACCAGGGCAAGCCGCTGGCCAAGACCAAGGTCGGCGTGGTGGCGCAATCGGGCTGGGGCAAGGAAGCGCAAAGCGACGAACAAGGCATGGTCACGTTTGCCATGCCGTGGAAAGGCACCTACGTGCTCGAAGCGCACCACACCGACAAAACCGGCGGCCAGCGCGACGGCAAGCCGTACGACGTGGCCACCTACGTCACCACCATGAGCATGGTGCAGGCGGCTGGTGCGGCCGCCATCGCGGCGCCGCCGGCGGCCAAGCCGAACGTCAATACGCCGTAACATGCGCCTGTCCGCCCCTCTCGCTTACCGGCTCGGCGTCGGCTCGCGCGCGCTCGCCGCCATCCTCGGCGGATACCTGGCGGCGGCATCGGCCAGCGCCCTGCTCGCACTGCTGCTGCCGCGCGTGCTGGGTACCGGACGCGCCGATGCCGTCATCGCCGCGACCCTGGCCTCGTTCGCCATCTACGCCGGCGCCGTCGTCTGGGCCTTCGCCGTGCGCAGCGCCACGCGCGCCTGGCTTGGCCTGCTGATGCCGGCGGCCGGCATGGCCGCCATTGTCTATCTTCTGTACCGGAACGTCCCATGAAAGAAAATCTTCGCCAATCCATGGCCTGGCTGCACACCTGGTCCGGCCTGCTGGTGTGCTGGGTCCTGCTGCTGATCTTTGCCGGCGGCACCGCCAGCTACTACCAGGAAGAGATCACGTTCTGGATGGAGCCGGAACTGCACGGCGTGGCCGCGCGCAAAGCCAGCAGCGTCGACGCCGCCGAGATGGCCGTCAAGGCGCTGCAGGCGCGCGCGCCGGATGCGCCGCGCTGGTTCATCAACCTGCCGACCGCGCGCAATGGCGCCGTGCGCATCGCCTGGACCGCGCCACCGCCGCCCGAGGGCGCGCCGCGCAAACGCCAGCGCCTCGAATCGGCCTTGATCGATCCGGTCACCGGCGCCGCGCTGGCCGAACCGCGCGCGACCCGTGGCGGCGAATTCCTCTACCGCCTGCATTTCGACCTGCACTACATGTCGCCCTTGTGGGCGCGCTGGATCGTGGGCTTTTGCGCCATGTTCATGCTGGTGTCGATCATCAGCGGCGTGATCACGCACAAGCGCATCTTCAAGGACTTCTTTACCTTCCGGCCCAACAAGGGCCAGCGCTCCTGGCTCGATGCGCATATTGCGACGGCGGTGCTGGCACTGCCGTTCCACCTGATGATCACCTACACGGGTTTGGTGACGTTGATGTTCATGTACATGCCGGGCGCCGCCCAGGTGGCGTACAAGGGCGACCGTGACAAATTTACCGAGGAAGTGTTCCCGAGCGCCGGCAAGCCTGCCAAGAAGCCCGGCGACGCGGCCGTGCTGGCGCCGCTGCGGCCGATGCTGGAACAGGCCCAGGCCCATTGGGGCGATGGCAGCCACGCCGGCGCGATCACGGTCAATCACCCGAACCACGCCAACGCCAGCGTTTCCGTCACGCGCGCGGGCGAACGCGATCTGTCGTACAAGCAGCCGGCGATGCAGTTCGACGGCGTGAGCGGGACCAGGCTGGCCAGCGCGGGCGAGCAGCTGGCGCCGCCGGCGGCGACCCACGGCGTGATGTACGGGCTGCACGTGGCGCGCTTTGCGGAGCCGCTGCTGCGCGCACTGTTCTTCATGTCCGGCCTGGCCGGCTATGCGATGGTGGCCACCGGCGCGATCCTCTGGGCGGTCAAGAGCCGCCAGACGCAGGCCAAGGCGCTCAAGGCCGGCGCGCGGGTCAGGTTCGGCACGCGCCTGGTGGAGGCGCTCAACATCGGGGCGATCGCCGGCTTGCCGATTGCAATCGCCTGCTACTTCTGGGCCAATCGCCTGCTGCCGATCGGGATGGATAAACGGCCGGAAAACGAAATTGCCGTCTTCTTCGCGGTCTGGGGCGCTTGCGCGCTGCTGGCGCAGATCAAGCCTGACCGCGCGATGTGGCGCCTGCAGCTGGCCGCCGGCGCGCTGCTGTTCGGCGCGATCCCTCTGCTCAATGCCTTCACGACCTCGTCGCACCTTGGCGTGACCTTGTTCAACGGCCCGAGCGCGGTGGCGTGGTTCGATATCACGGTGCTGGCACTGGGACTGCTGCTCGGTTACGGCGCACTGCGGCTTGGGCGGGGCAAGCTCACGGCCACCGAAGGCAAGGCGCCGGCGGCGAACGCCGGGGTCGAGGCGGCATCGTGAGCGGCATATCTTATCTGGTGGCGGTGCTCGCGCTCTGTCATGCCGGTTTCGGCGCGCTGAGCGTGGCGATGCAGCGGCATTACGCGGACATGCATGGCCGCGGACAGGAAGCGCCGCCGGCATTGCGGCGGCGCTTGCACGCCGCCGGCGCGAGTGCGCTGGTGCTGGCATTCGCGGCCGCCGTGCTGCACGCCGGGAGCGGGCACGGGCCGTTAATCTGGGTGGGCGCGATGACGACGGCGGCGCTTGCGCTGATGCTGCTGCTGGCCTATGCGCCGCAGCGGGTGGCACCGCTGGCGCAGACTGCGGGCTTGCTCGGCCTGGTGGCGTTTGTGCTTGGTTGTGCCGCGTAGCAGAGCACAACAGCGACGCTGCGTACCCGCATTCGGCGCTTTTGCGGCGTCGGGCAATCCCTGGTATACGCCATCAGGGTTGCGCACACTTGACGTGAAATCCTTACAGGCCAGTCGAAGGTTTGGGTAGCGGCCGTCACGGACCTGACGCACGAATCCTATCCCAAGTATGGAAGATTATATATCTAGAAATATTTTCGAATAACTCGACATGTTGATATCGCAAAGGTCTTGCTAAAGACTGTCGGGGCCGCTAAAGCAACTGGACGAAAGGCTGCGTTCGGCGTACTGTAGTGGATATAGCAATAAAAATTAGTAATAATATGCATGGCCGGTGAGTCGCTGCGCCCGAAGTTCGGCGCTGGCGAGAAGGCGACCCTCGTCGCCCAGCCGATAACCGGAGATACCGAGAAGTGTTCGTAAATTCGCAGCCCGCGTTTGGAAGCGCTCCCACATGAGGGAGCCAGACAATCGGCGGTAATCGCCGAATGGGAAACCTCGGCGGCAAACGCGAATACATCGAGTGGGCAGCGGCTGGATTCTTGGCCCCTCGTTGTTAAAATTTCAATTTAGGGAGGTCTAATAGTACAGAGAATTGCCCCCACCGCTCACTTTGTAATGGCCATATCAATCTTTGCTGCACAACGCAGTACACACCACCAAAGGACGCACGCAATGCGTATCAATCGACTTTCCAGAACCTTGGCCTTGTTTGCGGCGTTTGCCGCAGGATGCTTCTCCCACAATGCCAACGCCGCGGCTGAAGAGCCGTCGGCGGCTACACCGGTATGTTTTTACGAACATGTAAACTTCGCGGGCGCTTCGCTTTGTACTTCAGAGAGCCAATCCTGGATCGGCAACAGTTGGAACGACCGGATATCGTCTGTCAAAATTGCCTCGGGATACAGCTTGAAATTGTACGAGCATGCTGCGCTGGGTGGACGATCGATCTGGCTGCAAGGAGATGTCGATAACCTTACCCAGTTTCAGTTCAATGACAGTGCCTCATCCTTGGCGATAGAAGCCAAGCCAATCGCGGAACCGTGCGTGACGAATGTTCCATTCAAGGAGGGCGCTGTGCCCTCTTCGACGCCGGTCGACGCAAAGTTCTGTCACATGCGGGGCCTGTGGGTTTGGAACACACGAGACGTCCTTCCTGAAGGGTTGCAGAACCAGGAATTCGTGCGGACAGTACGCGACCTTGGCGTGACCGATGTCTTCCTGTACCTGACCGCCGGCGACTATACGGCCAGCCGGGGAGCGTTGCGCATTCTTGTTTCCGACCTGAAGGCGGCCGGCATATCCTCATGGGGACTGGACGGTTCGCGAGGCTACTTCAGCGACGTGGAAGGGCCCACGCGGCTGTATGCCAGCGTCGACGCACTGGTGACCTACAACAAGTCCGTTTTGCCGCAGGAACAGTTCGCCGGTTTCCAATCGGACATGGAGCCCCAGGACCAGGGCGGCTTTCCGTCGACGTTTCACAACGGCATCCGAGATGACCAGCTGAACAGCAGCGCTGGAGGCGTCTGGCGATCCAGCCAGGCCCTCGATCGCGAGATGCTTCTGCGCGATTGGCTCGCCATCCATAATACTTGCCGCAATAAACTGACGGCTGCCGGTTTGAAGTTCTCCGCCGCCATGCCATTTTGGACGGAAGATTATTACGGCGCGCCCGTCATGGTCAGCTACGGTGGCACGCGCGAGACCGTGGGCCAGCAGATGATGAAGATCGTACACGACTACGTCATCATGAGCTACAACACCAATCCCGACAACGCGGCCTCGCGTGTGGCTGCGCAAGCGCGGATGGCCAGCGAATTGCCGTTCGAAAAACGCCCGCGTATATCGGGGGCAGTGGAAACCCATCTCGGTGTCGACGTCAACGTTTCCTATGCGGACACACCTGGAAAAAATTCCAGGCGTGTCGTACTGGAAGACATCGATCACATTCTTTCGACGCTCGGTTCCCACCGTGCGTTCGGGGGTTTTAGCGTGCACGATTGGGAAGGATGGCGGACGCTGCCTCATTGACATCGCGAGGTCAGCTAATTGTCGAGGTCGCTAGTCAGGGCGTTCCGTGTTCTGTTCCTGATGGTAATTTCATCAGGGCCAGGCTGCGTTACTGAAACTAGTTGCCTCACCTTGCACAATGATGCGTGACAGTCCGTCGACGCCTCGTCGAGCGGCTGTCTTTCAGAGCGCTCGCCGGATCGCTTGCGCGGCACGGATGGCGCAGCCCCGCCGCGCACAAGGTGGGCTTGCACCCTTGCGCTACAATTGAACCCAACATTCATAGTGGAGTTGATAATGAAAGCACTGTTAGCGGTAATGGCGTTCGTGCTGGCCGGCTGCGTTTCCAAGCCGCAGGGC
>DASVVC010000030.1:0-38310 GCA_036386755.1 Telluria sp.
GCCTGCGGTCCGGTCGACATGCTGAACACCGGCGGCGGGGTGAACTTGATGCCCGGATTGGCGGGTATCATCACCGGCTGCTGCATGGTATTGGCCGTGTAGCCGAACTGACCGGCCGAAAAATTCATGCTGCCGCCCGGGTTCGACATCACGATCGCGCCATCGAGCACCGACACGTACAAGCCGGACGGCAACGATGGCGCCGTCATGCCCGGCGCGGACCGGGTCGGCGCGGCAGCCCCCGCGCCCACATACTGCGCAATAAACGTCGTGCCGCGAATGCCGATGGTGGCGGTCGGCGTCTTGAGCTGGAATTTCTCCTTGTTGCGCTTGCCCAGCAAACCGGTGAGCGAGCGCAGTCCGCCCTGGAGCAGGCTGAAACTGGCGCTGTCGGCTTCCGGCTTGCCGGCCTCGTAGGCGAAGGCCTCGACCTTGAAGGTGGTTCCCGGCTGCAAAGTGATTTCGCTATTGTCGATGAAGCGGATCTGGGCGTAGGTGTTCTTTTCGGACACCAGCGTATCGCCCTGCTCCACTTCCGACTTCAAACCCAGCACTTTCACGCTGCCGTCGGCTTTCTTGACCATCAACGGCCCGCTCAGGTTGACGATGGTGCCGGCCACCTGCGCCGCCCACGCCATCGCGCTTGACCCCGCCAGCAGGACACCCGCGAGCGCCTTAATTGCAATACGTCTTTTTGCGCAGTTCACTCGCGTCTCCTTTAACATTACTCGTCGCGACGGTTTTCACGCCGTCGTCCTTGGTTGCCGCTTTTTCGTCGCTCGCCGGCGTCACGCTGTTGACGGCGTTGACCGTGTTGACGACGACTTCGTTGACCGTACTGCCGGACACCTGCTGCGCAGGCGCCACCACCGTGCAGCCGGGCGCGGCCGGATTGGCCACGCAGGCATTCACGGGCGGCAGCACTACGCTGCAGCCTTGCAGGGTCGGGCTGCCGACGCACTGGGCCAGGGTCGGCAGCACCACGCTGCAACCGGCCGCGCTTGGGGTGGCCTCGCACTGGCTCAGGCGCGGCAGCACCACCGCGCAACCCGGCGCCATTGGGGTAGCAACGCACTGCGCAAGCGGCGGCAGTACCGCGCTGCAACCGGCCAGGCCGGGTGCGGCCGCGCATTGCGCCACGCTCGGCAAGACCACATAGCAGGCCGCCAGCGACGGCGTCACGCTGCACTGGGCCAGTGTCGGCAACACCACCGAGCAGCCGGGCGCGCCAGGATTGGCCACGCAGCCCTGCAGGCTCGGCAGGACCGCGCCGCAGCCCGGCAAGCCGGCATTGCCGACGCACTGGTTCAGGGTCGGCAAGACCACGCTGCAACCCGGCACGGCGGCATTGGCCGCGCACTGCGCCAGGGTCGGCAGCACCACCGAGCAAGCGCTGGCGCCCGGATTGGCCACGCACTGGCCCAGCGACGGCAGCACGACCGCGCAGCCCGGGGTGGCCGGGTTGGCGACGCAGCGCGACAGTGACGGCAAGACCACGCCGCAGCCAGGCAGACTGGTCGAGGAAATGCATTGGGTCAAGGTCGGCAGCACGGCCGCGCAGCCGGCCTGGGCCGGCGCGGCCACGCATTGGGCCACGCTCGGCAGCACCACCGCGCAACCCGGTAAACCAGGACTGGCGCTGCACGCCGCCAGCGATGGCAACACGACGCTGCAGCCGGCCTGGGTCGGATTGGCGACGCAGGCCGACAAGGTCGGCAGCACCGCCCCGCAACCGGCGCGCGACGGCGTCGCCAGGCACGCGCTCAAGGAAGGCAACACCACCGCGCAGCCAATGGTCGACGGCGCGGCAACGCAGGTATTCAGGCTCGGCAGCACTTGCGCGCATCCGGGCTGGGCCGGATTGACGGTGCACTGCGCCACGCTCGGCAGCACGACGCTGCAGCCCGGCGTCGTTGGCGCGGCGCTGCAAGCGGCCATGGTCGGCAGGACCGCGCCGCAGCGGGGGGTCGAGCGCGCCGCGACGCACATGCTCAGCGCCGGCAGCACTGCGGAGCAGCCCGGCGCCGCGGGATTGATCGAGCACGCAGCCAACGACGGCAGTACCGCGCCGCAGCCGGCGGTCGATGGCGCCGAAACGCAAGTACTCAGCGATGGCAGCACCACGCTGCAGCCGGGCATGCCGGGGTTGGCGCTGCAAGCCTCCAGCGACGGCAGGAGCGAGGCGCAGTAAGCCCCCGCCGGATTTGCCATGCAGGCTGCGAAGGCATTGGCCAGCACCTGTGCGCAACCATTCTTGCCGGGCGCGGCGACGCAAGCGGGCAGGGTCGTCGACATGTCGGGCAGGCCGCTTACCGCACCGCTGGCGCTGACGATGGTTCCATTGCCGCTAAGCGATGGGGTGCTCACACTGATATTGCCTGAAGTAGCGCTGACGCTGCCCTTGTTCACAATCGCAGCGCCGGCCAGCGACATATTGCCGGCCCCGGATACAACTGTCCCCTCGGTCCCGATGCTCAGTTCGCCGCCATTGCCCGCTTGCAAAGCGATGGCGCCGCCTTTCGAGTCGACGCTGCCGTTGATATCGAGCGGGCCCTGGGTGGACAAACCGATCGCGCCGCCCAAGGTGGTCACCGAGGTATCCTTCGGCAAGGTCATGCCGCCCTTGTTGGCGATCGTGATAGCGCCGCTGTTGTTGCCGCCGTTCTGGCTCAGGTTGCCGAGCGTGAGGGTGCCGGTGTTGCTGATATTGACCGGCGCGCTGCCCGTCTCGGCGGTATTGTTGACCGTCAGCGATGCCGTCTGCGTATACAACGGCGCGGCGGCAGCGCCGATTCCCTGCCTGGTAACGATGGCCAGGGAGCCGGCCTGTATCGGCGCCGCGCTGGTATTGCCGATGCTCGCGGCATCGACCTGCATGCCGCCCGCGACGGTGACCGGTGCATTGACCGCAATACTGCCCTTGCTGCTCAACAGCAGGAAGTTGGCCTGCAACGGGCCGCCCGTGCCTCCCAGCGCCGAGTCGACCACGATCTTGCCGCCGAACTGCGTCCCGCCGATGATCAGCCCCTGCGCCTCGATGGCGGCAAGCTGCGCCGGCGCGAGGCGCAAGGCGCCGGGCACGGCCTCGCCGGCCGCGATCTCGATATCGCGGTCGAAGGTCGACGGGTGCAAGGTCACCGAGGGGTTCTGCTGCGCCTGCGCTGGCCCGAGCGCGCCCAGGATGCCCATCTGGTTGGCTGCGATATCGATCATGCCGCCGCTTTTCAAGGCCGCACCGGCCGACAGCTGGAACACGTTAGAAGCATTCAAGGTGATGTCGCCCACGCCGCTGTTGGCCAGCGAGCCCGGGGCGAACAGGATGTTGGCGCCGTTCAGCGTCATGTTGCCGCCGCCGCTCGCCAGCGTCTTGTTGACGTAGAGCGTGCCGTTGGAGGCGCTCAATGCCATGGGCCGGCCGGCGCTCGAGACGTCGGCATCGACCGTGATGTTGTTGCCCGCCTGGATAGACAGGCTGCCGGCGCTGCCGGGCGTGCGCGTGATCGCTTCGCTGATCAGCACGTCGTTGGTGGCCTGGATCACGATGTCGTCGGACGGTGCCGCGGCGTTGAGCGCCGCGACGTTGAGGTAAGACGGCCCGCTCGTCGGCGCATCGCTGAATTGATCGAAGTCGGTCAGCACCTCGCTGCCGGTGGCGCCGATGGTGATGTCGAACGGATCGAGCAGCCAGGTGCCGCGCGCGCCGGTGGCGACGCGAATGCCTTCCACGTTCAGGTAGTGGCCCGAGGTCTCCACCAGCCCGCCCTTGCCGCCGCGGCCCTGGGCCGAGATGCTGCCGAAGGCGCGCGTGGCGCCGTCGGACCAGAGCACCACGGTGCCGCCGTCGCCGCTGCCGGTGGCGTCGGCGCGGATCGAGGCCGCCTTGCCCATCACGCTCTGCTGCGCATTGCGCACCAGCGCGTTCTTGCCCTGGTAGCCGCCGCCGAACAGCACGCTGCCGCCTTTGGTCACGCCGCTGGCGTCGATGCGGGCGTCGCCGGTCAATGCGACCCGTTCGCCCTGCACGCTGATGTCGCCGCCCTTGCCGGCGCCGGTGGCGCTGGTCACGCTGCCCGCTTCCAGCAGCGCGTCGCCACTGGCCTTGAACACGATCTTGCCGTTCTCGCCGACGCGCGCGCTGTCGGCGCTGACCAGGCCGCGCTGCTTGACCAACGCGCCGTAGATGCCGATCTTGCCGCCCTGGGCCATCACCTGCCCCAGGTTGAGCGCGGCATTGGCCGGGCTGGAGATCACCACGTGCAGGTCGGGATTGGCGGAGTCCACCAGTTGCACGCTGTGCCCCGCGGCCAGCACCACCTCGCCCTGCGGCGAGGTGATGATGCCGCTGTTGTCGACGTTCGGCGCGATCAGGAACACCTTGCCGCCGGCCGGCGTCGTGATCGCGCCCTGGTTGACGACGCTGCCGGCGCTGGTCGGTCCGTTGAAATTGCGCTTGCCGGCCAGGAAGTCGGCATTGCTCATGCCCAGCGTGGACGCGGCCAGGGCGCCCACGTCGATGCGCGCATCGCGCCCGAACAGGATGCCGTTCGGGTTAATCAGGAACACCTGCCCGTTCGACTGCAGCGCGCCGAGAATCCGGCTCGGGTCCTGCCCGACGATGCGGTTCAGTACCGCGCTGCTGGCATCTTGCTGGATGAAGCGGGTGATGTCGCCCGCGCCCATCGAAAAGCTCTGCCAGTTGATGATGGTGTTGGGCGTGTTCGTAATCGAAAACACGTTGCCCTGCTGCGAAAACGTGGCCTGGCCGGCGACGACCTGGGGCGAGACCGGCGCGGCGTGGGCGGCATGGGCGCCGGCGAACGCGAGCAGCACGGGCAAACAAAGACGCTGCAGCAAGCGGGTGGAGTGGTTCTGGATAGTCATCTGTTTCACCTTTAGTAGGCAAGGCCCACGCGGACGTGCACTTTGTTCTTGTCGCTCACGCCCGCGTCGCGGCGCAGCACATGGCCGTAGTCGATCTGCATGTTGAGCGAGCTGCCCATCGAAAAACGCCATCCCAGCCCGGCGGAAGACACCGTGGCGCGCGCGGCTTCGCCGGGCAGCGCTTCGTGGCGGCGGCCGTGGGCGCCATCGTAAAAGGCCAGCACGCGGCACTGCCAGCGCTCGCGCACGGCGCAAAAGTTCGGGCTGTAGAGTTCGAGGTTGGCCAGCAGGCCGGAGTCCGTCGACACGGCGCGCTCTTGCAGTCCGCGCACCGAGGACGCGCCGCCGGCGCCGAACTGCTCGCCCGGCACCAGCGCGTCGCCCGTCAACTGGCCGTTGACAAGCGCGCGCACTTGCCAGTCGGCCCCGAAGGCGCGGGTAAACGCCGCGCTGACGCGGGCAATGGTGTAGCCGGCTTTGGCGCCGGCGCGGTTGCGCGCAAAATCGGCACTGCCGCCGCGGCTGCCGCCGGGAATATTGCGCACCAGTCCGAGCGACAGGTTCGCCTCGCCGCCGCCCATGGGCGTACTGGCCAGCCAGGTCAGGCTGAGCGGATGGACGGTGATGTCGTTGCCAAAATTTTCGCCCGAAAACAGCACGCTGTTCTTGAATGCCTTGTGGTCGAACCCGTACACCAGGCGCGGCTCCAGGCTGCCCCATCGCGCCAGGCTCTGGTTGTAGCGGGCGCCGGCCACGGTGCCCTTGCCGCTCACCGCCAGGTTGAAGATGCCGGCCGTGACCGAGCCCGAATCGATGTCCGAATAACTGGCGTACAGGTCGACCGAGTCGCCCAGGTCGTACAAAGGAATGTGGTAACCGGCCCCGTACACGCTCACCTTGCTCGGTTCCTCGACGGTGGTGGTGTACTGCACGCTGCCCACATGGTCGCGGCCCCACAGGTTGGCGTGCTGCAGCACCACGCCGGCGTGGGTCTTGCCGGTTTGCCCGGTGCCGCTGTTATCCAGGTTGAGCATGGCCGTCCATGGCTTGTCGTCGGCCACGTCGAGCCTGGCGTCGAGCGTGTCGTCGGCGGCGCCATTTTGCAGGTTCAGCTTGATCTTGCGGGCCGGGTTGTCGTTGGCCATGCGCAGGTTGGCCGAGACCCGGTCCAGGTTGGGCGTCTGCCCTTCTTGCAGGGACGGCAGGCTGCGCCGCACATTGGCGTCGTCGACGTGCTTGTTGCCGCTCACGATGATGCGGCCGATCCGGGTTTGCACCACGTTCAGGCGCACCACGCCGCGATTGAGTTCCTGCTCGGGCAGCTGGACCGTGACGACCTGGTAGCCGCGCTGGTGATACAGCGCTTCGAGCGCTTCGAGCGCGCGCTGGACGTCCCCAAAATCGCGGCCGCTGCCGGTGAACGGGGCCAGCGCCGCGTCGACCTGGGCGGCGGGCAGCAAGGTATTGCCGGCCACGTCGAAGCGCGCAATGTCGAAGCGGATCGGGTCAGTCGGGCCGCCGGCGCTCGCGGCGGGCTCGGTTGCCCAGGCCGCATTGACCGCGGCGGCGAGCACGGCGCCGGCCAGCAGGCGCGCAAAGGGAAGATTCATGGATGAACTCTACGGTGTGTTTTTCTAGTTGGCATGTGTTCAAGCTTTCAAAAAAGCCAAGCCACGGGATGCGTATATGCGCCAAGTCTAACCGCATCACCTATTGCAATACAGAAATTCTATTGCAATTTGACGTATTTGCGCCAAGCGTTGTTGAGTGGCGTCAAGCGATCTGCCGATGCCGCAAAAGACGAGCAAAAACGGAAATGTTCCAGCCGCTATTTCGTGTCAAAAATGGTAACGCCGTCCCAATCCGGCCCCGGCGGGTCGGCGCGATACCGTGCGATACGGTCGAGATAGAGCCGGTACAGGACGCAATCCTCGCCTGCCCGCAAGCCGGCCAGGATGGCTTGCGCGCCGTCCCACTGGCGCGCGCGCACCAGCGCCAGCGCCTCGTGCCAGGCAGCGAGCCGGATCACGGCATCGTCGCCCAGGGCGAAGGCGTGGCCGAGCGGCTCGAAGATCGCCACCGGTTCCAGCTTGCCCTTGACGCGCACCAGGTCCAGTTCGCGCCACGCGAATTCGGGCGCGGCCAGGCGGGTTGCCGCCCCGGCCACGATGCCGGCGCCGTACACCTTGCTCAATCCTTCCAGGCGCGCGCCCAGGTTGACCGCGTCGCCCATCACCGTGTAGGCGCGGCGGATGGCCGAGCCCATGTCGCCCACGTGCATCTGGCCGCTGTTGATGCCGATGCCGATGGCCAGGGCGGGCCAGCCGCGCGCGCGGAACTGGGCGTCCAGGCGCGCCGCGCTGGCCTGCATCAGCAGCGCGCTGGCGACGGCGCGGCTGGCATGGTCGGCAAAGGCCACCGGCGCGCCCCAGAAGGCCATGACGGCGTCGCCGATGTATTTGTCGAGCGTGCCGCGATGGCTGTCGCGGATGTCTTCCGACATCGCCGTCAGGTACAGGTTGATGTATTCGCGTAGGGCCGTGGGCTCGAGCTGCTCGGCGATGCCGGTAAAACCGCGCACGTCGGCGAACAGCACGGTCAATTCGCGCGTGGCGCCGTCCATCGTGTATTGGCCGGGATTGTCGGCCATGTCGGCCACCAGCTCGGGCGCGACGTATTCGCCGAACAGCGACACCAGCGCCTGCCCCTTGCGCACTTCGAACACGTAGCCGACCGCCAGATTCATCACGAACAGCGCCACGATCAGGAGCACCGGCACGGCGGCATTGAGCACCATGCCCGCTTCGCGGTACAGCAGCAGATTTGCGCCGAGGGCGCCGGCCAGCGCCAGCGTGGCCAGCGCCACCGCTTTCAACGGCGCCAGCGGCGCCAGGGCCAGCGACAGCACCAGCCCGAACGCGAGCACCAGGAGCGACTCGAGCAGATAGGCTTCGGCCGGGCGGGCCTTGAAGTCGTTATCCAGGATCGATTTGAGCAGGTTGGCGTGCACCTCGACGCCCGGATACTCCGGATTGACGGGCGTGACGCGCAGGTCGTTGATGCCGGGCGCGGTGGAGCCGACCAGCACCAGCGCGCCCTTCAATTGCGCCAGGGGCGCCGCGCCGCTGAGCACATCGGCCGCCGGCACGTAGCGAAACGCGCCGCCCGCCGGCCCGCCGCGCCCGCGATACTGCACATACGTGGTCAGCCCCTCGCCCACCGGAATGCGCAGTTGCCGCTGCGGCAGGAACAGCGCAATCTGCGCCGCGCTGCCGCTGTCCTTTTGCGCCTGCGAGAGCTGGTCGACGGTGGTGTCGAAATACGGCGCGATGGCGCGCGCCTTCAGGTACACCGCCGCCGTGGCCAGCGACAGCGAGGGATAATAGGCGTCGCCGATGCGCTGCAACAGGATCGAGGAGCGGATCACGCCGTCGGCATCGGTGAAGGCGGTAAAGATGCCGGCGCCGGCGGCGGCCTGTTGCAGGCGCGCGATATTGGCTTCGTAGCCGCTGGCGCTGTAGGCCAGCAGCTCGCGCCCGTTGAGGCTATCGAGCGTGAACGCGGGCGCCGGCAGCACGCCCTTGCGCAGCTTTTCCGATACGTTGTAGCCAAGGACCACCGGCTGCCCGCGCAGGGCCTCGGCCAGCAGGCCGTCGTAGTCCATGCCGGCCTTGAGAAGCGCCAGCTGCTCCTTCAGGCCCGCCACCTGGTCCAGTTCCCGGTGCGCCAGGCGTTCGAGCACGGCGTAGCCGGACGAGGTATCCGGCTCGGGAAAGGAAATGTCGAAGCCGACCGCGCCCACCTCGTAGTGGCGGGTGAGCTGCGTGACCAGCCTGGCCTGGATGTCGCGGCTCCACGGAAAGCGCCCCACCGCCGCCAGGCTCTTTTCATCGATGTCGACGATCACGATGCGCGCATCGAGCCGCGGCGCTTCGATGCGCATGCGCAGGCCGGAGAGAAAACCGTCCATGCGCTCGATCGCATCGCTGTGCAGGTAGCCCAGGGTGCTCAGCGCCGCCGTCACGGTCAGTGCCAGTCCGCACAGCCAGCGCCCCCAATACCTGCGCAGCAGGCGGGCGGCCCGGTTCATGCGCGGTAGCCGGGAATGGTCGACTCGTCGACGCTGTCGATCTGGCGCCGGTCCATGTTCTCGTGCGCGAAGGTGAGGTAGATTTTGCTGCGCACGAAAATATCGAACAGGTCCGGGTCGACATGGCCGTTGCACGCCATCTTGCCGAGGATGTGCAGCGACTCCGACAGCAGCTTGCCCTTCTTGTAGGGCCGGTCGCGCGCGGTGAGCGCCTCGAAAATATCGGCGATCGCCATCACCCGTGCCGGCACCGACATCTGGGCCCCGGTCAGGCCGCGCGGATAGCCCTTGCCGTCCATCCGTTCATGGTGGCCGCCGGCGTATTCGGGCACGTTGCGCAGGTGTTCCGGCCAGGGCAGCGATTCGAGCATGCGCACGCTCACGTCGATATGGTTGTTGATGGTCTTGCGCTCGACGCTGGTGAGCGTGCCGAAGCGGATGGTCAGGTTCAGCACTTCGTCCTCGTCGAGGAAATCGCGCTCGACGCCGTCGGGCGCGCGCCAGCGGCGGCGCCCGATCTGGCGCACCCGCGCCTGGTCGGCCTCGGGCATGTTCTCGACGCCGACGTTGGTGCGGCGCAGGAAGGCGCGGTCGTCCAGCAGCGCGGCGCGGTGACGCGCATGGCGCGCTTCGATAAGCGCGTGGTCGGCGCCGGGAACGCAGCGCGCGCGCAGGGAATCGATTTCGGCGTCGCGCAGCAGCACCTCGAAGCGCGTGTCGATCAGGCCGATGCGGTCGACAATGGTTTCCAGCTTGGTGGCCTTGTCGACAATGTGCACGGGAGTGGTGATCTTGCCGCAGTCGTGCAGCAGGCTGGCCAGCCACAGCTCCTTGCGGTCGGCGTCGCTCATGCGAAATGCGGCCATCGGGCCGTCGGCGGTCTCGTGCACCGCTTCGGCCAGCATCATCGTCAGCTTCGGCACCAGCTGGCAATGGCGGCCCGTGTGCGGCGATTTTTCATCGATGCCGATGTTAATCAGGTCGATCAGGCCTTCGAGCAGTTCTTCGAGCTGGCGCACCAGCTGCTGGTTGGTGATGGCTACCGAGGCCTGCGACGCGAGCGCTTCGATGAAGCGCTGGTCGGTGGCGGAAAAGACGCCGATCTTGCCGCGCCCGCCCTGGCGCGCGTTGATCAGCTGAAGGACACCGACCAGGGTGCCGTGGTGATCCTTCATCGGCACCGTCAGGAACGATTGCGAATGGTAGCCGAAGGCGGCGTCGAAGCTGCGCATGCCGGAAAAGTTGAATACGCCGTCCTGGTACACATCGTCGATATTGACCGAGCGGCCGGAATGGGCGGCATAGGCGGCCACCGAGCTCATGTTCGGCGCGCCGTCGGCATCGAACAGGGGCACCGCATCCATGCCGATCTCGCGCCCGCTGGCGCCACCCTGGTACAGGCCGAGCGTCTCGTTGATCGAAATGTAAAAATGCAGGCTGGTGCGCTCCGCGTTGGGCAGGTACAGGGTGCCGCCGTCGGCGTCGGTCATGTTGCGCGCCACATGCAGGATGCGGTCGAGCACATAGCCGATATCCGGATTGCCGAGCGCTACCCCAACCTCGGTCAGCAATTCGAGGCGCTGGGCAATTTGAGTGGGGTTTAATGCTCGCATGATGGTTCACCGGCCCGACGGTACGACCTTTCTTCAGAGTAACTTCACATAGTGTAGCGCCACTCGCGAGCACTGTACATCGCCACGCGAAAAGCGTGGGCAAAAGGGCACGAAAGCGGGCCCTGCCGGCCCCGAAGCCAAATTTTGCAGCCGTTATGGGGCAAAACCGCTATGATCGACCGTAATTGCAACGCTGACGATTCCGGCCATGAGAACAACGACATGAAATTGCGCTTCTGGGGAGTGCGCGGCTCGATTCCATCCCCGGGACCGCGCACCGCGCGCTATGGCGGCAACACGACCTGCATCGAAGTGCGCAGCGACGACGGCACCCTGATCATCCTCGACGGCGGCACCGGCATTTTCGCGCTGGCCCAGCACCTGCTCACGCGCCTGCCCGTGCATGCGAATATTTTCATCACGCACAGCCACTGGGACCATATCCACGGCCTGCCGTTTTTCACGCCGCTGTTCATTCCGACCAGCCGGGTGCGCCTGCATGGCGCGCGCGACGAGGCGACCGGCCAGGGCATCGAACACGTGATGGGGGTGCAGCTGCAGAACAGCTATTTTCCGGTCGGCGAAGCGCAGATGGGGGCCACCATCGAATATCGCACCCTCGATGTCGGCGTGCCGGTGGCCGTGGGCGACGCGGTGGTCGACAACGTGGTCATGAACCACCCGGTGACCAATCTGGGCTACCGCATCAGCTGTAACGGCAAATCGGTGTTTTTCACCGGCGATCATGAGCCTTTTTACAACCTGTACCCGGAAGACGACGAGGGCCATGGGCCTTACCAGACCTATATCGAGCAGCGCCAGAACGCCATCGACCGCGCCATGCAGGGGGTCGATGCGCTGATCGTGGACTGCTCGTACACGGGCGACGAGTATCCGTCCAAGCGCGGCTGGGGACACGGCACGTTCGACGCGGCGCTGGCAACGGCCGTGCGGGTCGGCGCCGGCGCCTTGTACTGCACCCACCATGAGCCGACCCGTAGCGACGACGAACTCGAAGCGGTGTTCGCCGAGGCGCTCAAGCGCCATGGGCCGCTGCCGCCCGGGCTGCGCGTGGTGCTCGCTTACGAGGGGCTGGAGGTCGACCTGGGCTGAAGGCGCCGATTGGTCCGGTCGGCCACCCTTACTGGATTATTGGATGATGCGCACCGCCTTGCCGACGATGTGACTGGCCGGCACGAAGCCCCAGTAACGGCTGTCGGCACTGTTATCGCGGTTGTCGCCCATGACGAAATAGTGGCCGGGCGGGACCTCGCACTGCATCGCCATGACCTCGTACACGCAGTGTTCCTTCAGCGCGAACGCCGGCTCCGGAAAAGCATGCTGCCGCTCGCCCAGCAAGGTGTTGAAACGCACGTCGCCGAGCTGTTCTTCGAAGCGCGGGCGCAGCACGGCCTGCTCGCTGTCCAGGTAAGGGGCAAGCGCGCGTACCTGTGTGCCGACGCCGTTGACGAACAGCTGGCGGTCGCGGTAGGCGACTTTATCGCCCGGCAGGCCGACCAGGCGCTTGATGTATTGCTGCGACGGGTCGGGCGGAAAGTCGAACACGATCACGTCGCCGCGCGTGAGCGTCGCGGAAATCGGGCGCGATCCGAGTTTCATCCCGAACGTGCGGTAATTCCCGTAGCCCCACTTCTGCACCACCAGATTGGTGCCGAGATCCACGCTGGGGGCCATGGAGGTGGACTGCGTGCGGAAGGTCTCGTACACGAAGGCGCGCAGGCCGACAATGACGACGGCATACGCCAGCGCGATCGCGAGCAAACCGTACCAGCGCGTGTATGCCGGCCGGACCGCACGCAGCGGCGCACGCGCGGCAAGCTGCCAGGCGACGCTCATGCACACCACCGCCAGGGTCACGTGCAGCGCCCCCGCGATCATCGGATAACGCGGCCCGGGAGCGAGGAAGAAGATCGCGGCGGCGAGCAGCATGGCGCCGCCGTACAGCATGGCGCCGAGGCGCGGCGCGCCGGCGTACACCAGCCCGAGCGGAGTGAAAAAAACGTTCAGGGCAGTGGCGATCCACTTGTTCGGCTTCCAGTTCACGGCATTCCTTGGCGTTGGCGTCAGGCATTCTCTCATGCAATGATGATTTATCAGCACGATGATTGCCGCCATGGCACAATCGCCGCTCACTTATCTACCGTCAAGGCCATGTACTCTTCCACCTTCATCTTCGGCACCAAACACCTGGACGACGAATTTCATCAGCTCGACAAAACCATCGCCGACGCCGCCAAGGCGCTGCCCGGCTATCTTGGCGAAGAAGCATGGGAAAACCGCGCGACCGGCTTGTTTTCGAACGTGTATTACTGGGACAGCCTGGAAGCGCTGCAAGCGTTGATGCAGCATCCGGCGCACCTGCAGGCCAAGGCGGCGCAGGCCAGGTGGCTCGATGGCTATCATGTGGTCATTTCAGAAGTGATCCGCACATACGGCAACGAGGACCTGGGGCATCGCGTCAAGCCGGCTTGATGCGCCCGATTGCGCCCGATCGCGCCCGATTGCGCCCGATTGACAATCGCGCCGCAGCGGCGCTACCCTGTGGTTCCGGTTTGCCCCACCCTGCCGTGATGTGACCACCATGCTCCAGGCACCGCCTTTTCCTATCCGCACCGAATGCCCGCCGGGCGCCTGCGTCTGCCAGCGCGACGCCCTGCTGGCCGACCCGGGCGGCGACATGCGCATCCTGCGCCTGACCCGCGAAGAAGAAAAGAAACTGCTCGCGCATATCGACAGCATCGCCAGCTATGCCGACCTGAACAGGCTGGCCGAGCGCCTGCGCAGCCAGCTCGGCGTGGTCTTGCACATCACGCCCAGCAACAACGAGGTGCGCAGCGCGCGCGGGCTGAGCATTGCGCTGGACGAATTGCCCGGACTGTGCCGCAAGACCCGCCAGGCGGTCCCGAGCGCGATCCGGCGCGCGCTCGAGCGCCATCCGGAAATCATCTACGCCATCCTCGACGCCCACGACTTGCTCGGCTCTAACTGACGCGCCAGGGCGATTGCGGTTCCGTCCGCACGCCTGAGCGGGGTCAAGCGCGGTTGGCGGGAATGTCCACATCATGGTGGCTTTCCTCCACCGCCATCACGGGATCCGCATGCAACCGCACACCAAGTACGCCGCGCTGGTCCGGGACGCGCTCGTGTCCGCCGCCGAGCTCGACCAGGCGCAGCACACGGCGCATGCGGCGCTGCTCGACATCGAAGAGGTGCTGGTGAAGGATTTGCATCTGTCCCTGGCGGCGATCGGCAATGCGCTGGCGTGCCACTTCGGGGTGCCGTATGCGCCGTTCCTGCCCGGCCGCGTCAAGCCCGTTGCGCTACTCAAGAATCTCAAGCCCCAATACGTCGACGACAATCAATGGCTGCCGCTCGACGAAGACAAGGATGGCCTGCTGGTGCTTGCGCTCGACCCGGAGCGGGTGCGCGCCAGCCGCATCGTCAGCCAGGTCTTCCCCAAGTCCAGCGTCGCCTGGTGCGTCACCACGCGCGCCGAATTCCGGCGCACGATGGACCAGTTCTTCGGCACTACCGCGCGCAGCGACGGCAGCTCGCTGCGCGAGGTTCTGTCGAACATGGCGCACGACGAGAGCGAGGGCGAGGCCGTGCAGCCGGTGTCGCAGGCGGTCGAAAATGAACTGGTCAAGCTGGTCAACAAGGTGATCATGGATGCCTGGCGCCAGGGCGCGTCCGACATCCACATCGAGCCGCTGCCCGGCAACGGGCGCACCGCGATCCGCTTTCGCAAGGATGGCGCGCTCTCGCCCTACATCGACATCCCGGCCGGCTACCGCAACGCCCTGGCCGCCCGCGTGAAGATCATGTGCGACCTCGATACCTCCGAGCGGCGCAAGCCGCAGGACGGCAAGATCAGGTTCAGCAAGTACGGCCCGCTCGACATCGAACTGCGCGTGGCGACCATTCCCTCGGCCGGCGGGGTGGAAGACATCGTCATGCGCATCCTGCCGGCCGGCGACGCCATGGCGCTCGACCAGCTCGGCGTGCTGCCGCATAACCTGGCGCGCCTGCTGGCGGCGATCGGCAAGCCGCATGGGCTGTTCTTCGTGTGCGGGCCGACCGGCTCGGGCAAGACCACCACCCTGCACTCGCTGCTGGCGCACCTGAACACGCCCGACACCAAGATCTGGACCGCCGAGGACCCGGTCGAGATCACGCAAAAGGGGCTGCGCCAGGTGCAGGTGAACCGCAAGGCGGGCCTCGACTTCGCGACCGTGATGCGGGCTTTTTTACGGGCCGACCCGGACGTGATCATGGTCGGCGAAATGCGCGACCGCGAGACCGTCGGCATCGGCATCGAGGCCTCGCTGACCGGGCACCTGGTGCTGGCCACGCTGCACACCAACAGTGCGCCGGAGTCGATCGTGCGCCTGCTCGACATGGGCATGGACCCGTTCAACTTCGCCGACGCGCTGCTCGGCGTGCTGGCGCAGCGCCTGGCCAGGCGCCTGTGCGGCGCGTGCAAGGAAGCCTACCATCCAGGCGAGGCCGAGATGGCGCAGCTGCTCGCCGAATACTGCGCCGAACTGCTGCCCGCACACGACTGCGCCAGCGCGGCGCCCGAGGCGGTGCTGGGCGCCTGGCGCGCGCGCCATGCCGATGGCGACGGCCGCTTCACCCTGTACCGCGCGCGTGGCTGCGCCGGCTGCAACAGCGGCTACCGGGGCCGGGTCGGCCTGCACGAACTGATGATCGGGTCCGACAACATCAAGCGCCTGCTGCAGGAGCGCAGCCGGGTCGCGCTCCTGCTCGCCGCCGCCCTCGACGAAGGCATGCTGACCCTGAAAATGGATGGCATCGAAAAGGTCTTGCTGGGACTGACCGACCTGCGCACGGTGCGCCAGGTGTGCATCCGCTAGCGCCGCGCGGATGTGGTCCGGACGAAAAAAAACCGCCGTTCCAGGATCGGGAACGGCGGCTTTTCAGGTGCGGCTGCTGCTTACATGATGTGGGTACCGATCCACCAGGCCACCGCCGCCATGAAGGCCGACGCCGGAATCGTGAACACCCAGGCCCACACGATATTGCCGGCCACGCCCCAGCGCACCGCCGACATCTTTTGCGACGCCCCGACGCCGACGATGGCGCCGGTGATGGTGTGCGTGGTCGAGACGGGAATACCGAAGTAGCTGGACATGATCAAGGTGATCGCGCCGCCCGTTTCGGCGCAAAAGCCGCCCACCGGTTTGAGCTTGGTGATCTTCTGGCCCATGGTCTTGACGATGCGCCAGCCGCCGAACAGCGTGCCGAAGCTGATCGCCGCGTAGCACGAGATGATCACCCAGCTTGGCGGCGTGGTGTCGGCCGCGTTGGAGTAGCCGCTGGCGATGAGCAGCATCCAGATGATGCCCATGGTCTTTTGCGCGTCGTTGCCGCCGTGGCCCAGGCTGTACGCCGCCGCCGAGAACAACTGCGCGCGGCGAAACCAGGTATCGACCTTGCGCGGCGTCGATTTGACGAAGACCCAGGCCACGATCAGCATGATGATCGACCCCAGCGCAAAGCCGAGCAGCGGCGCGACCACGATGAAGATGACGGTCTTGAGCAAACCGCTGCCGATCAGGGCGCCCGTGCCGGACTTGGCCACCGCCGCGCCCACCAGGCCGCCGATCAGCGCGTGCGAGGACGACGACGGAATGCCGTAGTACCAGGTGATCAGGTTCCAGATGATGGCCCCGACCAGGGCCCCGAAGATGATGTACTGGTCCACCACCTTGGGATCGATGGTGCCCTTGCTCAGGGTCGCGGCGACGTGCACGCCGACCACGCCGATGGCAATGAAGTTGAAGACGGCGGCCATGGCCACCGCGGTCTGCGGCTTGAGCACGCCCGTCGAGACGACGGTCGCAATCGCGTTGGCCGCGTCGTGGAAGCCGTTCATGAAGTCGAACAGCAGCGCCAGGGCGATCAACATGCCGAGCACGTAAATGCTGATTTGGATATGTTCCATGCTCTTGCCGCTTACGCGTTTTCGACGATGATGCCTTCGATGATGTTGGCAACATCCTCGCAGCGGTCGGTGACGGTCTCCAGGATCTCGTAGATGGCCTTGAGCTTGATCAGGTTGCGCACGTCCGGTTCGTCGCGGAACAGCTTGGACATGGCGGCGCGCATGACATGGTCGGCGTCGGACTCGAGGCGGTCGATCTCTTCGCAGATGGCGACGATCTTTTGCGAGTTGTCCATGTTGTGCAAGAGGCCCACGGCTTGCTCGACTTTCTGGCAGCAGGCCAGGCACAGTTCGGCCAGGCGCTTCGCTTCCGGGGTCACCGCTTTCAGGTCATACAGCGAGACCGTCTGCGCCGCGTCTTCCATCAGGTCGAGGATGTCGTCCATGCGCGTGATGAGCTTATGGATGTCGTCGCGGTCGATCGGGGTGATGAAGGTCTTGTGCAGCATGTCGACCGTGGCGTAGGTGATCTTGTCGGCTTGCTTTTCGATGCTTTCGATCGCGTGGACGCGGTTTTCGAGGTCGTCGAAGTTGGTCATCAGGCCGACCATTTCATGCGCGCCCTTCACGCACAATGCAGCGTGCTGGTTGAAGAGCTCAAAAAATTTGCCCTCGGTGGGCATCAGGCGTCCAAACATGGTTTCTCCGTTAAAGCGCGTTAAAGCGTGATTGATACTGCGTGATACTGTGGAAACGGCGCCGCCCGTGGTGGCGGCATCGTGGATTAGTCGCCCTGGTAGACCGCCAGGTTACCGCTGTAGTTGCCGAACTTGGTGTACTGGCCGATCCAGGTCAGGCGGATCGAGCCGATCGGACCGTTACGCTGCTTGCCGATGATGATCTCCGCGGTGCCCTTGTCGGGCGAATCCGGGTTGTAGACCTCATCGCGATACAGGAAGATGATGACGTCGGCATCCTGCTCGATTGCGCCCGACTCGCGCAAGTCGGACATGATGGGACGTTTGTTGGGGCGTTGTTCCAGCGAGCGGTTCAGCTGGGACAGGGCGATCACGGGACAGTGCAGTTCCTTGGCCAGGCCCTTCAGGCTTCGCGAAATCTCCGAAATTTCGGAGGCGCGGTTGTCGCCCGGCTGGCTGCCCGTCATGAGCTGGATGTAGTCGATGATGATCAGGCCAAGCTTGCCGCACTGGCGCGACAGGCGCCGCGAGCGCGCGCGCAGCTCGATCGGGTTCAATGCCGGCGTCTCGTCGATGTAGAGCTGGGCGTCGTTCATTTTCTGGATCGCGTGCGTCAGGCGCGGCCAGTCTTCGTCGTTCAGGCGCCCGGTGCGCAGGCGGTGCTGGTCGAGCTGGCCGACGGAACCGAGCATACGCATGGCCAGCTGGGTGCCGCCCATCTCCATCGAGAAGATCGCGACCGGCAAACCGGCTTCGATGGCCACGTTCTCGCCGATGTTGACCGAGAACGCGGTCTTGCCCATCGACGGACGGCCGGCCACGATCACCAGGTCGCCCGGCTGCAGGCCGGACGTCATGCGGTCCAGATCAATGAAGCCGGTCGGCACGCCCGTGATTTCGCTCTGGTTGTCGCGGCTGTAGAGTTCGTCGATGCGCTCGACCACTTGCGTGAGCAGCGGCTGCACCGCGATCCAGCCTTGCGAGCCGCGCGCGCCCTGTTCGGCGATCGCAAAAATCTTGGACTCGGCTTCGTCGAGCATCTGCTTGACTTCCTTGCCCTGCGGGTTGAAGGCGTTGCCCGAGATTTCGTCGGCCACCGTGATCAGCTTGCGCAGCACGCCGCGGTCGCGCACGATCTCGGCGTAGCGCCGGATGTTGGCCGCCGAGGGCGTGTTCTGCGCCATCGCGTTCAGGTACTGCAGGCCGCCTACATCCTCGGCCTTGGCGATGTTGGTCAGCGCCTCGAACACGGTGATCACGTCGGCCGGTTTCGACTGGTTGATCAGCTTGATGATCTGCTCGAAGATGATGCGGTGATCGTAGCGGTAGAAGTCGTCGGCATGCATCATGTCGGCAATGCGGTCGAACGCGGCGTTATCGCGCAGCAAACCACCGATCACAGATTGTTCTGCTTCGATGGAATGGGGCGGGATGCGAAGTGCGTCGAGCTGCGGATCGGATGGTGCGTTCATGGCGCGAATTATACCTGCTTCGGGTCAACTGGCTGACATAATTGGGGAGATTTGGACGTAAAAAAAGCCGGGAAGACCCGGCTTTTTTAGTAGTTGCATTGCAAGCATGATGCCTGCAATGCAACAGTGTGACGCAGTGTTGCTTAAGCAGCTTCGCCGACAACAGCGATCGTGATCTCGACCACGACGTCGGTGTGCAGTGCGACTGCAACAGCGTGTTCGCCAGTCGTTTTCAGCGGGCCGGTAGGCATGCGTACTTGCGCTTTTTCTACAGCGAAGCCAGCTTTCGTCAGCGCTTCAGCGATGTCGAAGTTGGTCACGGAACCGAACAGACGGCCATCGACGCCCGCTTTTTGAGCGATCGAGATGGTCATGCCGCCCAGCTTGTCGCCTTGAGCCTGGGAAGCGGCCAGCTTGGCAGCTGCTGCTTTTTCCAGTTCGGCGCGCTTGACTTCGAATTCGGCGACAGCCGATGCGGTAGCACGGCGAGCCATGCGTTGCGGGATCAGGAAGTTACGTGCGTAACCGTCTTTGACTTTAACAACATCGCCCAGGTTGCCGACGTTAACAACTTTTTCCAACAGAATGATTTGCATAGAGTTCTCCAGTTTATCCGCAGCGATTAAGCGTGGTGCAGATCGGTGTATGGCAGCAGCGCGAGGTAGCGGGCGCGCTTGATTGCGGTGTCAACCTGGCGCTGGTAGTGCGCCTTGGTACCGGTCAGGCGTGCTGGCATGATCTTGCCGTTTTCCTGGACGAAGTCTTTCAGGGTGTCTACGTCTTTGTAGTCGACCTGTTCAACGTTTGCTGCGGTGAAGCGGCAGAATTTCTTACGCTTGAACAGTGGGTTCTGTTGTTTGCGCTTTTCTTTAAGCTTGAGCTTGTTCTTGTCGAATTTTTTACCGAATGCCATTTGAGGCTCCTGTATCTAAAAATGTGCTGTCGCGTCAGGCGGCGGCACAGAAATCAATGATGTGAAACACCAGGCTTTTGCTGCTGCGGTTCTTCTTGGCCAAAAATCCCGTGAACTGATGGACGGCGCCCAATTCGGCCTGGCTGAATCGTCCCGAAATCTCGCCCGCGGCAAGCGCGGTGATTTCGAATTCGACCAACCTGGCAACCCCTGCTTCCATCTGCTGCGAACTGTGCATCAGGGTGGCGGTCACGATGGGCACGCCGGCCGGGGTGTAGCGCAATACGTCGCGCTCGCAAATCAGGGCAACGAACTGGAGTTGATTCACCGAGGTGAGGTCAAGTCGCGTTCAGGGAGTTTAGTCAACAATTACGCTGCTGCGGCTGGAGCTGGCGCTGGCGCGGCTGCAGGAGCAGGCGCTTCAGTGCGGTGGCTCTTGGCTGCGTCTTCACGTTGTACCGATTTCATCATCGGCGACGGCGTGGTTTCAGCCTTCTTCATCTTAACGGTGAGGTGACGCAGCACGGCATCATTGAATTTGAACGCGGTTTCGAGTTCCACGAGGGTCTCGTTGTCGCATTCGATGTTCAGGCAGATGTAGTGCGCTTTTGGCAGCTTCTGGATCGAGTAAGCCATCTGACGACGGCCCCAGTCTTCAACACGGTGAACCGAACCGCCGCGCGTGGTTACGCTGGCTTTGTAGCGTTCGATCATCGCCGGGACTTGCTCGCTTTGGTCCGGGTGGACGATAAAAACGATTTCATAATGACGCATGCATAACTCCTTAGGGACGTTTAAACAAATGCCCACCTCGGCGTCAAGACGAGTGTGGGAAGGGAAAGCCGGCGATTATAGCGTGATATGGGGCAACGAGCAAGGACGCATTGGAAACCTGTGCGATTGCGCGCCGGTCATGGGATGAAATCGTCGTCGAGGAGTTGTTCCGGCGTGTAGGGCAGCTCCGGTGGAAAAGTGCATGGAGGGAGGCGGGTCTCGCGCGCTGCACTACGGATGACACGGGGGTACTCTTGTCGCGCCAACAGCCCAATCGCGTTTCGATAGCTGGGGCTGCGCTTGAGCTTACGCTCAATGGCAGCGCGCTGCTCGTCGAGCGTCGCCGTCCAGCTCGTAGACTTGCGCTTCGGTTGATACTGGCACTTGAGCAGGTGCTTGATAATCTGGTGCAGCCGACTGCACAACTCCCTCTGCTTGCGGCTGACCATGTCGTCAAACTCCTCTACCAGATGTTCGACATCAAGTTGCTCGAAGTCTTTGGCGCGCAACAGCCTTACCTGGTGCTCGATCCACCCGACCAAGTCGTCTTCATAGTCAATCCATACAGTCTCGGGTCGATCCATGGCCCACCTCCCTCACTGTTTTTCAGTTCACAGCCCCTGATCCGACAGGCACGACTGGTCGAATTCGTCGTCGAGTAACTGTGCAGTGCTGTAAGGCAGCTCTGCCGGAAAGACCGATTCCGGCAGTCGCGTCTCCCAGACGGCACGGCGCCGCGCTTTGCCGTAGCGCCGCGCGGCCAGTTCGGCCACCTCGGAAACCAGGCTGGGGCTATCGTCAATCAGCAGTTCCATGCCAAAACGGGCGTCCGCCAGCTTGCAACGCCAGTAATGCGCCTTGCGCAATGGGCGAACCTGCAGGCTGAGCAAATAAGCAACGATGTGCTCGAGGTGAGCTGCGAGCTCCCTGCGATCCGCGCGGACCGTTGCTTCAAGCTCTTCGATGATGTGGTCGACATCGAGCTCGTCGAATTTTCCGGCACGCAGCAACTGCGCTTGCTGCTCGAGCCACAGCACCAGATCGGCTTCATAAGTCACTTGCGAAACCGCGCTCCGATCCATGGCACAACCTCCTTTATCAGTTGTTGGACAGCCCATCGCGCAAATAATTCCCCTGTTCTGCTAATTAACCCTTGCATTGCGCGAAATACTGTACAAAAATACAGTCTGTCCATATACACAGTCCCGCACATCGATGATCAAGCTCACAGCACGGCAAGAACAAATCCTCAACCTGATCAAGGATGCGATCGAGAACACGGGCTTTCCTCCCACCCGTGCCGAGATCGCCAATGAACTGGGCTTCAAATCGGCCAATGCGGCCGAGGAGCACTTGCAGGCGCTCGCACGCAAGGGCGCCATCGAAATTTCGCCAGGCACCTCGCGCGGCATCCGCCTGATCGGCGCCAGCGTCGACGCGATGCCGATGCCGCCGCCGAACCTGCTCATGTCGCTGCCGCTGGTCGGGCGCGTGGCCGCCGGTTCGCCCATCCTGGCGCAAGAGCACGTGGAAGCGACCTACAGCGTGGACCCGGCGATGTTCTCGTCGCGGCCCGATTTCCTGCTCAAGGTGCGTGGCTGGTCGATGCGCGATGCCGGCATCATGGATGGCGACCTGCTGGCCGTCAAAAAGGTCGACAGCGCCAAGAATGGCCAGATCGTGGTGGCCCGGATCGGTGACGACGTCACCGTCAAGCGCTATAAAAAGACCGGCTCGCTGATCGAACTGCTGCCGGAAAACCCGGACTTCAAGGTCATCCACGTCGATCCGGCGACCGACGAGTTCGCGCTCGAAGGCCTGGCGGTGGGATTGATGCGCAGCTGGAACTAAGCTGGAACTAAGCTTGAACTCAGCTTGAGCGAAGCCGCCAGGACGCGGCGGCGCTCTTGCTGTTCAGTCGCCCTTGCGCGGCGCTGTGGCTTGCGCGTCGGTGACGATGCGGTTGTGTTCCTTGATATAGGCGTCGGTGGCGCTGCGCCAGGCGCCGAAGTCGGCCAGCACCAGCTTGGCCGAGACCTTGGCGTTTTCGGCGATGCCCGCATACACGCCTTCCAGGTACAGGCGCGACTGCTCGGCCTCGTCCTTGGTCAACAGGTCGGCGATGTCTTTCGGAATGCGCTTGGTCAGCGGGCTCGATTCGTTCAGGTTGCGCACGAAGCCGTTGTAGCAATCCTGCCACGCGGCCACCTTGGCGGTCACGCTCTCGATCTCATCGTTCTGTTTCGACAGCGCGGGAATGCGCGGCGCCGGACAACGGAACTGGCCGCCGGTGAGCTCGGCGCCATCGTATTTCCCTATCCAGTAGTCCAGCTCGGCGCGCCGCGTCTCGCGCTTTTTCATCATCTCGAGCGAACCTGCGGCGGTCTTGTTGCCCTTGGCCGCCGATTTCTTGAACCAGGCTTCGGCCTTGGCCAGGTCGACCGTGCCCGCCTCACCGTAAAAATACATCTCGCCCATGTGCAGCTGGGCTTCGGCGTTGCCGGCGTTGGCCAGCTTGGTGTAGAGCTGCAGCGCTTGCGGATAGGATTTTTTCGCGAACAGCGCGTTGGCGTCGGCCAGTTCGTCCGCGTGCGCCGCGCCACTGAGCATCAATACCAGGCAAAACAGGGTTTTCTTCATTGCGTCTCTCACGATGGTAGGGCGGATCGGCGGCGCCAGAATGCCCGCGGGCGGCTGGCAGCGCCGTACGCGCTACCGCCCGCCCTGCCGGTGAACTAAGCGGCCAGCGCCGACTGGAAATCGTCGAGCAGGTCGGCCGTGTCTTCGATGCCGACCGACACCCGGATCAGCGATTCGGCGATGCCCATGCTGGCGCGCCGCTCGGCGCCCATCTCGTAGAAGATGGTGTGCGACACCGGAATGACCAGGGTGCGCGTATCGCCCAAATTACTGGCGGAGATACCGAGCTTGAGGCGATTGAGGTAGTCGAAGCAGTCGATGCCGTCGTTCAGCTCGAAGCTGAACAGCGAACCGTAGGCCTTGAACGAGTCGCTCGCCAGCGCATGCTGCGGGTGCGACGCCAATCCCGGGTAATGTACCGCCGCCACGCGCTCGTCGGCTTCGAGCATGCGCGCTACCGCCAGGGCGTTGGCCGAGGCGCGCTCCATGCGCAGGGCCAGCGTTTCCGCTCCCACCGCGATATGGTGCGCCGCTTCGGGCGCGAGCGAGGCGCCGAAGTCGCGCAGGGCCTTGGCGCGCAACTGCGCCATGCCCCACTGCGCCGGCGCATTGCGCTTGTAGTTGGCCGCGATGTTCGGGAACGCGCTCCAGTCGTACGCACCGGTGTCGGTCAGGCTGCCGCCGAGCGCATTGCCATGGCCTCCGATCGACTTGGTCAGCGCGTTCACCACTAGTCCCGCACCAACCGTCTTGGGCCGGAACAGGTAGGGCGAGGTCATGGTGTTATCGACCACGAACAAGATGCCGCGTTCCCTGCACAAGCGGCCGATGCGCGCCAGGTCAGCCACCTGCGTGCGCGGGTTGGCGATGGTCTCGACGAAGACCAGCCGCGTGGCGGGCGTGAGCGCCGCCTCCACGTTGGCCACGTCGGTGGCATCGACAAACGCCACGTCCACGCCCTGCCCCGCGGCCGTCTGCCACAGGCTGTTGGTGTTCCCGAACAAGAACGAGGACGACACGATCTGGTCGCCCGCGCGCAGCAGCGCCTGGAACACGGCGCCGATGGCCCCCATCCCGGTCGCGAAGCACAAGGTGGACACGCCATCCTCCATCTTCGTGATCTTGTCTTCGAGCGCGGAGATGGTCGGATTGCCCTGGCGGCCGTAGCGAAAGCCCGCCTCGCGCCCCTGGAACACCGACGCCAGTTGCCGCGCGTCGTTGTAGCCGAAGGTGACCGAGGTGTGGATCGGCTTATGCAGCGACCCATGCTCGATCGGCTTTTGCCGGTCGTTGTGCAGGATGGTCGTGGTGAAGCCGTAGCTTTTTTTCTCGCTCATCAGTTATTCGGCGGTCGCCAGGTTCAGGTTCAGCTGGGTGCGCGCCGCGTCTTCGGCCGGTGCGGCCTTCGGATTGTGGCGTGCGAATTCCAGCCGGTCCAGGTAGGCGGGCGTGACGTCGCCGGTCACGTACACGCCGTCGAAGCAGGACGCCTCGAAGCTGGTCAACGCCGGGTTGACGTCCGAGATCGCGCGCTTGAGCGCATCGACGTCCTGGTACACCAGGGCGTCGGCCGTGATCTCGCGGCACACTTCCTCGGTGCTGCGCCCGTAGGCGATCAGTTCATCGCGGGTCGGCATGTCGATCCCGTACACGTTCGGGAACAGCACCGGAGGCGCGGCCGATGCGAAGAACACGTTGCGCGCACCCGCTTCGCGCGCCATCTGCACGATTTCCTGGCTGGTGGTGCCGCGCACGATCGAGTCGTCGACCAGCAGCACGTTCTTGCCCTTGAATTCGGAGCCGATGGCGTTGAGCTTCTGGCGGACCGACTTGCGGCGGATCGCCTGGCCGGGCATCAGGAAGGTGCGGCCGATGTAGCGGTTCTTGATGAAGCCTTCGCGGTATTCGATGCCGAGTCTGAGGGCCAGCTGGATCGCGGCCGGACGCGAAGAATCGGGAATCGGCATGACCACGTCGATTTCGCCCGACTTGAATTGCTGGCGCACCTTGTCGGCCAGGTACTCGCCCATTTTCAGGCGCGTGGCGTAGACCGAGGCGCCGTCGAGGATCGAGTCCGGGCGGGCCAGGTACACGTATTCGAACGCGCACGGGTTGAGCGATGGATTCTCGGCGCACTGGCGTTCGTGCAGCTTCATGTCCATGTCGATGAAGACCGCTTCGCCCGGCGCGATATCGCGCAGGAAGCGGAAACCCATGCCTTCGAGCGCCACCGATTCGCTGGCCACCAGGTATTCGGTGCCGTTGTCGGTGTCGTTGGTGCCGATGCACAGCGGACGGATGCCGAACGGATCGCGGAAGGCCAGCAAGCCGTGGCCGGCGATCTGGGCGACGACGGCGTACGCGCCGCGCACGCGCCGGTGCACCGCGGCCACCGCCTTGAAGATCGAATCGGGATCGAGCGTGAAGCCGGTGGTCGATTCCTGGATTTCATGGGCCAGCACGTTGAGCAGCACTTCCGAGTCGGAATCGGTGTTGATGTGGCGGCGGTCGTTGCGGAACATCTCGGACTTGAGCTGTTCCTGGTTGGTCAGGTTGCCGTTGTGCGCGAGCGTGATGCCGAACGGCGCATTCACGTAGAACGGCTGCGCTTCTTCCTCGCTGGACGACCCGGCGGTTGGATAGCGGCAGTGGCCGATGCCCGAGTTCCCCTGCAGCGAACGCATGTTGCGCGTGCGGAAGACGTCACGCACGAGACCGTTGGCCTTGTGCATGGAAAACATATTGGAATGACTGGTTGCAATCCCCGCCGCATCCTGACCGCGGTGCTGCAACAGCAGCAAAGCGTCATACAGCACTTGATTGACGGGGTTATTCGAGACGACGCCGACGATGCCACACATGAAGCGCTCCTAGAGACTACTGATTTTAAAAAATGTCAAAACTGTACATGCCGCGCCAGATCGGGCGGCAACAATGTCTTTACCATGCGCACGCCCTGTTCCGCCATGGGGCTCGATACCGCGCCGGTCCAGAACGCCTGCTTGGGCAGGTCGGTCATGCCGCACAAGATAACGGCGGCCAGTACGATCACAACCCCGCGCGCGAGCCCGAAGAGAGCTCCCAGCAAGCGGTTCACCGGACTTAATCCCGTGGCCTTGACCATCAGGTCGACCGCCATCATGATCAGTCCCATCAGGATGCGGGTGCCGAGGAACAGGGCCACGAAGGCCACCATCAGCCGCACCACGTCCCCTGGAATCGCCGACAGCATGGGCGCGAGCTGGGCGCCGTAGGCATTGGCGACGACGAAAGCGACCACCCAGCTGATCAGCGACAGGATTTCCTTGACCAGGCCGCGCAGCGTGCCGATGATGGCCGAGGAGATCAGGATCGCCAGCACCACGTAATCGAACTCGGTCACCTTGCGTCCGCCCGCGCCATCAGCCCGGGACCATGATGCCCGACAGGCCCATCTTGCTTAACTTGGCGCGCACTTTTTCAGCTTCATCTTTATTGAACGGTCCCACCTGCACGCGAATCCGGTCGCCCGACTGGGTCGAGGTCTTGTGCGTGAACGAGCGGATGCCGGCGCCGGCCAGCTTGGCCTGCAATTCATTGACTTTTTCCTGCGTCGCCAGCGCCGCGACCTGCACCACGAAGCGCTGGTTGTCGTCGGCGGCTTTCTCGGGCGCCTTGCCTTCGAGGATGGACATGGCGCGCTGGGCGTCCGGCACCGGCGGCTTGACGGCCGGCTTTTCCTTTTCCTTTTCCTCTACCTTGGGCGGGGCCTTGACGAGCGGTTTTTCAACCGGCTTTTCGACCGCCTTCTCAACCGGCTTGTCGGCCGTTTTCTCGACGCGCTTGTCAAGCGCCTTGTCGACCGGCTTGTCGACGTGTTTAACCTCGGCGACTTTCGGCTCGGGCTTCGGCTCCGCTTTTGGCTTCTCGGGCTTGGCAACGACTTTCGGCTCGGGCTTGGCCACTGGCTTCGGTTCCGGCTTCGGCTTGACCTCGGTCTTGACCGGGGGCTTCACTTCGGCCCTGGCCTCTTCCCTGGGCTCGGGCCGCTCTTTCGGCAGCGTCACCATCGGCACCGGCGGTACCTCGACGATTTCTTCGCGCTTGTCGAGCGCATCGGCGGCGGCCACGGCGCGCGGCTGGGCCTGCGGCGCGACCTTGTCCTTGGCGGGAATGCGGATATCGATGTCGCCGACCGGCGGCTTGGGCTCGGAGTCGAGCACCATCGGCAAGCCGACCGCCACGCCCAGCGCCAGCGCAATGGCGCCTACCAGGCGGCGGCGCGCGCGCTTTTTCTCGGGCAGGACCGGGTCGGCGGCGGCGCGCGCTTCCTTGCTGCGGCGCGCTGCGGGTTCGTTGGCGCTGGATGCGCGTTTGGAACGGGCACGGGCGGCGACGCTGTCGTCGTCCGACTTGGAATAATAGCCACTGTCTTCCGTGGATTCTTGCTTGTTTTTATTGAGGAACGAGAACAAGCCCATGCGTTTTTCTTCAGTGATGTGAGGATTTTCGGGCTGCCATCACACCTGCGACGGTGTAGAAGGAGCCAAAGACCACAATTCTATCATTCTCCCCGGCTCGACTCATTGCATTTGCAAAAGCTGCGGCCGGATCGGCGAAGGTTTTCACGCTGCGCTCGCCCGGTTTGGCGTCGCCCGCCGGCAGCGCCGCCAGGGTATCGGCCAATGTTTCCGGGTCGGCCGCGCGCGGCGATGGCAGGTTGGCAACGCACCAGTGGTCCACGTACTGGGCCATGGGGGCGATGACGCCGTCGATATCCTTGTCCTGCATGATGCCGAACACGGCGTAAGTGTAGGGGTGGAATCCCATGTTGCCGAGGTTCTGGGCTAGGGCGGAGGCTGCGTGCGGGTTGTGGGCGACGTCGAGGATGACGGTCGGGCGTCCCGGTAGCACCTGGAAGCGCCCCGGCAGCTCGACCACGACCAGCCCGGTGCGCACTTCCTGCGCGCCCACCGGCAGTTCGAAGCGCAGCACTTCGAGCGCGGCCAGCGCGGCCGAGGCGTTGAGCAGCTGGTTGGCGCCGCGCAGGCTCGGGTAAGCGAGCGAATTGCGGCGCTGTTCGCGCCCGCCGTAGTTCCACTGCTGCTTGTCGCCCGAATAATTGAAGTCGCGGCCCAGCAGCCACAGGTCGGCGCCGATCGCTTCGGCATGGGCGACCAGGGATGCCGGCGGCAACGGGTCGCTGCAGATGGCCGCTTTGCCGGGGCGGAAAATGCCGGCTTTTTCGAAGCCGATTTCGTCGCGCGTGGTGCCGAGGAAGTCGGTGTGGTCGATATCGATCGAGGTGACGATGGCCACGTCGGCGTCGATCACGTTGACCGCGTCCAGGCGCCCGCCCAGGCCCACTTCGAGGATCGCCACGTCGAGGTTTGAGGCGGCCAGCAGGTGCATGATGGCCAGGGTGGTGAATTCGAAGTAGGTCAGGTCGATCTCGCCGCGCTGCGCTTCGACCGCGTTGAAGCTGGCGATGAGGGCCGCGTCGGACGCCATCTCGCCGTTGATGCGGGCACGCTCGTTAAAGTCGAGGAAGTGCGGCTTGATGTACAGGCCCACCTTGTAGCCGGCGCGCAGCAGGATCGCTTCCAGCATCGAGCAGGTCGAGCCCTTGCCGTTGGTGCCGGCCACCATGATGACCGGGCAGCCGAACGCCAGGCCGAGGCGCTCCTTGACCTGGCGCACGCGCTCCAGGCCCATGTTGATATGAACTTCGGCGTGGCGCGATTCGAGCAGGGCCAGCCAGTCGGGCAAGGTGGTGGGGAGTGTGGACATGAGATGCACCTGTAAAAACAACGGCGGCTCAGGGAAGCCGGGCATGCATGCCCGTCCGCCATGAACCGCGATGAACCAACAACGAGTATGGACTGATCAGGCCACGAAAGACCGGGCCAGAAACGGCCCGGCCAGGAGCGGCCCGGCCAGGAGCGGCCCGGCCAGGAAAGGCCCGGCCAGGAAAGGCGATCAGGCCAGCACTTCAACCGCCTGGTCTTGCAGCAGCGCCAGCAGGCGCGCGATTTCTTCGCGCATCTTGCGGCGGTCGACGATCATGTCGACGGCGCCCTTGGTGACCAGGAATTCGGCGCGCTGGAAGCCTTCCGGCAGCTTTTCGCGCACGGTGTTTTCGATCACGCGCGGGCCGGCAAAGCCGATCAGCGCTTTCGGCTCGGCGATGACCACGTCGCCCATGAAGGCGAACGAGGCCGACACGCCGCCCATGGTCGGGTCGGTCAGCACGCTGATGAACGGCAGCTTTTTCTCGGACAACTTGGTCAGCATCGCGGTGGTTTTTGCCATTTGCATCAGCGAGAGCAAACCCTCTTGCATGCGCGCGCCGCCGGTGGCGGTGATGCAGATGAACGGCACTTTTTGCTCGAGCGCGATCTGGGCGCCGCGCACGAAGCGCTCGCCGACCACGGAGCCCATGGAGCCGCCCATGAATTCGAATTCAAAGGCGGCCACGACCACCGGCAGGCTCATGATGGCGCCGCCCATGACGATCAGCGCATCGGTCTCGCCGGTCGCTTCCATTGCCGCTTTGAGGCGGTCAGGGTATTTTTTGCTGTCTTTGAACTTGAGCGTATCGACCGGCAGGGTTTCCTGGCCGATTTCGTAGCGGCCGCCTTCGTCGAGCAGGCCGTCGAGGCGCTCGCGTGCGCGGATGCGCATGTGGTGGCTGCATTTGGGGCAGACGTGCAGATTCGATTCGAGGTCGGTACGGTACAAAACGGCTTCGCAGGAGGGGCACTTGACCCACAGGCCTTCGGGCATGGTCTTGCGCGCGGCAGCGTCGGAACGCTGGATTCGTGGGGGCAGTAGTTTCTCTAACCAACTCATACATTCTCCTTCTGCGGCATCTTAGTGGTCGGTAGTTTAGCCGTTAAGACCCTGCTTGTCGAACACAACGGGATGGAAATTGCCTATCTGATATTCTTTTCTATCGTAATACAGGTGTTGGATCGTCAACGCATGAGCGGGTTCCCCGTGCGGCGTGAACTCCTGCGATGCGTTATGCTTCCGGCATGAATCCCTTGCATCCTAAAAAATTACTGCTTTCGAAATGGACGGCGCTCGCTCCTGTCAACAAGGAGAAGCATTTTATCGTGACCAAGGTGGTCGAGCCCGAGGAGCCGGACGGCGCCGTGGAGTGGGTCGATATCGATGCCGTGCACAGCCGGCAAACGCGGCGCATCGCCTGGAAAACATTGCGCGACGAAGCGCAGTGGCGCCAGGGCTGGCTTTAGAAAAAAGCAGCCGGATCGGGGACCCGGCTGCGCACCTGCTGCAACCTGGCGCCAGTGAGTCCTCACTTTGCGCCCTGGCTTGGATGAAGTGACTGCTTACTTTGCCTTTGCGCAAGCCGTCCCGCCCAGCACCGGCACCTGGCTACCCGCGCTGCCGCTGGTCCCCTGAAAGCCGAACTCGACGGTCTGACCCGGCTGGATGACCGCGTTCCAGCCGACATTGGTCGCCGTGTAGGGATTGGTTCCGCTTAGCACCGCGTTCCACATGCTGGCCACCTTAGAGCCATCCGAGTAAGTCCAGCTCACGCTCCAGCCGTTCATGGCGGCCGTGCCCCGATTGGTAATCTGCACCGCCCCGTTGAATCCTCCCGGCCACTGGCTGCGCACCTGGTAGACGCACTGGCCGGCCGGCGTCGGCGTTGGCGGCGGCTCGACCGGCGGCGGCGGATCGATCGGCGGTGTCGTGGTGCCGCCCGGCACGCCCATGGCGATGCCGCGTCCGGCAGTACTCATGTACACCACGCCGTAACGGTTCATGTCGCCGATGACGAACTGGCCGTTGGCCGGGCCGCCGTACTGGTGGGCATCATCGTTGACGCGCACCCAGGTCGCGCCGGAATCGACCGAGCGGTGCACGCCCTTCACGCCACCCACCGTCCCCCATATATACACCGTCGCGACCGTGGCGCCGGGCGCCGCCGCGCCGAAGCCGACCGCGCCGGCATGGCTGACGCTGCCGATACTGCTGAAGGTCGCGCCCGAATCGGTCGAGCGGACCAGGCCGGCGCCGTTGAGCGGCACCCACAGCTCGCCTTCGCGGTTCGGCACCGCGCGGATGACTTTCGAGCCGCCCGCCTGCAAGGTCGCTTTCGGCGCGAACGAGACGCCGCCGTCGGTACTGACGAACAGGCGGCCGTTGTCATACGCATAAAACTTGCGCGGGTTGACGGCATCGGCCACCGGACGCGCGCCCGTCACGTTCAGGCCGTTCACGGTGGTCCAGCTGGCGCCGAAGTCGGTCGAGCGGTAGCTGGTGGCCGAATTGTCGGGACTGTGCAGCAGCACGGCGCCGTCCGACGAGAGGGCGACCTGGCCATTCTTGCCGTTCATCAGCGCACTCTTTTTCCAGGTGACGCCCGTATCGGTCGAGTAATACATGCCCGGCGCATCGTTGCCGCCGACACGCGCCAGCACCGCCATCTTGCGCGCGGCGTAGTCGAGACCGGTGGTGGTGCCCATCGACGGCGTGTGGATCGGCGCGTAGCGGGTCGCGTCGGTGTGGCGGAAGCCATCGTAGTCGCCGATGGCCGACACCAGCGGCCCGCCCGGAATGCTGACCAGGTTCAGCGGCACGGTTTCTTCCAGCCCGGCCACGTTGAAGGTCCAGGTAGCCGGCGTGGCGTTGATGTTGGCCGTCTTGAAGATGCCGTTGCCGGACGACACCCACGCCGCCTTGGTGTCGAATGGGTCGAGCTCGACCGTGCCAGCCCAGTGGATCGCCTTGTCGCCGACCCACGACACGCCCGCGCTGTCCTTGGCGAAGCCGCGGGCGACGACGTCGGTCCAGCTGGCGCCGCCGTTGGTGGATGTGTAGATGCGGTCGCCCCAGGCGTTGCCCTGGGCTTGGTAGGTGTTGACGGTCGAGGCGACCAGGTTGTTGGGATTATCGGGCGCCACGCTGATGCCGCTGAATGCCGAGCCGACCCCGGCCGGCGTCACGTTGGTCCAGGCGCCGCTGCCGACGTTGTACTTCCAGATCTGGCCGCGGTCCATCGGTTCCGGCTGGGCCCAGTGGCCGTGCGGACCGGCGCCGTTGGCGTAGGTGAGGTACAGGTTGCCGTCGCTGGCGCGCGCCACGCGCTGCGGCATCAGGTCGGTCGGGGCGCCGGCCACGGGCGCAAAGCTCTGGCCGCCGTCGTTGCTGCGGTACAGGTTCGGGCCCACGTGGCCGAAGCGCGACACGCCGACGACGATGCGCTGGGCCGCGCCGCCCACCACGCTGGACGGATCGAGCAAGACGAAGTTGATGCCGTTTTCGTTCGGCGTGGTGCTCACGTTCAGGCTGGCCAGGCGGGCCCAGGTGGCGCCGCTGTCGGTGCTTTTGAACAGGCCGTTGGCGCGCGTGCCCACGTACAGGATGTTGCTCGAACCGGGATCGACCTGCAGCCGTTCGCCGCTCTGGCGGCCCATGCCGTTGCCGTGCGCCTTGAACAGGGCCGTCACGTCGGTCTTGATGAAGGTTTTGCCATAATCCGACGAACGCAGGATCATGGTTTTACCGTTGTTGAAGTAGCTGATGCCGGCCAGCAGGTAGACCTTGGCGGGGTTTTTAGGGTCGAGTGCGATCGATTCGACGCCGAGCAGGCCCGTTTCGTCCTCCGACGCCCAGTCGAGCAGCGGCACCCAGCGCGCGGCCGTGTTGTCCCAGCGGTAAGCGCCGCCGACATCGGTGCGGGCGTAGGCCAGGCCCTTTTGGGTCTTGCTCGGAATCACCGCTGAAACGAAACCGCCGCCGCCCATGGCGACGCTGTTCCATTGATAGGTTTCGGACGCGGCAGAGGCCGGCGCGCAAGCGGCGGCGCACAAGGCGCAAGCCGCTGCAATCGTCGAGAGTCGATGCATGAGTGTCATGGGTTCGCTTTTCTTGGTGGCGTTAAACAGGGCAAAACATGAAAACGTTTTCATCCGTTAGCGCAGGTATGCTATGCCCCGTATGTACGTGTGTCCAATCTTTATTTTGCGAGAAAGACGCCGGGAAATCGACGAATTAGCATGGTTTACGGGCAAAATTTGCAAGCCGTAAGCAAGAGGTGATGATGGTAGTTGAAGAAGGGGTACGACATGGAACATACCGTCGAACACCCCATCCTTTGAGGCGCAGTGGCAAAAGCGTTGCGAAAACTGCCTTTATACGTTCTCGTCAGATCGCGAACGGGAGCCTGCGGCCTCATCCTGCTTGCCAATGGGTTGGGCGACAAGACACAGCCCTAACGACTTCATAACGCGCATGACGGTGTCGAAGCGCGGAGAGCTCTCCGCGCGTAGCGCTGCGAACAACTCTTCGCGTGAATATGCGGATGAGTCGTCAATCCCTGCTATCCCAGGAGCCAGCGCTACCGTTTCCAGCGCGTGCACAAGCATTGGAGTATCGCCTTCCTCCAAAAAAATATTCACAAATCCGACAATCGTCTCCTCGGAATCAAGATACTCCGCAGGTTCGAAACGGGGAAAAGAACGAATGACATCCATTTCGAACTCGTCTTCTACCGAATCGACAGTGTGTGCAGTTTTCATGCTCAACCTCCTACGGTTTGTTCTTCAAGGTCCGGGCCAGCTTTTTGGCCGCATCGATATCGTTTTGCTGGCCCTTCTTGGTGCCACCGCCGAGAAGAAAGAGAATTTCGCGGCCGGTTTGTATGTAATAGATTCTCCAGCCGGCGCCAACATCGAGCTTTGCCTCCCAGACACCATCCCCAACCGGCTCGACATCGCCAAGCAGACCTTGCCTCATTTTTAAGAGCCGGGCATTGACACGAAGTTGGACTGTCTTATCCTTGATGCCGAGAAAAAACTTGGTGAACGCAGGGTGGAAGAAGAGAGTGAACATATTGAGTGTATTCGGTCGATTACACCATGTCAAAGGGATGTGCGGAACATCCTTTGTCACGGGTCAAGGAGGAGATCCAAGACCCATTCTACTCACAGCACCGGCGCGCATGAGTCGACTTATATCAAGCTACTCAGCGATCGAGCGCGATGCGAATTCCCGCTACGAAACGCTGCACCGCCTCCACTACCTGGTCCTTCGGCGTGGCTTCGATCTCCTGGATGATGCGGCTGCCGATCACCACCGCGTCGGCCACCTGCGCCACCGCCCTGGCGGTTTCGCCATCGCGAATCCCGAAGCCCACGCCGATCGGCAGCTTGACATGCTCGCGGATCGGCGCCAGGCGGCGCGCCACATCGTCCACGTCGATATTGCCGGCCCCGGTGACGCCCTTGAGCGAGACATAATAGCTAAACCCGCTGCCGAATTTGGCCACCTGCGCGATGCGCTCCGGCGTCGACGTCGGCGCCAGCAGGAAGATCAGATCGAGGTCGGCCGCGCGCATGGCCGTGGCAAATTCCTCGCACTCCTCCGGCGGATAATCGACCACGATGGCGCCGTCCGCCCCCACCTCTTTCGCCTTGGCGATAAAGGCATCGGCGCCGATGCGCTCGATCGGATTGGCGTACCCCATCAGTACCACCGGCGTCGAAAATCGACGAATTAGCATGGTTTACGGGCAAATTTTGCAATCCCTAAGCACGAGGTGATGATGGGAGTTGAAGAACGGTGTTCGGCTGGAATGAAGGGTGCGCAGGGAGGATAGTGCTCTATGGGCGAAGCCGCTTCAGTGGTTCATCTGTCGACCGTCAGGCGCTGTCGCGCGTTTCGCTCGCCAGCGCGGGGTCACTCACCGTGCCGACAGGTTCGACAACCAGCCGCAACCCAAGCGACTTCATTACCAGCATCACCGCATCGAAACGCGGAGCGCTATCTTCGCGAAGCGCCTTGTACAACGTTTCGAAGTTACCGCCGGAACCCTGAGCAACACCAGTCTTGCCACGGGCACGCGCAACCGTGCCTAGACCGTGAACCAGCATTGCCACATCTTCCTCTTCCAAGTACACATTCAGATAAGCAGTGATCTCCTCGTCGGAATCGAGATGGTCTGCGACGTCAAACCGCGGCAATGCATTGATAGCATCCATATCAAATTCATCCGCCGCAGAAATCGTCTTTTCGCCTGTTTTCATTACCGCAGCCCCCCAAGATTCATTTCTTAAATGCCCTAGCGCGTTCCTTGGCCATACGAATATCCGCTTGCTGACCATGTTTGGTACCACCACCCAAAAGAAGAATGATTTGGTTATCTATCAACATGTAATAGACGCGCCAGCCGGCGCCGAAGTCAATCTTCGCTTCCCATACGCCGCCGCCGACCGGCTCGACATGACCGAATAAGCCGAGTTCCATTCGCTCAAGCCGAGTCCGGATACGGGCTCTGACCGTTTTATCCTTGATGCCTGCAAGGAATCGCGTAAAAGCTTCGTGCTCTCGTAGAATGAACATGTTAGTGTATTGAGCCGAATACACCATGTCAAAAGGATGTGCGGAACATTCTTTGTCACGGGTCAAGGAGGAGATCCAAGACCCATTCTACTCACAGCACCGGCGCGCATGAGTCGACTTATATCAAGCTACTCAGCGATCGAGCGCGCTACGAATTCCCGCCACGAAACGCTGCACCGCCTCTACTACCTGGTCCTTCGGCGTCGCCTCGATTTCCTGGATGATGCGGCTGCCGATCACTACCGCGTCGGCCACCTGCGCCACCGCCCTGGCGGTTTCGCCATCGCGAATCCCGAAGCCCACGCCGATCGGCAGCTTGACGTGCTCGCGGATCGGCGCCAGGCGGCGCGCCACATCGGCCACGTCGATATTGCCCGCGCCCGTCACGCCCTTGAGCGAGACATAATAGCTAAACCCGCTGCCGAACCTGGCCACCTGCGCGATGCGTTCCGGCGTCGACGTCGGCGCCAGCAGGAAGATCAGATCGAGGTCGGCCGCGCGCATGGCGGTGGCGAATTCCTCGCACTCCTCCGGCGGATAATCGACCACGATGGCGCCGTCCGCCCCCACCTCTTTGGCCCTGGCGATGAACGCGTCCGGCCCGATGCGCTCGATCGGATTGGCGTACCCCATCAGCACCACCGGCGTGCTCTGGTTGGTCTTGCGGAACTCGCGCACGTAGCCGAATACGTCGCCGAGGCCGACGTTGAACTTGAGCGCGCGCTCGCAGGCGCGCTGGATGACCGGCCCTTCGGCCATCGGATCGGAAAACGGCACCCCCAGTTCGAGGATGTCGGCGCCGCCGGCAACCAGGGCGTGCATCAGCGGCACCGTCATTTCAGGCCCCGGGTCGCCCGCCGTGATGAAGGTGACGAGCGCGGTTTTTTTACTGGCCGCCAAGGCGGCAAAGGTTGGTGCGATTCTGGACATGGCGATGCTTTCTTATAGTGTGGGCGAAAAGGTCGGATTGCAGCAAACAACGCGCTTGAAACTTAGCTGAAATCGAGCCCCATCCGCTCCGCCACCGTGTGCATGTCCTTGTCGCCGCGGCCCGACAGGTTCACCAAAATCAGCTGCTCCTTGGGCAAGGTCGCCGCCAGCTTGGCCGCGTACGCGAGCGCGTGCGACGATTCCAGCGCCGGGATGATGCCTTCGATATGGCAGCAGTCATGGAACGCCTGCAGCGCTTCGTCGTCGGTCACCGACACGTACTGCGCGCGTCCCAGGTCCTTCAACCACGCGTGCTCCGGCCCCACGCCCGGATAATCGAGGCCCGCCGACACCGAGTGCGTCTCGATGATCTGCCCGTTTTCGTCCTGCAGCAGGTAGGTGCGGTTGCCGTGCAGGACGCCCGGAATGCCTGCCGTGAGCGAGGCCGAATGCTTGCCCGAGTCGAGCCCTTCGCCGGCCGCTTCCACGCCGATCAGCTTGACGTTTTTCTCGTCGATGTAGGGATAAAAAATCCCCATCGCGTTCGAGCCGCCGCCGATACAGGCCAGCACGTAGTCGGGCTGGCGCCCGGCCAGTTCCGGCATCTGCACCAGGCATTCCTCGCCGATCACCGACTGGAAGTCGCGCACCATCATCGGGTAGGGGTGCGGGCCGGCCACGGTGCCGATGAGGTAGAAGGTGTTTTCGATGTTGGTGACCCAGTCGCGCATCGCCTCGTTGAGCGCATCCTTGAGCGTCTTGGAGCCGGATTCGACGGGCACGACGGTGGCGCCCAGCAGCTTCATCCGGTAGACGTTCTGGGCCTGGCGCTTGACGTCCTCGGAGCCCATGTAGACCACGCATTCGAGGCCGAAGCGGGCACAGATCGTGGCGGTGGCCACGCCGTGCTGGCCGGCGCCGGTTTCGGCGATGACGCGCGGCTTGCCCATGCGCTTGGCCAGCAGCGCCTGGCCGATGACGTTGTTGATCTTGTGGGCGCCGGTGTGGTTCAGGTCTTCGCGCTTGAAGTAGATCTGCGCGCCGCCGGCGATCTCGGACCAGCGCCGGGCGTGATAGATCGGCGATGGCCGGCCCACGAAGTGCTTCAGCTCGTAGCGGAATTCCTCGAGGAACTCGGGATCCTTGCTGTAGCGGGCGTAGGCCTCGTTCAGCTCGGCCAGCGCGTAGGTCAGCGTTTCGGCAACGAAGGAACCGCCGTACGGGCCGAAATGGCCCGTGCTGTCGGGAAGCTGGTAATCACTGGCGTGGAACAGCGGAACCGCGAGCGACGAGGAGTAATCGGATTTGAAAGACATGGTGGCGTTCTCTGGAAACTTGGAACGCCGCTGCCGGCCAGGCCCGATTGACTGATGGGCTGATGGCACTATGCGGCGTTACCGGGGGGTCGCATCGCCGGCCCTGACCGCGGCAATGAATTGCGCGATCAGTCCGGCATCCTTGATGCCCTTCGCGGCTTCGACGCCGGAACTGACGTCAACCGCGTACGGGCGCACCTGCGCCACGGCGCCAGTCGCATTTTGCACGCTCAAGCCACCACTCAAAACGGCCCGATGCGCGAGTTCTTCTGGAATGAGAGACCAATCGAAAACCTTTCCTGCGCCGCCATAGGCATCGACATACGTGTCGAACAGGAGCCCGGCGAACAGCCGCGAGGAAGCGCGGCATTGTGCGTCGTATTCTAGCAGCTCGGTGCCGGTCGTGGACGGTTTCACCCGGAACACGCGGACGAACGGCCGGTTCGCCGCGGCCGCGGCCTGGGCGCACTGTTCGGCCGTTTCATCGCCGTGGAACTGCAGCAGCCCGACCGGCGCCACGCGCACGATCTGCGCCACCTCTTCGGCCGAAGCGTTGACGAACAGTCCGACCGCCGTGACGAACGGCGGCAAGGTGGCGATCAGCTCGGCCGCGCGTTGCGGCGTCACGTAGCGCGGGCTCTTCGGGTAGAACACGAAACCGATCGCGTCGGCCCCGGCGGCCACGGTGGCGGCCAGGTCT
>DASVVC010000031.1:0-5392 GCA_036386755.1 Telluria sp.
CAAGGTTGCCGGCTGGGCGCCGGTGGCCGAAGGCGCCACGGGCGAGCCGGTGTGGGACGTGGTGGCGCAGTGGTTGCGCCAGCAGAAAACCGTCACCCCGCGCAAGCTCAACACGCCGCGCCTGATCGGCATGCAGGGCAACCCGGGCCTGATGGGATGAAACGGCGGCGCGCATTGACACGCATCGTTGCGGCGGCCGGCTGGCTGCGGCAGCAGGCGGCGCTGCTGGCGGTGCTGGCCCTGCTCGGGACCGATACCATGGCGGCCGGCGCGCAGGCCCTGGCGGCGCCGCGCGACCTGGCTGCCGACGCGGCGCTGGCGGCGCAGCGCGGCAAACCCTTGCTGCTGCTGTTTTCCCTGCCTGGCTGCGGCTATTGCGACGTGGTGCGCCGCAACTATCTGCTGCCGCTCACACGCGAAGGCGACGAGCAGACACGCCCCGTGGTGCGCGAAGTCGGCCTGGCCGCGACGTCGCCCTTTACAGGCTTGAACAAGGACGCGATCAGCGGCGCCGCGCTGGCCGCCCGCTACCAGGTGCGCATCGCGCCGACCGTGCTGCTGCTGGACGCCCACGGCGCGTTGCTGGCGCCGCCCCTGGTCGGCGGCGACGTCGCCGGCATGTATGGCGCCTACCTCGACGAGGCGCTGGCGCAAGCGCAGCGCAAGCTTGCCAGCCAATAGATCCTGTATGAAAGGAACCGCCATGAAACTCGCCATCCCGATCTTTGCCTGCATGCTGGCGCTGGCTGTCCCCGCAGCGAGTGCCGCCGCACCCGCGCGCGCGCCAGTGCTCACGCCCATCAAGGTATCGCCCCACGTGTATTACTTCCACGGCGACTCAGGCATGGCCGATGCCGCCAACCAGGGCTTCATGTCCAACGCCGGTTTTGTGGTCACGCGCGCTGGCGTCGTGGTGTTCGACGCGCTCGGCACGCCGGCGCTCGGCGAAGCGATGATCAAGGCGATCCGCAAGGTCACGCCGCAACCGGTGCGGCGCGTAATCGTGAGCCATTTTCACGCCGACCATTTTTATGGATTGCAAGCCTTCAAGGCGCAGGGCGCGCAGATCTGGGCGCATGAGAATGGCCGCGCTTACCTCGCTTCCGACCTGGCGGCGACGCGGCTGGCGCAGCGCAAGGAAGCGCTGGCGCCATGGGTGAACGATGCCACGCGCCTGACCGGGGCCGACCGCTGGCTCGGTTTTGCCGACGGCAAGGCCATCGCCTTCGAGATGGGCGGCGTGCGCTTTCGCATCATCGACATGAGCGGCGCGCACGCGCCGGACGACATCATGCTCGCGGTCGACAACGACAAGGTGCTGTTCGCGGGCGACCTGTTTTTCGGCGGCCGGATTCCCTTCGTCGGCGAAGCGGACAGCCGGGTGTGGCTCGACGCGCTCGAACGCATGCTGGCGCTCGCGCCGCAGGCCGCCATTCCCGGCCACGGCGAACTGTCGCGCAGCCCTGCGAAAGACATCGCGCTGACCCGCGACTACCTGACGTTTCTTCGCCGCGTCATGGGCGACGCCGTGGCCGACCTGGACTCGTTCGACGAGGCGTACGGTAAGATCGACTGGAGCGCGTTCGACAAATACCCCGCGTTTGCCCAGGCCAACCGCCTCAACGCCTATGGCACCTTTTTGCTGATGGAAAAGGAAAGCCTGCAGCAGAAGCGCTTGCCAAGCGCGCCCAAACCTTGACCGTTTTTACAGGAGTTACTATGCAATTGTTCCGCACCATGGCCGCCGTGATGGTGGTTGCCGCCGTCGCCACCGCGCCGGCCAGCGCCTTCGCGCGCGAAGAAAAAGTGGTTTATCACGTGACCGACAGCGCCAACGCCATGGGCGCGCTGGGCAATGTGCGCAATCACCTCAACGCCAGCCCGAAGGCGAAGATCGTGGTCGTCACGCACGGCCCCGGCATCGATTTCCTGCTGGAAGAGGCCAAGGATAAAAACGGCAATCCGTACGACGCGGTGGTGCAGGAACTGGCCAATCGCAACGTCAAGTTCAGGGTCTGCAACAACACCCTGGAAGCGCGCAAGATCGACCGCAAGCGCGTGCTGCCCGAAGCGACCATCGTGCCGTCGGGCGTGGCCGAAGTGGCACGCCTGCAAACTCAGGAAGAGCACGCCTACATCAAGCCCTGACACTGGCGTCCAGGCACTCGAACGTGGCGCGCCGGCGCCGGCACCGGCACCGCCACGTCCGTTGTCATTGCTGCATGTGTGTTGCGTACCGGCCTCGTTCGCTTAAACAATCCCGGCCGCGCTGGGAATTGCCGATAGAATTAGTGTCTTACAGAAACAATTTGTGTGTTTCCGGCCGGGCTATCCGCTCGCAGCATTCACCACTATCGAGGTTGAGCACGATGAAATTACGTAACAAAATGGCGTTGTGCATGGTGATCGTGTTTACCCTGTTCACGGTTGCCCTGGGGGTGGCCATTGCGGGCATGCAGAATGCGACCAGCAAGTTCGAGGTATTCATCAAGCAGGACCAGGCCTTCCTGGGCGCGGGCACCAGCCTGTATGCGCAGGGGCTGCAAATGGGCCAGGCGCTGCGCAACATCATCCTGGCCCCCGAGAACCAGCAGGGCTACAAGAACCTGGGCGCGGCGCGCGACGAATTTCGCAAGGCGCACGGCACCGCGGTGGAGCTGGCCAAGGACGATCCGGTCGTCACGCAAACCCTGGCGAAGCTGAAAACCCTGCACGAACGCCAGACCGAGATCCAGGCCGCCGTGGTGGAGCTGGCCAAGGCCGACCAGGCCGCCGCCATCAAGAAACTCAATGCCGACGAAACCCCGCTGTGGCGCCAGATGCGCAGCGATTTGCTGGAACTGATCAAGTCCAAGAACAACGCTGTCGATGCCGCCAAGAGCGAGCTGACCAGCCAGACTCGCGCCACCCTGATCCTGAGCCTGGCCTTGGCGGCCGGCGCCGTGCTGCTGGGAGGCGGCATTGCCTTCTGGCTGACCCGCAACGTCATGCGCCAGCTCGGCGGCGAACCGCACTACGCGGCCGCCATCGCCAGTTCGATCGCGGCGGGCGACCTGACGGCGAATATCGTCGTCGACGCCGGCGCCGCGCCCGACAGCCTGATGGTCGCCATGCGCACCATGCAGCAGAGCCTGGCCGCGCTGGTGATGAAGGTGAGGGCGGGCACCGACACCATTTCGACCGCGTCGAGCGAAATCGCGGCCGGCAATATGGATTTGTCGTCGCGCACCGAAGAGCAGGCCAGTTCGCTGGAAGAAACGGCAGCCTCGATGGAAGAACTGACCACCACGGTGCAGCACAACACCGACAGCGTACGCCAGGCCAACACCCTGGCCACGGCCGCGTCGGACGTGGCGATGCGCGGCGGCCAGGTGGTGGCCGACGTGGTCGGCACCATGGGCTCGATCAACGAATCGGCGCGGCGCATCGCCGATATTATCGGCGTGATCGACGGCATCGCCTTTCAAACCAATATTCTGGCGCTGAACGCGGCGGTGGAAGCGGCGCGCGCCGGCGAGCAGGGGCGCGGATTCGCCGTGGTGGCGACCGAAGTGCGCAACCTGGCCCAGCGCAGCGCGGCCGCTGCGCGCGAAATCAAGGGCTTGATCGGGGACTCGGTCGAAAAGGTCGAGATCGGCAGCAAACTCGTCGATTCCGCCGGCGTGACCATGAAGGAAGTGGTGGACAGCGTGCGCCGGGTGACCGATATCATGGCCGAAATCACCATCGCCGGCCAGGAGCAGAGCGCCGGCATCGTGCAGGTGAACCAGGCGATCGCGCAAATGGACAGGGTTACCCAGCAGAACGCGGCGCTGGTCGAGCAGGCGGCTGCCGCAGCGGCCTCGATGCAGGAACAGGCGCACGAGTTGAGCGCGGTGGTGGGAACGTTCACCGTGGCCGGAACGGCGCCTGCGCCGCGCAGGGTTGCCGCCCAGTCCAGGCCAGTGCCCGCCTTGCGCTAGGCGCCGGGCTGCGCCTCACCCTCACTACCGTCGCACCCGCGCAGGCGGGTGCCCAAGTTCCTCGCCGCGCACCGCCCAGTCCGCGGTGCGGTGCCTTACGCCTCCTCGTCGTCCAGGTAGCCGCGTTCCCGCGCCAGCGCCTGGTCGTCGAACAGCGCCATCGCCGTTTTCATGCGCCCGAACCCGAATTTTCGATAAAACGGTTCCTTGCCCGGCACCGCATACAGCAAAATCTTCTTGTGCCCGTGCGACAGCGCCACCAGCCTGGAAACGATCTGCTTGCCCAGCCCCGTGCCCTGATAATCCGGCAACACCGCAATGTCGCACAAGTAAGACGTATCGATGCCGTCGGCCAGGGCGCGTCCCACGCCAACGATACGGCCGTCGTCACGCACGAAGCAGCGGTAACGGCTGTTGCCGAACACAACAGCCAGATCGGCGGCAGGCTTGGGCCCGAGCGCGATCGTGTACAGCGCCGACAGTTCTTCCCAGTCGACCGTATCAAGCGAGTCGGTCCATTCCAGCGCCATGCGTGTTTCTCCCATCGGATTGTCAACAGGGCCGCGACGGGCCGCTTGCATCATTATAAATAAGATCGCATTGTCATGGGCGAGCCCATACCAGCGCGGCCCGACAAGCCCCGACTGACTTCCATCACATTCCATACCCGTATTTTCGGTAGTCGATGTTAAAACTCCTCCTGAACTGCGCCAGATGGCGGGCGTACCCGCATAAGGTTTGCAAGGAATAGTCCAATCGATCCCTGATGCCTTGTTCTTCCGGGCACGGTTCGGCATTCAATACGGATTTGACGTTGCGCACGATGACGTGATCCGGGATATACACGAGATGATTATTTTTTGCCGACGCCATTCTTAACTCAGCCACCGGATACACACCATTTCCCGACGCCGAAATGGAAACGATCAACGCCGGTTTGTGCCCGAGTTCCTTGTTCCCGCAGAGTAACAGGAAGTTCTTGAACCCGCTGGGAACCATGCCGGCCCATTCCGGGACGACAAACACGAAGCCTTCCGACGCGCGCAATTGTCCGGCGATCGGCGCCCACAGATCCTGCCACCTGGGGCTCATGGCCCATACCTCGTCGTCCCAGAGCGGCAAAGGATTGCCGGCCAAATCCACCACGTCGGCGGCGACATCCGATTCGCATAGCACCCTCTGGATATAAGTCGACACCTTGATGCTTTGCGAGGCTGCCCGGTGGCTTCCGCTGACAATGGTGATTTTCATGCGCGTGGCTCCTAGTGACTCATGTTGGCTTTGACTGGCGGGCTATAAAATACGCTTCCGAAAAGAATCTTCGGCCAGTATTTGACGTGGTTGAAACGCAGTTCACGGTAAAACCTCACATAGGGCAGCAGCAGGAACCGGATCGGGTTGTAGCAGTAGTCGGCGTGCTTTCCGAACAA
>DASVVC010000032.1:0-55886 GCA_036386755.1 Telluria sp.
TCTGTTGAAAGCCGTCGTTCCCGCGCAGGCGGGAACCCAAATTTGTCGAGGAGCCGTTAGCTGCGCTACTTACTTGGGTTCCCGCCTGCGCGGGAACGACGACACTTAGGCAAGCGGGCAAAATTGCGCTAAAGGATCTGGTCTGGCTTGGCAAACGGCGTGACCCGCCCGGCATCACTCTTCACAAACTGCTCCACGCTATCCAAGGTCGGCGCCAGAAAGCGCAGCGGCGCCGCCAGCGACGCCACCAGCGTGGCGTGGCTCACCTTGTCGAAATACAGTTCCTGCACCGCCACATCCTTGCCGCGCAGTTTGGCGGCCATCGCGCGTGTGTTGCGCACCGGATCGACCAGCTTGTCGCTGTTGGCGGCAATGAGCAACGCCGGCGGCGTGCCGGCCCTGGCGTGGTTGATCGGCTGCGATTCCGGCGGCGTGTTTGGGAAGTGAAACACCGGCTTGGTCACCGGGTTTTCGATCGGTAAAAAATCGTACGGCCCGGCCAGCCCGATCCAGCCGCGCAGCGCGGCCGGCTGCATGCCCTGTTTGGCCAGCCATTGCGCGTCGAGCGCCATCATGGCGGCGTTGTAGGCGCCCGAACTGTGGCCCATGACGAACAGGCGCTTCGGGTCGCCGCCGTAGCGGGCGATCTCGCGCACCGTCCACGCCACCGCGCGCGCCGAATCGTCCAGGAAGTCGGGGTAGCTCACTTCCGGATGCAGCCTGAAATCGGGAATCACCGCCACGATGCCGCGCGAGGCCAGGGCCCGTCCGACGAAGGCGTAATCCTCGCGCTCGCCGCGGGTCCAGTTACCGCCGAGGAAAAACACCACCACCGGCGCTGCCGTGCTGTCTTCCGGCGAATACACGTCGAGCTTGTGGCGCACGTTGTCCCCATACGCCAGCGCGCTGCCGCTGCGCAGGGCGCTGCCGGGCGAGAGGGCGTTCAGGGTGGGCAATGGCGAGCAGGCCGCCAGGCCGCCCAGCAGGATGGCGCCCAGCAGGGCCGCGTGCAGTTTCTTCATGGGGATCTCGAATGGGTCAGTGTCAACCTATTATATCGACGGGGTAAAAACCGCCATGTACGGTTGAGCTCGCTAAAGATGGGCGAATTTCGAGTCATTCTCCACGGCAATGCGAGCGATACTGCACCGGGCTCATCCCCGTGTGCGCCTTGAACTGGCGGCTAAATGCGCTGTGGTCGGTGTAGCCGCAGGCGTAGGCGATCTGGGCGATGCTGTTCTTGCTGCCGGATTCGATGAGCGACATGGCCGCGCCCAGGCGCGACTGCAGCAGCAACTGGCGCGGCGAATAGTGAAATACGCGCTGGAACAGGCGCTCCACACGCGAGAGCGACAGGCCGGCGTTGCTGGCCAGTTCCTCCATGCTGACGTTGGCGTGATAGTTGGCGCGGATGTGGGCGGCGATGTCGGCGATCTTGCGGTACACCGGATGCAGTTCGTCGGCCAGGCCCAGGTCTTGCGAGGTGCCGGCCAGGCCGACGATGGCGCCGTTCTCGTCGCGCAGGGGCGTCTTGTGGGTCAGGCACCAGCCGCGCGCGCGGCTCGGGTACAGGTGCAGTTCGAGGTGCTTTTTCAGCGCCGTGCCGCTGTCGATCACATGCCGGTCCTGCGCCAGGTAGGTCTGCGCCAGCAGGGGCGGATAGACTTCGAGCGCGGTGCGCCCGATCAGCTGGTCCTTGCTGCGCAGGCCGCAGCGCCGCACCAGCGCGTTGTTGACGGTGATGTAGCGGCCCTCGCGGTCCTTCACGAAGAAGACCAGGTCGGTGAGGGCATCGAACAGGGCTTCGAGCGAGGTCAGTTGCACCGCGCGGATCGGCGCGGCCGCGCAAAACAGCGCACTCATGTCCATGGGGGTGTCTCCGGGTCGGTCACAATGCGTTAGTATAAATCGGCAGGCCCCGAAAAATTGTGCCGATTTGAGCCTTTCCATGTTCGTCCATCGATCAAGACCGGGGCCCTCGACAGGACTAACCTGACTGCTTCCCGAAACCGACCGGCGCGCCGGAGAAAGCAAGGTACCCCCATGTGGCAAGGTGTGATTCCCGCTGTATCGACCAAGTTCAATGAAGACGGTTCGCTCGACATGGGCGAAATGGAGCGCTGCTTCGCGCTGCAGATGGAGGCCGGCTGCGACGGCCTGATCGCCTGCGGCTCGCTGGGCGAAGGCCCGATGCTCACGCACGACGAACGCATCGCCGTGCTGCGCCTGGCTAAGCAGGCCACAGGCGGCAAACCGGCCCTGCTGACGGTGGCCGAAGCGGGCACGCGCGAAGCCTGCGCGCTTGCCGAAAAGGCCGCCAGGGCCGGCGCCGACGGCCTGATGGTGGTGCCCAGCACGATCTATCACAGCAATCACGTCGAAACCATCGCCACCCTGCGTGCCATTGCAGCTGCCGGCGACCTGCCGGTTATGCTGTATTCGAACCGGCTGGCGTACCGGGTCGACGTCACCACCGACATGCTGGAAGAGCTGGCTGATGATGCGCGCTTCGTGGCGGTCAAGGAGTCGTCGGACGATATCCGCCGCAGCACCGAGATCATCAACCGCCTCGGCCAGCGCTACGATTTGTTTACCGGCGTCGACAACCTGGCGTTCGAAGCGCTGGCCGTGGGCGCGGTCGGCTGGGTGGCAGGGCTGGTGCTGGCCTTTCCGAAGGAGACCGTGGCTATCTACCGCCTGATGAAGGAAGGCCGCCAGGCCGAGGCGCTGGCGATCTATCGCTGGTTCCGGCCCTTGCTCGACCTGGATGTGTCGACTTACCTGGTGCAGAACATCAAACTGGCCGAGGCCATGGCGATCGGCTCGACCGAGCGGGTACGCGCACCGCGCCTGCCGTTGGCGGGAGAGCACCGCACGCGGGCCGAGCGCATCATCCGCGCGGCGATGGAAACGCGTCCGCAGCTGCCAAGCTTCGGCTGACACGTGGCGCGCGCATACGATGCGATCGTGGTCGGCGCCGGCATCGTCGGCGCGGCCTGCGCGCTGGCGCTGCAGGGCGAGGGCATGGCGGTGGCGCTGGTCGATGCCGCCACGCCGGGAGCGGGCGTCACGGCTGCCGGCATGGGCCACCTGGTGGCGTTGGACGAGAGCGGCGACGAGCTGGCCCTGTGCCTGATGTCGCTGCGGCTGTGGGACGCCTTCATGATGGACCATCCCGGCGTGGGCGAGCCGTCGCGCTGCGGCACCTTGTGGGTGGCCGAGGACGAGCATCAACTGGAAGAAGCGCAGCAGCGCGCGGCGCGCCTGTCGGCACACGGATGGCACGCGGAAGCGCTCAATGGCGACCAGGTCGCGCGGCTGGAGCCGGCGCTGCGGCGCGGCTTGTGCGGCGGCGTGCGCGTGCGCGGCGACAGTGTGGTGTATCCGCCGGCAGTGGCGCAGTTTTTGAGCGAGCAGTTTATGCGCGCCGGCGGCACCCTGCACCTGGGGCGGCGCGTGGCGACAGCGGGGCAGGGGGGATTGCTGTTCGACGATGGCGAGCGCTTGAGCGCGCCGGCTGTGGTGGTGGCGGCCGGCGTGCGCTGCGCGCGCCTGATGCCCGAGCTGCCGATCTTTGCGCGCAAGGGACATCTGGCGATCACCGACCGTTATCCGGGCCGGTTGTCGCACCAGATCGTGAGCATGAATTATGGCCAAGGCGATGGCCAGGGCGATGGCCAGGGCGCCGCCGGCGACGATGCGCTGGCGGTGGCGGCCAATGTGCAGCCGCGCGCCACGGGGCAGTGGCTGGTCGGCTCGTGCCGCCAGGATGGGCGCGCCGACAGCGCCGTCGAACCGGCGGTGCTGGGCGCGGTGCTGCGCAGCGCGATCGCCTTGCTGCCCTGCCTGGCCGACATGCATATCGTGCGTGCCTGGACCGGGATGCGGCCGGCGTCGCCGGATGGGCGTCCGCTGATCGGCGCCCATCCCGGACGCGCGGGTATCTGGCTGGCCTGCGGCCATGAAGGACTGGGCGTGACGACGGCGTTTGCCACCGCGCGCCTGCTGGCGGACCAGATCACCGGGCGCGCCAGCGAGATCGACGCGGCGCCGTATGCACCGGCGCGCTTTGCGGTGCTGGCAGAGGTGCGCGATGGCCAGTGACGACATTGTGGTCCACGTGGACGGGCGGCCGATTGCGCTGCCGATGGGCGCGAGCGTGGTGGCGGCGCTGGTGCTGGCCGATGCGCTCTGCATGCGCCGCTCGGTCAGCGGCCAGGCGCGCTTTGCCTTGTGCGGCATGGGCAACTGCCAGGAATGCCGGGTCACCATCGATGGACGGCCGCACCGGCTGGCCTGCCAGACGGCGTGCCGCGCCGGCATGGTGATCGCCACCGGCGCCAGGGAAACGGCATGAGCGCGCCGCTGATCGTGCTCGGCGCCGGCCCGGCGGGACTGGCTGCGGCGGAGGCGGCGTCCGCGTCGGGCCAGGCCGTGCTGCTGGTCGATGAGAACAGCGCGCCGGGCGGCCAGATCTGGCGCGGCGGTCCGCAGCGCTGGCGCGACGCGCGCGCGGCGGTCTTGTGGGAGGCGCTGCGCGCGCGTCCGCACGTCACGTTCATGGCTGGCGCGCGCGTGGTCGCGCCGGCCGGTCCGCGGGCGCTGCTGATCGAGACGGCCGACGGCGCGTTCACCAAGCACTGGGACAAGGTGATCGTGTGCAGCGGCGCGCGCGAGCTGCTGCTGCCGTTTCCCGGCTGGACCCTGCCCGGCGTGACCGGCGCCGGCGGCCTGCAGGCCTTGATCAAGGGTGGCATGCCGGTGGCTGGCAAGCGCGTGGTGGTGGCGGGAACCGGGCCGCTGCTGCTGGCGGTAGCGGCGACCGTGCGCGAGCACGGTGGCGTGGTGGTCGCCTTGGCGGAGCATCGCGCCGGGGGCGACCTGGCCCGCTTCGGGGCGCGGCTGGCGCTGGCGCACCAGGGCAAGCTGCTGCAATCGCTGCGGCTGGCGGCGCGCCTGCGCGGCGTGCCTTACCTGCGCGCTGCGGGCGTGCTGGCGGCCGAAGGAAACGGGCGCCTCAAACGCGTGCTGCTGCGCCACGATGGACGCGACAAGGCGGTCGATTGCGATTTCCTGGCGTGCGGCTTCGGCCTGACGCCGTCGCTGGAACTGGCCGCGCTGTTCGGCTGCGCGGTGCAGAAGGAGCGGATCGTCGTCGACACCGTGCAGCGCACCAGCGTGCAGGGCGTGTGGGCGGCGGGCGAGTCGACCGGCATCGGCGGCGTGGACAAGGCGCTGGCGGAAGGGCGCATCGCGGGGCTCGATGCTGCCGGCATCAACCCGCACGCGCGCGATGTGCGCGCGCGCGCCAGCGCGCTGGCATTCGGCGAACTGCTGGCGCACGCCTTTGCCCCGCTGCCGTCGCTGCGCGCGATGTGTACCGGCGCGACCATCGTGTGCCGCTGCGAGGACGTGGTGGCGGCCGACCTGGCGCCGCACGCCGGCTGGCGCAGCGCCAAGCTGCAGACCCGCGCCGGCATGGGGCCGTGCCAGGGACGGGTGTGCGGATCGGCCTGCGCATTCCTGTACGGATGGGAGGCGCCGGGCTTGCGCCAGCCGGTGTTTCCCGCCAGCGCCGCCACGTTGGCGCTGGCGCAAGCGGAGACGCAAACGGAGACGTAAAGGGAGACGTAAACGGAGACGTAAACGCAAAGGGTGGACACGGTCGCCCGTGCCCACCCAAATTTAGCGCAACAGCAGCGCGATAGCGGATAAGTTAGTCAGGGGTACCGTCGCTGCGGCGTCCCACGTTGCTTTGCTCCGATTGGCGGCTGCCTTCGTCCAGGTCGGCCGACTGGCGGTTCTGGCGGTTCGACAGGCCGGTGTCGTCATCCATGTTCTGGTCGGCCGACAGGCGTTTGCCGCCCGGGCTTTTCGGCATGCCGCCGGCGACATCGTTGGACTGGTGCTGTGCGGGGACGCCTTGCTGCTGGCTGCCGGTTTGCGAGCCGCTGCGCTCGGTGCTTTGCTGCCCGATCTGGGAACCTTGCTGCGAGCCGCCCTGCTGCTGTCCGGAGCCGCCCAGGCCGCCCGATTGCTGCGAGCCGCCCAAGCCGCCCGACTGCTGGGAGCCGCCCATGCCGCCCGATTGCTGCGAGCCGCTCAGGCCGCCTGACTGTTGCGAGTCGCTCATGCTGCCCGACTGCTGCGCTCCGCCAATGCCGCCCGGTTGCGGCGAACCCGGCAGACGGTCCGACTGCTGCGAGCCGCCCAGGGTGCCCGATTGCTGCGATTGATCCAGGTTGTCTTTTTCGACTATGTCGCCACGCGACGACGAGTTCGCTTTTTCATTGCCGCCATTGCTCGACTGGTTATTCCCCTCGCTACGTTGGTTCGAGTTCATTTTTGATTCCTTTCCGAGTAGAGACATAGGGTGGCACCCGCCGCTTGCGGAGGGACGGGGTTAGCGTCCAGTCCGTAAGCGGCGTTGCCAGGATTGAATCATGCGCGTCCGTTCCCCACCTCTGTATCGGAACACCGTCCGAGTCTGTGTAGGACAAGCACCCTGTTAAGCGTACCAGGAGTGGCAATGTATAGAGTACTGAGAGGAACTAGCGTGTTGTCCTACAAAGTGCATGCATCCTGTCCTATAGTCGCAGCGTTACGCGCTGCTAAGATGGATTGGCTTGATCGCTCATCGGCGTGCAGCCGGTGGGGTCAGACAGAGGCACTAGCTAAAGGAGATGACCATGGCTACAAATAACCAGGGCAACAAGCAAAGTGGCAGTCCGGGCAAGGGAACCAGCAACCGCGGATTTGCATCGATGGATCCCGAGCGGCAGCGCGAAATTGCCAGCGAGGGCGGCAAGGCAGCCCACCAGAAAGGCACGGCGCACGAGTTCACCTCGGAAGAAGCGCGCCGCGCGGGCAGCATGAGTCACGGCAACCGCCAGGCGGCCCAAGGCGGCACGCGCAGTGGTGGGGACAAGGACGGCAACAAGCAGAGCGCGGGCGGCGGCAACAAGGCCGGCGCCGACAAATCGCGCTGAGCCAGCTGGGCATTGGCGGGGAGCGGCGGCTCCCCGTTTGTGTCCGACATTTCGTACAGGCGACCCGGGGGATGGGGTAGAATTGTTGCGCCAATTTAACAACCCAGAGGGATCGTCGTGAAACAAGCAGTCATCCGCCAAGTCAAGAGCATGTATCTGTCATGCGATCCTATCGGTAATCTTTTATTGGCGAAGTTCTCCTTCGAGGGCGGCAAGGATGCCTGCGTGTTCATTCCCGCGTCGGTGGTGTTCTGGCTGCTGGCGCACTTGCCGGTGAACCAGGACCCGGAATTGCTGCCGCCGCCGAACCTGCCGCGCATCCACCAGGAAGACTGGGACGACGTGGTCAATCCGCGCGTGCTGAGCGTGCAATGCAAGCAGTTCGACGACGCCATCCGCATGACGATGGAGCTCGACCGCGCGTCCAACCTGACGGTGATCCTGAACCGCGCCAACGTGGAACTGATGCGCCAGATGATGGAAGGCTACCGCGGCGACCTGATGGACCTGGGCTTCTAGCCTGCTGCCGCTTCGGTGTTGCCCGCCCCCAAGCGGGCGGCATTTCGGTATGATGCTCTTCTTTGAGAACCAAAGACAAGGATCTGCCATGCCCATCAAAATCAGCCAGCATTTCGATTCCGGCGCCATCGACGTCGTGCAAGCGGACCAGGCCAGCCAGATCGACCTGAACCTGCGCTCGGACTCGCACGCCGACATCCACCAGTGGTTCCACTTCCGCCTGCAGGGTGCGCGCGGGCAGGCATGCACGATCCGCTTCCTGAACGCCGGCCAGGCGACCTACGCCGCCGGCTTCCAGGGCTACCAGGTGGCCGCCAGCTACGACACCGAAAACTGGTTCCGCGTGCCGACCAGCTTCGACGGCCAGGTCATGACCGTGACCCATACGCCGGAGCTCGACAGCGTGTATTACGCCTATTTCGAACCGTACTCGTGGGAGCGCCACCTGCGCCTCTTGGGCGAAGTGGCCGAGAATCCGATTGCGCGCGTGCACGATATCGGCACCACCGTCGACGGCCGCGACATGAATATGGTGGTGATCGGCAACCCTGCCGCCGCGAAGAAAATCTGGGTCATCGCGCGCCAGCATCCGGGCGAGACCATGGCTGAATGGTTTGTCGAGGGCATGATGGACGCGCTGCTCGACAACGCCAACCCGATTTCGCGCAAGCTGTTGCAAAGTGCCGTGTTCTATATCGTCCCGAACATGAATCCGGACGGTTCGGTGCGCGGCAACCTGCGCACCAATGCCGCCGGCGCCAACCTGAACCGCGAATGGATGACGCCGTCCGCCGAACGCAGCCCTGAAGTGCTGTGCGTGAAGCAAAAGATCCACGAAGTCGGCTGCGATATGTTCTTCGACATCCATGGCGACGAAGCGCTGCCGTACAACTTTGTGGCCGGCAACGAAATGCTGAACGATTTCACGCCGGAACGCGCCGCGCTCCAAAAGTCCTTCATCGAGAACTACATGGCGGCCAGTCCCGACTTCCAGAACGTGCATGGCTATGCGGCCAGCAAGTACAAGGAAGACATGCTGACCCTGGCGTCCAAATACATCGGGCATACGTTCAAGTGCCTGTCGCTGACGCTGGAAATGCCGTTCAAGGACAATGCCGACTTGCCTGATCCGTACACCGGCTGGAACGGTGCGCGCAGCAGCGAACTGGGAGCGGCGATCCTGCAGCCGATCCTGAAAGCGCTGGGCTGACCGTGGGCGTCGAGATCGAACGCAAGTTCCTGCTCACGGGCGACGCTTGGCGCACGCTGGGCGAGCCGGTGCTGCTGCGCCAGGGGTATCTGTCGACCGATCCGGACCGCACGGTGCGGGTGCGGATCGAGGGCGGGCAGGGCACCCTGACCATCAAGGGACGCAGCGAGGGCGCCACGCGCGGGGAGTGGGAGTATCCGCTTCCGCTGCCTGACGCCAACGAGCTGCTCGATCGCCTGTGCCAGCAGCCGATCATCGAAAAATACCGGCGCCGCATCACGTTCGCGGGCAATGTGTGGGAAGTCGATGAATTCCTGGGCGCGAATGCGGGCCTGATGTTTGCCGAAATCGAGCTGGCGTCGGAAGAGCAGGCCTTCGAGAAGCCGGACTGGATTGGCGAGGAAGTCACGCACGACCGGCGCTATTTCAATTCGAGCCTGATCCGGTTGCCGTTTTCGCAGTGGTGAGGCGGTCCTTTGCCCGATTGCGTCGTGGCGTGGCAGCCGTGGCGGGGGCGTTGCTGCTGACGCCGGCGCCCGGGTTGTCCGCCGCGCCCGCCGCCAAGCACGGAGTAGCCTATCCGCATGCACGCTACACGGTGATGCCGGCGCAAGAGGCGATCAAGCGCTTCAAGCTGATGTCGCTGCTGTCGCCGCTCGGCAGGGCGGACCAGGACGTGGTCGATGACTTGAATGATGCAGGCAAGGCGATTGTGTTTGAGGGCGATGTCAGATTGGAAGAAGATGTCGAGATCCTTTCTATCGCCGCGAGCAAGTTGCGCTCGCCGTTCGAGACAGCGCTGATCGAAGGCGCGCGCCTGATCGTGGTCAACGGCGACCTGCACTGCCGCACGCTGAGCAGCGACGGCATGAGCGGTATTTTTGTGCTCGGCAATGTCGATTGCGATGCCATTTTCTTCGCTGTGACGCCGTTTTATGCCAAGGGGAATGTGGTTGCGCGCAGGCGTCTGCTGGCCAGCGGCGACAGTACGGACGCCCACGGCCAGGAGGGCGAGATGCACGTCAGGGTCGACGGCACGGTGTTCGCGCCGAAGATCCGGAGCTGGTACTTCCGGCTCGGGCATCTGAAGTTCGCCAAAGGCGCGGCCAGGGAGTTCATCGTCGATGGCGACCAGACGTCGAGCGGGCCGTGCACTGGAGACAAGAACTGCTGATTTACGCGTCTGGCGCGTGAAGGCCGGACAGCACTTGCGTCAGGTGATGCCGGTAGGCGGACGGAGGCAGCATGAAAACATGTGTGCCGGCGTTTTGCGCTGGGTCGGCGGCTGGGCCGATGAAGAGGTCGTTGCAGGGTAAACGGATCAGCAGCGACCGAAAACCGTCGAACGGTTCCGGTCCCTACGACACGGCGCAGTGGTCGAAGGAAGGTGTGAAAAGTCGGACGGACCTTGCTTCGGCGACAAGGATTGTTAAGCGCTGGCGGGGCCGGGATCGAGCCGGTCCATGCACAGTTTGGCGGCCAGCACGGACAGAGTACTGGCAACGCAGCCCCAGGCGATGTCGATCAGGGCCACGCCGAGCGGCCAGTCGCGCAAGGTGGCGAGGTTGGACAGGTCGTAGGTGGCGTAGGCGACCGTGCCGAACAGGGCCGCCGCGGCGAGGGTGGCGCGCAAGGTGCGTCGCGGGGCGTGGGGCGCCAGGGCGAACACCATCAGGCCCAGCGCGTAGATCAGGTAAAAGGCGATGGCGGGGCCGAAGCGCGGCTCGGCGGCCATGAGGTGGCCGATGCCGCTAGCGTAGAGGTCCTTGGCGATGACACCGAGCCAGAGCACGTCGAGCAGGACCATGCAGGCGATCAGGATGAGGTACGGAAACAGCAGTTTGCGCATGGTGGACTTGGACTGAGATGGTACGGCCGAGCATACGCGTTTTCGAAGTGGCACGCCGCGCGGCACCAAGGTGCTACCGGCGACGCGTCATCTGGGTTGACGTGCAAATCATGTCAGCCTTCCGCGCGCGTTGTTCACAGAAAATCTAGGGAAAAAGCTGTATTTGGCACGAAACCAGAGTCTGCTATCGACAGTCCACTTTAGTTTGCGCCCCTCCTTCGGCTTAGCCGGCCCAATCCTGCGTCAGCAGGCGTGAGTGAATGCCTGGGTCGCGTAGAAGTGGAACGGGATTGCAGCTCCAATTGACGCGACCAATTTCTCGTGCCCGGGCCACGGCGAGGCTAAGTGCATCGTCTGCGTTCGGCACCGGTTCACAAGCCAACAATGTCTTGCCTCGATAGACCACCAGCGTTGGCAGATCGTCCGGCAGAAAATCCCCCAAAAACTCGGCGTGTTCTTCGAGGTCAAACCAAAGCCAGGTTTCACTATCCTTGGCCTGCGCCATGAATGCGTCGAAATGAGGACGAATCTGGCGACATTTAGCGCACCATTGCTCGGCCCCGATCAGCACGAACAAGAACGCGTCCGCATGGCGCAACCGTTTCGCAAGTGTATCGGCGTCATTCCATGGATCCAGAATGGTCGTCATATGTTCTCCTCCTGCGCAACAAGCTGTTCGCGTATCTGAAGTGCAAGCCGGATTTGGCTGTGTGCAACGGCGCGGGTGAAGAGTCGAGCCGGCCCGGCTGCGTTGGCGGACGGTCGAAGTGCGTTCAGATAATGCGCGGCGATACTGCGCTGGGCTTGCACTGCATCGTCCAGAACCGTTAATGCAAGCGCTGGCGTCAGCCTTTGCCCTAGTAAATAAGGTTGACCGCTCGTCAATGCGGTGGATGGATAACGACTGATCGCATCGACATTGGGTAGCGGCAAGCCGAGATCGGCATCCAGGCGCGCCTCGCTGAGTGCTGCCGTGTCGTCTTCCGACTCAGGCTCGGGCGCATACATTCCGGTTGAGCGAAGGTCGATTCCGGTCATGGTCTGCCACACCCACCCCGCATAGCGCGCATTGCCCGGTTCATGCATCTGTGCCACTACATAGGGTAAGTGCGCCGGGTCGCCGTGGTAGACGATAAAACGCAGGGCTACTCGCGCCGGCATGAAATCCAACAGGGTGGCCAGTTTGGGATGGCCGATAGGGATAAGTCCGGCCAAGTGTTGAACCCAGCGGTTGAGCCTTCGCAAGCTTTGTTTGCGGTACCAACCGGTGGACGCGTTGTGCAGGTTGACCTGCTCCACCACGCACAGCCATAACGTTTCAGCGGCAATGATGTTGGTGTCGCTGTCCACTTTTGCTTGACGATGCTGGCGCCTACCGAGTGCGATCGCCGCTTCCGCCCGGACCGGGAGGGCAGGGTCATGAAGGCAGGCAGCTAATTTTGCATCGAGTGCATCGTCGCTCAGGTCAATCGTGGCAGCACGGCACGCAGCACTACGCACATGCTCTATCGGACTGTTTAGAAACTGAATAAGCGGCTGGGACAGGGCGCGCAGAGCGTCAGAACCGATCAGCGCCGCGGCTCGCAACGCTGCTGTTTGCAAGATGGGGTCGTTATTCTCGCCACTCCATGCATGCACGACGCGGAGGGTTTGCGCGGGTGGTGCCCAAGCGAGGGCGCTGATTACGCCGCGTAGCAATTCTTCGGGACTTGTCCGAACTTGCCCAAGCAGCGCATCGAACTGCGTCTCGATACCTGTCATCAACGCCAAATATGCACAGACAAACGTCTCGCCCGCTTGCTTCCAGCGCTCCAAGGCCGTTAGCGCTAGCGTCCACCCTTCAGGACCGGCTACCTCGAGTCCTTCAAGGTGGGCTGCAAGCAGATGACTGAAGCGTGCCAGGCCTGCCAGAGTTAAGCGTGGCGAGTAAGCGGAACCGTCGTGCTGCGACCAGTAAAAGGCAGCATCTTCGGCGTGGCGGCGCACTAGCGGTGCGATAACAGGGAATGGAACAGGTTGCAGCATATGTATGTTGTTAGATTCCAGAGGGAACGAAGCGGACAAGGCCGGTCGTCAAATTATTTCACGCTAATTTTTCGCACGGCTTTTTCCATTTCGCCGCGTAAAAAAAGATTATGCCATTGGCCGTTTTCCATGAATGCAGCGCCGCCGAGACCAGCCAATAATAATACGCCGTCATTGACCGATAGGCTACCCGCACATACATTGATTTCTGAAGGCAAGCCATTTGCTCTTTGAATCCGGCCGTTTTCGATTGTCCAAACGCCATTATCGTTGGTGCACCAGACTTTGCCTTCGTGCCAGACCATGTCCTTGAAGCCGAGACTGATACCTCCGTCATGAATTTTCTTCCAGCGATTTTCGCGTCCCATAAAAGTAAGGCCTTCGTAGCACGAAATGTAGACATTGCCATCGCCGCCGCAGCATACGGTAGTGGTCCAGGTGTTAGTAGGGAAGGCAACCTGCTGCCATTTTTTGCCGTCGAAGCGCCAGACGTCACCTTTACCACCTACCGCATACAAATCGTTTTCGTTGAAACCCGCGATGTCGTCGAAGCCGCCATCACCCCATTCTGCAAGTTGAGGGATTGCCTCGGAGTGTGAAAACCATTGGGATTTTCCAAGACGTTTTCCAACCGATCTGTTGCCCCCACACACGTAGGCGTATCCGTCGATCATTTTGGCTCGATGGATCCCGCCCCGTAAAGGATTGCCGGAACATGCCCGAACTGGGGTATCCCGATATTTCTCTCCGCTGCCTATGACATAATTCGTGGACTCCTCCATTTCGATCATGACAGTCTGGATAAGTGGTTTGGTTGCGGCACCAATGACAACTGTTCCCCACCCGTTGAATAGGGCAGAATCCCATTGTTTGTCGGGCTTTTCGTCGCGTGTGAACAGGACGAGACGTTTGTCTTGATAATCGGGACTCGTACCAGTTTCCTCTTCTGCCTCAACTTCTTCATCCGTGTACCACCGATTGGCAATAAAGCTGAATCGGGTTCGATCGCGTACCGAACAGCCGTAGATATAATACGTATGTAAATTCTTTTTGTATTCTGTTGTCGAGATTTGCATCAGTTATTTTGAATCATTATTGTCGATGACCATCTCCCGTCCTTCCAATTTTCATAATCCATTACAGAATAAGTAAATTCTTGAATATCAAGAGGGAAGAAGGCGAAAATTTCGATCGCCAAATACTTTCGCGTTATTTTTTTTGCACAGCCTTTTCCATCTCACCACGCAGAAATAGGTTATGCCATTGCCCGTTCTCCAGAAACGCCGCACCGCCCAAGCCAGCCATCAGCATGACGCCGTCATTGACCGATAAGCTACCGGAACACACCTGCATCTCAGATGGCAGTTCCGCTCGCTCCAGCTTGCCGTTTTCGATGGTCCAAACGCCATTGTCGTTGGTGCACCAAACTTTGCCTTCGTGCCAGACCATGTCCTTGAAACCGAGACTGATACCTCCATCATGAATTTTCTTCCAGCGGTTTTCCCGTCCCATGAAAGTGAGGCCTTCGTAGCATGAAATGTAGACATTGCCATCGCCGCCGCAGCAAACGGTAGTGGTCCACGTATTGGTTGGAAAAGCCACCTGCTGCCACAGTTTTCCATTGTAGCGCCATACGTCACCTTTACCACCTACTGCGTATAAGTCGTTCTCGTTGAAACCCGCAATGTCATCGAATCCACCGTTAATATTTTCACTCGCCGGCGGAATAGCATTCGAGTGCGATTGCCACGATCCTTTTCCAAGCCGTTTTCCGACAGACCGCGCACCACCGCATATGTAGGCATATCCATCGATCATTTTTATACGCCGGATACCACCTCGAGAGGGATTGTCGGGTAATTTCTCTACCGGAGTATCATGATATTTCTCGCCGCTACCAATCACATAAGTAGTTGATTCTTCCATTTCGATCATGATAGTTTGGGTGACAGGTTTTGTCGCCGCGCCGAGCCGAACTGTGCCCCAGCCTTCAAAATATGCTGAGCTCCACTGCTTTCCGGATATCTCATTTCTAGTAAAAAGGACGAGACGTTTGTCACGATAATCTGAACTCATGCCTTTCTCTTCTTCCTCTTCTACCTCTTCATCGGTGTACCAGCGGTTGGAAATAAAGCTGAACCGGGTTCGATCACGTACTGCACAACCGTAAATATAATACCTGTGTAGATTTTTTTTATATTCCGCGACTGAAATTTTCATTAGTTACTTCAAGTCATTATAATCAATGATCATGCGCCACTCTTTGCCGTCATGCATTGCCGCGCCATATACGCCTGCTAACAACATCACGCCATCGCCAACGGACAAATGGCCCGCGCAAATGCGAATATTATCGGGAATGTTTGCTCTTTTTATTTTCCCGTTTTCAATCACCCATACATTATGATCATTAGTTGCCCACACTTTGCCGTCGTGCCAAACCATATCCCGCTAGGATAAGGTCGAATCGCCACGATGAATACGTTCCCATTTTTCTGCACGTCCCCGATATACGGTACCCCCGTCCGCGCCAATATAGACCTGGCCGTCGCCCGCACAGCAGATGCTTTCTAGTGACATATTACTTGGGAAGCAATTTGCTTCCAAATTTTCCCGTCGTAATGCCAGAGGTCGCCATGACCGCCTGCAGCGTATATATCGGTCGGCGAAAATCCGTCAATGTCAAGAAATCCAGTATCGTCCAAGAAATTCTTGTCTTTAGGTAATTGGGTGTGATAACGCCAGTTATCCTTTCCCACGCGAGTGATTACAGTGCGACCCAGACCGCACCCGTATAATTCGCCGTCAATTGTGCGTAATTTATGAATGCCACCGCGCATCAAGTATTCTTCTGGCCCTGCCTCTCTAAGCTCTTTTGATTCCAAACCTTTTAAATCGGTTTCAAAACCTCCATCACCTCCACCAAGTACAAAAACATGGTCGTTTAATGAAACCCCTACAAATTGCTCTTTTGGTTTAAATGACACTCCTACGCATAGTCTGTGCAATCCGCCTAGATCGGACTGACTCCAGGTCGGAATGTTAGGGCGGTCAATGCAGGAAATAACTTTTGTTCGCATCTTACGTTTGGTGGATCGTCCGTAGCCTCGTTGTATATCTGTTCAGCTACAAAATAGAGTATATCTTTTTTTCTTACCACGCAATCCGTGATAAAAAACCCTTGGAAATACCTTTTAAAGGATTTTTGATCTAGTGTCATAGTAAGGCTTAAAGCATTTGCCTGCTCTCCCGATATTGGCGCAAGCGATATCTGGCCAGTTCCCGCAATAGGGGTTAATTGTTCGGCTAGGCTAAATCGTCATAATCTATTATGTTATGCCACTTAATACCGTCATGCATCACAGCACCGTGTATTCCGGTTAATAACATCATGCCATCCCCTACGGATAAATGACCGGCACATGAATGGACGAAGCTAGGGACATCTGCTTCGGTCAGCTTGTCATTCTTAATCGTCCAGAGGCCATAGTCAGAGGTACACCACACTTTGTTTTGATACCATACCATGTCCCTGAAGGGCAGCGCCATTTCGCCTTTGTAGATGTGCTTCCACTCATTATTACGGCCTTTAAATACTGAACCTTGCTCTGCACCGATGTAAACATAACCGTCACCGGCGCAACAGATCGTCTCGAGCGTCATATTGCTGGGAAATGACACATTTCTCCATGTTTTGCCATCGTAGTGCCACACATCGCCGTGTCCTCCTACCGCGTATATTTCAGCTCCGGAAAATCCGTCGATGTCTGTAAACCCGCCATCGTCCATCAGGCTTTTATATGGGATCACGTCGTGCCACTCCCAAGAATCCGGACCCAGTCGGCGCCCTACCGTACGCCCACTTCCTGCAAGCCACAGATTTCCGTCAATGGTGCGTAATTTCGACACTCCCCCGCGCATGCCAATGTGTTTTCCGCCTTCGACTAGACCACCCATCAGATCTTTTTCTAGATTGTTGTCTCCGCTGCCCAGTGCGAAAACATGATCATTTAGCGAAACCCCAACGAACTGCTCCTTTGGTACTAAAGAAACTCCTCCCTGAAACCGTTGCATACCGAAGAACGTTGCATGTCCCCACGGTTGAACATTCGGACGATCTATGCATGTGATAATTCGTGTACGAATTTTATTTTTTTCTGGACTATTCTTTTCTTCATCGTATTCTTCTTCAAGAACAAAATATAGAATATCTTTTTTTCTAACTACACAATCAATGAGAAAAAAACCTTCGAAATATTGCTCATAAGATGCTTTGTCGAGTTTCATAAATGCTTTCTAGATTGCTGGAGCGTCAGTTCCGTCAGATTTGGCTTCTTCGATATCTGTCCCTTTGCCTCCGCGGGGCTTCATCTTGTTATTGCAAAGATTCTTGTAATAACTCTCGAGTTGCGCTTTAAGACAATTTGGATCACACGGGGGTTTAAAAGTTTCATTGTGTGACTTCACGGCCTTGTCTATGGCTTGGTCATTGGTAATGCTATCTTTTCCTGTCTCCTTTCTGTGGTCCTTCATTAATTTTTCTAATTTTCCATGAATGTTACCGTGGCTTCCATGGGAGTTATTTACGCCCTCTACGCACACAGTAGGCGCTTCCTTCTCCTTTTGTGAAGTGTACTCCGGACACTCCTCGAACATTTCGCTCGGCAGAAGGTGGTGGCCTGTTTGGCCCGGGCAACATCCTTGTCCCGATTTGGCTTGCTGATCTGCTCGCGTTTGGTTAAACGGTACTAATTGACAACGACGGGCTTGTAGGCATTTATTAACGGCAGCAACGCCGGTCATTACATCTGACCACAGTTCGGTCGGGCTAGTTTCACCGCTTACTACTTTATCAAGTTTGCTAATTTGTTGTCGTATATCATCAATCTTTTTGTAAGCATCATAGGCGAGTTTACTGGAGCTGATAGCGGTCGTTCCGGCAGTCCAAATGCCGTCGGCAATATTGAAAATCGTCATGCCGGCGACGACAACTTCGCCAACTACGGGAATGACCAAGGATGTCGCAGAGGCAACTTCGCGTACGATTGCTTTTTCCGCATAACCAATAGCGGCATCCTTGGCTTTGTCAATGATAATCGCGCCCGCTTGTTGTAACGCTGTATTTATGCCTTGATTTAACTCTGTTTTTAGCTTGTCAATTTGAGCTATAAATTTACTTTTACTCTTTCCTGCTGGTTTAACCCACAAATAATCGCAATGATCTTTGATCCAGCCGTTGTCTTTATTCCGTTTGTATCCGTAAGCCTTTTCGGCAGCACTATCAAGCGCCCCAACTCCTTTTTTTATTCCTGAAACAACGTCGCCCAATTTCTTTTTTGTTGAAGGTTTGGCGTTTTTGTTAGTTTCCTTCGACTCTTGTACGCTGTTTTTGTCATCTCTGCATTTGTCAGCAATTTTTTTTCTGTCGTTGTAACAAACTTTTGATTTGTTAAATGTGTCGGTATAGGGCTGAGCAGTGGTGTTGCCTACTGTTGCACGGGATATTTTCGCCGTTGCAGGGGAAGCTTTATTGGACTTCGCAATTTTCTGTGCCATTAAGTCATCCGTGGTTGTGCGTCATGGGATCGTTATGCCGGCACACATTGAGTCCTTCGAACTTCACGTTGGTTGACCAGTCTGTAAAGTACGCATTGCCTTTGATAACGCCAGTTTTTTGACCTTTCGAAAACATTTTTGTAGCCGGCTCATTTCCAATGCTGTTTGCTAAATAAGAAACATCTTTTAGCGCGACTGGTGTCCCGCAGATAAATACGGTGGTGCTTCCGTTTGTGAGTTGATTCGCGAATGCAGTGTTGGGGTATGGAATCAGTACCGGCCCTACGCTCGGTCCTGGTGGGCTCCAGCATGGGTCCGGGAATGCGGTACTAGACTTGCCGTCTGCCGCTTTGGAGCATATTTCATTGTCATTTGCAAAAACGTTGGTTTCCATGGCGGCTCTTCTCAGGTAGGGTTATATTGAAGAACAACGGCACAGCGAAGGCCATTGTCATTGGCAAGATGAAGCAGTCCGCAATGACCGGGGCTTTGATGGTGCGGCATCAACTCGGACAAATATGCCAGGGCGGCTGGGCCAGTGGCAGCACCAATTTCACCGAGACAGTCCGCCATTGTAAGAAGAGGTAATTTTTGTCCACCGCTTGATGCAACCCTGGTGATGGCGTTGGCCGCCTCGCGTGAAAAGAATGCCTCTCCATTCTGGTCGCTGATGCGAAATTCGAGATCGCTGTATTGATGAGCGCTGGTATCTAGCGCTAAGCGAATAGCTTGCGATAGGCCTTGCGCGCGACTGGGGACGCTACCGTCCGGGCGTCCGGGTTCTTGCGCCTCTCCGTAGCCCACTATTTGTACGCCAGCATCGTTGACCTCGGCCTTGTGCAACAGCACAGCGGCAGCAGCTTCGCCGGGAATGAAGCCGTTAGAATTGCCGGGTACTTGTAAGCGCTCTGCTTTGAGATAATGCGTAATATGGCCTGCGTCCAGGTAGCTGTCCACGCCCGCCAATAGTACGTAAGGATGTTTGCCCTTTTTGATCAGATATATAGCGTGCTCCAGTCCCTGCGCCAACCCGGCGCGTCCTTGCGGGAGTACAGCGGAACTTGGATGAAACTGCTTGCCAAGCTGGTCCACCGTCTGATCGAATACTTGAGCATACCAATCAAGATCGGTACCATCCGCACTGTTACGTGCGGGTTCGGGCGCGATCCATATCAACGGGATTGTCCTGGTGTCGAGTTCCGGCGTGTGTTGCAAGCAATCCATGATTGCAAATTTTAACCAGCGTGCAAGCCGTGCTTGTCCCCATACGTCGATCTCTGGCAGACGGGCCACTAATAGCTTCTCTCCAAGGCGAGTGCGAAAATCGCTTTCCTGAAAATGATCCATATGCGCACGCAGTGCGCAGCTTGCAGCATCTAAGTGGTACCCGACCGCGCAGCATAAACCTGCCGCTCGAATCCCCAGCCTGAATGGTTGAATGTCGTTTGATGTCTCTCGGCTCCCCAGAATATTCCAAAAATTTTTCACGTTTCCGTCTCCCGGCGCATTTCCAGCTCAGTACCACTGCCGCAGCCAGCGCACCCGTTGCCATCGATTCCCAGGATCTTGTTTTGCCACCATTGAACGTCGATCGGGCCGATCGCGACGGTATCGAACTCCTGAATGCGCCGCTTGATTGGCACGCTGACGCGCCAGACGGCTGAGAAACGTTCCTTCTCCGGCTCAAAATACAGCGTGTCAACTACCGCGTTAGGCGTGACAACGCTGTAATCCTTGTGCAATATGCGTACTTGCATGTTGTCCAGTTTAGGCAGCTTGAATCGCACCGTTTCGCGTCCGGCCATCATGTTGAGCAACACCACTTCTTCTCCCCCTTGAGGGTAAGGAATTTGCTGGTCCTCCGGTGCGCATTGGTGATATTGATCATCGAAATCTTCGGGAAGGAATGGGCATATCTCTTTTTGCCAATGGGCGTCGTATGTGCCCACGTATTGCGTGCGCGGATGCCAGTGTCGTGCAACGGCTGACAAGGCGGCTGGCTGATACTTGCTGCTCGGTGATTTGACCGGGGAGTTGAGCGGTTCCAGGCTTGGGGCCGGCATATCGTTCAGCTCGGCGCTGGTTTTTGGGCCAACCCAGCCGGCGCCGGCTGGATTGCTTAACAAGGCTTCTGTCAATATCTGCACCTTGTCGCCGCTGCCTTTTTTGTAGGTGCGCGTTCCACCGAAGGCAAAACCGTAGTGCAAAGGCATCGTGGAAAATGGCTCAGGCTTGGTAAGGCTGGCAATGCCCAGCAAGGTGCGCCACTTTCGGGGGCCGATTACCTTGACTCCTTTTTGTAATGATCCCAGTTTGAATCCGACGATCAGTTCCGTTACAGGTAGGCCTGCCGGCGTATGGGCATGTGCATCGAACAGGACATCGCAGCGGGGTTTGTAACGTGCAAAGTCGCTCCCGTACTTCATTGCGCTTTCGCCAGGCTCTCCATAGAAGATGTCGGCCTGCTCCAGCGGCTGCGGAACAATCGGACGCGGACGCGCTCCACTCTGCGGAATTTGCCAGCTTGATTTCACCATGATGACCAGATGCTCGCGCCCCTTCACATCGAGCGCTGTGGTCATGTCGGCCAACAGATGTTTTGATGCGACCATCATCTCCATGCAGGCTCCTTAATTGACATTCACCGAGCCGCCAAGGATGCGCTGAGTCGCGCTGGCATGACTGGTGATGTAAGTGCCGCGTATCTGGATGTGGCCGTCTGCGGTCATGATGATCGCCGCTTCGCCGCAACGCAGTTCGATTTCCCGCTCGGCTTCCAACATGACGTGCCGACCATCGACAATGACGTCGAGTGGCATTAGATCGTCGTTTGTTTCATCCTCGTCCTGGGCTTCTTTCAGTGCGGTGTCAGGTGCCGTTGCGCGGACAGTATTTTGCGGTTGGGCTGACAATAGAAGTCCGATGATAATCGGCCGTTGCGGATCGCCGGATTCAAAGCCCAAGGCAAGCTGTGCACCCAAATGGTCGACTGTCAGCGGCACCAAAGTATGCGCTGACAGGCTCGATAGCCCGAACGCGGCAATGCTCACCTGTGCCTTGCCAGCGGAATCGAAGGAGTCGAGCACGCCGATCGCGATGCCATCCGCGCGTTGTGGGGGGAGGGCAGACTGCGCGATAACGTTTTCCAACAACGTTTGTTGGGGCCGATCCGGCTGTTCCGGCGCGGCTTGGGTTTGCTCGCCGAATTGCGGTAGGTTTTCTTTCTGAAGCATTTTCTAGTTTTCCAGAATCTTCTTGCCCTTCAAGGTGATGTTCCCATCGGCCTTGAAGGTTTGTTCATCGGTGGTCCCCACGCTGAGCGTGTGGCCGTTGATCGTGATCGTGCCATCGGACTTCATGACCATGCTCGCCTTGCCGACCGTGATGGACAATTCGTCTCCTGCGGTGATGGCATATTCATTCCCGACCTTGGTCACCTTGTGCGTTCCCACAATAGTCGCCATTGCCAGCCCCACGTTCAGGTCGTAACCGAGCCCCACGTTTTCCATGCGCGCCATGCCGACGTTCTGGATCGACGCAAGGGCGATCGTTTCCGTCTTCATCTTGGCCACCGTAATGGTCCAGGCGCCGCCGATGCTGTCGGTCTCGTTCTGCACCACGGTCTTGGTCCGGTTCGCGCCGATGGTAATCGTTTCATTGATCCCCACATCCTCGGTGCGGTTGTCGCCGATGCTGATGGTCTCGTTGTGATCGACCCGCTCCTTGCGGTTGTTGTGGACCGTAATGGTTTCATCCCGGTCCACGGTTTCCGTGCGGTCGCGCTTGACGAGGTTGGTCTCGTCGCGGTCGATCGTCTTGCGGCGATCGTTGCCGACCCATTTATCCTCGTCGTGCTCGACCTCGGTCAGCTGGTCCTTCTCGGCATGCAGCCACAACTGTTCCTGGCCCTTCTTGTCTTCGAAGCGCAGGGCGTTGGCGTTGCCGTAGCTGCCTTTCGGCGTGGAGCGCGTCAGCACGCCGCTCTGGGTCTTGTTCTCCGGCAGCGTCCACGGCACCATGGTGTCCTCGTTCGGCACCATGCCGGTGACCAATGGACGGTCCGGGTTGCCGTCCATGAACTGGATTACCACTTCCGAGCCGATGCGCGGAATCGCCGTCACGCCGAAGTTGGCGCCCGACCAGGACGTGACGACACGGATCCACGCCGAGCTCTTCTCGTCGTACTCGCCGATGCGGTCCCAGTGAAATTGCACGCGGATACGGCCGTATTTGTCGGTGTGAATTTCTTCGCCTTTCGGCCCGACCACCAGCGCCGTCTGCAGGCCGTAAATCTTTGGCTCGATGCTGTTGTAGCCGCGTCCCGGACGCCATGGAATTTGCTTGCGGATGCAGGACACGCGGTTTTCGTAGTGCGACGGCGTTTCGGTATTGACCTGGTAATTGTTGCTGGCCGTGTGGCGCACTTCCAGGATCAGGAATTCCTTCGAGCCGTCATCAAAATGCTGCGTCAGCGTAAAGCTGCGGCCAGGCATGACGAAGCGGTCGTTGCCGGCGCCTTCGAAATGCTTGCCCGACGCTTCGATTTCCTCCAGCCGCAGGCGGGTCTTGGCGTCGCCGTCGCCGCCATCCTTGAAGCCGTAGGCGCCCATGTATTCGTACACTTCCTTCTTGAGCACATCGCCTTGCTCGTTGACCGTCGGCAGCATGGTCTTGAGCGGTTTCGGGCTTTTAAAGTTAAAGCTGGACAAGGCGTACTTGGCCGGCACCAGGCGCCGCACCGGCGTCCATTCGCCCAGTGCATCGTCTTCCTCGGTGCCGGCGGCGCGGTTGAAGGGGATATAGGCAGGACCATCGATCGGCGCGGCCGCGGTCGAGTCGTCCGACAGCACCAGCGTGTGGCCGGACGCGGTGTGCTCGTACCAGTAGAACCAGCCTTTTTCTTCCCAGCGCCGGTGCAGGTAGTTGTAGTCGGACTCGTCGTACTGGCAGGCATCCTTCATGACCGGGTCGTGGCCGCCGATGCGGTACTCGCTCTTGCGCACGGAATAGTCGCCGAAGATGTCGTCGGTCTGGTCCTGGATGCTCATGTCGTGGAACAGGTAGTTGTCGCGGCGCAGGCGCAAATATGCGAGCCACGGCAGCAGGACCATGTCGTAATACACCTCGCCGCCGTCGGCGCGCACGCGGCGGAACTCGAACACGTAGCCGTTGAAGAAGCGCATGCTGTCGTCTTCGCGCACCAGTTCCACGGTGACCATCTTGCCCTGCACATCTTTGAGGGCAATGTTGGGGTCGTCGGTCAGGCACTCGATGGTGAAGTGAAAGTCGCGCGACAAGCCTTCCACCGCGTCGAGCCGATTGGCGACGAGGCCGGAGGGGCCGTCTCCGTTCGGAAATTTCAGGCGCAGCAGGCGGTTGTTCTGGCGGGTCATGCGATCTTCCTTTTGATGGGCATAGGGCGTTTCATTCGTATTATTGTCGAGCGGCGCTGGCGGGCGCCGCAACGCTTGTCTTTTTGCCGGCAAGATGCTGCTCCAGGCGTGCCGCCAGCGCGGCATGGCCACCTCGGCGCGCGCAGGCAAGGGCGTCTTCGCCGCGCTTGTTGCGTAGCGCAGGGTTGGCGCCGTGCTCGAGCAACAGGTTCATCAGGTCGAGATTGCCGACCGAAACTGCCATATGCAGCGCGGTACTGCCTTGCAGATGCACGGCATCGACCGCAACGCCCTGGCGCAACAGACGGCTGGCCAGCGCGACTTGCACGGCGCGCTGGGGCGCTGCGGGCAACGGTTGCAGCGCCAAGCTGTGCAGTGTTGTCATGCGGCCGGCGTTGAGCACCTGCGGATCGGCGCCGCGCTCGAGCAGCAGGGTCGCCATCTCCAGCGGTGGGGTGCTCAGGGCGTAGTGCAGCGCTGTGCCGCCGTTCGAATCGCGCGGGTTGTCAAGGCGGGCGCCGGCGTCGAGCAACAGCTTGACAGCCTGAAAGTCGCCGCTGCCCACGGCCATGATCAGGGGGCTCAGGCCTGCGTGACAGATATTCGGGTCGTCACCGGCGGCCAGCAGTTTTTTCAGCAGCGCATGGCGGTCCTTGCCCAAGGCCAGGAACAGGCGCGGGGCGACGCCGGGCTTGAAATCGCGCTCGACTGCCTGTAAGACGTCGCCGCCGGCGCTGGTATCGGCGCAGCGAACCACCGCCGCAGTGGCCGGTACCGGTCCTTTTGCCCACGCAGGCGACATGTTCAGGCAGGCGGCCAGCAAAGCCAGCCGTGCGAGGGGTCTCATCGATTTCACCTGGCTCCACCCTTGACGTAAGCGGCCTGCGCATCATCGAGGCAGCGTTTCACCGCGTCGAATTTGCCTTGGCTGAGCAGGTTCTGTGCCCGCACATAGTCCTCTTCGGACAGCACGCCATTGCCGAGCATGGTGACCATGCGCTTGCGCAGCAGGACGATGGCGGCGGTCGACAAGGCGTCGGGATTGAGCGCGGCGATAAGCACGTCGACCACGGCCCCGACCGGGCGCACCACGGCCGTGCCTTTGGCGGCGCGCAAGGCGCTTTGACTGCCGGCCAGGTCTTTCGCCACTTTGGCCGACTCCACTTCGGCGCGGGCAACTTCCGCTGTCATGTATTGGCCGAAGCGCGAATTGGAATAGGTATGGGTCTTGGTGGGCAAGGTGGTGGCTTTATTGCCGAGCACGTCGGCGTAAGGGCCGAAGCGGTCACGCTTCATCAGGTCCTTGAGCGTGCTTTCCATCCATTTTTCCATGCTGCCGCCGAACTTGCCGTTGGCCAGCCCTGCCGAGGCGCCCATGATGTTGGCAGCCGCCTTGATTCCGATGGACGATTCGCGCAAGGGACGGAACTGCGGATACTTTTGCAGCTTCATCCACGCCTGCGGATCTTCCATGCGCAGCTCGCGCATGACCCGGTCGAAGCGCACCGGGCTGTTATGGCGCAGGTAGTCGAGGTATTCCAGGTAATCAGCCAGCTTGGCGCCACGGATGCGCGCCTGGGTGATCAGGAACTTGATTTCGCGGTTGTTTTCCTCCGCCGTACGCTCGCGCTCGCGCACGGTGGTGGTGCCGTTGCGATTGACGGCCGAGACGCTGCCCGCGCCTTGCGGCCTGTCTGTGAACTCGACGGTGCCATCCGGACGCTGTATTTTGTAAACCGCCATCGACGTCCTTGACTGTCAGCTACAACACTAAAAGAATGCTTTTAAAAAGCAAGTGCTGTCATTTTAGCAAAATTTTGCTATTTGGAATCTATCTTTGCGGACTTTTAAGGCGGTAGACGACGAAAATACAAATATTCGTTGTTTTTGTGATAATGTCTTGTGGGGCTGCGGGCAGCAGACTTGTCGTTATCGAACAGAGCGCGCGAGCGGCTCTGCGACAGTCAGAGGCATGGTCGGGGGTGTGCGCCGTGCCGGAAGGAGTTGTCAGTGTGCAAGGAACAGGCTTCACGGCAGTGCACAGCTACCGCTGCACTGCGTTGCCCGGGGGATCACGCTAAAACCATGGTCCGTCGTCGCATGAGGCCTGCTTGACGATGCGATGGTCCTTCAACCAAAGCTTGAGCACGACGATGTCGGTAAATGCGTTGAGCTCGGCCTCGATTGCCTCGATATGCGCGCGCATGAGGGAAATATCGGCGCGCAATAGTTTCAGCACCTTGTCCGGCGCCGGCCGCCGGTTCGATTCCCAACCGATGTCCTGTGCCAGCGCCGCCTCCAGGTGAAACAGTTCGCCCTGGATTTCTTTCACCTGGCGGTCGAGGATGCGGTTGTACTGTTTGATGCGCTCATCGTCCAGGTTGTCCAGGCCGGTCTGGTCGATCTGCTCGACTTCCAGTTGCAGCTCAAGCAGGGCGAGCAGGTCGTTGGCCGCATACGCGACGTTGGCGCGCTGCATCAGCGCCGTCTTGCGCTCGCGCTCGGCGCAATCGCTTTCGCGGTCCGGATGCAGGGCGCTGGCCAGCTTGCGGAAAATATCGCGCACCGATTGCTTGAGCTTGGCTTCCTCTGCCTGGTGCTTGGCCGCGCGTGCGCTGGGTTTGGCCGGTCCGGCTTGCGTGGCCTGGGCTTGGGCCTGGGCCTCATTGCGCGCGCGTTCGGCGAACTTTTCCCCCAGCGACGCGAAGAAAGCGTCCGGCGATCGGATGTCGGTGTCGGCATCGAGTTCAAGCCCGGTCATGCTGCCGACGATGCCGAGCATGAATGCTCTTTCCTCATCCATTTCCTGATCGAAATCGCGGCCGCTGTGCTTGTTGTAGATCTCCTTGACCAGATCGTCGTCCCCGGCTTGCATCAAGTCCCAGGCCGTGGAACAGATCAAGGATTGCAGCTTTTGCCTGTCTTTTTTGCCCATCGACTTGTGCGAATACGCGCAGTCGAATAGCGCCAGCAGCTGTTTGCGGCGAGCGTCGAACGTTTCCGTCAACGGGTGGTATTCGTTGTCGGCCAGGGCATGAATTTTCGGCAATTCCTCGCGCCAGAGCCCCAGTTTGGCGCGTTCGGCCTCAAGTTTTTTGACCAGGTTGTTGAACTGCTTGCGTGCGCGCGACAGCGGCCCCGCGCTTGCGGGCGGGGCGATGCGAAGGGCCCGTTGGGATGAGGGAATCATGAGGGTGGCACAGGGGATGGGTACGGTGCCGTTATTGTATGGCATAGCGCCTGGCCAGGGTAGCACCGCGCGGTGCAAGGCGGCGCAGCCTGCGGGACCGCGCCTGGCCGTGATGCGCGGGCAGGGTGAGCGCGCATCACGGCCAACTAGCGAGAGGGTCTGCTTACCACTTGAAGACCTTGGCCAGTGCCAGCCACCAGGTGATGAAAGTATCGATAAACCCGGTCAGGACCGGCACCACCTGAATCATCAGATCGTCCATGCTTGCTCTCCACAGTGCGTTGGCGCGGCCCGGATGGGCCACTGACCGAGTGTAGTGAGTTAGCATTTCGATATTTTGTTCGAGGCCAATAAAGCCGTCGACGTAAAAAAACCCGGGCACGCCCGGGTTCCTCACGCAACGCGCGCAGATCAGTGGAAGTGTTCCGTGCCCGCAGGCGCGTCTTCCGGCATCTCGGCATGCACCAGTTCGCCTGTCGGATCGGCGAACAACGGCGCATCGCAGTCGTCGCAATACTCGGTCACGAAGCGCTCGCTGTGGCGCTTGACATGCGTCACGCCCGCTTCGTTCAGGTGCCCGACGATCTCGTCGAGCGGCGCCTTCGGCTCCAGGATGCCGCCCAGGCTGGCCGCCGACAAGCCTTCGACCGGCGTGCCGTCTTCGTCTTCCTGCCCGTACAGCGGCCACACGATGCCGTAGATCACATCGGCGGTCTGGCGCATGGTGAAGCCCACGCGGTACTCGTCGATCTGCCCCTCGGCCGATTCGTCGCCGAAGCCGGCAATGACGGCGCGCAGGTCGGACGCTTCCACGCCCAGGGTATGGGTCAGGTAATGCACGGCGGCGCGCACCGACACCGGACGGATCAGCTTGTCCGCCTCGCGGCAGGCCACGTAATACGCTTCCGGCAGCAGCAGTTCGGTGCCGCAGCCCGGCAGCAGGCGCGAAATGCTCGGGCCGGCCTGGGCGCGCCACTGTTCCAGCGCGTTGGCGCGCTCGACCATGAAAGTCGACTGGAACTGCGGCTCCTGCCAGCGGAACAGCGGGGCACCCAGGGGCGCCACGATGGCCACCATCAGGTAGCGCGTGTCGGCCAGGAAGGGCGCGGTCTCGGCCGGCTTGGCCAGCGGCTTGACGGCCGTGCCCTTGTGCGCGGCCTGGGCCAGCTTGTGCGTGGCCGCATAGGTCTCGGCATGGCTGCGCGGCAGCTGGTCGATCGAGAACAGGGTCGGCGCCATGGCCATCTGCACGCCGTCGGCCAGCAGGTGCGCCGAAAAATGGGCGGACAGGGTCTGCAGCAGGTCGGCCGGGATGGTGCCGGACGCGATCGAAAAACGCGTCCACGCAAGAATCGGCGCGGCCACCAGCAAGGCCTGGAAGGTCTTTTCGGTGTCGTCGTGCTGCTCGACCATGGTCGACGATTCGCTGACCGCTTCCACCCCTTCCATCAGGGTGTCGTAGGCGTTCAGGTCTTCCTTGAACAGCACGTTGAGGGTGGTGTCGACGGTATCCTGGTGGCCGCTCTTGAGCAGGCGCTGGAGGTGGGTGTCTAGCTGGCGCTCCCAGGCCCGTTCTTCAATGCGGCTGGCCGCCTGGACGATGGCCTGGCTGATGCTGACCAGGCGCTGGCTCTCGGCCGACAACTTATGGGATGAATCTTTGGTTGGACGACGCATGGGGATAAGAGTCTTTGTAAGTGAATGAACGGATCAATAATGTCGGAACAATGATAAACCCTTATCAGCCGTATTGTAGTCCATTCCCCCGCCCACCATGAAGACGGCGCAAGAAGCGTGCGGAAAAGTTGAGGGGGAACGTGGTAGCGGACGCTTGCCTGGCCGCCAGACGAAAAAAACGCCGGACGAATCCGGCGTTGTGCGATCCAACCCTGCGCTGGCGCAGGGTCGTAACTTGCGTCGTTATGCGGCCAGCAGCTGGCGCAGCACGAACGGCAGGATCCCGCCATGCTTGTAGTAATCGACTTCGATCGGGGTGTCGATGCGCAGCAGGACTTTGACTTCCTGCACGTCGCCGTTTTCGCGCGTGATGACCAGGGTCGCCAGTTGCTGCGGCTTGATCTCGCCTTCCAGGCCCTTCAGGTCGAACACTTCGTTGCCGGTAATGTTCAGGGTCTGCACGCTGTCGTCGCCGATGAATTGCAGCGGCAGCACGCCCATGCCCACCAGGTTCGAACGGTGGATACGCTCGAACGAACGGGTGATGACCGCTTTCACGCCCAGCAGCTGGGTGCCCTTGGCCGCCCAGTCGCGCGAGGAACCGGTACCGTACTCTTCGCCGCCGAACACCATCGTCGGCACGCCGTCGGCCACGTACTTCATGGCCGCGTCGTAGATCGACATCTGTTCGCCGCTCGGCTGGTGGATCGTGATGCCGCCTTCGACCGCGGAACCGTCGGCCTTGGCTGGAATCATGCGGTTCTTGATACGCACATTGGCGAAGGTGCCGCGCATCATGATCTCGTGATTGCCGCGGCGCGAGCCGTACGAGTTGAAGTCGGCCTTCATCACGCCGTTGGCCAGCAGCCATTTGCCCGCGGGGCCGCTTTCCTGGATCGAACCGGCCGGGGAGATGTGGTCGGTGGTGATCGAGTCGCCGAACACGCCCAGTGCGCGCGCGCCGGTGATGCCGGTCGCCGCCGCTTTCGGGATCATCTCGAAGCCGTCGAAGAACGGCGGCTCGGCGATGTAGGTCGACTTCGGCCAGTCGTAGACCTGGCCGGTCGTGGTCGTCACGTCTTTCCACAGCTTGCCCGGCGCGCCCTTGACGTCGGCGTAGTTGGCCTTGAAGACCTTGGAGTTCATCGCGAACTTCATCAGCTTGCCGATTTCCTTCGAGGTCGGCCAGATGTCGCCCAGGTAGACGTCCTTGCCGTTGGTGCCCTTGCCGACAGGTTCCGTCATCAGGTCGCGCGTCATGTTGCCGGCGATGGCATAGGCCACCACCAGCGGCGGCGAGGCCAGGAAGTTGGAACGGATGTTCGGGTGGATCCGCGCTTCGAAGTTGCGGTTGCCCGACAACACAGCCGACGCGACGATGTCGTTTTCGGCGATCGCCGCGTTCAGCTCCGGGGTCAGGTCGCCGGCGTTGCCGATGCAGGTGGTGCAGCCGTAGGCGGTCACGCCAAAGCCCAGTTGCTCCAGGTACGGCAGCAGGCCGGCGGCGGTCAGGTACTCGGTGACCACGCGCGAGCCGGGGGCCAGCGAGGTCTTGATGTGCGGCGCGACCGTCAGGCCCGCTTCCACGGCCTTCTTGGCCAGCAAGCCGGCCGCCAGCAGCACGCTCGGGTTCGAGGTGTTGGTGCACGAGGTGATCGCCGCGATCAGCACGTCGCCGTTCTTGACGTGCACGCCGTTGGTGGTCTCGTAGTGGTTGGTCAGGTCGGAGGCTTTTTTATTGAAGCCGTTTTCGGTGGTCGGCTTCGAGAACAGTTCGATGAAGTTGTTCTTGACGTTGCCGATTTCGATACGGTCCTGCGGACGCTTCGGGCCGGCCAGCGACGGGGTCACGGTGGCCAGGTCGAGCGAGACCACGCGGGTGTAGTCGATGTCACCTTCCTGCGGCACGCCGTACAGGTTCTGGGCCTTGAAATAGTTCTTGAACGCGGTGATTTCTTCGGTGGTGCGGCCGGTGCCTTCGAAGTATTCGATGGTGGCGTCGTCGACCGGGAAAAAGCCCATCGTCGCGCCGTATTCGGGCGCCATGTTGGCGATCGTCGCGCGGTCGGTCAGCGACAAGGTCTCGGTGCCGGCGCCGAAGAATTCGACGAACTTGCCGACGACTTTTTCCTTGCGCAGCATTTCGGTGATGGTCAGCACCAGGTCGGTCGCGGTGCAGCCTTCGCGCAGCGCGCCGGTCAGGTTCACGCCGATCACGTCCGGGGTCAGGAAGTACACCGGCTGGCCCAGCATGCCGGCTTCGGCTTCGATGCCGCCCACGCCCCAGCCGACCACGCCGATGCCGTTGATCATGGTGGTGTGCGAGTCGGTGCCGACCAGGGTGTCGGGGTAATAGGTGTTGCCGGCCTTGTGCACGCCGCGCGCCAGGTACTCCAGGTTGACCTGGTGGACGATGCCGAAGCCCGGTGGCACCACGCCGAAGGTGTCGAAGGCTTGCATGCCCCACTTCATGAACTGGTAGCGCTCGTTGTTGCGCGAGAATTCCAGCTTCATGTTCAGGTCGAGCGCGTTCTTTTCGCGGTAATGGTCGATGGTGACCGAGTGGTCGACCACGAGGTCGACCGGTACCAGCGGCTCGATGTTTTTCGGGTTCATGCCCATCTTATTGGCGACGTTGCGCATCGCGGCCAGGTCGGCCAGCAGCGGCACGCCGGTGAAGTCTTGCAGCACGACGCGGGCCACCACGAACGGAATCTCGTCGGTGCGTTCGCCGTTTGGCGCCCAGTTCGCCAATTGCTTCACGTGTTCTTCCGTGACCTTCTTGCCGTCGCAGTTACGCAGCACGGATTCGAGGACCAGGCGGATCGACACCGGCAGGCGCGAGACGTTCACCCCAAGGCTTTTCTCGAGCGCCGGCAGCGAGTAGAACTTGCCTTTCTGGCCGGCCGACAGTTTGAAATCCTTGAGCGTGTTCAGAGTGTTGCGGGACATGACCTCTCCTTCAGTGGGGTATTTTGTTGGTTTGCTTATTTTGCTGCAGGGGCGTCAAGCGCCGCCGGCGCCGCCATTGGCGCCGCCGCTGGTACTGCCGGTACCGCTGGTGCCGCAAGTTCGCCCGAGGCCGGGATCGCTGCCGGCATCGGCGGGGCGATCGGCTTTTCGACGACCGGCTTCATCTGCTCGGCGTTCTTGCATTCGTTGGCCAGCTGGCGGTTCAGGCGCGAATCGAGCAGCATGCCCTTGGCCGGAATACCGATCCAGACCAGGCCGAAGGTCGGGTTTTCGAAGCGCTTGGCGCCCGTGGTCGTGCCCACGCGGGTCAGGCGGTGCAGGCGCTTTTTCCAGCGCAGCGCGATGTGGCCGTCGTCGTTGTCGTTGTGGTAGGTCGTGACCTTGTTGCCCAGCTCGCAATCGAATTCGGTGGTGGTGGTGTCGCTGATGTCCGGTTCCGGCTCGCTGCCGACGACGTCGACCGCCTTCGGATGGCTCTCTTTCGGATGGCTCTTCGACTTGGCCGCGGTCTTCGCCTTGGCCGGCTTTTTCGCTTCGGCCGCGTTGGCCGACGGGGCCGCGCACAGGGTGGCCGCTGCCATCGCCAGCGAGCAGGCGAGCAGGGTGTTCTTGATCAGGGTGGGCATCTGGAGTAGCTTCCGTTCAGGTGGCTGGTTGTGGTTCGTTGACGAGGGCGGCGGCGGCGTCGGGCAGGGCCAGGCCCGCCAGTTTCGCGCGCTGCAGCACCGTCCAATAATAGCGATAGCTGGCGCGGTCGTGCAAGCGCCCGTTCTGGGCGATCGGGCCCCAGCTGGCGTTCTTGCCTTCGGTGAGGATGTTGGTCGCTTCGTTCACTTCCGACAGGCGCGGCGTGAAGGCCTTCAGGATCGGCTTGATCTGGTCGGGGTGGATGCTCCACATGCGCGTAAAGCCGAATTCGGCGGCGGCGCGCTGGGCATCGTTGGCGACGACGGCGCTGTCCTTGATGTCGGTGGTGACGTTATGCGACGGCACCTTGCCGTGCGCGTGGCAGGCGGCCGCCATCTCGAGCTTGGCGCGCACCACCAGCGGGTGCGTGAACTGGCCCGGGGTGCGCATGGCCGCGCCCGGAATGGCGCCGTAGTGCGACGACACGAAGTCCATGATGCCGAACGAGAGGCACTCGACCTGCGGCTGGGCGGCGATCGCATCGGCTTCGCGCAGGGCGCCGTGGGTCTCGATGAGCACGTGCACCGGCATCGGCGTGGCGCGCCCGGCCTTGACGGCCTGGACGTTGATCGCTTCGATGGCGCGCGCCACGTCTTGCGCGCCGTTGGCCTTGGGCAGCACCACGTACGCCAGGCGCTGGGCCGCGCCGCCGACGATGACGGCCAGGTCGCCGTCGAAGAAGGGGCTGTCGACGTCGTGCACGCGCACGCCGATGCGGTTGTGGCGGTTGCCGTCGTCGTTCAGCAGGCGCACGATCATCTGGGCGTGTTCGGGCTCGGCGCCGGCGGTGGCGCCGTCTTCGCAGTCGAACGTGATGTCGAACAGGGGGCCAAGCTCTTGTTGCAGGGCCATCGACTTGAGCATCAGCTTTTCGGAACCTGCATAGTGGTCGCAGGCGGGGAGCAGCAAAGGCTGGCGTTTGCCCTGGAATAAAACCTCGGAGGGATGCATGATCATTTTCTCAGGTACAGCAGCGCTCGTGCCGCTCGGGGCGGCACGAGGCTTGCGGCGAATCGGTGGGGTTACGGGGTCCACGCATCCGGCCGCGTTGAAACTCAGGCCAGCAGGTGGGCAACGCCTTCACGCTCTTCGGTCAGTTCCTTGAGCGTGAGGTTGATGCGTTCCTGCGAGAACTCGTCGATCGGCAAACCTTGCACGATCGTGTATTCGCCATTCTCGGTCGTGACCGGGAAGCCGAACATGGTGCCTTCAGGGATGCCGTACGAGCCATCGGAAGGAATGCCCATCGTGGTCCACTTGCCGTTGGTGCCGAGGTACCAGTCGTGCATGTGGTCGATGGCGGCGTTGGCGGCGGAAGCCGCCGACGACAGGCCGCGCGCTTCGATGATGGCAGCGCCGCGCTTGCCGACGGTCGGCAGGAAGGTGTCGCGGTTCCAGGCGTCGTCGTTGATGGTTTCCTTGACCGAGGCGCCGTCGATCTGGGCGAAGCGGTAGTCGGCGTACATGGTCGGCGAGTGGTTGCCCCACACGCACAGTTTTTCGATCGAGGCGACCGGTTTGCCGGTTTTGCTGGCGATCTGCGACAGGGCGCGGTTGTGGTCCAGGCGCAGCATGGCGGTGAAGTTCTTGGCCGGCAGCGACGGCGCCGATTTCATGGCGATGTAGGCGTTGGTGTTGGCCGGATTGCCCACGACGAGCACCTTGACGTTGCGCGAGGCGACGGCGTCGAGCGCCTTGCCTTGCACCGTGAAGATCTGGGCATTGGCTTCGAGCAGGTCTTTACGCTCCATGCCGGGGCCGCGCGGACGGGCGCCGACCAGCAGGGCGAAATCGGCATCCTTGAACGCGGTCATCGGGTCGGCGTGGGCGGTCATACCGGCCAGCAGCGGGAATGCGCAATCGTCGATTTCCATCATGACGCCCTTGAGCGCTTTCTGGGCTTTCTCGTCAGCGATTTCCAGCAATTGCAGGATGACTGGCTGGTCTTTGCCGAGCATGTCACCGTTCGCGATGCGGAACAGCAGGGAATAGCCGATCTGGCCGGCAGCGCCGGTGACAGCAACGCGCAGTGGGGTTTTAGCCATGATGAATCTCCAAAGTGGGAAAAAAACGGTCGAAGCAATGGTCGAAGCTGAGGATACGCTTGTTCGGAAAAACCGTAATGATACCAAAATCGGCTACCGACCTCGGACACCACAACCGGAACTTCCCGCCCCGCTCGACAAAGCCCGGGGCGATACGCGCGTATGCCGGATCGAACGCGAGTGTAGGCGCGCGTCGGCAATCTGTCAATTCGTATCATATATCTTATATAAGACACCTTATATAAAACACCTGCCCGCGGCGATTGCACTGGACTGGCAGGCCCGTTTGTGTTGAAATCGCGGTCTATGAATCCCCTTCCGACCCCTCCGATCCTGCATGGTACAACGGCCAGCGGGAGCGGCGTTTCCGCCAGCACGCCGGGCGCCTCCCCCACCTTCAGCCCGCTCTACCAGCAGATCAAGGCCCTGATCACCCAGGGCTTGCAGGCCGGCGAGTGGAAGCCCGGCGAAATGATCCCCAGCGAAGTCGAGCTGGCCGGCCGCTTCAAGGTCAGCCAGGGCACGGTGCGCAAGGCGATCGATGAACTGGCCGCCGAAAACCTGGTCCTGCGGCGCCAGGGCAAGGGCACCTTTGTCGCCACCCACCACGAGGCGCGCGCGCATTTCCGCTTTTTGCGGCTGATGCCCGACGAAGGCGTGCCGCACCACCCGGACAACAAGATCATCGAAGTCAAGCGCATGCGCGCGCCGGCCGAAGTGGCGCGCCTGCTGGAGCTCAAATCGGGCGACTCCGTAGTGTATATCAAGCGCGTGATGTCGTTCGACGGCACGCCGACAATTCTTGAAGAAATGTGGCTTCCCGGCCTCCTGTTCAAGGGACTGACCGCGGAACGTCTGGTCGAGTACAAGGGTCCAATGTATGGGCTGTTCGAGTCCGAATTCGGCACGCGCATGATCCGCGCCAGCGAAAAGATCCGCGCGCTCGGGGCCGACGCCGGCGCCGCCCAGTTCCTCGGGGTGCAGGAGGGCACGCCGCTGCTGTGCGCCGAGCGCGTCTCGTTCACCTACGGCGACAAGGCGGTCGAGCTGCGCCGCGGGCTGTACCTGACCGCGCATCACCATTACCAGAACGATTTGTCATAGCTGATTTGTCATCGATGCGGTCATCGGCGCCGAATGACTTGTCGTAGTGGTAAGACGAGTTGTAAAAGAGACGCAGCGAACCGCGATTGACCCTCGATTCAGGGGTGCGCACTGTGACGGTGCAGTGCACAAAACGGCCGTTCCGTTTAAAATGCATTGATCATAAGAAAGTAGCGAGCGTCGTTCCATATTGTTGCCGAACTTGCAAAGCGCAAGAGGAATATTGGTGCATTTCGGCAAAATGGGCGAAAATTGCGGGTTAATTACAATTTAGTTAGTCAAAGGGGAGGTACTGCCATGTCCGAAGCCGTGAAGGAAGTTCCAAAAAAAGAACGGCCCGAAATCCGTAACATCCATGTTACCGATTTGATGAATTACAACATGACGCCCGGCGCCTGGGTTTCGATCCTGCACCGCATCAGCGGCGCGGCCATCTTCCTGATGCTGCCGTTCCTGCTGTACCTGTTCCAGCATAGCGTGCAGTCGGAAATATCCTTCGAGTACTTCAAGGGCGTCCTGGCGCATCCCCTGTCCAAGCTGGTCCTGCTGGGCTTGATCTGGGCCTACATGCACCACTTCTGCGCCGGTTTCCGCCACCTGTTCATGGACATGCACATGGGCATCGAGAAGGATTCCTCGCGCCATAGCGCTGTCAGCGTGCTGGTTGTCAGCCTGATCCTGACCGCACTGGCTGGTCTCAAACTGTTTGGAGTGTTTTGATGGCAAAGAATAATGTCGGACGTAACCGCCTCGTCGTCGGCGCCCATTACGGCCTGAAAGACTGGATGGCCCAGCGCCTCACCGCGGTGGTGATGGCGGTGTACACCTTCACCTTGCTGATCGCTTTCTTGACCGGCAATAACTTCACCTACGAAGGCTGGTCCCACGTGTTCTCGCAACAGTGGTTCAAGCTGTTTTCCCTGGTGACCTTCGCCGGCCTGTACTACCACGCCTGGGTCGGCATGCGCGACATCTGGATGGATTACATCAAACCGGTCGGCGTGCGCCTGACCCTGCAAGCGCTCACCATCCTGTGGCTGGTTGGCTGCGCAGCCTGGACCGTACAAATTCTCTGGAGCGTTTAATCGTGGCAGCAATCAAAAAAGCACTTCCTACCCGCCGCTTCGACGCGGTCATCATCGGCGCGGGCGGCTCCGGCATGCGCGCTTCCCTGCAACTGGCTGAAGCCGGCCTGAACGTGGCCGTGCTGTCGAAAGTCTTCCCGACCCGCTCGCACACCGTGGCGGCCCAGGGCGGCATCGGCGCGTCCCTCGGCAACATGTCGGAAGACGACTGGTACTGGCACATGTTCGACACCGTCAAGGGTGGCGACTACCTGGGCGACCAGGATGCGATCGAATTCATGTGCCGCGAAGCACCGAAGGTCGTGTACGAACTGGAACACTTCGGCATGCCGTTCGACCGCAATCCCGATGGCACGATCTACCAGCGTCCGTTCGGCGGGCACACCGCCAACTTCGGCGAAAAGCCGGTCCAGCGCGCCTGCGCCGCGGCCGACCGTACCGGCCACGCGCTGCTGCACACCCTGTACCAGCGTAACGTGCGCGCGCGCACCCACTTCTTTGTCGAATGGATGGCGATCGACATCATCCGCGATGCCGAGGGCGACTGCGTCGGCGTCGTTGCGCTCGAGATGGAAACGGGCGAATGCATGATCCTGGAAGCGAAGACCACCATCTTCGCCACCGGCGGGGCAGGGCGCATCTTCGCCGCCTCGACCAATGCCTTCATTAACACCGGCGACGGCATGGGCATGGCCGCGCGCGCCGGCCTGCCGCTGCAGGACATGGAATTCTGGCAGTTCCACCCGACCGGTGTGTCCGGCGCGGGCGTGTTGATCACCGAAGGCGTGCGCGGCGAAGGCGGCATCCTGATCAACAGCAATGGCGAGCGCTTCATGGAGCGCTATGCGCCGACCCTGAAGGACCTGGCGCCGCGCGACTTCGTGTCGCGTTCGATGGACCAGGAAATCAAGGAAGGCCGCGGCTGCGGCCCGAACAAGGACCACGTGCTGCTGGACCTGCGCCACATCGGCGCCGACACCATCGCCAAGCGCCTGCCGTCGATTCTCGAAATCGGCCACAAGTTCGCCAACGTCGACGCCACCAAGGAACCGATTCCGGTCGTGCCGACGATTCACTACCAGATGGGCGGCATTCCGACCAACATCCACGGCCAGGTGGTCGCGCCGAAAGACGGCAACCCGGTGTCGGTGGTGAACGGCCTGTACGCGATCGGCGAATGCGCCTGCGTGTCGGTGCACGGCGCCAACCGCCTCGGCACCAACTCGCTGCTCGACTTGCTGGTGTTCGGCCGCGCGGCCGGCAACCACGTGGTGGCGTCGAACCTGAAGCAAAAGGAAAACAAGCCTTTGCCGAAGGACGCCGCCGACTTCGCACTGGAGCGCATGAACCGCCTGGAAACCTCCACCGGTTCCGAGCGCGTGCAGGGCGTGGCCAACGATATCCGCTCGACCATGCAGAAATACTGCGGCGTGTTCCGCACCGACGAGCTGCTCACCCAGGGCTTCAAGGAAATCATGGTCCTCGACGAGCGCCGCAAGCACGTCTCGTTCAAGGACAAGTCGATGGTGTTCAACACCGCGCGCGTCGAAGCGCTGGAACTCGATAATCTCATTGAAACGGCCAAAGCCACCATCACATCGGCAGTGGCACGCAAGGAATCGCGCGGCGCGCATGCCCACAGCGACTACCCGACGCGCGACGACGAGGTATGGATGAAGCACACCTTGTACTACTCGGAGGGCAACCGCCTCGAGTACAAGCCTGTGATCACCAAGCCGCTGACGGTCGATACCTTCAAGCCGAAACCACGTACTTTCTAAGGTCAGAACATGACACGCACCGTAAAACTGAAAATCTACCGCTACGATCCCGACCAGGATGCCAAGCCGTACATGCAAGACGTGACCGTCGAATTGCAGGACACCGACAAGATGCTGCTCGACGCCCTGCAGCGCATCAAGTCCGATGTCGACGATACTCTGAGCCTGCGCCGCTCGTGCCGCGAAGGCGTGTGCGGTTCGGACGCGATGAACATCAACGGCAAGAACGGCCTGGCCTGCACCACCAACCTGAACGAGCTGACCGAGCCGATCGTGCTGCGTCCGCTGGCGGGCTTGCCGGTCATCCGCGACCTGATCGTCGACATGACGCAATTTTTCAAGCAGTACGATTCGATCAAGCCATACCTGGTCAACGACTCGATTCCGCCTGAAAAAGAGCGCCTGCAGACCCCGAGCGAGCGCGAAGAGCTCGACGGCCTGTACGAGTGCATCCTGTGCGCGTGCTGCTCGACCTCGTGCCCGTCGTTCTGGTGGAATCCCGATAAATTCGTCGGTCCTGCCGGCCTCTTGCAAGCCTACCGCTTCATCGCCGACAGCCGCGACGAAGATACCGGCGCGCGCCTGGACAACCTGGAAGACCCGTACCGCCTGTTCCGCTGCCACTCGATCATGAACTGCGTCGACGTCTGCCCTAAAGGGCTGAACCCGAACAAGGCGATCGGCAAGATCAAGGAATTGATGGTTCGCCGCGCTGTGTAAGACGCTATGGCGGACAGCAAGGCGGGCGCGGCGCGGACAGATGGTGTCGGCGTCGCGCCCGCTTGCTATCCGGCATGCTTTTGCATGCCTCCCGGTATGGTGGCTGCTTGTTAGCAATACAGTAAAAGTACCGTACTGCCGAAATCCGGCAGGCGGAGTATAGTGTTGAACCCAACGACGGACTCTAGAGTGAATACGCACCAATCCGACCCGGCCAACCGCTCGCGACTGCGCTGGCGCAGCCGCCGGGGTTTGCTCGAAAACGACCTGATCCTCACGCGCTTCCTTGACGCGCATGAAGAAGGGTTGACTGATGACGAAGTCGACGCGCTGACCCGGCTGCTCGATCTGGCGGACAATCCGCTGATGGACCTGATCCTGGCGCGCAAAGAGCCTGAAGGTGAAGTCGACTTGCCGCATGTGCGCGCCTTGCTGGCGCGCCTGCGGCAGGCCTGAACGTGGCGACAGCCCGAAGGGGGAGTTTGAGCCGTTCGGGCTTCCCGAAGATTTCGCAATTTTTATTTTGTAGACCTCACCTCCCAAGAAGGAAGTGCCATGAATATCTCTGATACCAAAGCCACCCTGTCGTTTTCCGATGGCAGTACTCCCATCGACATGCCGATTTACAAGGGCACCGTCGGCCCGGACGTCATCGACATCCGCAAGCTGTACGCCCAGACCGGCAAATTCACGTACGACCCGGGCTTCATGTCGACCGCCGCCTGCAACTCGACCATCACCTACATCGATGGCGACAAGGGCGAGCTGCTGTACCGCGGTTACCCGATCGAGCAGCTGGCCGTCAATTGCGACTTCCTGGAAACCTGCTACCTGCTGCTGAACGGCGAACTGCCGAACAAAGAACAAAACCAGACCTTCAGCGACACCGTCACCAAGCACACCATGGTGCACGAGCAGATGCAATTCTTCTTCCGTGGCTTTCGCCGTGACGCGCACCCGATGTCGGTCCTGGTGGGAACGGTCGGCGCGCTGGCTTCCTTCTATCACGACTCGCTCGACATCAACGACCCGCATCACCGCGAAGTATCGGCCATCCGCCTGATCGCCAAGATGCCGACCCTGGTCGCCATGTCGTACAAATACTCGATCGGCCAGCCGTTCATCTATCCACGCAACGACCTGTCGTACAGCGCCAACTTCATGCGCATGATGTTCGGCAATCCGTGCGAAGAATACGTCGTCAACGAAGTGCTGGTGCGCGCACTGGACCGCATCCTGATCCTGCACGCGGACCACGAGCAGAACGCGTCGACCTCGACCGTTCGCCTGGCCGGTTCCTCGGGTGCCAACCCGTTCGCCTGTATCGCCGCCGGCATCGCCTGCCTGTGGGGCCCGGCGCACGGTGGTGCGAACGAAGCCGCACTGAACATGCTCAAGGAAATCGGCAGCGTCGAGAACATTCCTGCTTTCATCGAAAAAGTGAAAGACAAGAATTCCGGCGTGAAGCTGATGGGCTTCGGTCACCGCGTGTACAAGAACTTCGACCCGCGCGCCAAGCTGATGCGCGAAACCTGCCACGAAGTGCTCCAGGAACTCGGTCTGCAAGACGACCCGCTGTTCAAGCTTGCCATGGCGCTGGAAAAAATTGCGCTGGAAGACGAATACTTCGTATCGCGCAAGCTGTACCCGAACGTCGACTTCTACTCGGGCATCGTGCAATCGGCGCTGGGCATTCCGGTCTCGCTGTTTACCGGTATCTTCGCGATGGCGCGCACCATCGGCTGGATCGCTCAGTGGAACGAGATGATCTCCGATCCGGAGCAAAAAATCGGCCGCCCACGCCAGCTGTTCGTCGGTTCGCCGACGCGCGACGTGAAGCCGATCGACAAGCGCTGATCGAAACGCGTTGCTATTGAAAAAGCGAGCCTTGGGCTCGCTTTTTTATTGGCTGATTGCTTTATCTGCCGCGTGGTGCCAGGTCTGACAAACGGACACGGCCTCGACAGTCATGATCAACTGATGGTTGTTCGGATCGTGTCTGCATATCGGATCTGACACCGGGCGATCAGGGAGGGAAGGGCGCGTGTTCCGATACCGAGAAACAGTGCGCCTTCCATTCCTGAAGGTCTTTAATATGCACGCGAACGCCGTCGCCGCTATCTGCGGCGTGACCGTGAAAGAGCGGGAAGCGTAATACTCGGGGTAAACAATGAAAATTTGCCAGAGCTGAACCTGGCTCCCCGTTCAATCACGACAGGGAGATGGTGACATCAGTTCAATCGAATAAATGGCATGGGACGCATGTTGCAGTCATTCTGCTGCTTTACGATCGCCGCATATTAAAAGGGCGTGAGATCATGCTTGTCTCATCATGAGATAAGCACCAGATGCGATTGGCCGGGAGTACTGAATGCAGTAACTAAATTAATTATCACTGAATACTCACGCTGTGTGTCAGGCCGCGTATCCGGACACGAGTCCGGATACGTTTGCCGGCCTGCTTGGCGCAGCGTGAATTTCAAAAAAGCGCGCTATGCACCCGCTTCTTGAGAGCCACGCACTGGCTTATTGCCCCGGCGGCAGCTCGACGAAGCTGGCCTTGACGCTGGCCGCGCCACCAGGTGGTTTCTGGGCTTCGTAGAAAGCGGTGGCCTTGTCTGGCCAGACCACGATTTCGCTTTCGCCATTGCCCAGGAACTTCGTTGCAGTCTGGAGCGTCGAGCCGATCTGGATCGACATGTTCATCTTGACGCCACCGGTGGCTTCGACCGAAAACTTGTAACGATGACCTGCTTTCGGCGCCGCATACGCGGTCCGTCCCAGTCCCCGATTCGAGTAGTTCCGTTGAATCATGGTGTAGGACGTCGTCGGCGATGTCCAGCGCAGCGACTGCGTGAAGGTGTCAAAGACGCCATACGCGCCGACGCCCTGGATGGGGAGCCAGTCGCCACGCAGCGACAGCAGGTTGACCTGCGTTTCCGGTACCCGTGCGACGCCATTGCCGGCGATGTGGCCGCTGTGCGAGACAACCTGGCGCAGTGCTTCACGGATGAGCCTGAGCTGTGGCCTCGGCAGGTCGCTCCATGGCGCGCCGATTTCGACGTAGATCACGAACGGGGTGCTTTCGTTGCGATCGACGACGTAGGCGCCGTATTTCATCAGTGTCCTGGCGACCTTCAAGAGCTTTGGATCGGTGATCTTGCTAAGGTCGAAGTTTGACGGCAGCATCACCAGCCCGCCTTCGGGAATCTGGCCGGTGTTTGGCTTGTTCGCGATCGTGGTGTCGGCCGCCGTCGCCGGATACACATAATGATTCGGTTCCGCGCTCAAGCCGCTGAAGTCGAGCGACATGGACAGTGCATGTTCGTAGACGGGCTTGCCGTCATCGACCTCGCCTTTGCGGATCAGTCCCCCGGTTGGCGCCGGTCCGGCGGCGCGTCCACCCTGGTAATGGTGGGACGGATTGCCCCAGCCGGTGCCGTTCAGCGGGGTCCAGGAAACACGGGTCGCGATCCACTTGCCATCGGTGTTTTTGATCAGGTTGGAGAACGAATACAAGCGGTTGAGCTTAGCGTCGATAATGTCGGCATGGCCGTCACCGCCGGAGGCGGGAATGGTGGCCGCTGGCCAGTGCGGAATCGTATAGGTCGCCAGCTCCACCTCGGCATCGGTATCGGTCACGCCAGCTCTGCCTGGATGTGGATAAATTGTCATCGGGGCATCGGTTTCTTTGGCCTCGAATACGCCTGACGAAAATTTGCCGGAAGAAATCGTCGGATCCCAGTTGGTGCTGGTAGGCGGTATTTGATAGGTTCCGAGTACTGGATTGACTGGATAGGAATTCCAGAGCGAATCGGCCGCGAATGGTTTTTGGTAGGTGCCGAAAGCCGGCGTGGAACCGGTTTGCGCTTGCGCCATTGCCGCCACCGTCAGCGCCAGTGTTCCAACTGCTATGTATCTGTTCATTTACATGTCCTCGAGATGAATAATAACCGGCAAGAAAACGCGCCCGGGCGCAGCAACACGCGATCTTGAAAGTCAGGAAAGATCATTATTGATGGCTGATTTGTGCAATTAGCCAAGACTGACCTTAGCACAGGATTTGGCATTATTGGGGAGTTTATGCAATCGTTTTCAAAACAATACGGAAGTATATTTTTATTGCATAAAATTGTAAATACTTCGCTCTTCGTCTATACCCAATGATTATCGTTTCGACTTATTACATTAAAAAATATAATAAATGCGGAAAGTGATAACGATTGATGCATTATATTAATGGTACTTATTATCGAGTCATGAGGTGTTGTGGTCGCGGCAACGATGCCGCCGACGGTGCGCTGCAGTCCCCAGCGACGCTTGGCGCGAGCTGAACTTCGCATACCGCGCCGCAGTGCGTCTGCTGGCAGCCCTGGCGCCAGGTGCAAGCGAACAAAGCAGTGCGACCAGGCCTGCTTGAGCTTGGCGATTTGCTGGCCTGGCGGCTGTCGAAAATGGGATGCTGATGCGCGGGATAACAAAGGCAAGCCGGGTTAATTACTGACCACATCCGGCCGTCGCGCCAACCCTGAGCGCCGCGTTGCATTGCCAGCGCCGCTGGGTGGCGGGACGTGTACAATCGCCGCTCCTCCCGTCCATCGCGTTCAAGGAAATCCAATGAAAAAGACACTGCTGGCTTGTATCTTGTCTATATTTAGCTTGGGCGCGTTTGCACAGCCGTCTGACCCCGCGTCCTCCTACACCAAACAGATCAATGCCTTTATCGACGAATGGCACGACGACGCCGCGCATGCGCGTCCGGCCTATTTCGACAAAATGGCCAAAAACGGCGTGTACATCGGCACCGACAAGACCGAGCTGTGGAACCGGGATCAGTTCAAGGCATGGGCCAAGCGCTTCTTCGACAAGGGTTCCGCGTGGTCGTTCAAAGCGACGAAACGCAATGTGTATATGTCGCCGGACAAGAATTTCGTCTGGTTTGACGAACTGCTCGACACGCAAATGGGCGTGTGCCAGGCCAGCGGCGTGATCCGCAAGACGGATAAGGGATTCGAGATCGAGCATTATCAGTTGTCGATCGCCGTTCCGAATCCTGTGGCCGACAAGGTCACCAAAACGATCAAGGATTTTGAAGCCGCTCCGGCTGCAAAATAAACGCATCCAAGCGAGGAACCTGCACGTGGGGAACCAAAGCAAATACATCGGCCGCTTTGCGCCATCGCCGACCGGTCCGCTGCACCAGGGATCGCTGGTGGCGGCCATGGCGAGCTACCTCGATGCCAGAGCCCATCATGGCCACTGGCTGGTGCGCATCGAAGATGTCGACGAAGGCCGTAGCGTGCCCGGCGCCGCGGACAACATCCTGGCCCTGCTGCACACGCTGGGCATGGACTGGGATGGCGAGGTGGTCTGGCAAAGCCGGCGCAAGCTGCTGTATCAGGCGGCCGCCGACAAACTCGGCGCCCACGTCTACCCCTGCGGCTGCAATCGCCGCGAAATCGCCGATTCCCGCCTCGGCACCGCACCTGACGGATCGGCCATCTATCCCGGCACCTGCCGCCATGGCCTCGCACCCGGAAAAACCATGCGCAGCCTGCGCGTGCGCGTGCCCGATCCTGCCGGCAACGCCGGCCATGCCGACAACGCCCACAACGCCCACAACGCCGACAACGCCGACAACGCCGACAACGCCGACAACGCCGACAACGCCGACAATGTCGACAACACCAACAACGCCGGCAATGTCGACAACACCAACAACGCCAACAACGCCCACAACGCCGACAACGCCGACAATGTCGACAACACCAACAACGCAGGCAATGTCCACAACACCAATAACGCCGGTCAGGTGGACAAGGCCGGCAACCTGGGCAAGGTCGACCTGATCGCCTTCACCGACCGCGCCGCCGGCTACGTGGCGCAACATCTGGCCACAGAGTCAGGCGACTTCGTGCTCAAGCGCGCCGATGGCTTCTGGGCCTACCAGCTTGCGGTGGTGGTCGATGACGCGCAGCAGGGCGTTACCGACATCGTGCGCGGCGCCGACCTGATCGATTCGACCCCGCGCCAGATCTATCTGCAGCGCCTGCTGGACGTACCTACCCCGCGCTACCTGCATGTGCCGGTCGTGCGCAATGCGGACGGCGAAAAGCTGTCCAAGCAGACCGGCGCGCTGGCGGTCGCTCCCGACGACGAACGCCAGGCGCTGGACGCGTTGCACGCCGCCGCCGCATTCCTGCAACTGCCGTTGGCGCGCGCAAGCACGGTCAGCGCCTTTTGGGAAGCTTCCATCCCCGCCTGGGCGAACCGTATCGCGTAGTCTTGCGCCGCAGCGTGAACCGCCGGGCTATGCCGGCCGGGTCTTGCTCAGCGCCGCCTTTTGCGCGCCACCACACCCAGCACGCCCAATCCCAGCGCCATCATCGCCCAGGAGCCCGGTTCCGGCACCGCCACGATGAACCCGCGGATTTCACCGGCCGGGAACTGCGCGGAATGAATGTTGAAATACGACCTATTCGCCGCCATGCCGTTGATCAATGCGGAACGCGCCTGCTCGACCGTACCGCCGCTGGCCTGGAGGAAGGCGGGGTTGAACGCGGCCGCATCGGCCAGGTTGAACGTGGCCTGATAAATCCCTTCCGTTACCCCGACGGGGAAGCCGAACAGCGTGAGCTCGGGTGTGGCTGGCGGCGCGATGCCGGTGAGCATATCCGAGGTGCAGCAGTGGAGATGTGCCGTGACGCTTGGACTGAGCAGGTTGTAGAAAGGAACGTTCATCGACAGCGTCATGCCGACGTCGTCGACAATGAAGGTGGCGATGCCGGATGCGGGCGAGGCATTCGGTGGCGCCTCGGACGGGCCGCTCATGGTGGCGCGGTAGGTGGTAATGTCGGCGAATGCCGGTGGCGCAAGCAGCATGGCAAGCATGATTGCCAGCGATGAGAGTAGTCGTTTCATGCGGGTTCTCCTGAAGTAATAACGCGAAGGGAATCAAGCGGCGCCACAGGCGTGGCGCCGGCATTGACAAGGTGTACGCGCGAGGGGAAAGCGGCAACGGCTTGGCCGTGTGAAGAAGGTGGACGCCATCGACGCGGTACAAGGGTTGGACCCGTCCGCGATGAGAATGACGCCCGAAATGTTCGATATTTTTTTGAGCAGGTCAGTGCGGCAACAATGTCACTTTTTCTGGATGGTGATCTGGCCATCGGCCTCAAGGAAAGCGCAGCGCATGTCCTTGATGTCGCAATCGGAGCCGCGCAGGGCCTGGTCGACCTCTTCGCGTGAAATGCGGCAGCGCTTCATCACCTTGTCGTACAGTTCGCCGTCGCGCCCGAGCAGCACCGCGCTGCCGTCGAGGATGTCCGACATTTTCTTGCTGTGCGACGACAGGAACGACATCGACATGTTCAGCCCCACCAGCACCGCCGCCACGATGAAGCCGCCAAACAGCGATTGATCGCCACCGGTCAGCGAGTTCGATACCGCTTCGCTGAGCAACATCACCACCAGCAGGTCGAACGGCGTGAACTGGCCGACCGTGCGCCGTCCGGAAACGCGCACCATGAGCAGGAGGATCAGATACACCGCCGCGCCGCGCACGACAAATTCCCACCAGGGATGGTCCATCTCGAACATGTGCAATTCCTTTCAGGCTCAGCGTGATGCATTGTGGATTTATCATATTGTAAAGAAACGGTGTGGAACGTGGGTTGCATCGCCGTGCGGGGGGGGAGCCTGGCGCGCCTGACCCGGCTGGCGCATAATGCGGCATGTTCAAACTGACCTTTTTAGGGACGTCCTCGGGCGTGCCCACCAAAAACCGCAACGTCACCGCGCTGGCGCTGCAGACCTCCCTGAACCGCGACTGGTGGCTGGTCGACTGTGGCGAGGGCACCCAGCACCGCCTGCAGCATATCGCCCTGACAGTGCACGACCTGGCCGGCATTTGCATCACCCACATCCATGGCGACCACAGTTACGGCTTGCCGGGCCTGCTGGCCAGCGCCGCGATGAACGGACGCAAGCGCCCACTGATCCTGATCGCGCCGCTGGCCGTCAAGGCCTGGCTGGACGCGACCATATTGCATACCGAATTGTTCCTGCCGTACCCGCTGATCCATGTCGATGTCGCCGGCCAGCAACTGGTGCACGAGGAGAGCGGCTTGCAAATCGAGCGCCACCATTTGTCGCACCGCGCGCCGAGCGTGGGGTTTCGTTTCGCCGTGGAGACCAGCAAATGGAAGCTCGACAGCGCGGCACTGCGCGCGCGCGGCGTGCCGTCCGGACCGATGTGGGGCAAGTTGCAGGCCGGGCACGATGTGGTGCTCGACGATGGCACCGTGCTGGCGGCCGCCGATTTCCGCGTGGCCGATGTGCAACGCGCGGTAGCGGTGATTGGCGGCGACAACGATACCCCGGCGTTGCTCGGCGACGCCTGCGCCGACGCGCAGGTGCTGGTGCACGAGGCCACCTATACCGAGGCGATCTTGCAAAAGGTCGGACCCGGGCCGACCCACAGTTCGGTGCAGCGCGTGGCGCAGTTCGCAACGGAAAGCGGCTTGCCGAACCTGATCCTGACCCACTTCAGCCCGCGTTACGACAATCCGGAAGGCATGGCCGAGCTGGAAGCCGAGGCGCGCCAGCATTACGCGGGCAATCTGTTCCTGGCACAGGATTTCGCCAGCTACGAGCTCGATGCGGCCGGGGTGATGCGCCAGCTGAAAGCAGCCTGATCAGCTAACTGCCGCCGCGCTGGCGCGCCTGGCCGAAAAAATTGGGCAGCGCATCACGCCTGGAGAAGAAACAAGCCATCCGAGCCTCTTTATTGCTGTTTTGTTTCACCTGACGCGCCAGCGCGATATTCGCCGATGACGTCAATCAGCCCGACGATATGATCGTTGAGTTCTTCAAGCTCCTCTGCCGGGATCCACCATTCCGTATGGATCTCGCCGCCGACTTTTTGACGCTCGTAACGGTCCATGAACGATTGACGCACATGAAACCGCGTTACGTAGCCAACCCCGCTCGCGCCGATGTTCCATTCGACGGCAATTTGCTTCGCGTAGGCTTCGTTTGTGACCGGATAAAAAATCGGTTGCTCCGGCAAGCGGGGCGGCCAGCGCTTGAAACCACTCTGGCGGACCAGTTCGAGTTCCTCCGGGCCGGTGGGCCGGTACAGGACGACTGTGTTATCGCTCATTTTTCGCTTTCACATTATTCGCATGCCGGCTGCAAGCGTCATTGCGCGCGCCGGTACATCACATCGGTCCGCAGCACGTATTTGAGACCGTCGATGACTTCCGTGCCCTGGTGCGGCAGCTTGTGCGGGAAGACCAGCGCCGTGCCCTGCTGCGGCTTGATGACTTCGGTCTTGAATTCCGTATCGCCGCCCTCGAAGTCGCCGTTCAGGTAAATCATGAATGTCAGCCGGCTTTCTTCCTCCTGCGAGCGGGCAAACACGCCATCCCGGTGCCACTTGAAGTATTCCTTCGGGCCATAGCGGTAAAAGCGGAACCGTTCGTTAAAGCCGCTCAAGGTCCAGTCGTCGATCGTGGCGGGCAGCAGGGCGCGCGCCCGTTCGAACAGTGAGGCGGCCAGCGCAGCATTGTCGAAAATGACGCGGTCGTTATTGCGGACGTCTTCCGCGCGCCGTGAGCCATCCCGGAAATTGACTTCCGACGGCACATAGCCGGCTTCTTCGCCAAGCGCGATGTAGTGCTGGCACATGGCAGGGCTCAGGAAGTTTTCGATGACGAACACTCCCGAGTTTTTCTCGACGACGCGCATGGTGGTGTTCATGGAGGTTCATTTTCAAACGATGAACACATCATAACTGACTTAGTGCATGTTCTCAACTAACTTAGTGAAGATTCATTACTAAGATGGTCCGGCAAGAGCCACGATCAGGCTTGCCCCTCACACTCGAAAACGGATTACTTTTTTTCCTCGTCCAGGATCGCCTGGATTTCCGCCCGTTCGCGCGCGCTCACGTGGCCGCGCAGGGCGGCGAGCACCAGTTCCTTGCCCGAGCCCGAAAATGCCTTGTGAATCAGCTCCTTGATCAGGCTGGTCTGCAGCGAATCCTGCGGTTGCGCCGGCGCGTACACGTGCGCGCGGGCGCTTTCGTCGCGCGTGAGCAAACCCTTGGTGTGCATTAACTGGAGCAGGCGCAGCACGGTCGCGTACGCCATGTCGGGACGGCTGGCCACGGCCGCCTGGTGCACCTGCTTGGCGCTGGCTGGCCCGAGTTGCCACAGCAGGCGCAGCATTTCCAGTTCCGCTGCGGTGGGCTTGGGGAGGGCGGTCGGCTCTGGCATGGGGAAGGTGCTGGTGGGAATGGACCTAGAATAAATTATCTAGGTGCGAAAGTCCAGTTCAGATCTCCGCCCATGGCGGCACCCTGGTTGGGGAGTGCCATTCGGTACGCATCGGTGAAGGCCGGCGTCCCCAGCGCGCCATCGGTGCCGGGCAGCAGCCTGCCGACCTCACGCACGCGGCCGCCTACTCAATGGATATTTGCCATAAGCAATAACCGCTTGTTTTATAGCACTTTGGCCTGATATGGGCCATGAGATAGCGCAAGACATCGCACGGTTAACTATCCATTAAATTGTTCCATGTCAATTTATTCGCAGACAAGTCGTGGTTTTGGCATCGTTCAATTGAAAAAGATGATCGGCAACTTTTTTCGCGAGGTGGAATGTTAGGCTACAATACGCCTGCTATTCTTCCGACGTCGTAAGAATGCTGCGAGCTTTACAAGTCCTTCCCCACAACTTGATGTGCAATCCGCTAACCGGTCAGGCCGTGTCGCGGAAGGTTAGATTAACCCGCCAAACTCGCGAAGCGCGAAGAAAGGTGAGCAAGATGATGCAAGAACAAACCGCGAACTCCTATTTGTTCGGTGGTAATGCGCCGTACGTTGAAGAGCTGTATGAGGCCTACCTCGACAACCCAGGCTCGGTGCCGGACAACTGGCGCGCCTATTTCGACTCCATGCAGAACGTCCCTGCGGTCGACGGCTCCAACAAACCCGACGTAGCGCACGCTTCCGTCATCGCCTCGTTCGCCGAGCGCGCCAAGGCAGGCCCGATCCGCGTCGTCACCGCGTCCCACGATCCTGAAATGGGCCGCAAGCGCGTCGCCGTCACCCAGCTGATCGCCGCCTACCGCTACCTTGGTTCCCAGTGGGCCAACCTGGACCCGCTGCAGCGCCAGGAACGTCCGATGATTCCGGAACTCGATCCGGCGTTCTACGGCTTCACCGATGCCGACATGGACATCGTGTTCAACATCAGCAATACCTACTTCGGCCCCGAAACCGCGTCCCTGCGCGACCTGCTGAACTTCCTGCGCGATACCTACTGCCGTTCGATCGGCGCCGAATTCATGTACATCGGCGATCCGGCGGAAAAGCGCTGGCTGCAAGAGAAACTCGAAGCGATCCGCTCGACCCCGAACTTCACGGCCGAGAAAAAAGCCCACATCCTCGAACGCCTGACGGCCGCCGAAGGCCTGGAGCGCTACCTCCACACCAAATACGTCGGCGCCAAGCGCTTCTCGCTGGAAGGCTCCGAGTCCTTCATCGCCTCGATCGACGAAACGATCCAGCGCGCCGGTGAAAAAGGCGTGCAGGAAATCGTCATCGGCATGGCCCACCGCGGCCGCCTGAACGTCCTGGTCAACACCCTGGGCAAGTCGCCGCAGGAACTGTTCGAAGAATTCGAAGGCAAGCACGGCGACGACCTGCCGTCGGGCGACGTCAAGTACCACCAGGGTTTTTCGAGCGATATCTCGACCGCGGGCGGCCCCGTCCACCTGTCGCTGGCATTCAATCCGTCGCACCTCGAGATCGTCAACCCGGTCGTCGAAGGTTCGGTCAAGGCGCGCATGGAGCGTCGCGGCGACAAGGATGGCGCCCAGGTGCTGCCGATCCTGGTCCACGGCGACGCCGCATTCGCCGGCCAGGGCGTGGTCATGGAAACGCTGAACCTTGCGCAAACCCGCGGCTACGGCACGGGCGGCACGGTGCACATCGTGATCAACAACCAGATCGGCTTTACCACGTCGGACCCGCGCGATGCGCGTTCGACCCTGTACTGCTCGGACGTCGTCAAGATGATCGAAGCGCCGGTACTGCACGTGAACGGCGACGACCCGGAAGCGGTCGTGCTGGCCACGCAAATCGCGCTCGACTACCGCGTCCAGTTCAAGAAAGACGTCGTTGTCGACATCATCTGCTACCGTAAGCTCGGCCACAATGAACAAGACACGCCGGCGCTGACCCAGCCGCTGATGTACAAGAAGATCGCCCAGCATCCGGGCACCCGCAAGCTGTATGCGGACAAGCTGATCGCCCAGGGCACCCTGGCGGCCGACGGCGGCGACAAGATGGTCTCGGCCTACCGCGACGCCATGGACGCCGGCAAGCACACGATCGATCCGGTCATCTCGAACTTCAAGAACAAATACGCGGTCGACTGGCTGCCGTTCCTGAACCGCAAATGGACCGACAGTGCCGACACCGCCGTGCCGATGACGGAATTGAAGCGCCTGGCCACCCGCATCACGACCCTGCCAGAAAACTTCAAGGTCCACTCGCTGGTCGAAAAAGTGCTGGCCGACCGCGCCTCCATGGGCCGCGGTGAACTGAACCTGGACTGGGGCATGGGCGAGCATCTCGCTTACGCGTCGCTGGTCTCGTCCGGCTACGCCATCCGCCTGTCGGGCCAGGATGCCGGCCGCGGTACCTTCACCCACCGCCACGCGGTGCTGCACGACCAGAACCGCGAGCGTTGGGATGCGGGCACCTATGTCCCGCTGTGCAACGTGTCGGAAGGCCAGGCGCCGTTCGTCGTGATCGACTCGGTGCTGTCGGAAGAAGCGGTACTCGCCTTCGAATACGGTTACTCGACCGCCGAACCGAATACGCTGACCATCTGGGAAGCCCAGTTCGGCGACTTCGCCAATGGCGCCCAGGTCGTGATCGACCAGTTTATCGCCTCGGGCGAAGTCAAATGGGGCCGCGCGTCGGGTCTCGTGATGATGCTGCCGCACGGTTACGAAGGCCAGGGTCCGGAGCACTCGTCGGCGCGTCCCGAACGCTTCCTGCAGCTGTGCGCGGACAACAATATGCAAGTGGTGCAGCCGACCACCGGTTCGCAGATTTTCCACCTGCTGCGCCGCCAGATGGTGCGCCAGTTCCGCAAACCGCTGGTCATCCTCACGCCGAAGTCGCTGCTGCGTAACAAGGACGCCAGCTCGCCGCTGGCCGAACTGGCCAAGGGCGTCTTCCACACCGTGATCGGTGAAGTCGACGAGAAAATCGACGCCAAGAAGGTCAAGCGCGTGATCGCCTGTTCGGGCAAGGTCTACTACGACCTGGTCAACAGCCGCAAGACGCGCGGCCAGAGTGACACCGCCATCATCCGTGTCGAACAGCTGTATCCGTTCCCGCACAAGTCGTTCGCGGCTGAACTGAAAAAGTTCCCGAACGCGACCGAAGTGGTATGGACCCAGGATGAGCCGCAGAATCAGGGACCATGGTTCCAGATCCAGCACAACATTTTCGAGAGCCTCGAATCGGGCCAGCGCCTGGCGTACGCAGGCCGTCCGGCTTCGGCGTCGCCTGCCGTCGGTTATGGCGACAAGCACAATGCGCAGCAGAAGGAATTGCTGGAAACCGCATTCTCGAAGCTCAAGGGTTTCATCCTGACCAAATAATAACGGGCGCCCCGCAGCTTCAAGCAGCGGCGGGGCGCTGCTAAAAACAATACACGGAGTTTTACATGGCACAAATTGAAGTTAAAGTCCCAGTTCTGTCGGAATCGGTAGCGGAAGCGACCCTGCTGTCGTGGCACAAGAAAGTCGGCGAGCCAGTCGCGCGCGACGAAAACATGATCGACATCGAGACCGACAAGGTCGTCCTCGAACTGCCTGCGCCGAACGCCGGCATCATCACCCAGATTCTGAAAACCGACGGCGCCACCGTCGTCGCCGGCGAAGTCATCGCCATCATCGACACCGAAGCGTCCGCGCAAGTGAGCCCGCTGCAGATTTCGAGCGCGCCGGTGCAGGTTTCCCAGGCCGCTGCCGATCCGGTAGCCGCTGCGATCAGCGCGATCGCGTCGAAATCGAACGTCGCCATGCCGGCGGCGGCCAAGCTGCTGGCCGATAACAACCTGACCACGTCCGACGTTACCGGCAGCGGCCGCGATGGCCGCGTGACCAAGGGCGACGTATTAGGTGCGGTGGCCGGCGGCGTCAAGCCTGCGGCACCAGCACCACTGGCAGCGCCAAGCGCGCCAGCGAAGGCCCCGCTGCAGCAGATCGCCGCGCCAAGCGTCGCCAACCTGGGCGATCGTCCGGAAGAGCGCGTGCCGATGAGCCGCCTGCGCGCCCGTATCGCCGAGCGCCTGGTCATGTCGCAGTCGACCAACGCCATCCTGACCACGTTCAATGAAGTGAACATGCAGCCGGTGATCGACCTGCGCAACAAGTACAAGGACAAGTTCGAGAAAGAGCACGGCGTCAAGCTGGGCTTCATGTCCTTCTTCGTCAAGGCCGCTGTCGCCGCGCTGAAAAAGTACCCGATCATCAATGCGTCGGTCGACGGTAACGACATCGTCTACCACGGCTACATCGACATCGGCATCGCGGTCGGTTCGCCGCGCGGCCTGGTGGTGCCGATCCTGCGCAACGCCGACCAGATGTCGATCGCCGAAATCGAGAAGAAGATCGGTGAATTCGGCCAGAAAGCCAAGGAAGGCAAGCTGACCCTGGAAGACCTGACCGGCGGTACGTTCTCGATCTCGAACGGCGGCACCTTCGGCTCCATGCTGTCGACCCCGATCATCAACCCGCCGCAGTCGGCCATCCTGGGCGTGCACGCGACCAAGGACCGCGCCGTCGTCGAAAACGGCCAGGTGGTGGTGCGTCCGATGAACTACCTGGCGATGTCGTACGATCACCGCATCATCGACGGCCGCGAAGCCGTCCTGGGCCTGGTCACGATGAAGGAAACGCTGGAAGATCCGGCGCGTTTGCTGCTGGACCTGTAAGCACAAGGTGCACGCTGGCGCGCTGGCGTGCAGCGCGTGCGTCGCCGGTTGTTTTGGATGGGTGGATAATTGAATATCTCCGACGAAATCAAGCGTTTGCACGAACTGCACCAGGCCGGCGCGCTTTCCGACGCCGAATTTTCACAAGCCAAGGCGCGCCTGCTGGCCCAACAAGAGCAGGCCAGCCTTGGCCCCGGTCCCGGCAACGGCGACCTCGCCAGCGAGTTCGCGCGCCTGCGCCGCACGCGCGGCGACCGCTGGATCTCGGGCGTGTGCGGCGGCCTGGCCCGGGTCTCGGGCATGGATTCATGGGTATGGCGGCTGGTGTTTACGGTCTTTACCCTGTACTTCCTGCTTGGCCTGCTGATCTACCTGCTGATGTGGGTATTCGTACCAGAAGAATAAATCAAGGGAATCAATAATGAGTGACGCAAAACAATTCGACGTGGTTGTCATCGGCGCCGGCCCTGGCGGCTACATCGCCGCCATCCGCGCGGCGCAACTGGGTTTCAAGGTTGCCTGTATCGATGAATGGGCCAACGCCAAGGGCGGTCCCGCACCGGGCGGCACCTGCACCAACGTCGGCTGCATTCCATCGAAGGCGCTGCTGCAGTCGTCCGAGCACTTCGAGCATGCCGGCCACGCGTTCGCCGAACACGGCATCGATGTCGCCGGCCTGTCGCTGAACCTGCCGCAGATGTTGAAGCGCAAGGACACCGTCGTCAAACAGAACAACGACGGCATCCTGTTCCTGTTCAAGAAAAACAAGATCGCCTTCTTCCACGGCCGCGGTGCATTCTCCGGCGCGGCCGAAGGCGGCTACCAGGTCAGCGTCACCGGCCCTGCCGCCGACACGCTCTCGGCCAAGCACGTTATCATCGCCACGGGATCGAACGCGCGTGAACTGCCGGGCGCACCGTTCGACGAAAAACTGATTTTGTCGAACACCGGCGCACTGACCATCGACGCCGTGCCGGCCACCCTCGGCGTGATCGGCGCCGGCGTCATCGGCCTGGAAATGGGCAGCGTATGGCGCCGCCTGGGCGCCAAGGTGACGGTGCTGGAAGGCTTGCCGACGTTCCTGGGCGCGGTCGACGAGCAGATCGCCAAGGAAGCGCACAAGCTGTTTACCAAGCAGGGCCTGGCGATCAACCTGGGCGTGAAGATCAGCAAAGTCACCGCCGGCGCGAACAACGTCACGGTGGACTACGCCAACGCCGCGGGCGAAGCGCAAAGCGCCGTGTTCGACAAGCTGATCATCTCGATCGGCCGCGTGCCGAACACCATCGGCCTGGGCGCGGACAAGGTCGGCCTGAAGTTGGACGAGCGCGGCTTCATCGCCGTTGACGACGACTGCAAGACCAACCTGCCGAACGTGTGGGCGGTGGGCGACGTGGTGCGCGGCCCGATGCTGGCGCACAAAGCCGAAGAAGAAGGCGTTGCCGTGGCCGAGCGTATCGCCGGCCAGCATGGCCACACCAACTTCAACACGATTCCGTGGGTGATCTACACCTCGCCGGAAATCGCGTGGGTTGGCCAGACCGAGCAGCAGCTCAAAGCGGCCGGCGTGGCCTACAAGGCGGGCACCTTCCCGTTCATGGCCAACGGCCGTGCGCGCGCGCTGGGCGACACCTCGGGCATGGTCAAGTTCCTGGCCGATGCGACCACCGATGAAATCCTCGGCGTGCACATCGTCGGCCCGATGGCGTCTGAACTGATTTCGGAAGCTGTCGTCGCGATGGAATTCCGCGCGTCCGCGGAGGACATCGCCCGTATCTGCCACGCCCACCCATCGCTGTCCGAAGCGACCAAGGAAGCCGCGCTCGCCGTCGACAAGCGTTCGCTGAACTTCTAAGTAGGTCGGAATCAACCGCCATCGCCTGCGGCGTTGGTGGTTCGATCCTGTCACGTGGGCGGCGATGCCGCCCACGTTACGTTTTAACGAATGCACCTGATGAACGTCCAAGAGTATTACCAGCACGCCCTCACCGAGCGCGGCTTCACGTCCGACCCGGCCCAGCAGGCCGCGGTGGATCGCCTGCAGCAGGCGTACGACGACT
>DASVVC010000033.1:0-17389 GCA_036386755.1 Telluria sp.
GCGAGCGCGGCGCAGAGGGGCCTTGAGAATAGTGTCATAGGTAGTAGGATAACCGAAGAGCGCAGCGGGTAGCGGACGCCACGCCCCCCGGAATGTATCGGGAATGTATCGCGTGGTTCAAAAAACAAGGGACGCGCGGGACGAAAAAAAACGGCCAGTGTCGCCACCGGCCGTCTTTCACACTGCGTTAGCTACGCATCAGAATTCGTACTTGACGGTCGCTTGAATGGCCCACTGCGATTCGCCCTTGGTCTGGCGCACGTCGAGCGACTCGACGTTGTCGCGGACCTTGTAGATGTAACGACCCTGTGCATCGAGACCGACGTAATCGACGAAGCTGCGTGCCTGGGCGCCTGCGCCCTGGAAGCCGACTTCATTGATACGGCCCCATTTCTTGTTCAGCAGGTTGCCGACGTTGAAGAAGTCGAGGCTGAACACGGCCTTGTTTTTCGCGAACAGACCTGGCAGCTCTTGAGCGATGCGCATGTCGAAGCTATTGCTCCATGGCGAGAAGTCCGTGTTACGGCCAACCACGCCGCCGGCGGCTTTCTTGAGCACGCTGTTGCTGTTGACCACGCCCCAGAACTTGTCTTCATTGGCGTGGTTCGTTGCCGTGTCGCCTAAAAACGCCACCTGGCCCGAACCCGGCGCCGACGGGATGTACATCAGGTCGTTACCACCCGAACCGTCACCATTCAAGTCGTTGTTGACGGTCCAGCTGTACGGCTTGCCCGAACGGCCTTCGTAGAACATGCCGAAACGGGTTTTGTAAGCGCCGAAGAAATTCTTCTGGAAGTTGACGATGGCGTTGACGCGGTTCTTGACCAGGTAGCTCGAATTGGCGTTGACTTCTTCGTTCGGATTGAACACCGAGCGGCCGGTGAAGTTCGAGTTCGAGGTCGACGAGGTCAGTGGCGAGACTTCCTTGGCGTCGGTGTAGGTGTAGGCCATCGACCAGCCCAGGCCCGAGGTCATCGGACGGCTGATCGACATGGTGGCCATGCCGCTGCCGCCCTTGTCGGTCTTCTGCGCCAGCAGCACGTTGGCGAACGACTCGTTGCTCAATGCCTTATTACGCAGGCCGCCGCAAACGGCGCCGCTGTTGATCACGTTGCCGGTCGCGCTCCAGCAAGCGGCGTTGTAGCCTTGCGCGGTGTAGAACAGGTCGCGGCCGTCGCTGCCCTTGCGGGTGGCGGCGCCCAGGTTCAGGTTCTGGTAGTAGATCGCATCCTTGGACTTCACGTGCAGGTATTCCGCGCTGAAGACCAGGCCGTACCATGGCAGTTCCATGTCGAAGGCGACGTTGGCTTTCCAGACCGACGGCTGGCGCAAGCCTTGCGCCAGGATGTCGACGTTGGCAGCAGGCGTTGAGGCGTTGCCGCCGATGGTGGTAGGCTGCTGGTCCGGATTGGCGTTGAACAGGGTCGCGCCGTTGCACGAAGCGAAGTTGCCGGTGCCGCAACCGACCGTGGTGGTTGCCACGCCAGGGTTCGAGAACGGATTCGACAGCCAGACAGCGGCAGCGTTACCCTGGAACAGGCCGGCGCCACCGCGGATTTGCATCTTGCGGGTGGTGTCGAGGTTGTAGTTGATGCCGAAACGCGGCTGTATCAGGTTCTGGCCGTCGAAGGTATTGGTGTTGTCCATGCCATAACCACCCTTTTCGCGGATGTTCTTGGCGAAGTCACCTTCGATTTTCGGTGCCGCGACGGCGTTGTTGCGGCGCGGACGGTCGCTGATGCGGGCAGCGTCGAGGCGCACGCCGGCGGTCACGGTCAGGCGCGGGCTGATGGTCCAGGTGTCCTGTACGAATGCGCCGTAGTTTTTCAGGGCGAAGTCGGCAACGGCGTCGTTCAGGTTCACGCCAGGCGCGGCAACTTGCAGCTGGTACGAACTTGGACGGCCTTTGCTGAAGTTTTCCAGGATGGCCTGTTCAACCTGGGCCGGGGTAGCGCTGCCGCAGGTGATTGCGCCAAAGCTGTAGGTCCAGGTATTGCTGCTGTTCTGGCAGCTGAACGAGTAGTTGCCGAAAATGTTTTGCTGGAAGGCGTTGTAGATCTTGTTGTTGCTGTAGTCGGTGCCGAACTTGACTTCGTGCTCGCCCAAGGCCCAGTTAGCGCCCAGGTAAATGTCGTCGGTCTTGGTGCCGAGGATGTTGCGGTGACGGCTGTTCTCGGTACCGAAGTTGAGCGAGCGGTTGGTGGTCGGCACCGAAGCCGGCGTACCGGCAGGGTTGGCGCCGCTCATCGACAGGCTGATCGACGGCAGGCGCGAGTTCAGGGTCGGCACGCTGTCGTAGTCGCGCTGCGAGACCTTGAATTCGGTCGAGAAGGTCGGGGTCCAGTCGGACGTCACCTGGGCCACGAAGGTTTCGATCGACTTGTCCTGCGCGTACCACTGCGAATTGAGCGACAGGCCGGTGGCGGAAATGCCGGCAAACTGCGGCTCGGACTGCGACGTCTTCGAGTAGCGGAACATGGCGCGATGATCGTCGTTGATGTTCCAGTCGACCTTGACCAGCGTATCTTCCACATTGAGCTTGGCGCCGCTCGGCACATCGGTGGTGCCGGCATTGATGCCGTAACGGTCCTTGGCGATGGTCTGGGCGTTGGAAATGAAGGCAGGCGTGAGGCCGACGTTGGTCAGCGAGCTGCCCAGCGGGCCGAAGGCCGGTGCGGCGCGGCTCGATTCGAGCTTTTCGTAATTGGCGAAAATGAACAGCTTGTCCTGGATCAGCGGGCCGCCCAGGGTGAAGCCGGCGGTGGTGTCCTTGGACGACGGCGGCGCGTAGTAAGTGTCGTTGGCGTTGTTGTAGCGGTCGCCCGACAGCTTGTCGTTACGGAACACGTAGTAAACGCTGCCCTTGACGGTGTTGGTGCCGGACTTGGTGACGGCGTTGATATTGCCGCCGGTGTAACCTTTTTGCGTGACGTCGTAGTTGGCGACGTTGACCTGCACGCTCTGGATCGCTTCGATCGAGATCGGCTGCTTGGCGGTCGGGCTGCCGTTCGCTTCCAGGCCGAAGGTGTCGTTCACGGCCACGCCGTCGATGGTCAGCGAGTTGTAGCGCGAGTTCTGGCCGGCCACGGAGATTTCGCCGCGTTCCTTGTCGGTCTGGGCCACGCGCGGGTCGGCACGGGCGTAGTCTTGCAGGTTGCGCTGGATCGATGCCTGGGTGGCCAGTTCGGTCGCGCCGATGCTGGTGCCGGCGCCCATGGTCGTTTTCGAGAACTTGTCGGAACGGGCAGCCGAACCGGCGATGGTCACGGTCTGCATCGGCGCGCCCAGGGTGGCGTCGATGGAGGCGGTCTCGGCCAGCTGGATGAACACGCCTTCGCGTTTTTCGGTGATGCCGTCTTTGGTGATGATGATCGTGTACGGGCCGCCCGAACGCAGGCCGCGCGCCACATAGCGCCCTTCGCCATCGGTGACGACATTGCTGACGGAACCGGATTCGGCGTGGACGATGGATACGGTCGCGCCGCTGGCCGGCTTGCCGTCGGCGGCGGAAATGCGCCCGCCGATGGCCGACGTGGTGTTCTGCGCCATGGCCGGCAAGGTCGCCAGCGCGATCGATAGCGCCAGCGCCAGCTTGGTGACCTGCATCCGATTATGTTTGATCATTGTGTAACCCCAAAAAAAGACATGTTATGGTGGAAAGCGGCGATGCTTTCCCTCTGTACTTTGTTGCAAATCTGCGCTGGCGGCGCTGGTAGCGCCGCCACGAAAAACCAGTCACATCAAGGCGCTGCCGCCGCTATTCATGTCAGCCATGTCCGTCGAGCGAGTGCGCCCAACCGCGACATTTTGCTGCGCAGCGCGCAAGTCTACTGGCGCAATATGTCATCAGCATGACCGAGTGCCGACTGGCAAGATTGCTTCGTGGATCATCCTCAGGCAACTATGCAGCAGTGGCTGCGTGGCTGACAAATACCATTTCGTTTATGCATTTATATATCGATCATATAAATTCAAGCATAAAGTAGTGCTAGAAGGGGTTCCTGAGGCGTGTTTCCGGGCTTGTGGCCTTGGCGGATTATAAATCCTGGCTTCTGAGGTGAAATCCTTTCATACACAATTTCGACAAACGTTTGCCGAGACGCGCAAATGTGTAGCGGGACGGCCACACACTTTCCATTACGTAAATAATTTTTGACAACTAAAGCGGGGAAGTTTGGAGCAACTCAAGATGGCACGGCGCGAACTGTGCCGAGTTTGGAAGGCGGGAGAGGGAAAACGGCAGAACCGGGAAGTACCGGCAACACACCAGCACCACGTCGCGCCCGCCAAGGGTGGCCCTCGGCGGGAACGACGCAGGCGCTCAGCGTGCGCGCGGCCTGGCGCTGGCCGCCGTCGGCCAGGATGCCACCTGCGCCTCGAAGCGCGCAAAGCGCTCGTCGAGCTGGCGCGTCAGGCGCAGCTTTTCCTGCTCCGGCAGGAAAGCGTAACGCACGCCGTTGTACGAGACCTTCTTGATTTCGGCGTACGAGGGCTGGTAGCGGCTGGCGAACAAGGTGTATTCCTGCGACAGGTTGTGGCGCGTGACACCGGCGTCGTCGGTCGAAATCACATACGGCACGCCGAACTTGCGGTACAAGGTCACCGGGTGATTGGCGCCCTGGATGCCGGAAATGAAGGCATTGCTGGTCAGGTTGATCTCGACCGGAATATCCTTTTCGCGCATGGTCTTCATGATCGCGGTCGCATTCGATTCGTGCGCCAGGTCGATGCCGTGGCCGATGCGGTCGGCGCCGGCCACGTTCAGGGCTTGCTCGATGTGGAACTTGAGTCCTTCGGGCGGCACGTCGCCCAGCGCCAGCTCGCCCGCGTGCAGCGCCAGCTTCACTTTCGGATACTGGGTCTTCAGGAAGCGGAACATCTTCATGTGCAGTGCGTAGTCGCGCATCGACGGCGCCAGGCTTTCCTGGCCGACGATATTGACGCCCACGATCAACTCGCTCTGGCTGGCGGCCTTGAAGCCGGCCAGCATCGACGAGAACACCAGCGACGGATTGACCAGGCGCAGTACATACGCCTGGTAGCGCATGGTGAACTGCTCGTCGTCGATGTTGGCGTGGTTGGCCTTGATGCGCTCGACGTAATCGGCCAGGCCCTGGTTGAAGGCCGGGTCTTTGTCGAGTTTCTCCATCCAGTTGCGCATGGCGGCGGTGAGCGCAGCGTCGTCGGCGGCCTTCCACATGGCCGTATCGGCGTCGGCGTTGCCGGTCATCGGCGCGAGCTTGAACATGGTTTCGATATAGCCGACGTTTTCGGCGATGGCGCGCTTTTTCAGCTCCAGCAAGCCGTCGTTGAAGTTGGCGTTCGAAACCGGGCCGAAAAAGCCGAAGGTCTGGAAGAACTGGCGGTCCGGGGGCGGCTGGATCGCGCCGTGGTTATAGAAATCCTTGCTCGACCAGCGCTGCAGCAGCTCGCGGTAGGTCAGGTCGTCGGCCAGCACCTCGCTTGATGACAGGCAGGTGCGCTCGGCGGCGGGCAGCGCGCGCTGGGCGTCGATGACGGCTTTGCTCGTTTCGATGCGGTAGGTCTGCTTGTTGACGCACAGGCCCTGCTTGTCGAGGAAGTCGACGTATTGTTCGGCGTAGAGCGCGCCGGAATAATGGTGGTGCAGGTCGGCGCCCTTGGGCATCTGCGAGAAGAACAGGGTCAGTTCGGACAGCTTCGGCTCGGCGCCGGCGATCAGGCCAGCCAGGTGGCGCGCGGTGGCCGCTTCGTTGGCTTTGGATGCGGCGCTCGGCGCGGCGTGTGCGTTCGCGGCAAGGGCCAGGGCGATCAACAGGCTGCTCGTTTTACGGATCATGGGTTCTTCTCTCGATAAAGGTCGCCGTCGCTCCCGCGCAGGCGGGAGTCCAAGTACGCGCCGCGGATTAAGCAAATAAACTTGGGCTCCCGCCTGCGCGGGAGCGACGGTTTTTCGTGTGGTGGTACTTACAAGGTCGCCGCGCCTGTGCGCTCATGCACCTTGCGGCCAGCCGCATAGGTCGCAGCCACGCACCGGTCGTCGCCCAGCAGCGCCAGCGCGAACAGCAGCTCCTCGAGATTATTGCAGCGCTCCGTGCGGCGCGCCAGCAACGGCGTCGCTTTCGGGTCGAGCACGATGAAATCGGCCTCCGCCCCCGCCACGAAACTGCCGATGGTCCCTTCGAGTTGCATGCTGCGCGCCGCGCCCAGGGTCGCCAGGTAAAACATGCGCGCGGCCGGCAGGTAGCTGCCTTTCAATCGCGCTACTTTATAGGCTTCATTCATAGTTTGCAACATGGAGAAGGAAGTCCCCGCCCCAACATCGGTCGCCAGCGACAGCGATACCCGCGCCGCGTCGGCCTTTTCAAAATCGAACAAGCCGCTGCCGAGGAAGAAGTTGGAGGTCGGGCAGATCGCTGCCGCCGACCCGGTCTCGGCCATCCGCGCAAAGTCGGCGTCATCCAGCCAGATGCAGTGGCCGAACATGGCGCGCTCGCGCATCAGCCCATAGTGGTCGTACACGTCAAGGTAACTGCGCGCGTCCGGAAACAGCGACTTGACCCAGCTGCACTCGTCCGCGTTCTCGGACACGTGGGTCTGTATGTACGTGTCCGGATACGCCGCCGCCAGCTCGCCGGTGAGCCGCAGCTGCGCCTCGGTGGACGTGGGCGCAAAGCGCGGGGTGATGGCGTACATGGCGCGGCCCTTGTTGTGCCATTTTTTGATCAGGTCCTCGCTGTCGCGCACCCCGCCCTCGGCCGTATCGCGCAGGAACTCGGGGCAGTTCCGGTCCATCAGCACCTTGCCAGCGGCCATGCGCAGGTTGCGCGCCGTGCTGGCCTCGAAGAACGCATCGACCGACTCGCGGTGCACGGTGCAGTACACCATGGCCGTGGTGGTCCCGCAACGCAGCAACTCGTCGAGGAAGAAATCGGCCACCTCGCGCGCGTGCGCCGGGTCGCCGAACTGGCGCTCGGTCGGGAAGGTGTAGGTTTCCAGCCACGGCAGCAGGCCCGGCGCCGGCGAAGCAATCATGTCGGTCTGCGGAAAATGCAGGTGGGTGTCGATAAAGCCCGGCATGATCACCTTGCCGCGATAATCGATCACCTGCGCGCCGCTTGGGAGCGTGGCAAAGAGCTGCGCGTAGTCGCCCGCCGCCTGGACGATGCCGTCGGCGACGATCAACAGGCCGTCTTCGTGCCACAGGCAGGCGTCCTGGCTGAACGCGGGGTCGGCGTGGAAATGCAGCAAGCTGGCTCGGTAGGCTTGCACGGTGGTCGGTGGTACGGTAGACATCAGGCTCTTTCGGTGATTGCGGCCGAGGGTAGCACGGACGCGCTGGACGCGCCGGGCGCCCTTTGCATGGCTTCCCACACGGTCAGTAATTGCGCGCAGACGGAAGCGGCGATGACCGCCGGCGCTTTGTTGGTGATGCCGGCCAGCCCGATCGGGCAAACCATGGCGTCGATGCGCGCCGCGTCCACGCCGCGTGCGCGCAGGCGGTGTTCGAACTGGCGGCGCTTGGTTTTCGATCCGATCAGGCCGAACCAGCCCACATCGCGCCGCGCCATGATCGCCTCCGTCAGGCGCTGGTCGAGCGCATGGCTGTGCGTCATGACGAGATAACTGGCATTGGCCGGGGCGGCGGCCACCAGCGCTTCGGGCATGTCGGTCGCCTCCACCGTCACGTTGGCCGGCACCTGTTGGGGGAACATGTCGTCCCGTTCATCGACCCAGGTGACGTGGCAAGGCAAATGCGCCAGTGCGCGCACGATGGCCGTGCCCACGTGGCCAGCGCCGAACAGCACCAGGTGGGCGCGCGGCGCGAATACCGGATCGACCAGCCAGCGCCGCCCGTCCGGCTCCTGCATCACGTAGGCGCCACGGTCGCGCGCAAATACCGGCGCACGCGCGCCTGCCAGCCAGCGCCCGTCGCCGTCGAACAGCGCGCTGACGGGCGCGCCGTCGATAGCGACCACGCGCCAGCTGTCATCGTGGCGGCGCTGGCCGAGCAGCGCCGCCTGCACCGCGTCGAACAGTTCGAACGACAGGTGCACCACGCCGCCGCAGCACTGGCCCAGGCTCGGGCCCAGTGCATAGCGTTCAAAATGACGTGCGCGCTCGCCCGCCAGCATGGCGCGCGCGGTCTCGATGGCGCGGTGCTCCAGGTGGCCGCCGCCGATGGTGTCAAGCACGCGGGTGGCGTCGACCAGCATCTTGGCGCCGCACTCGCGCGGGCCGGAGCCTTCGACGATGGCCACGGTCACCAGGATGGCGGGACCGTCGGCGCTGAGCCAGTCGTCCATCACGCCGCCTTGAGCGCCGCTTCGACAGCGGAAATGGCGTTGAGGATTTCTTCGCTGGTGGCCGGGGCGTTCAGCGGCGGCTGGATCTTGTGCCCGCCGACGCTGGAAATCGCGTCGCGAATCGCAAAGAACACCGAGAACGGCAGCAGCAGCGGCGGCTCGCCCACGGCCTTGGAGCGGTGGATGCTGTCTTCGACGTTGCGGTTGTCGAACAGGCGCACGCGGAAGTCTTCCGGGCAGTCGGACACGCCGGGAATCTTGTAGGTCGACGGTGCGTGCGTCATCAGTTTGCCGGCCGGGTTCCACCACAGTTCCTCGGTGGTGAGCCAGCCCATGCCCTGGATGAAGGCGCCTTCGACCTGGCCGATGTCGATGGCCGGGTTGAGCGACTTGCCGGCGTCGTACAGCGCGTCGGCGCGCAGCAGCTTCCATTCGCCGGTGAGTGTGTCGACCACCACTTCGGCCACGGCGGCGCCATAGGCGTAGTACGAGAACGGGCGCCCGTTCATGGTTTTCGGGTCCCAGTGCAGGCCCGGCGTGGCGTAAAAGCCGTCGGACCACAGCTGCACGCGCGCCAGATAGGCTTTTTGCACCAGCACCGGAAAAGACACCTCGTGGCCGTTGACGAACACCGTATCGTTGGCGAACACCACCTCGCCAGCTTCGCCGCCGTACAGCTTGACCGCGTAAGCGGCCAGGCGCTCGCGAATCTGGCGCGCCGCATCCTGCGCCGCCTTGCCGTTCAAGTCGGCGCCGGTCGACGCGGCCGTGGCCGAGGTGTTCGATACCTTGCTGGTATCGGTGGCGGTGGCGCGCACGTTGGCGATATCCACGCCCAGCTCGTGGGCGACGACCTGCATCACCTTGGTGTTGATGCCCTGCCCCATTTCGGTGCCGCCGTGGTTGACGATGATCGACCCATCGACGTACACGTGCACCAGCGCGCCGGCCTGGTTCAGGTGCGTGACGTTAAACGCAATCCCGAATTTGACGGGCGTGAGCGCCAGCCCTTTCTTGAGCACCGGGCTGGCGGAGTTGAAAGCGCCGATTGCCGCGCGGCGGGCGCGGTATTCGCTGGTCTGTTCCAGTTCAGCGCTGAGCGCATGGATCACGTTGTCGACCACGACCTGGCCGTACGGCGTGACATTGCGATCTTCACGGCCGTAGAAATTGATGCGGCGGATGTCCAGCGCGTCGCGCCCGAGCGCACGCGCGATTTCGTCGATCACGTATTCGATGGCAATCGCCCCCTGCGGGCCACCGAAGCCGCGAAAGGCGGTGTTGGACTGCGTGTTGGTCTTGCCGCAGGCGGCGCGGATGTCGACGTCCGATAAATAATAGGTATTGTCGAAATGGCAGACCGCGCGCGTGGCCACGGGCCCGGACAGGTCGGCCGAATAACCGGCGCGGGTGACCATGTCGACCTTGGCGGCGACAATGCGGCCATCGTCGTCGTAGCCGACTTCGTATTCGTAGTGGAAGCAGTGGCGCTTGCCGGTGACGAGCATGTCGTCGTCGCGGTCGGCGCGCAGCTTCACCGGGCGCTTGAGCTTTGACGCGGCGATGGCGGAAGCTGCGGCCCACAGCGCCGATTGCGACTCCTTGCCGCCGAAGCCACCGCCCATGCGGCGGCATTCGACGACGATGTTATGCGAATGCAGGCCGAGCGCATGCGCCACCACGTGCTGCATTTCGCTCGGGTGCTGGGTCGAGCAGAGCACCAGCATGCCCTTGTCTTCTTTCGGGATCGCGTACGAAATCTGGCCTTCCAGGTAGAACTGCTCCTGGCCGCCCACATACAGCTCGCCCTTGACCGAGCGCGGCGCTTTTTCGAACGCGCTTTGATAGTCGCCGCGTGCCAGGCGCATCGGCGGCAGCACGTACGATTGCGCGGCGCGCGCCGCTTGCGGCGTCAGGATGGCGGGCAGCTCTTCGTACGTGACCTGGCCCAGGCGCGCCGCGCGGCGCGCATTGTCGTGCGTGTCGGCGACGACGATGAAGATCGGCTGGCCGACGTACATGACTCGCCCATCGGCCAGGATCGGGTCGTCGTGGATGATCGGGCCGCAATCGTTGGTGCCAGGGATGTCGGCCACCGTCAGCACGGCCACCACGCCCGCGCTGGCGCGCACGGCGGCCAGGTCGATGGCGGCAATAATGGCGTGCGCCTTGGAAGACAGGCCAAGCGCCGCGTGCAAGGTGCCCTGCAATTCCGGGATGTCGTCGGTATAGGTGGCCTGGCCGAGCACGTGCAGCGCGGCCGATTCGTGCGCGCGCGAGACGCCCACGCCGGTCCATGCCGCCGCTTTGAGCGCTGGGGTAGCTGCGTCGTTCATGGTGTTCTCCTTACGCGCGCACGGCAAAGGCGTTGACGGCATCGGCCGCCAGCGCGTTGTGTTGACGGGTCTCGAACCAGTAGCGGCGCAGCAGGTTCTGCGCGGCCTTCATGCGGTAGTCGCTCGACGCGCGCATGTCCGACAGCGGCGCGTAATCGCGGGCCAGCATATTCATGGCCGCATCGACGGTCGCCTCGCTCCATGGCTGCCCAAGCAGCATCGCTTCGGTCTGCGCGGCGCGCTTGGGCGTGGCGGCCATGCCGCCGAAGGCGATGCGCGCCTCGACCACCACGTCGCCGTCGAAGCGCAGCGCAAAGGCGGCGCACACGGCGGAGATATCCTGGTCGAAGCGCTTGGCCAGCTTGTAGGTGCGCAGCTGCACGCCATCGCGCGGCAGCGGTACGCGCACGGCCTGGACGAATTCGCCCGCCTGCAGGTCCTTTTTCTGGTAGCCGAGGTACAGCTCTTCCAGCGCCAGTTCGCGTTCGCCGGCGGCGCCGCGCAGCACCACGCGGGCGCCCAAAGCGATCAGCCACGGCATCGAGTCGCCGATGGGCGAGCCGTTGGCGACATTGCCGCCAAGGGTGCCGGCGTTGCGGATCGGGAGCGAGGCAAAGCGCTGCCACATCGACGACAGTTCGGTCGGGTAGTGCGCCGCGACTGCCTTGTAGGCATCTTCGAGCGTGACGCCGGCGCCGATGTCGATCATGCCGTCGTGCTGCGTTACGTGCTTGAGCGCGTCGACGTGGCCCAGGTAGATGATGTCGCCCAGCTCGCGCATCTGCTTGGTGACCCACAGGCCGATGTCGGTGGAGCCGGCCAGCAGCACGGCGCCGGGTTTCTCGGCGCGGATGCGCACGAGTTCATCGAGCGTGCGCGGTGCGTAAAACGATGCTCCATGTGCGCTGTAAGTGGCCATGGCGCCGCGCTGCAGGGGCGCCAACTGGGCCGCCAGCGCGGCGCGGTCGAAATGCACGGCCGGCAGTTCGCCCATGCGTCTGGCGGCGTCGATGATCGGGCGGTAGCCGGTGCAGCGGCACAGGTTACCGGAGAGGGCGTCGTCGATCTGGCAGCGGGTGGGCTCGCGCCCTTCCTGCTTGAGGTACATGCCCCACAGGGACATGACGAAACCGGGCGTGCAAAAGCCGCACTGGGAGCCGTGGCACTCGACCATGGCTTGCTGCACCGGGTGCAGCAGGCCGTTCGGCTGCTGCAGGTCTTCGACCGAGAACAGGGCCTTGCCATCGAGCGTGGGCGTGAGCTGGATGCAGGAGTTCACCGCCTTCATCTCGACCTGGCCGTCCGCGCCGAGCGTCCCGATGACGACCGTGCAGGCGCCGCAGTCGCCTTCGGCGCAGCCTTCCTTGGTGCCGGTGCAGTGCAGGTCCTCGCGCAAATGCTGGAGGATGGTCTGCGTCGGCGCGGCCTGCGTGACTTCGCGCACGGCGCCCTGATAGTAAAAACGGATCGGTGTTGACATTCTTGCCTCGGCTTTATCCCAGTATGCAAGGCTAACACCGGGGCGGCGGCAAGATATATGATTTAGCGTATCTTGGTTATCTTTATCAGGAAATAAGCACCCCTTGGATCATTGGTGCCTCGCGGCCATCTCACGCCTCCAATTTTCGGCGGAGGCGCATCGCCATGAGGTCCAGCGTGCTTTTAGGACCCAGCAGTTCGATAATGTTCTCGTCAGCGATGCACAGCTCGATATTTTGCGCAGGTGCAAATCCCCGGCCAAGCCGCGCCTCGGTTTTTGAGCGAAAACGCAGGCGGTCCGCGCTGGAGGGCGAAAGGCCAGGCGTAAAACCAAGTTCCAGAATAATCTGCTCCATCATTGGCATCAGTTGGCGAACCGGGCCACGCGTGGTAGCGACTGTTATTTTTCCCGGTAACTCCTCGTACGGGAACAGGCGTATGACGGACAGGACAAAGCCGCCGGACATGCCAAACGTAAAATCGGCCGAATGTCCTCCGCGGCGTGCCAGCAGTACGGTAACAACGACCCCCACCGTACACACGGCGAGAGTGAATATAAATTGCCTCACCGATAGAAATGGCCAGAAATACCGCCAAAAGCTATGTGCTTCCGTAGCGAAAAAGATAAATGGGGGCGGTGTCGCAGAGTCGAGAGGTACCGGATGGTCGAGTGAAATCGGCATGACAGCCTCCATGAGTGCAGCCACGAACCAGTGCATCATCCCCGTCATCATCAGGCGCGCTTGCCTGGGCAGGTGCCGTACGGCATCCTCGTCGAGCATGTCCGATGTGGGCTGCACTGACTGAAACAGATATAGACCCAGCGCGTCAAAAAGAAGTTCAACATTTTTCACGCTGGGCGCACCGACTGCGGCGCGCCCGACGCACCGGACGCCTGCGACGGTCGGAGCTGTTTGCATCACGCGAATTGCGCGTGAAATTGGCAGCGCGGATATGGGCGAAGGCCTGCGGTCAGCCGTGCGGCGGCTGCGGCTGTTGCGGCGGGCGGTAGGGATGCGTCGCGCGCCAGTGTTCGGCGATATCGATACGGCGCGTGATCCAGACCTTGTCGTGGCCTTGCACGTAATCGAGAAAGCGCGCCAGTGCCGCCGAGCGCCCCGGCCGGCCGACGATGCGGCAATGCAGCCCGATGGACAGCATTTTCGGCTGGTCCAGCCCATCCGGATCGCCTTCGGCATACAGCACGTCGAAGGCGTCTTTCAGATAATCGAAGAACTGGGTGCCGGAGTTAAACCCCTGCATGGCGGCAAAGCGCATGTCGTTGGTGTCGAGCGTGTAGGGCACCACCAGGTGCGGCGTGACCCCGCCGGCGTGCTCGACCTGTTGCCAGAACGGCAGGTCGTCGCCGTAGTGGTCGGCGTCGTAGGCAAACCCGCCGTGCTCGACCACGAGGCGGCGCGTGTTGGGCGAGTCGCGCCCGGTGTACCAGCCCAGCGGCGCGGACCCGGTCAGCTCGCGCATGATCTGCACGGCTTCGAGCAGGTGGGCGCGCTCGGTCGCTTCGTCCACGTTTTGGTAGGAAATCCACTTCAGGCCGTGGCAGGCGATTTCGTGGCCCAACTCTTGAAACGCGGCCACCGCTTCCGGGTTGCGCTTGAGCGCCATGGCCACGCCGAACACGGTCAACGGCAGCTTGCGCTCTTCGAACATGCGCAGCAGGCGCCAAAGGCCCGCGCGCGAGCCGTATTCGTACAGCGACTCCATGCTCATGTGGCGCATCGGAAAAGCCGCCGCGCCGATGATTTCGGAAAGAAAGGTTTCGGAGGCGGGGTCGCCGTGCAGCACATTGTTTTCGCCGCCCTCTTCATAGTTGAGCACGAACTGCAGCGCCACCCGCGCCTGGCCCGGCCATTGCGGATGGGGCGGCGTGCGCCCATAGCCGGTCAGGTCGCGTGGATAGTTGTCATAAGTCGTCATGGGCAGGTTCAAGGTGGAGGTAAGTGCATGGAGGGTATAGTTCGCATCATATATTGGCGTCCACACGTCAGTATATGATCAGCCCGATAACCTGCCTCATGTTGATCATATAGGAACGATGATGGGAAAACTTAGTACGCACGTGCTCGACACGACCCAGGGCAAGCCCGGCAACGGCGTAGTGGTCGAACTGTACGCGGTCGCTCCCGGCGCGCGCACCCTGATCAAGACCGTTACCACCAACGGCGACGGCCGCGTCGACACGCCCCTGCTCGAAGGCGATGCCATGCAGGCCGGATGCTACGAGCTGGTGTTTGCCGCCGGCGATTATTTTGCCGCGCAGGGCGTGAACCTGCCGCAGCCGCGCTTCATCGACCGCGTGACCCTGGCCTTCGGCATCGCCGATCCGGCCCAGAACTATCACGTGCCGCTGGTGGTGACGCCGTGGTCGTATTCCACTTACCGCGGTAGCTGAAACACCAACGAAACCATGCGGCAGGCAAAAACTTGCTATTCTTGAGCGAAGAGTTCCAGGAGAGATAATGTCGCTGCACATCGTTCACTTTATCGGCCCCATCAATCACAGCGCGGTGTGCACCATCCGCAACCTCTGCCTGCAAGCGCTGCAGAGCGGCGCGACCGAGATCGAGCTGCACATGTCCACCGAAGGCGGCAACATGACCGCCGGCTTCGCGCTGTATTTCTTCCTCAAGTCGCTGCCCCTGCCGCTGACCACCCACAACATCGGCAGCGTCGAATCGGTCGGCGTGGTGATCTTTTTAGCCGGCGCCAAGCGCTATGCCTGCCCCGGCACGCGCTTTTTGGTCCATCCCCTGCACTGGGGCTTCGGCAACCTGGTGGCGGCCGACCATGCGCGCGTGAGCGAATGGCGCGACTGCCTCGATTTCGACGCCGAACGCTATGCCTGCATTTTCGAGGAGGCGACCAGGGCGGCCGGGGTGCAGGACGACATCCGTACCAATCTGTTCGGCCATGCGCGCATCTTCGACGCCGACCAGGCGGTGGCGGCCGGCATCATCGACAAGGCGGTACAGGCGCGCCTGCCGGGCGCGGGGGCGACCTCGCACTGGTGGAACGGCTGATGCAAACGGCATAGTTGCCGCACATAACTCTGGTCAAACTTGCACCGGAACCTGCCTTGACTTAAAATCAGCAGCTCTGCGGTTGCCGTTCCGGCGACGCACCATTCTGGGCTTGGCCCGCTTTCCATGCTTCCCTGTTTTTCTACCGCTGCCGCACGCTGACCCTTGGATACCGTGTCACCCTGGGTGCTTGTCGCCGCGCTGGTCTTCCTGATCCTGTGTTCGGCCTTTTTCGCCATGGCGGAAACGGCGCTCATGGCCGCCAACAAATTCCGCCTGCGCAGCCTGGCCAAGCGCGGCCACCGCGGCGCCATCACCACCTTGTGGCTGCTCGATCGCACCGACAAGCTGCTCTCGCTGATCCTGATCGCCAATACCCTGGTCAACGCCATGGCGACGGTGCTGGCGACCGCGATTGCGATTTTGCTGTTCGGCTATGAAGAGAGCGTCATCGTCATCGCCATCGCGCTGCTGGTGTTCGTGCTGATCGTGTTCGCCGAAATCGCGCCCAAGTTCATCGGCGCCACCTATCCGGAAACCATTTCGCTGGTCGCCAGCACCCTGCTCCAACCGCTGATGGCGGTGGCCAAGCCGCTGATCTGGTTCGTCAACCTGTTCGTGCGCCTGTTCCTGGCCATCTTGCGCGTCAAGCCGGCCGACAGCGCCGCCCAGAACCGGGTCTCGCCCGACGAATTGCGCGCCATCGTGCTCGAAGGCGGCAATTTCATCGCGCAAAAGCATAAAAGCATCCTGCTCAACCTGTTCGACCTCGACACCACGTCGATCGAAGACATCATGACCCCGCGCGCCCAGATCGAGGCGCTCAACCTGGCCGTGCCGGTCGCCGAGCTCAAGGCCCAGCTGACCAACTGCCACCACAACAAGCTGCCGGTCTATGAAGGCGAGATCAACCACATCATCGGCATCCTGCACGTGCGCCATGCGATCGCCCTGCTCAACGAGGAAAACGCGCTGACCATCGGCCATTTCCGTGAACTATTAACAACACCCTATTTCATTCCACAGGACACCAGCGTCTTTACTCAACTGCAATATTTCCAGGAAAACAAGGAGCGCCTGGGTATCATCGTCGACGAGTACGGCGAGGTGCAGGGCCTGGTCACGCTCGACGATATCATCGAAGAAATGATCGGCGACTTCACCACCTCGGTGCCGGGCGCGGAGCCGAGCGACAATGTCGGCTGGGATGCGCGCGGCGAATGTCTGCTCGAAGGCACGGCCCCCCTGCGCGAGATCAATAAACGGCTGGGACTGGCGTTTCCGCTGGACGGCCCCAAGACTGTCAACGGCCTCATGCTGGAGCAATTGCAGGAAATTCCCGAGGCCCCGATCAGCCTGAAAATCGGTAACGTGGCGATCGAAGTAATCCAGGTGCAAAACCAGGCGATCAAGCTCGTCAAGCTGACCCGCCCTCCGGCGCGTTGACACTGTCTCTAATCAGACTGTCACCAACAATTCCACTCTAGCCACAGAAGTTCCAAAAGGCAATGTAACGTTCCATTTTGGCTACGTGGTATGGTTGCCTCCCCCATGCAGCAAACACTTTACAAATGTGATGCTCGGAGGCATGATCCAAGGCAGTTCGCCGCAACAGTCACTACTGGACGGCGCCTTGTCGTTCCCCGTACCATTTAAATCACGCGCGCATATGGCTGCAGTCCTCCCGAATACGACCCCCGGAACCCCGATGCCGGGCCTGGCTCGCGCCTTGATGCAGGCCGGCCGCCTCAGTGCGCAGCAGGCCGATTCGCTGCACAAGAAGTCGCTGGCGGACAAGAGCCCCTTCATCGACACCCTGCTGCTGACCGGCACCTTCGACGCGCGCACCCTGGCCGCGTTTTGCGCGGAAACCTTCGGCTACCCGCTGATGGATTTGCAGAGCTTCAATCTCGATGCCCTGCCGGCCAACGCCATCGACGCCAAGCTGATGCAGAGCCAGCGCGTGATCGCCCTGGCCAAGCGCGGCAACAAGATGTCGGTCGCCATTTCCGACCCGACCAATATCCAGGCGCTCGACCAGATCAAGTTCCAGAGCGAAGCGTCGGTCGAGCCGGTGATCGTGCTGCACGACGTGCTGCTGACCTTGCTGGCCAACCTGGGCCGCAACGCCGAAACCAGTCTCAACGAGATGGTGGGCGACCAGGAAGACATCCAGTTCGGCGAGGAAGACGCGCCGGCCACGGTGATAGACCAGGGCGCGGCCGAGATCGAAGACGCGCCGATCGTC